>DATJWQ010000069.1:0-46609 GCA_035501175.1 Verrucomicrobiia bacterium | reverse complement strand
GTTCGCGGAATTCAACGTTCCCTCATTGAACGATACCGTCGCCAGGTTCGTCTCCAGCACCAGGCTGCTCACCGTAACCACGCCGCCACTGAGCACCAGCGTGCCATTATAGATGTTGATCACGCCATTTTCATATCCATTCGATTCCACCATCAGGCTGCCCCCGGTCATGTTGATGAAATCCGGTAGCCCGGGAGAGATGTCGCCGAGGTAGATGTATGTGGCCATGACCATCCCGCCCGACCCGATATTCAACGCATCGCCGCCACTGCTATCCAGGCCAATATATAACAGGCCTTCGTTACTAATGTTGCTGTAAAGACCGGAGGTCAGATTCCACACTGACCCATTACCGCTCACCGTCACTTGATTGCTCTCCCCGAACAGCTCGTCCAAATATCCAACAGCATTGTAAACGGCGGCACCGTTGGTAATGAACAACCGGGTATTGTCGTCGCCGTCATAGCCCACGTACAGTTCCAAGGCAGACCAGACCGACCCCGTCCCCTCCACGGTCGCCAGGGTATCGATGGTGGCATTCGTTGCCGTGACCACCGAGCCACCATTTTTGATGATCATCGTGCCGTAGATCCGCATCGTATTGTTACTCCAAACCGAGCTGGCTCCGCTCACGATCGCGGTGGCGCCGAGGGAGTCCAGGAAGGTCACGGCCGACAGCACGGTCCCGCCCGCGACGGTCATCGACCCGCCCGTGCTGATGTACCCCACGTTCATCGTGCCGACATTCGAAGCGTCGAGCACCGACCCGGGTCCTACTTGCAACCCACCATCGACGTTCAGCGTCCCCACGTTGAGCAAGCCGACCTGGACCGCCGCGTTGGTGATGGTGGCCATCCCGTTTGTGGCGATGTACATCGTGACCGCCGTGAACGGGCTTCCGACCGGGCTGTTCGAGATCACCAGGGTATTCGTCGATCCCGAGGGTCCGGAGACGGTAATCCCAAAATTGGTCACGGTGCCAGGGGCGGACGCGAACGTATTCGAGGACACCGTTACCGTTTTGCTCACGGCGTTCGTAATCAGAATGGCCGCGTTCGTCGGTGAAGGCGCGACCCCCATCGACCAATCTGTGGCCTGCTCCCACGGTCCGTTGGCGGGCACGTTCCAACTGTTCGTTGTCCCCTGCGCGGACAGTACCGGCCCATGGAATATGGCCCCGCCGTTGGTGAAACTGGTGGTCCCGGAATTGAAGAATAGTCCATACACCTCGATGATCCCGCCACTGCTATTGCCGAGAAACCCGCGGTTGCTCAGCCCATTCGCGAAGGTGAGCGTGGCCCCGTTGATGTTCGCGCTGATGGTGCCGAAGTTGACCGTATTGCCCGTGATCGTGCCCGATCCCGTAAGGGAATTTCCGGCTCCGACATTCACTGCCGCCTGGACGACTCCGTTGGATAGACGAAGCAGGTTGTTGACATTCGCTCCGAACGAGACCGTTGTCGCGATTACCCGTCCGCCGGCCGTCACGAACAATTGATTGCTCGGTCCGCCCTGCCCGATTGTCAGCGGGCCCGTGTTGTTCCAAACGGAGCCACTGCCTGTCACCGTGGCGGTGTTGTTACTGGAACTGAGTCCGGAAGGTGCTATGACATAGCTGAGCCAGCCGTTGGTATCGAACAACACGCCGCCGTTGCTGATGGCCAGCGTGTTCCCATAACTGTACTGGCCCACGAAGAAAGTGCTCGCGTTGCTCCAGATCGATCCTGTGCCGCTCACCAGGGCGCTGTTGCCGCTGGCGGGCCAAAAGTCCCCGTCTCCCAGATAACATCCGGCCGCGCCACCAAAGACCACGCCCCCATTGCTCACCACGAGACGATTGCCGAAACCGCCCAATCCAATCTCCAGGTTCGTCGTAGTGATCCATGACGAGCCCGCACCGGACACCACGGCAAGGTTGTTTGTGCCATAGCTGTAGCCGACATAGTCGAAACAGCCGTACACAAGGCCCCCGGCGGTGATGCTGAGAATATTGCTGCGGCCCACGTCGCCGATGTACATTGCCGTCGCAGGATTGCTCACCGTGGAGCCCGGTCCGACGACGGAAAGTGAATCATTGGTGCCAACGAGAGCATAAAAGGCGTACAGGGCGCCGCCGTTGGAAACTGTGATGCTACTCCCGAACTCGTTCACGGCAACGGCGCTATAGGCGTTACTCCAAAGCGAACCCGAACCCGTGACAAGGACCGTGTTGCTGTTCGCCCCGGGCAAGTAGCCGACCTGCCCGCCGTTGCCGTCGATCACCGCGCCGCCGTTCTCGATAATCAGGCTGTTGCGCGCCCCCTGGTAACCGAGGAACAAGACATTGGTGTTGAGCCACTGTGAGCCGGCCCCCGTGACAATGACGGTGTTGTTGCTGGCGGCCGGCCAGGTGCCCACCCAGCTATTGCTGCTGAACACGGTGCCGCCGTTGGAAATAATCAGTTGGTTGTTGGCGGTCATGTAGCCGGGGTATAACGCCAGTGTATTGGACCACGTCGAGCCCGGCCCGCTGATCGTCACGACGTTGTCCGGGCTCGCATTCGAATAGCCGATGACGCCGGTCTCGTCCAACACCGCCCCGCCATTCGTCACCCGCATCTGGTTCGTGCCGCCATATAAACCGACGTACACGTACTGCGTGTTGGACCAAACCGAGCCGGCCCCGTCGATCAGCGCGGTATTGTCGTCACTGGAGGTCGTGTCGGCCAGAATGCCATCCTGGTCGAACACGGTGCCTCCGTTGGATATGACCAGCAGATTTCCCCAGCCCAAATCGCCCACGTAAGTGAAAAACGTATTGCTCATCACCGAGCCGGGGCCGCTGACAACAATCACGTCATTACTGCTGGTTGCCAGTGATCCCGCAAAACTGCTCAGCGCGTACGCCGCGCCCCCATCGAGGACATATAGCTGGTTCGACGAGCCAATATAGCCGACATACAGCCCGTTGGTCGTGGACCACACCGAGCCGCCGCCCGTGATTGTCGCCGTGTTGTTGCTGCTGCCCACGGTGATCAGGGACATGTAGCCATTTCCACTCCACACAGAGCCGCCATTCGACACGATAAGTTGGTTGAACGACCCGTTGTACCCCACGGCCGAAAACAGCGTGTTGGTCCAAACCGAACCGGTCCCGATCACCCAGGCCGTGTTGTGGGAGCTGGCATTCGTGTATCCAATGGAGCTGGTTTGATCGAACACGCCGGCACCGTTGGAAATGATCAAAACATTCCCCGACCCTCGAAAACCAAGGAATGTATTGAACGTGTTGCTCACCATCGAGCCGACGCCACTGACCGCCACCGTGTTGTTGCTGCTGGCCGTGCCAACACCGAGGTAGATGCTCTCGTCGTACACGAACCCGCCGTTAACGACGAAGAGTTGGTTCAGCGCGCCCAAATTGCCCACGTCGACCTGGTTGGTATTCACCCACTCCGAGCCGATTCCCGTGACCGTCGCCGTGTCCTGAGCGCTCTGGTTCGTGTAGGCGAGGAAGCCAACCGAGTCGTATACCGTGGCGCCGTTCGAAATGATCAACTGGCTGGCGTTGCCCCCATAGCCCACCATCGTGTTCAGGGTGTTACTCATGACCGCGCCACTGCCGGTGATGATGGCGACATTGTTGGTGCTCAGCGGATCGAACCCAATCCTCGTCTCGATGGTGGCCGTCCGCCCGCCATTGGCGACGACGAGCGTATTCGAGGAACCAACGTAACCAATGTAGAGGAAGTTTGTGCTCGACCACACCGAGCCGGTGCCAACAACCGAAACGCTGTTGTTGCTGCTGACACTAAACCACGCGACGTAGTTGGTGGCGCCGAACACGCGGGCGCCGTTGCTCACGATCAACTGATTGAAACTGCTTTCGTACCCGACATACAATGCGACGGTATTCGACCAGGCCGACCCCGGGTCGCTGACGACCGCCACATTTCCGAAGCTCGAATTGGTGAAGCCGATGATGGCCGACTCGTCGAACGCGTAGGCGCCATTGGAGACAGTGAGTTGGTTGTCGGGGCCGTCCACTCCCAGGAACGTGTTAAAGGCGTTGCTGAAAACCGACCCCGCTCCGGACACCACCACCGTGTTGCTGCCGCTGGTCTCCGAGTAGCCGAGATAGACGCTCAAATCCTTGACGAGCCCGGCGCCCGAAACCAGCACCGCGTTGGCAGTACCGTTGTAGCCGACGTACACCGCATTCGTGGTCGCCCACACCGAGCCGGTGCCGGTGACGGACACCTGGTTGTTACTGCTGAGCGCCCCGTCGGCGAGGTAACTCGTGCCCGCCCAGAGCGTCCCCCCGTTGCTCACGACCACTTCGTTACCCGCACCATTGTAGCCCACATACAGGAATACCGCGTTGCTCCACATCGAGCTCGAACCGGTAATCAGCGCGCCATTCCCATTGGCGTTGGTAAAGCCCATCGTGCCGGCCTGGTCAAATACCCGGCCTCCATTCGTCAGGGTGATCCGATTCCCCGAACCGGAAAAACCAACGTACAAATTCGTGGCACTTCGCCATGTTGACCCGGTGCCACCGACCACCACGGAATTGTTGCTCGCCGTCGCGGTGTACCCGAGAAGGCCGTTCGCGTTGGAGAGCACGCCGCCGCTGAGCACGAGCAAGGCATCCGAAAAGGTGTTGCTCCCGACGTTATAGAAACCGTTGCCGACCCAGTTGCTGGTGATCCCGCTGATGATATTGGTCTGAAAATTGGCAATGTATTGGGCACTGGCCCCAAAAGGCAGAAATCCAACAATAACGGCAACGACGAAGCAGCTGCGGGCGAACCAGCGCAATGCGCCACGCCATGAACAACCCGATCCCAAGACAGTTCGACCCTCGCCTTCGCTTCTCATCAGCCACCCGACTGCCGTGCGTTGACAAACGAGCACAGGTGTATCGCCAGCCACTTTGCGCTTCGACCCTGGCCGCCAGTAAAGCACACACCATCCGCAGATTCAATGCAGAATTGGCTCTTCGCGGGCGGAAATCACTAGTGACGGTAATGGTTACCACCAAGACGGGTAGCTCCGAGAGCACGCCCTGCTAACAACAATTCCGCTCTTACAATTCCGACGGCGGCGGGCCCTGCGGAGGTTTGAAATGCACCACGTGAAACCGACGTTCGAGCACAAGCGTATCGTCGCAATAGAATTCCATCGCGTATACACCAGGTTCCGGAAACGTGAGACCGACCAAACCAAAATTCAATTCCACAACCGCATGCGCATCCGGGAATTGAATCTGGCCATTGACCTCGGCCGCCACCGCATCACTCTCGTCGTGAATGATCCGCATCCGCGCCGCGCATTGTCCCCGGCCATCGGTCAGCGCGACATACACGCACAGTTGCGGATGACGGCAGGGAAATGTTTGCGCGGCGATCTGGTTGAATATCCCGATCAATGACTTCTTGCCGGTAAGCTTGTCCTCAATGATCTGGTCGCAGATCACAATGGCCAGGCCGATCGGTGCCGGTTTGTCCGTCATTACCTCGAGATGTCTTTCTGGCTGAGGACCGAGTGCCCGTCCTTTAACAACACATCCCGGGCAAAGTCGGCATCTTCGCAGTGCAGCGCCAGCAACGCGTTGTCGTGCGGGCGGATCATCAACGAATATGTGTACTGAATGTTGACTTCTGCCGCCACGAGACACCGCAAGACCGTGTCCAGTTTCTCCGGCCCACGCGGCAATTCGACCACAATAAGATTGGATTCGTTGACGGGCATCCCCACTTTGCCCAGCGCCTCGTGGCAGCGCTCCGGATCATCCACCACGATCCGCACCACGGACGCGTCCGCCGTGTCCACGACGGAAATGCCGCAGACGTGGACGCTCGATTCGCTCAAGGTGCGGGTGAGATCGAGCAGGGCGCCGACCTTGTTCTCCAGGAATACCGAGAATTGCCGAACCAGCGGTGGCTGCAACGATTGATTGGTTTTCGACCCCGATTTCGCCATCCGATCCTCCGTGCAACGCACTCTAGCCCAACACGGCACCGGTGGGAAGCAAATCCTCGCCGATCAAATACTCCAATCCTGGTCGATGTGCTGCAACTTCAAATAGTCAATGATCTGCGCCACGCATTCGGCCGGGCTCTGTTGGTCCGTATGGACGACGATCTCGGCTTTGTTGGGCGGCTCGTACGGCGCCGAGACGCCGGTGAAATTGGAGATCTCGCCGGCGCGCGCCTTCTTGTAGAGGCCCTTCGGGTCGCGCTGTTCGCACACTTCCAACGGCGCGCTCACGAATACCTCGATGAATTCACCTTCGTCGACCAGAGAGCGCGCCAAACGGCGGTCGTCACGGTACGGTGAAATAAACGCCGTGATGACCAGCACGCCCGCGTCCATCAGCAGCCTCGCAACCTCGGCCACGCGACGGATGTTCTCCGTCCGGTCTTCCGGCGAGAAACCAAGATTGGCGCTGAGCCCGTGGCGGATATTGTCCCCATCAAGGATGTAGGTGTGCAGGCCCATGGCGAACAGTTCGCGCTCCAGTTCCGTCGCTACGGTTGATTTCCCCGCACCAGACAAGCCTGTCAGCCAGATGATGGCGCCCTTGTGATGGTTGCGTCGTTCGCGTGCTTTGCGCGTGATCTTGCCTTCCGACCAGAAAATGTTCTGGCTCTTCACTCCCGAAAGCACCTGCCGACGGTCGGGATATTCTCCCTTGGAAATCACTCCACCGCCGCACACTTGATACCGGTCAATCAGCACAAAGCGGCCCGTGTTGACAATCCGGTCGGCATTGTCGAGCGCGATCGGCGATTTCGTGCGGATCGTCACTTCCGCCACGTCGTTGCGAGCCACATACGGGCGCGACTTCACATCGATTTCAGCCAGTGTCGACGCATCGATCAGCTTTTCAATCGATTGGATCTGGCACTCAACCTCTTCCGTGGTCAGCTTCAGCTTGATCTTGCGCCCGATCTCGAGATTCTGTCGTCCCAGCCAGAAGAACGTGGCCTGGAAAACGTCGGCTTCGATGGGAGGATGCTCTTCGCTCGAGCCCACCTGCCCCCGCTCGACGAACACCTGCTCGGTCAATGTAATCCCCACTGATTCTCCCGCGTGAGCGGTCTGGCGTGCCCCCTGAGGCCAGCCCTCGATCGATTTGACCGTGCTGACCTTGTTGCGCGGCGAAAACAAAATCTTGTCGCCGACCCGCAACGTTCCGGATTCCACGCGGCCGGCCAGGATCCGGCGGTGGTCAAAGCGGTAAACATCCTGAATGGGAAACCGTAGCGGCAGATTCTGCGCCGGCTCGGCAACCTCGAACCGGTCGAGTGCTTCCAGCACCGTTGGGCCGTTGTACCAGGGCATATTGCCCGACCTGGTTGCCACGTTGTCGCCCTTGGCCGCAGCAATCGGGATGAACAGCTTCGGCTCGACCCCGACCTGTTTGAGGAACGCCCGGTATTCGTCCTCGATCGATTTGAATGCTTTGTCGCTGTAGTTTCGCAGGTCCATCTTGTTCACGAGCACCGCGACCTGGCGCACGCCAAGCAACGACAGAAGGAATCCGTGGCGGCGCGATTGCTCCTGCACTCCTTCCCCGGCGTCAATCAGCAACAACGCCGCCTCGGCGCTTGCCGCGCCGGTGACCATGTTTTTCAGGAATTCTTTGTGTCCCGGCGCATCAATAATCACGTATTGGCGCTTCGGCGTGCGAAACCAAATCTGGGCTGTATCGATGGTGATATTCTGGTCGCGCTCCGCCTGCAGACCGTCCATCAGAAATGCCCACTCGAAGGGCATCCCGCGCCGTTCGCATGCCGCCTTGATCTTCTCATACTTGCCCTCGGGTAACGAACCCGTGTCGTGGAACAATCGTCCAACGAGCGTAGACTTCCCGTGGTCCACATGTCCGACGATGACGATTTTCAGTTGTTTGGTCTGCTGCATGGCCAAATCCCGGCTCACATGTACCCGTCGCGTCTCAGTTTCTCGAACGCGTCTTCGCTTTCCTGGTCCTGGGCGCGAACACTGCGTTCGCTGCGTTTGGTGGTGCGCAGTTCTTCGCGGATCTTCTCGTAGGTGTCGGCATTGGAGTCGATCGCGAACGTGCACGGCACACATCCGAGGCTGCGATAGCGTTTCCCATTCTTGGCGAAGTACAGTGGCACATTGGGGATGTTCTCGCGCTCGGCATACTCCCAAATGTTCATCTCCGTCCAGTGCAGCAGCGGATGAACCCGCAAATGCGTCCCACCCGCCAGATCCGTGTTGAACTGGTCCCACAGTTCCGGCGGCTGGTCTTCGACGTTCCATTCCATGTTCTTGTCGCGCGGCGAGAAATAGCGCTCTTTCGCGCGCGTCGGGTCTTCGTCCCGTCTTACGCCGACGATCAACCCGCCATATTTCTCGCGGTCGACAATCTTGCGGAGGTTCTCTTTGAGCAGGGCCGAGCAGCAATTGACCCGGCCCCGCGTGTGGTTCATCCCCTGCGCCAGTGCCTCGTCATTGCGCGCGACCACGAGCTTGAGCTTCCACTCTTTCGTCAGTCGGTCACGCAACTCGACCAACTCGGGCATGTCGAAACTCGTCTCCATGAACACGCACGGAAACGGCACATGTCCGAAAAACGCCTTGCGCGCAAGCCACAGGATCGTCTGCGAGTCCTTGCCCACGCTCCACAGCATGGCCAGGCGCTCGATCTTGTTGAACGCCTCGCGGATGATGAAAATACTTTGGTTCTCCAGCCTGTCCAGATGATCCATACTCTTCTTCTCAAATACCCCTGAGCCTAACCTTCTCCCTGCAAACGGTGCGAGGGAAATCAGCATGTTCCCCCTCCCTCGCCTGACGCGGAAGAAAATCAAACACGGAGATTAGCCTCGCGCATGTAATTCAAATGTTAGCGGCGAACGTGTGCAGTCCGCACTCCTTTTTCTCCAACCCCGCCCAGCGTCCTGCCCGTTCGCCCTCACCGTCGGTAACGGGGCGCGTGCAGCAATCCGGCCAGCAACCAATGCTCGGATATCCCTGGTCGTGCAACGGATTATAATGAAGCTGGTGAGTGATGATGTACCACCAGACCTTTTCCTTGTCCCACGCCGCCAGCGGATTGATTTTGAGATACCGGTGCCCGGCGGGCGCCTCCTGCAATTGCAGGATTTTTGCGCCCTTGCGGCTCTCCGCTTGCGTCCGACGCAACCCCGTGATCAGGGCGTCGAGCTCTGGCAATTTCTTCTGCAATGGAAGCACCTTCCGCATGTAGCAGCATTTGTCCGGTTCGCGTCGATACAGTTCGGGACCGTGCTGTTCCGCCTGCTGCTCGGGCGTCAACTCCGGATGCAGACGCTCGACCACGACCCCGTATTCCTGCTCGACCTGTCGGATTAGTTCGACCGTCTCTTTGAAGAAAAACCCCGTGTCGATCGTAAACACCGGGATGCGCGGTGTGACCTTGCGCATTGCGATATCGAGCACGACCAGCCCCTCCGGGCCGAACGCGGAAGAAATCGCGACGCGCGGACTGAAATGGTCCGCCGCCCATTGCAGAATCTCTCGCGGCTCACGATCTTCAAACTCCGCCGCCAGCTTCTGAATCTCTTCCGACGTGAACTCCACGCTCTTTCGTCACCCTTCCATCACATTCGTTTCAACCGGCTCGACCTTGATGCCGAGACCTTCCAACCATTTGATCGCCTTCTTGATCTCGGCGCGCTCCCCCTGCAACTCCAGGGAGACAATCCCAACGTCGTTGGTCACGCTGGCCTGCCGGATGTTGGTCACCACCTTGAATCTGTGCCCCAGTTCATAAATCGCCGGCCGCTGGATGACCTTTTTCGGATAGGTCAACCAGAGGCGTTCAACCTCACTTGTCGTCGTTGTTGTTTTCGCTTTCGCCATTCTTAATCTCGCGGCCGCGAATCTCATTCGCGGTTCCTCGTTTGACACCTCAAACCTGTCCTCACCGCCCGCCGGCGATTGCGGGAATGACCGAAATCTCGTCGCCATCTTTGACAGGCGTGCTCTTGCCCTGCGCAAATCGAATGTCCTCGTCGTTCAGGTACACGTTGACGAAACGGCGCAACTCGCCACGTTCGTCACAAATCCGCTCCTTCAGCCCGGGGTACTGTTTCTCCAGGCTGTCAATGATGTCCTGAATCGTCTCGCCAGCAGCCTGCACGGTTTCTTTGTCCTTGGTTAGCTTCCGCAACGGCGTTGGAATTCGAATGTTCACTGCCATAACTGTTTCTCCTTCTTGTTCCTTTCGGTTCCACGTTTGGAATCCGCGCGGGCTTGACCCGATGACCCGCAACTCGCCACACTTACTCTTGCCACCACGCCGAGCGGTAAAAAAATAACCTCTTCAGCGCCCCCGATGACGGGCGACGATGAAGAGGCATCCAAAACAAACGGACTGCTCTGCCTCATCTTCCCCCGCTCCCGACTCGCGCCGGGCCTCGGAGCTGGAATTGGCACCTTGTCTTCAGTCACCCTTCGGCGACTAAACGGTTGCCGCGGTTTCTACGGGCCAGTCCCTCAACCGCTCTTGATGAGTTTACCGTTCCGCCCATGGCGGAACTGCGAGGGACTATATCAAAGAACACGTGGCTGTCAACGGCCTAGATGTAGTACATCTCAGGCCGACTCTTCGCTTCCGTACATAACTGTTCGAATGTCACATCATCCGCGGCGCGCTCGGCGGCCTCCTTGATCCGCCGCCACGCCCGCTTGATCTCCTCGGGACACCGTGACTCCCGCAACAACGGCATTTCCAACACATCCCCTTGCACCGCACGGAGAACGTCCCCAACCGTTATCTCCCGCGGCAATTTGGCCAATGCGTAGCCTCCCGCCTTTCCGCGTCGGCTCTGTATCAAGCCCTTGCTCTTCAACTCGATCAGGATTTGCACAAGATAGTTCGCTGGAATGGCTTCGCTCATCGCGATTTCCTCGATTCGAAGCGGACGCGAATTCGGATGATGAAGCGCCAAAGCCTCGACGGCGCGGCACGCATAATCACTTTTAACGGACGCCTTCATGGAATCATGAGTATCTTACCAATATTGCTTTATTTTAGCACCAGCCCCCCATGTGTCAACACCCCACTTAAACAACTTTTCAATCCGTTCGAAGCCTCACGCCATTAGCTAGTTATGTGTATCAAAAAAGTGAAGAAATCTGGTTGCAGATTCATCTCAACATGGCGTATGATTCGCACGTCAAAGGAGGGAGGGGGTTGCTAATGTCCAGCAAGCTTCTGGAAAGAACGCGTACTGTGGAAAAGTCATCTTCAAACGATCGAAATCAGGTGGTCGAAAAGCTCGGCGCCAGCGATTACACCGCTGATAAGATTCAAAAACTCGAAGGCGTCGAGGCGGTTCGCAAGCGCCCGGCGATGTACATCGGCGATACCGGCGAACGCGGCCTGCATCACCTGGTTTATGAGGTCGTCGACAACTCTATCGACGAGGCGCTCGCAGGTTTCTGCAAGCACATCGACGTCGTCATCCATGTCGATAACTCCATCACCGTCACCGACGACGGGCGTGGCATTCCCGTCGACATGCACAAGACGGAGAAGAAACCGGCCGTCGAAGTGGTACTCACCATTCTTCACGCGGGCGGCAAGTTTGATAAGAAGTCGTATACGGTATCGGGCGGTCTCCACGGTGTCGGCGTGACCTGCGTCAACGCGCTCAGTGAATGGCTCGAAGTTGAGGTGAAGCGCGACAGCAAGGTCCATCACATGCGCTTCAAGCGCGGCAAAACCGCGTCGAAGCTCGAGGTCATTGGTAAAGCCAAGGGCACGGGCACGAAAATCACGTTCAAGGCGGATAGCGAAATCTTTCCTGTCATCGAGTACAAGTACGACATCCTGGCCAATCGCCTGCGGGAGTTGGCGTTCCTGAATCGCGGCATCGAAATCTCACTCAAAGACGAACGCAACAAACGCGAAGACCTGTTCAAGTTCAACGGCGGTATCGAGGAATTCATCAAGCACATCAACCGCTCAAAGGAACCGCTTCACCCAAAGGTCATTTACGTCGAGAAGGAAAAAGACGGTATCGCTGCCGAGGTCGCGCTCCAATACAACGAGGGCTACAACGAGTCCCTGTACTCGTACGCCAATAACATCAATACCATCGAAGGCGGCACACACCTTAGCGGGTTCCGTTCGGCGTTAACGAAAGCCGTCAATCAGTATTCAAGATCCAACAACCTGCTGAAGGAAAAGGACCCATCGCTCACGGGTGACGACCTGCGTGAGGGTCTCACCGCCGTCATCAGCGTCAAGGTCCCCAACCCGCAGTTCGAAGGCCAGACCAAGACCAAACTCGGCAATGGCGAGGTCGAAGGTATCGTTTCGTCCATCGTGTACGAAGGTCTGATGTCCTTCATGGAACAGAATCCGCCGATCGCCCGCCGCATCGTTGACAAGTCTCTCACGGCTGCTCGGGCCCGTGAAGCAGCGCGCAAGGCGCGTGAAGCCGTCCGCAAAGGCGCACTCACCGGCGGTGGACTTCCCGGCAAACTCGCTGACTGTTCGGAGAAAAGTCCGGAGGAGTGCGAGCTGTATATCGTCGAAGGCGATTCCGCCGGCGGCTCCGCGAAACAGGGCCGCAACCGCCAGTTCCAAGCCGTCCTGCCGATCCGCGGCAAGTTGCTCAACGTCGAGAAAGCTCGGCTTGACCAGATTCTCAACAATAATGAAATCCGCACGATGATCACTGCCATCGGCACCGGTTTCGGCACCGGCGACGGTGAAGGCGCGTTCAATCTCGACAAGTTGCGTTACCACAAAATCGTCATCATGACCGATGCTGACGTCGACGGCTCGCATATCCGCACGCTATTACTGACGTTCTTTTACCGCAAAATGCCGGAGCTCATAAAAGGCCAGTACGTCTACATCGCCCAGCCGCCGCTCTACAAAATCAAACGCAAGAAACGCGAGGAGTACGTCGAGAACGACGACCAGATGAGCCGCATCCTTATCGAGCTTGGCTCCGAAGATTCGCGTCTGTTTCGTCTTCGCGACAAAAAAGAGTTCTCCGGGCAACAGTTGGTCTCGGTCCTCGAGTCTCTTCAGGAATTGGAAAAACTCGTCGACACCATTGAACGTCGCGGCATTAAATTCGAGGACTACCTCGCGGCGCGTGACGAGAAGTCCGGCGAGTTTCCGTCGTACGCCATGCGGATCAAGGAGAATGGCGTCGTTACATTCGAGTTTGCGCGTACGGACAAGGAATGGTCCAGGCTCTGCGACAAGTACGACGTCGACCTCGAAGAGCAGGCTGTTCCCGAAGCCAAGAACGGCGACAAGGACAAGGGTCCCCAGGCCAAGCCGCTGGAGTTGACCGAGTCCAACAGCATCCAGTCCGCCATCGAAACTCTGGAGAAGAAGGGGTTCAACCTCGACCACTACGCCGCGCAAGAGAAACCTCTCTTTGAATTGGTGGAAGGCAATGTGGCCGCTCCCGAGCCCGCGGAGGGCGAGTCTACGCCCGCCGACGCCGAATCAAAGAAGGCCGAAGCGAAATCCGACGGCAAAAAACCAAAAGCCAGGGCCGAGGAACGGCGTTCTGAGATCCATTCCATCCCGCAGATTCTGGAGCAGATCAAGGAGGCGGGTAAACGCGGGCTCACGATCCAACGGTACAAAGGCTTGGGCGAAATGAACCCCGAGCAGCTCTGGGAAACCACCATGGATCCGGACCGTCGCAAGATGCTAAAAGTTGCCATCGAAGACGCCGCCAAGGCGGACGATATGTTCACGGTGCTGATGGGCGACGAGGTCGCACCCCGCCGACAGTTCATCGAGGACAACGCGCTCAACGTCCGCAACCTTGACATATGACAATGAGGCGGTTTCGCAGGAGAGAACTTCATTCGCGACCGGCGTGTCCATGAAGACCGAGACGCAGGACCTGATCAACCTACGGTTCACGCAAGCCACCGAGAGCTTGAAAGAGGCGCGTCTGTTGATCGATCAGAAGATGTGCCGGGGCGCGATGGACCGCGTGTATTTCACAATGTTTTATTGCGCGTGCGCGTTGCTGGCGACCAAGGCATTTGGGCCGTCCCGCGACGGCAATGTGGCGGCAAAATTGGATCGGGAGTTTGTAAGAACGGGCCTGATTCCACGCGAGATTGGCGAACGGTTCAAGCAGGCGACACAATTGCACGAGGACGCCGGCATCGGCTCCGAGCCGCCGCCGGATTGCCAGCGAATGCGGGAATTGATGGCTGACGCGGAAAACTTTTTGACAACAACCAAGCTCTTCGTGGGGAAGCGATAGCCGCGGATGTTTTGATAAGGGTTGTGCTGATAGGAGTCTGACAGATTATGCAAGACAAGTATCCCGTAACACTGGTCAACATCAGCAAGCAGATGGAGCAGGCGTACATCGACTACTCGATGTCGGTCATCGTCGGGCGGGCGCTGCCAGATGTCCGCGACGGCCTGAAGCCGTCGAATCGCCGCGTCCTGTATGCGATGCGTGAGCTCGGCCTGTTGCACAACCGTTCGTACTCGAAATGCGCCAAAGTTGTCGGCGAAGTCCTTGGTAAATACCACCCACACGGCGACACCAGCGTCTACGACACGCTCGTGCGCATGGCGCAGGATTTTGCGATGCGCTATCCCCTCATCGACGGCCAGGGCAACTTCGGCTCCATCGATGGCGATCCAGCCGCTGCCTACCGCTACACCGAGTGTCGTCTTCTCGAAATCGCCGAGGAATTGCTCGCCGATCTCGACAAGGACACGGTCGATTTTCAACCGAATTTCGACGAGAAGGAACAGGAGCCGGTTGTGCTGCCCGCGCGCATTCCGAATCTGCTCTGTAATGGCAGCACGGGCATTGCCGTCGGCATGGCCACGAACATCCCGCCCCACAATTTGAGCGAAATCATCGACGCCTGTTGCGCGTTGATTGACGATCCGGAGACTGACGTCAAAGACGTTGCGAAGTTTATCAAAGGCGCCGACTTCCCGACGGGTGGCATGATCTGTGGCAAGCAGGGCATCAAGGATTATCTGCTTACCGGCCGCGGCAGCCTCAAGATTCGCGGCCGCATCGGCATTGAAGAAGTCAAGGGCGGCAAGGAGCGCCTCATCATCAGTGAGGTTCCCTACAACGTCAACAAGGCATCGTTGATCGAGCGAATGGCGGAACTCGTCAACGAAAAGAAGCTCGACGACATCAGCGATATCCGTGACGAGTCGAACAAGGAAGGCATCCGCGTCGTCATCGAATTGAAGCGCGACGCCATTCCGAAGGTTGTCATCAACAACCTCTACAAACACACGCAACTCGAAGACACTTTCGGGGTCATCATGCTGGCGATCGACCACGGTCGGCCGCGCACGATGAACATCAAGCAGATGCTGGAGTGCTACATTGCCCACCGCAAAGAGGTCATCACCCGCCGCACGAAGTTCGAGTTGCAGAAGGCCGAGGAACGCGCCCACATTCTCGAAGGGTTCCGCATCGCGCTCGATAACATCGACGCCGTGGTCAAAATCATCAAGAACGCCGATGACCGCGAGGATGCGAAGAAGAAGTTGATGGACAAATTCAAATTGTCCGAACTTCAATGCAACGCCATCCTCGAGATGCGCCTGTACCAACTCACGGGCCTCGAACGCGACAAGATTGAGGAGGAGTATCTCGAACTGATCAAGCGCATCGAGTACCTCAGGAGCCTGCTCGCCAGCGAGAAGAAGCTCATGGGCGTCGTGAAAGCCGAGTTGCTCGAAGTCAAAGAGAAGTATGGCGATCCGCGGCGGACCGACATCGTGGCCGATGAAGGCGAGATCAACATCGAAGACCTCATTGCCAACGAAGCCTGCATCGTCACCATCTCGCATCAGGGCTACATCAAACGCACCGCCGTCAGCGCCTACCGCTCGCAACGCCGTGGCGGCAAGGGCGTCATCGGGATGGAACAACGCGAAGAGGATTTCATCGAACATCTCTTCACCTGCTCCACGCACGACAACATCATGTTCTTCACGGACACCGGCCGTGTTTACGTCGAGAAGGTCTACGAACTTCCCGAAATGGGCCGCGCGTCAAAGGGCAAGTCCATCGCCAATTTCCTCCAGCTTCGACCCGAGGAAAAAGTCGCGGCGCTGATCCGCATCAAGGAATTCTCCGACAAGGACTATGTCGTGATGGCCACGCGCGCGGGCATCATTAAGAAGACCGTGTTAAGCGCCTACGCCAACGTCCGCAAGGGCGGCATCATTGGCATCACCATCGAACAGGGCGACCGCCTCATCGGCGTCAAGCTCACCAACGGGAACAACGAACTCGTCCTCGTCACCAAGGACGGCATGAGCATTCGCTTCCACGAAGAAGACGCTCGCGACATGGGCCGCAGCGCCGTCGGCGTCTGGGGCATCCGACCCGAGAAGGGTGACTATGTCGTCGGCGTGGAAATCGTCGATCCCAAGGCCACACTCCTCGTCGCCGGTGAACACGGCATCGGCAAACGGACGCCGTTCGACGAATACCGCGTCCAGTCTCGTGGCGGCAAGGGCATCATCACCATGAAGACCACGGACAAGGTTGGGAGCGTCGTCGGCGCTCTAAGCGTCACCGATTCCGACGAGATCATGCTTACAACATCCCAAGGCCAGACCGTGCGCACCAACTGCAAAGATATCCGCATCGCCGGCCGCAATACTCAAGGTGTCAAACTCATCAACCTCAACGAAGGCGACAAACTCGTCGCCATCGCCCGCGTCATCTCCGAGCAACAAGAAGAAGCCGCCGAGTCGACCGAGACGGAAAAGAAATCGTAGCCCGTAATCAATGCGGATAACAAGGATGCTCCTGGGCACGACGTCCACGCCGAGGCGCTCGAACTCCCAGCGGTTTCCAACTGCCATTGCTGACCTGCGGACAGTGCGCGCTTTCGCGCAGCGTGAAGACACTTCCCCAGCCGGTTGACCCCGACGAAATCGGTTAAGGGCTGAGCGGAAAGCGGAGAGAATTTGTCCCGAATTCTCTGTGGATTGATGCGGGCACGGACGGTGCTCCAATAGTTGCGTTGGCATGAGCACTACCCTGCGACTTGCAATCTTCTGCGTCGCCACGGCAACGCTGGCGAACGCGGATGTGACCTGGGACATCACGAACTCCACCTACAACGGGACGCCGTTTGCCATTGTTGAGACAGCGCCCGGCATGGGACAGGCCGGAAGCGGTTCAACGACCGCCTACGCTGGCGGAAGCATGGACGGCAGCGTGTTCCACATGGGATTTCAAAGTAATCCACCGGACGGAGTATCGACGCAGAACGACGACGTCGCCGGCACGGCGCTGGACGCCGGCACACAGATAACCCTGGCTTTTACGAAGGACGCATCGGACTACATCAATTACATCGCCATGAATGCGGATACGACCACAGGAGTAAGCGTGGTGGAATTGTCGCCGACCAGTTTTACGGTCAGCTGCACGGTGGTTAATCCGGTATTGTCGGCCAGCGGTGATCTTGGCGCCGCATTCGGAATGGGCATCAACATCGCCACCAACTCCCAGGTCGATTACGGCGGCTCTGTGTTCCTGGCGAATATGTGCCCCGGAGATATCTCGGACCCGGTCAACCCGGCTTCCGGAGCCATGACCATCAATGCCCGCGGGATTAACGGCGTGAACGCTGATTTCGTCATGTATGCCAGCACCAATTGGATGAACCGCGTGGGGATGAGCACGCCCGCGCTGGCGGCCGGATACTTCTCAGACACCAATGGCGTTCGCACCACGCTCCCGTCGGGGTTTGTATTGACGGCGGACGGTTGGTACAGCGTTTCGCTTGGAGAGTTCACCAACAAGGATCAAGCTGATTCGTATTGTTTCGAGCTGCAAAATAGCGACTGGTCGGCCCACGATCTTGGTGTCGCGACGATTACCGAGTCGGCTTCCATCACGGTCAGCAAGCTGCAGGCAAAAGTCAATTTCGCCAAAGCCCATTCGGATAGCTGCTCCCTCACGGCAACACTCGACCTCGGCGCCGATTTTGATCCGACCAACGAGACGGTTACACTGGACGTCAGCGGCGCCGATGTGTCGTACACGTTGGACGCAAAAGGCAAGGGACTTGGTATCAGTCCCTACGGAAGCTGCAAACTCTCTTACAACAAGAAATCCGCGCTCTGGACATTCACGACGAACCTGAAGAATGGTTCGTGGCAAACGCCCTGGCTGGATGCCGGGATTACCAATCTCACAACGCCGAAGGCCGGATCGCCAATTAGCGTTCCGCTGGCTATCGCCTTCAGTGACGGTGTCGCGTTTACCAACGATTACGCCGCGACCTTTCGCGCGACGGTCGACAAGTCCGGCACGGCGAAATAGCCGATATTTGTCTCGCCTGCTGACTGCGCGCTCGCGACGATAGTCGACCTGTTGCCCGTTTTCGGGTTGACGAGGGACGCGCGGTTCGTCGCGCGATTCCAGCTGGAATCTGGTAGCATCGAAACCGCCATGGCATCCGTTCTATTCTGGCTGGCGGTCGTAACATTGGTGGTGGTGCTGACGACGATCGAGTTCGGTCTCGGCAACCGCTCGCTGCCCCGGTTGTCAGGTCAACCTCTGCTTTCGCCCGGCCAGGCGCCGAAGGTTTCCGTCATCGTCGCCGCTCGCAACGAGGCGCGCAAGATCGAGCAGGGACTGCGTTCCCTCCTCGCGCAGGATTACCCGGGCATCGAGTTCATCGTCATCGATGATCGCTCCACGGACGAGACGGGACGGATTCTCGATCAAATCGCCGGTGACGATGCGCGTTTGCATGTGGTGCACATCGCCGATCTCCCCGACGGCTGGCTCGGTAAAACGCACGCTCTGCACTGTGGCGCGGAACAGGCCACGGGAGAATTACTCCTGTTCACCGATGCCGATGTTGTAATGGAGCGCACGGTCCTCAGTCGAGCCGTCGGATGCCTGATCGATCATCGGCTCGATCATCTCGCGGTTGGGCCAACGATTGAAATGCCCGGCACCCTTCTCAGTATGTTCGGCGGCGCGTTCATCCTGTTCTTCGGCCTGTATGCCAAACCGTGGAAAGCCCGCGATCCCAAAAGCCCCCGACATATCGGCATCGGCGCGTTCAATCTCGTTCGCTCCGAGGTGTACCGCTCCGTTGGCGGCCATCGGGCGATTGCCATGCGCCCCGATGACGATATAAAGCTCGGCAAACTCATCAAGATACATGGATTTCGTCAGGATATGGCGGTCGGGAACGCGCTGATGACCGTGGAATGGTACGGTTCCTTGGGTGAGCTCGTCCGTGGTTTGGAAAAGAACACGTACGCGGGAGTCGAATACAATCTGCTCATCGTGATTCTCGCGACTGTCGCTCAATGGCTTGTATTCCTCTGGCCGATCGCGGCGTTGTTTCTCACTCACGGCGCAACGTGGTGGCTCAACGTCGCGATCGTGTTTCTGCTCGCAGCGTGGTACATGGACAATGCGCAGACCTATGGCGCCAGGCGTTGGCATTGTATCGGTGGCCCGGTCACGGTACTTTTGTTTCAATACATCATCTGGCGCGCCACGTTGAAGACCCTGTGGAACGACGGCGTCGATTGGCGTGGGACGCACTACTCACTGCGAGAACTCAAGGCCAACAAAGTGTGAGCACGAAATCGGAAATCAAATCGCTGTTTCGCAACGACCTGGCAACGCGCCTGGGTGAACTGGGCGAGCCCGAGTATCGTGCCGAGCAGGTCCTGCAATGGATCTACGAGAAGCAAGCGGACTCGTTTGAGCAGATGAGCAATCTGCCTGCCACGCTACGGGAGAAGCTTGCAGCCGGCTTCTATCTGAACGCGGTTCACGCGCTCAAAACCCGAAACGCCTCGGATACAACGGAGAAGTTCCTGTTCCAACTCGCCGACCAGTCGCTGATCGAAACCGTTTTGATACCCGCCACACCGGGGCTTACGACCAGCAGCGACCGACACACTGTCTGTGTGTCGACGCAGGTCGGTTGCGCGTATGGCTGCAAGTTCTGCGCGAGCGGCCTGGAAGGCGTCAAACGCAGCCTAACACCTGCCGAAATCGTCGATCAAGTGCTTCAGGTCCAAAAACTCACCCGCGAGAGGGTGAACAACATCGTCGTCATGGGCATGGGCGAGCCGCTCGCCAATTACGATAATCTTCTGCGCGCCCTGAAGATTATCAACGCGCCGTGGGGGCTCGGCGTCGGCGCGCGCAAGATCACCGTGTCGACTGTCGGCCTCGTGCCGCGCATCAAGCAGCTCGCCGATGAACCGATGCAGCTTCGTCTCGCTGTTTCGTTACACGGTGCGACAGATGAGGTGCGCGAGAAAATCATGCCGGTAAACAAGAAGTATCCGCTCCAGGAGTTGCTGGCGGCCTGTGATTATTACGTCAACACGAAGAAGCGCATGATGACCTTTGAGTACATCCTGATTGAGGATGCCAATGACTCGCTCGAACAGGCCCACAAACTTGGCGCTATTGCCAAGCGCCTTCACGCCAAGGTCAATCTGATCCCCTATAATCCCGTGGAAGGGCTCTCGTGGAAACGGCCTGACCGCGACCGCTGCAAGATGTTCCAGCACACGCTTCACTCGCACGGTGTCACCAGCACCCTTCGCATCGAAAAGGGCACCGACATCAATGCCGCCTGCGGGCAATTGCGGCTGCAGCACGAGAAATCCCCGTAACGATTGACGCACAATTTGTGTCCTGGGTGGCCGTCGCTTTCGCCTATTCCACGTAACCTTTTACCGCTCGGCTGCGTCTTTACGTGATGAAGGAAACACAACATTTTATGCAGACTCATACAAAAGCTTTGATTGGCGCGGGGATTGTTGCCGCCCTCACGGTGGGTGGTTTCTTCGCCTTCCTGGCACATGCGGATACGAATGATACTGGCATTACCAACGGCCGGTTTCGGTTCGCCCGCGTGCTGGCTCAACTTAATGTGAACGACCAACAGAAGTCGCAGCTGAAGGCCGTTCTGCGCAGTTACCAACCAACGGTCGCCCCCTTGATCGCCGAAGTTGTGACCGAGCGGCGTGCGTTGCGCGATACCATCCGGGCGCAAACCATTGATGAGACCGCCATCCGCGCTGAGGCGGCCAAGGTCGCTTCCCTGGAAGCCGATCTGGCCGTACAGCGCGCCCACGTATTCCACGACATTCGCGCCGTACTCACACCCGAGCAGATCCAGAAGCTCAAAGACATGCAAATCGATGCGGATGCCCGTTTTGACAGCTTGCTACAACGAATTGCCAATCGCATCGCGACCGATTAATAATCGGGCGCGATGACCGCGCCAACAGATGAACCTTCGGACCAACGCCTCATTGAGTCCACCCTCGCGGGTGACGACGGGGCGTTCGCCGCCTTGGTGGCGCGGCACAAGCGCAAGGTGTTTGGCATTGCGGCGCGGTTCGCGCGAAATGATGCGGAACTGCAGGACATTTGCCAGGACATATTCGTGAAGGCGTACCAGAAGTTGAAGAGTTTTCGCGGCGAGGCGCCCTTCGAACATTGGGTGTCGCGCATCGCCGTGCGTTCGTGTTACGACTTCCTCCGGGCCACGCGGCACGACCGGGAAAACGTGTCTCTCGACGGAATTGAACTCGGCAGCCAGCCCAGCGGCGATGCGGAACACGCCAGTGAGTTGCTGCGCTGGGCGATGGCCAAGCTCGATGACAACGAGCGGCTCGTGATTACCTTGTTGGAGCTGGAAGAGCGTTCCGTGCGCGAGACGGCAGAATTGACCGGATGGAGCGAGTCGAATGTGAAAGTGCGCGCGTTTCGCGCGCGACAGGCACTCAAGAAGATTCTGGAGGCGAGCCATGAACGATGAACAACTCAATGAACTGTTCCGGACGGCGCGAGCATCGCACCCGGATACGTCCCGGGCTGAATACGGCTTCGAGACACGTTTGTTGGCGGTAATACGCGGGAACCGAAAGCAGCCGATGCCGTTGGCGGCGCTCGCCTGGCGACTGATGCCCGTATTTGCGGTTATCGTCCTCGTGACGGGCGTCTGGTCATACAACATCCAGTCCGAAATGGGCATGGAAGCCACCCTCGGAACAGGGGACGAAGCGGCCCTTTCCAGGCTGTCCGGAGGAGAATGATCATGAAAAATTGGAAAGCCATTCTCGCGCTCCTGATCGTGTTCATCCTGGGGATGATCGCCGGTGGGTTCGTGGTCGGCGCGTCCGCTACCAGGCGTCTTCACCGGCTCATGCGCGGGCAAACGGCATTCACCGCGCAGGAGGTTACCGGACGCCTGAGCCGTCAATTGCGCCTCGATGCGACACAGCGGGATCAAATGCTCGCGCTCGTGCAGGCCGCACAGGTCGAGATCACGGGGGCGCGAAAGCAGTGCATGCCTCAGGTGCTGAAAGCACTCGATGATTTTGATGCCAAGGCCCGCGTCATCTTACGTCCGGAACAAGCGGAGAGATTCGACAAGCTTGTCGCTGACCGCAGGGCGAAATGGGCAAACGACAAGTCTGATTGATCGCTCTGCGTTAGCGACGGCGCCGATCAGTACACGTCGTCGATCTCACCCTTGCCGCCTTCCTTCGAAGGCACTTCGATTCCTTTAATATCGCCGCCTTTGCCTTCGTCTTCCTTGTGAGCGTAATAATATCCGCGCGAGTAGTAGCTGTAGTAATATGGGTAATAGTGATAATAGCCCACGCGACCAGGCTCGAGATTGTTAAGCACGAACCCGAACACTTTTGCGCCACGGCTGACGGCGGTCATCTTGGCTACACGAACGTAGCGGCGGGAGGTTCGTCCCGCCCAGATAATGAACAACACGCCGTCCACAACCGAGCCAAGAATGGCGCTGTCGGCAATGCCCATCACTGGCGGGCAATCGATCACGACACGGTCGTAATGTCTGTAGGCCCAATCGAGAAACTCCTTCAATCGCCAGCCGAGCAACAATTCGGCGGGATTGGCCGGATACGCGCCGCAGGTGATCACGTCCAGTTTGGCCACATCCCCGCGCTTGACGACTTCCTCGGGCGTCGCTTCGCCCAGCAACACTTCCGCCAGACCCTTTTCCTTTTCGAACCCGAAATACTTGTGGGTCTCGCCACGACGAAGATCCGCATCGACGAGGAGCACACGATCTTCGACCTGTGAGAACCCGACGGCGAGGTTGACACAGGTGGTGGTCTTGCCCTCGCGCGGGACCGCGCTGGTGACCAGAATTGAGCGCAGCTTGTCGCGCGGCGTGGAGAAGATAATCGCCGAACGTACGACACGATATGACTCCGCCACACCGCCCTGCTGTTTCAGCCGGTCGAGTCGGTGAGCACTGAGATCGTCGGGGTTCCATTGCGCCGCCGGAATCATTCCGAGGAACGGCAACTGAAGATCGCGTTCGACTTCTTCCGCCAACTTGATCGAGTCATCAATGTACTCGATGAAGAATGCCAACGCCAGGCCCATCCCCACGCCGAAGAATGCCGCCATCAGTAGAATCTTCATCTTCTTCGGGTAAACGGGGTCGGGCTGAAGAAGGGCGGCCTCCAGCACCGACACAGTTCGCGAATTGAACCCTTGGGAAACATCGATCTTCATCAATTGCGACAACAGTGCATTATAGAGGCTTTGGATCTGGTCGACGTCGTCCTTGAGAGCCTTCCACTCGGTCGCTTTTTCGCCATCGATGTACACGGCATCGTCCAGTTGTTTTCCGAGCGCTGACATCTCATCAAAGTTCTTCTTGGCAACAACGAGGTCGGCGTCGGCTTTTTGCCGGATGAACTCGATCTCCCCGTCAATCTGCGATTTGATCTCGTTCAATTGCTGTTCAACCTGCATGAGAGCTGGATGCCGCGGTTTGTAGATCTTCTGCATTTCATCCAGTTTCACCTCGAGGTCGCGCTTTCTGCGCTCCAATTCGAACAACTGCTTGGATACCGTTTCATTCAGGGCTCCAAACGAGAAGCGTCCCAACCCATCGTCGGCTTTCGCCTGGGCGTCGCTGGCGGGAGGACCATTCGGATCTTCCACCATGATCTTCACGGTGGCCGTCATGACCTTCTGCAGATCGTCGCGGTACACGATCCCGCCGCGGTCACCCCATTCGTGGGGCTTGACCAGTTTGTTGCCCAAGAGTCCTTGCTTGATGTTCTCAGTGAGCGCCTGCATCGTGAGTCCATCCGCGGGAATCGCGCCGATGCCTGGAAAATTGACCATGCCGTCCGGGCCGACTTCCACCCGGGTGTTCAGCGAGGGGTCTTCCTCCACAAAGACGTCCAGTTGCATGCCTTTGGAAACGACGCGATCAGTATCGTTGGAATCAGCTCCGCTTGGAGCAAACGAGTCGATGCCCTCCTCGCGTTCCGCTGCCAGCAGAGCCAGAACGGTTGAGGTGTCAGGGCGGCTGTCGAGCAACTCCTTGCGCGTCTTCGCCTCGTTGTAGGCTTTGGCAGCAGTGGCGTAGCCGTAGTTGAGCATGTTGAACCGCTTGTACCAGGCAAAGCCCACGCTTCCCATTGGGTCCACGTGGTTCTTCTTCGCATAATCCAACATTTTTTGGGTCGCCGCCTGTTTTTCTTCGCCGAGGCGTTTGATCTCCCGCGTCAACGTCAGCAGAGCGTTCTCGGAACTCTCCGCGCGCTGCTCGTCGCGGAAATGCATGTATTCCTCGCAGAGCGTGTTCGCGAAATCCTTGGCAAAATCCGGCGAAGGGCTCTGCACACGGATCATGAGGATCGCCGCTCCACGAACCGGCTCGACCTTCAGGTCAGCGAGGTTTTCACGAATTTCGTCAGGCGTCTTCCGCATCCGCAACTGAACGCGGCGCAACATGGTTTGTTCGGTGAGGATTTCGATCTGGGTCGCGTAAAACCGGCTTTCATCTTCGCGGGTGACCTCCGAAACCGGTATGGACCCCCCGGCGGTGGTCACGAGCAGCTTGGCATCAGCCTCATAAATCTGCTGACGGGTGAACAAGTACGCCGTGGTAAGGGCCATGCTGAGTAGAAAGCAAATCAGAACGAGCCATTTGCGCTTCAGCAGAACTACCAGATACTCCTTGATGTCGACGCTCTCGGCCCTGTTTTCCGCGACGGTCTCGTTCATGGTAAAGCGGTCCCTGTTTGGCGTCCTGCCCGCGTGGCTAAAAGTTGATCAACTTCTCCGGCACGATGATCCAATCTCCGTCCTGGACCTGGATGTCCTTTTCAAATTCGCCGCGCTTCATAATGCGATCCACGTCAATGTACGTGACGTACTTCTTGCCGGTCCTGTCGTAGCGGATCAACTGCACCTTCCCTCCGTTGGCAAACGTGGCGAAATTCCCTGCAGCAATGATGGCCTTGGCGACGGTGAACCGTTCGTCCTTCGGCAGCAACAACGGCCCGGGCCGGTTCACGTTGCCGATGACGTAGATCACGCCGCTATTGTTGCTCCCTCCCGTGGCCAGAGCCGACTCAATGGCCACGGTCACGGTGGCTTTTTGAAAGTAGTCCTTCTCGAGGCCGGCCTTGATTTTCTGCGCCACCTCATCGGCGGTCAGGCCTTCCGTCTGGATGCGACCGAGCGGCACGAAATCAATCGCCCCGCTGATCGGCACCACGTACACGTGGTCGAGACTGTGATCCTCGTCGACGGTCACGCTGATGCTGACGCCGGGCAGGATCAGGTGTGGCTTGGCGTTGGTTCCGGTCGTTGCATTCGTGTCGGTGGTGCTGTAGGCTTTGGCGCTGGTTGCAGTCACGAAATTCTCAGGCGACAACACTTGAGCGTTTTGGTTAGACTGGCAGCCGGCGACAACGAAAAGACAGAGTAGACCGAACGTGGAAAGCAGTTTCATGGCTACAGGACGGTATTTGCGGATGTCACCATCGTCAAGATGGGTCGGTTCTCTTTTGCCATTGTCGATCGTCGTCACCGCCAACACAAAATCTCCCTGATCTCAAATGAGTTCGATACAAAATCACCATCAGCAGCTCAAAGACCTCCTGTCCCGATCCGACTGGGACAACGCCCAAGCCCTATGGCTGGAATTAGCAGAGCAATTCTCTGACCAACCCGAGTTTTTGCTTCTATTAGTTAAGGAATTTGTCGATGCGGGCCAATCGGAAGTGGCTGCGGATTTCGCGTCTCTGCTCGCCGACAGCGTTAAGGAGGCGGGCAAGCCTCACGAATGGCTGTATACACTTAAGCTGCAAGCAGATGTAAAACAAACTGACAAGCAGCTTCGCACCGAGCTCGGCAAAGCTTTCACGCAACTTCACGAATCTGACCCTCGTTTCAAGGCCATCCTCGCGGTCTCGGAGCTTGATCAAAATCGTACACCGCTGCCAATGGCCATCGCCCGAATCGAGACCCTGCTGGCGCTTCAGGCGGGAACGTATTGCCAACACAAAAGCTGGGGAGTCGGCCGGGTGAAATCCTTCGACGCGACTCTTGGACAGATTGTCGTCGGCTTCGCCCACAACCCGTCGCATTCTATGAAGCTGGCGTATGCCGCCGAGAGCCTTACGCCGGTCGGCAACGACCACATCGAGGTGCGCAAGCTGACCGACCTGGATGGTCTGAAAAAGTTGGCCGGTGAGAATCCGATCGCCGTGCTTCGCCTGGTGCTGTTGAGCCAGAATCGCGCAGCGACGGCGGACCGAATCGAAGGCGTACTCTCGGGCTCGGTCATTCCGCCCGATCAATGGAAAAAGTGGTGGGACAATGCCCGCAAGCTTCTGAAGAAGGATCCTCATTTCGATCTCCCGTCGAAGAAAACCGAGCCGTTAATTCTGCGCGCGGCACCGGTATCGCAACAGGACGACCTGCTCGAAGCGTTCCGTGAGGCGAAGGGCCTTGCCCAACAAACCGAGGTCGCCCGACAATTCCTCAAACAGGTCGACGACCTGGAGAACGCCGAGCTCCTGGCGCAGGAATTCCAGGATACACTGCTGAGCACCCTGCGAAAGACACCCGCTACGCGACATGCTGAACGAATCGAAACCGCCGTGGTACTCGAAACGCTCGGCGAGCATCAGACGAAGACGAAGGAAGACACGACGGGCTTGCTCGCGAGCCTGCTGTCCGATGCCGCAAGCCTTCCGGGGATGTTGGAGGAATTGAGTTCGCCCGCCCAGAAGCGCGCGCTGGCTGTTCTCAAAACGACCGCCCCCGACCGCCTCTCGAAGAATTTGAACCGTCTCTCCACCAAGTCGCTCGAGGAAATTCCCGATGTGCTCGCCCAAAACGCGGACCATATCGCGCAGTGGGTCCACAATCACACCGCGGGCGAAGAGTTGCTCTGTTGGATCTGCCGGAACATTTCCACTCCTGCCTCTCGCAAAGCCTACCCGTGGCTTGACGGTCTTCAAACACCGGCACTCCTCTTTGCTGTCATCAATTCCATCGAAGCCGCGCCGAACAAGTCCGTCAGCAAAAAGCTCCGGGATGTGCTCTTCGGAGAGGAGGAACTCGTGGCCGACCTGCTGGTCGAGGCAGATACGGAGACGGTGCGCAAGATCGCGCGTTTGATATTGTCGACCTCGGCGTTCGAAGAACTCGATCGCCGGTCGCTACTGGCCCGCGTCGTCAAGGAGCATCCATTCGTCCAGGAGTTCCTTGTCACCAAGACCGTCAAGGAACAACCACTCATCGTCTCATGGAGCAGCTACAACAAGCGGCGCGCTGAACTGGATGATATCATCCAGAAGAAGATTCCACAGAACAGCAAGGAGATCGGCCTCGCCCGAAGCTATGGCGATCTGCGCGAGAATTTTGAATTCAAAGCGGCCAAGGACATGCAACGACTTCTCATGCGCCGGCGCGCGGAACTGGAAATCCTTCTGTCGCGGGCACAGCCAACCGACTTCGCCGAGGCCAAGACCGATGCCGTCAATATCGGAACGACCGTGACGGTGACGGACCTGGTGAACCGTCAGGCGCAGACCTATCACATTCTCGGCGCCTGGGACAGTGACCCGTCTCGCGGGATCATTAGCTATCCGGCCGCGCTGGCGCAAACGTTGCTCAACAAGAAGACGGGCGAAACCGTCGAAGCCGCTGGCGAAACCACCCCGGTCCAACTTCGCATCGAGAAGATCGACAAAGTCCCTGCCGCGGTCCTGCAATCGCTGTAGCTCAGTCGCGCATCGTGGCCAGCCATTGATCTGGGAGGTGGGGATCCAGGGGCTCGCGTGTTGTTGGCGGGAGACTGACGATGGCGGCGCGAAGGGAGGATGCGCTCCCATGCCGCGCCAGCAACACGGCTGATTCGCCCGACCACACTTCCTCATAACCCAGGGCGTGAAGATCGTCGGGCTGCAACCGGGTTGCCCGCAAATCGAGAAGAATGAAATCCACGCGGTATTGCCGCAACATTTCATCCCAGTTCGCGCCGACCTTGTAGAAAAGTGCGCGATTCATTTCGAACGTCTCGTCCGGATATGTTTCCTCGTAACGCCCGTCCATTGATACTTTGATCCGCGGCGCCAGCCGCCACGAGAGGTAGCTCCCCCAACGAAACGGGACCGCCAGATTTCCTTCCGCGTGTGCCGCTTCCAGTATGTCGGTTGCGCGCACGGGATAAAAGCTGGTCGGGACTGACGGCTCCAGCGTCGCGCCCGGCAAAAAATGCCATGTAACCACTCCCGCGATTACGACATACACCACCGCCACAACCTCCATCCGCAATCGCGACCAGTCGAGATACGGTCCGACGTAGACGAGTGCCGCCAATCCGAAAAATGGCGCGTGCCGTCGATGCAACCAACCCGCCGCCGCCGTTAGCCCGAGTAGGATGATTCCGATCCAAGTGCGATGTTTCCAGCCGAGCACAACCACGACGAGTACAGCCACGAACGCGAGCCGAAAGCCGAAGTACGGATCGAATCCCCACACGGGCATCCGTCCCCATTCGGCAATGTCGGCTCGTGGATGCAACCAGGCCGGTACGAGAAATGACCAGTACGCGAGTCCATACGGGTTCATGCACGTCACAGCGAGCGCCGCCAGCAGTGTGACGAGCGCCGTGCGGGTCCTCAGCCCGGCCGCATACACAGCGATTGCGATAAGACCCACGATAAACCCGCCGTGCAGGTTCGCCCAAACAAGCATCAATGCCACGATGGCGACCGACGGCCAGCGTCGTCCACCTCGCATCAATTCCAGCCACCAAAGCACTACTGCAAAACAACCATATGTGAACACGTGACTCCGTACTACCGGCACATAACCCGGCAGCACCGTCAATGCACAGGGTATTAGCAGCATCAGCAGGCTCGGCCATTCTGCGCGATTGACACGCGCAGCGGCGATACACGCAGCCAAAGCGCCGACTGCCGCCGCTACTTTGAGGACCATCAACGAGACCGGTCCAAACCAATTCAACAGTGCGAAGAACACGACGCCCGCGCCCCATTCGTGATCGATCCATTCCGGCAAAGTCGGTGTGAACGCGAACGGATCGTGACGCATCACGGAACTCGTTTTCCAGACGTGCGCACCGACTGCCAGACGTGCCCATAGATCTCCATCGACAATGTGGTGATACGACAGCAGGACCGCAAGGGCAAAGGCGCCGAGGACAAGGGAAACGGCCACGAGAAATCTTTCGTTCCGCATCAGACGCACTCTGAAATGCTGCGGCGGTGGTGTCCAGTGCAAATGATGAAAACCACCCTACCTTCGGCCCCAAGGCAGATGGTTCTATAACTGCTTGACCAGTGATTAGTTGCGCTGAGCGGTTCCGGAACTGTATCCCGTGACTCCGGCACGACCGTTGCTCATATCAACGATTTAGGAGCGTCACCGGTTCGACGAATTGACCTCCAAGGACGAATAAAATGAGGCGAAAATCATTTGATTCGCTGTGGCCGTTTGCACTGGCTGCGGCCTTGCTCTCAGGTTTCACCACAAATACCTTCAGCGCGTCCAAGCCGGTCTATGCCGTCGGCACCTTCCAACGCGAACTGGACACGCCCAGTCCGGGACCCAGTGGTATTGCTGTCCTCACGGAAAAGGGTTCCAGTCAGATTTTCTCGGTCACGATTAATAACCTGACGGGCGTGGCAAACGGCGGATCCGGGTCCTTCGGCGTTTTCCTCAGTGACGCAAACACCACCAACATACCGGTCTTCTTGATCGGCCCGATGAGTCTGAAAGGTACCAACGCAACCTGGGTACTGACGTATGAAGGCGTCGGGGCTGCACCAGCCCAGGTCGGCGTCGCTGATTTGGTCGACCTCTCCGGCATGTATCTGATCATTGCCAACCCGGGCACGAATGTGGTTGTCGATGGCGTCACAAACGAAATCGTCAATGCCGTGTTGTATACCCGCATCCCGGCCTTTACCACCAAGGGCGCAGCGCCACATTACAACCGGAAGTCGCCGCTGATCACACCTGCCGTCTCTCCGCCGAATCCTGCGGAGAAAGGTTGGGTGAAAACGATTTATACCGGCTCCCAAGGCCGCAGCGTGTTCGACATCTCCGCCTTCCACCTGTCAGGTGGCGGCTCGTACTCGATTCTCATTGAAGACCCGCCTTCGTCTTCGACCATGACGAATATCGGCTCCTTGGTGATCGGGACCAATAGCGTATCCACCGGCACGTTCACTCGAGACACCCGAAAGGGAGAAACCCTCCCTCTGGAAATGCCGACTGTCAGCGGCCTTTCCGGTCGCGCCATCGAGATTCGGGATGCCTTCAACGAGATCCACCTCGAAGGCACCATCCCGTAGCGGGTCATCGCGGAACAAAAGCCTGCCCGGTGGAGAGCCGGGCATCGCCATCCGCTCCGTCGCGCCGAGGTTGTCTCGGAAGCGTCCAGCCATTATAACTTCCCTTCGTGCGCATCATCGTCACGGGATTGGTGGGCCAGTACGCGTTCGGAGGAGTGGCGTGGGACTACCTGCAATTCGTCGAGGGCTTCCGCCAACTCGGCCACGATGTGTTCTACCTCGAAGACACCGAGATGTGGCCGTATGACCCGGTCAAAAACACGATTACGGAGGACTGCAGCTACAACGTCAATTACCTCCGCATCGTCATGGAGAAACTCGGGCTGGCCGACCGCTGGATTTATCGCAGCGCCCCCGACGCCAGCTATCACGGCCGCACTGAGGCGGACACCAAAGCGATTTGCGCGTCGACCGACCTCTTCCTGAATGTCTCGGGGTGTGGTTGGCTCCGCCCCGAATACCTGGCCATTCCCTGCCGAGCCTTCCTCGATTCCGATCCGATGTTCACCCAGGTCGCCCTCTCGTCGGACGATCATGGTGCGATCGAACGAATCCGCGCTCACAACCGTCATTTCACCTTCGCCGAGAACATCAATAACTCCGATTCCCGCGTTCCGCACGCGGGCCTCCACTGGATTCCCACCCGACAACCCATCGTTTTGGACTGGTGGAACCCCGGGACGGAAACGCCGCGCGATGTCTTCACGACCGTCATGAATTGGGTCTCGTACAAGAATTGCGAGTACGCCGGCGAAACGTGGGGCCAGAAAGACGTCGAGTTCCTCAAATTCCTCGACCTTCCGCAACAAACCGCCCAGAAATTCGAGATCGCCATGGGAATGGGGCCCGGCATGAAACGTCCCACGGAAATGCTCCAGCAGAAAGGCTGGCAGATCATCGAGCCGGCCGAACATCTCCCCGATCCGTGGACGTATCGCGAGTATCTCCGCCGCTCCAAAGGCGAATGGAGCGTCGCCAAGGAGGGCTACGTCAAATCGCGCAGCGGCTGGTTCAGTTGCCGCAGCGCGTGTTACCTCGCCCTCGGTCGTCCCTGCGTGCTGCAGGATACCGGCTGGAGCAACGTCTACCCGACCGGTCGCGGGCTGTTTGCCTTCCGCACGATGGACGAAGCGCTCGCGGGTCTCAACGCCATCAACGCTGACTACGCCGCCCACTCTCGCGCCGCGCGGCAGCTGGCCGGGCAAGTGTTCGATGCCCGCACGGTCCTCGCCGCGCTTCTGGCGAAAGCGGTCGCATGAGCCGGCCCGTCGCCATCTTCGCAGGATACCTCGCGCGTTACCCGCTCGGCGGTCACCTGTTGTCCCAGTATCACTTTCTCGCCGGGCTGAAAAAGCTCGGCTACGAAGTCGCGTTTCTCGAACATTATGGTTGGCCCGGCGCGTGTTACGACCCGCGCACCAACACGATGACCGATGACCCGTCATATGGCCTGAGCCAGGTCCTCCCGTTCTTCGACCGAATCGGTCTTCGCCGCTGGTGCTATGTGGATGCCGCGAACAAATGGCATGGCCTGCAGCGCGACGAGGTCCGCTCGCTCTGCCGCGATGCCGCGTTCGTGATGAGTTCCGCCTCCACCACGTGGCTCGACGAAATGCGCGAATGCCCAACCCGCATCTTCATCGATATCGACCCCGCCTTCACCCAATTCAAAATGTCGCCCACGCCGGGCCCATCCTGTTCCGGCTACGCGTCGCCCTACGATTTCAATTTCCATTTCACCGTCGGCGCGCGCATCGGAAAGCCCGATTGCCCAATCCCCACCCGCGGTCTGCACTGGCATCCATGCCGACAACCTCTCGCGGTCGACCTGATCTCGCCCCGGTTCACCCCCGACGCCAACCGGTTCACCACCGTCATGAGCTGGACCGCGTACGGCAGCGCCGAATACCAGGGCGTGAGCTACGGACAGAAGAATGTCGAGTTGCTCAAGTTTCTGGATCTTCCGCAGCGTGCCGGCAATGAGTTCGAGATCGCCCTCGGCGGCGCCAACGCCCCTGCGCAACTGTTGCGCGACGCGGGCTGGACGATCACCGACGCCCTCCCGGCCACGCGGACCCTGGACGCATTCCTCGATTACATCGGCGAGTCCCGCGGCGAGTTCAGCGTGGCCAAGGAAGCGTATGTCAAGACGCGTTGCGGCTGGTTCAGCGATCGTACCGTCGCCTATCTCGCCTCGGGCAAGCCGGCCATTGTGCAGGATACCGGATTCACCGACTGGCTCCCAACCGGCGAAGGCCTGTTCGCGTTCCAGACCCCCGCCGACGTCGCGAATGCGGTCGAGAAGATCCGCGCCGATTACGCGCGCCACTGCCACGCAGCCCGGCAACTCGCCCGGGAGTATTTCGACTCCGACAACGTGCTCGGTCGAATCCTCCAGACCTGCGGCATTTCTACTCCGCGCTTGTCCGCCTGGGCGGGCTAATCCGGTTTCACAAATTTCTTCGGCGCGCTGAGCTTGATCAGGTTGAGTTGCCTCGCGCATAGGTCCAACAATGCTGTTGCCAACCGTACACTCCGCCGCGTCCGCAATTGAAGATAGCTCGCCCACAGCGCGATCAGCGCCAGCGGGAACACCGTCACGCCCCACAGGATCCACATCGGCACTTCCGCCCGCGGCAGCGCCAGCGACCACCACAGTCGCGCCGCCAGACACATGCACACCGCCATCGCGAAAAACGACATCTTCCCCAGGAACGTCCACCCACCCTGCAGATGCGCCCGCAACAGCCGCTTCTCGCCGCCGTGATTCTCCGCAACCGTCTTCACGTCCACCCGCGTGAATCGATCGCCGTAAATCGTCACGTCAAATTCATCCCACCCGCTGTCCGTGCGCGACTGCCATTGATCGCGGTCGAGCAACTCCAGCAGCGCATCCAGAAACGTGAACCGCTCGATGCTCTTCTCGTTCCAATAATTCAACGTATGCATGGAACCCAGTCCTTCATATTGCCGTGCCAGTGCGCGCACCGTCTGATACGCCGCCGGCGGTGTCTCGGTCCTCCGCAACCGCCGCGCGTACTTCGGCCAGCCCCGCACAATCGGCTGCAGCAGATACAAAATCGCCGTCAACGGTCGAGACCACCACCGCATCTGCCACGGCGGCAGTTCCACGGAAAGCGCCACCGCCGTCGCCACCGCCAGGCTCGCGCTCAGGCTCAGGACAGGCAACGGCCACAACGCCGGCCACACCGTCGCCATGAGGAACGACCCCACGGTAAACACTACATGCCATTCCAAACTCGTCAACAACGTCAGTAATCCGCTCGGCTCGGGCGTATACAGCGTCTGAAACAGCGCGCTCCCAAACGTCCCGTGATAAATGACAAATCTCCCGAAAAATCCGGTGACCCGCTTCGGACTGTAAATCCTCCCGCGCCAACGCATCCCGCCCAGACTGTTGAAGAACTCGGGATGCTTCCGACGCAACATCGATTCCGCCACGCCATACCCCCGCTGCTGTTTCAGGTACGCCTGGATCGTGTTGCGGCGGTAGTGCCACACAAAACCCGAATGCGAAAACGCAATCTTCCGTCCCCGCTGCAGCAACCGCCAGCATACGTCCACGTCGTCGCCCGCCGCGCGAAATTGACGGTCAAACCCGTGGATTTCCTCCAGCGCCCACTTCCAAAACACCATGTTGCAGCCCGGTATGTGCTCGGCATTGCGGTCGTCCAACATCACGTGCGCCGGCCCGCCCGGCGATACCGCCACGCACCCCGCCACCGGGCTGTCTTCGGGCGGCGGAAAATTGTGCCCGCCAATCGCGCACGCGTCCGTCTTCAGCAGGTCGCCCACGACGTAATACAGCCAGTCCTCGTCCACCCGGCAATCGCTGTCGGTGAACGCCACGATCTCGCCCGCCGCCGCCCCGATCCCCGTGTTGCGCGCCGCGCTCAACCCCATGTTCTCCTGGTGGATCGTGCGCACCGCCGGATAATGCGACGCCACCCGCGCCGTGTCGTCCGTGGAACCGTCGTCCACGAGGATGATTTCGTAATTCGGATAATTCAAGTGCGTCAACGAATCGAGGCACGCCGGCAACGTCCGACCGCCGTTGTAGCTCGCCACCACCACGCTGACCTTGGGATATTGCGGCAGGGGAAAATAGGGCGCCCGCCGGTATTGTTCGGCGACCGCCTGGAACGACGGTCGCGGTTTGCGGTCACACGTGGTCAGCCCGAAATACCAGTTCTCAATCTGGTGACCGCCCGTGTGCCAGTCGTCCGTGAACGCAAAAATAAACGTCCCCGCCAGTCCCGCGCGGCACGCAATCTCAATGTGCCCGCTCAGTATCTGCGACTTGGCCTCCTCGCCTTCCCGCACGGAGTCGATCCCAAATTCCGCCAGCACCAGCGGCTTGTCGCCCGCAATGTTTTGCAGTCGGTCCAGGTAATTCGCAAACGGACGCGGCTCGTGCAGGTAGACGTTGAAGCTGACGAAATCCAGGCTCGTCGGTTGCAGAAATTCCGTGGTGGGAAAATTGACGAATGTCACCAGCCGCTGCGGGTCCACCTGTTTGACGATCGCCGCCAGCTCGTCGATGAACCGCGCAATCCGCTTCGCGCCGTACCACCGCGCGATGTCCGCCGGGATTTCGTTGGCCAGCGTCAGCGCGAATACCGCCGGGTGACCCGCCACCGCTTTCGCCGCCTGCTCCGTTGCCCGGCGCGCCAATTGAATGGTCTCCACGTCCTCGAGAAAACACGTGTGCTTCGGCCAGTAGTAATCCACCAGCACCTTCAACCCGTGCTCCTGCGCCAGATCCAGGAACCACCGCGGCGGCACATGGTACACCCGCAGGCAGTTCGCGTTCAGTTGCTTCATCAACTCGAAATCGCGCGCGACCTGCTCGGCCTTCGGAAACGTGCTCCCCGTCTCGTCCGGCTTGAACGGCCCGTACGTCACCCCCTTGGGATGAAACTTCTGCGAACCGACGCGGAAAAACTTCCCGTCCGCCACGATCCGCTCGGCCGGGGTCGCAATGCGGGGCGACTTCGCGGACGCAGGCTCCGACGTTGCCACTGGGGCTGTCGGTCTCAAAACCTCTGAGGCCGGTGCCGCCGGTAACGTCTCGATTACTCGGGTAGTTGGCACAGATCTATTCCTGTTGAGGACGCTCGGCTACGACCATTACAACCTAGGACTGTAACGTAACAAACTACCTCGCCCCGGTCAATCCAACCCGCTCCGTTTCCAGCCAACCCGCCAATTCCGCCCAATTCCTGCCCCAAACCCGAGAATTTCACTCCATTCCCATTTCCACCTCGGGTTCGTTCTCGGGTTCGTTTCACGTTTTCTCGGGTTTTCGATGGTTAAACCTGGGTTCGTTTTGGGTTCGTTTTTGGCATTCTCGGGTTCGTTTTTGTGCCATTTTGTCGCTATACTCCAAAATAAATCCATTCGCAATCTCCTCAGCACAAATCACATCCAACTCATTCTCCAAACTGCAAAGCTCGGGTTCGTTTTGCAATTTTTGCTATGGGCCCCCCCCCTACCCATCCGCCTGTGCCCAGCCTGCCGAGCCCCGCCACATCTCTCGTAGGGCCGGGATGCTCCGACAGCAGTCCCGAGTCCTTCTCGGACCTGTCGCACAGCCATCCCGTCGACACCCAATCACCGGCTTGTCAAAGAACCAACCCCACCTCTACCACATCCCGATACCTATGTCCAGTAATATATCGATACAAGATAACCGCCCGGTGACAGCGTTTTCCCAGGCGACTGTTTTGTTTTCCCTCACGGAACGGTGACAAGCCTGACGCACCAGGAATGAGGTGGGACAGCGCGGATCCCTGCTTGCTCGTGTGTCCTCGCCCCCACCCACGGCAGATTTCAACCCACTCGGCGAACTCCATTCCACAGAGCGCGTGGAGCATCTCCTCGCGTGTCATGGTCGGGTCCCCAAGTTGCTCGCGGACTTCCTCCATATGGTGATCAACCGTGGCAGTTGCCGATGCCACCGACAACGAGACCTTTGAGATGCCCGTACTCTCGCCTGAATTCTTGCTCTATTTCATGAAGAAGGGGCGCTCCGTCGCCGGTGTACGGATTCCAACTGCTGACAATCTTGTTTCTTTCCTCTTCCGTCAGCCGCTTCCATTCACTCAGGGACGGCGGTGTTTGGCATTTCCCTTTGGGGGCATCGTCGCACCTGACGCCTGATCACGCCACGTCTCTGGTATCGCCAAACCGGTTTCGCCGGCAGGAAGATCTCATTGAGCCCGCAACATCTGCGATCTAAACGTGACGGTCAGCCTCCACCCGCCCTTGGCCCCGGCTCTTCGACATCGACGGAATGCCCCACGCACTCTGCCCGGCCCCCGTCCTCAACGCCGCGCTCAACTTCCTCGAATCCAAATCGGAATAGAATCTCCCCAAGCCCTGTCGCGCCGTGAATACAGTTCGCCAATACCCCACGGCCCTCAGATCAGTTTCTGAAAGCAGCTCGGGTCGGTTTCGTCCCTCGTGAAACCCATCTTGCGTAGATATGTCTGATGGGCTTTCAGCTCGCTGCGCGCGGCGAACACGCGGAACCCCCGCTCGCGCAAGGCGGCTTGATTGGCCCCGTACAGGAAGCGCGCGTTCTTCAAGTCACGATACTCCGGAATCACATAATCCATCGCAATGCTGACCACCCCGGACGGCTGCGGTTCGTAAATAAAAAGCCCAACTGGCATCAGGTTTCGCAATACAAAAACCGATTCGGGCCGGCTTAACCGGTTCCAGTCGAATTGCGGAAAATACCGCGCAATGTCCGCGCGGTAGTAGTTCAGAAACTCATCGCGAAACACGGACCGCTCCGGCGCCACCCGCAACAGGCTGAACGTGTCCTGCCGAACCGAGATGCGATACAGCCAATAGCCGTCCGCTGCCACGATGAACACGTTCAGAAACACCACCGGATACGACCGCACCCACAATCCGTACACGGTGAACAGCAGCGCCCCGGCGAGATTGATCCAGCGCAGCTTCCAGATGTTGCTCATCAACAGCGAACCACCAACCAGCACCGACCCCGCGTAGCCAATCCACTCTACCCATTGCATCGTGCCAGTCTACCGGGCTCAACCACAAAAACCAAGCCCAACACCTCACGCCGAGCGGACAAAGTCACCGCAACCCCTTGAACTCGGGACCCGCTCCCGCAGGACGGAACGACACCAATCCCTAGGCTTCGGCTTGCGCTTTTTTGGCCGCCTGCGCTTCGGCGATCACCTTTTGCGCCACGTTCGACGGGACCTGTTCGTAGTGCGAGAACCCCATCTCAAACGACGCGCGGCCTCCCGTCATCGACCGCAGTTCGCTGGCGTACTTGAACAACTCTGACTGCGGCACCTGCGCCTTGATCGCCTGCATCCCATCCGCCGGCTCAACCCCCATGATCCGCCCGCGCCGGTGATTCAGGTCGCCGGTGATATCGCCCATGTACTGATCGGGCACGAACACGGTCACATTCATGATCGGTTCCAGCAGCGACGGCCGCGCCTTCTGCATCGCTTCCTTGAACGCGTGCAGCCCCGCAATCTTGAAGCTGATTTCGTTCGAGTCCACGTCGTGATACGAGCCGTCGTACACAATCGCCTTCACGTCCACCACGGGAAATCCCGCCACGACTCCCGCCTGCATCCCTTCCACGCAGCCTTTCTCCACCGCGGGAATGAAATTCCTCGGGATCGCGCCGCCGACAATCTCGCTCGCAAACTCAAACCCCGCGCCCCGTTCGCGTGGCTCGATCTTCACATACGCCTCGCCGTACTGGCCGTGGCCGCCCGACTGTTTCTTGTGCTTGTAATGCCCGTCACCCTTCGACGTGATCGTCTCTTTGTAATCCACCTTCGGCGTGCTGAGATCGACGTTGACCCCCAGCCGCTTCTTCAAATTGTCCACCACCACCGCCAGATGCTGGTCGCCCATCCCGAATATCACCAGCTCCTTCGTGTTCGCGTTGCGCTCGGTGTGGAATGTCGGGTCCTCTTCCACCAGCCGCTGCAGCGCGATGCTGATCTTTTCCTCATCCTTCGCCGTGTGCGGATGCACCGCGTAACTCATCACCGGCGTCGGGAACTGGATGGCGGGGAATTTCACCGGCTTGGACGGATCGCACAACGTGTTGTTGATGTGCGTGTCCTTCAGCTTCGCCAGCGCCACAATCTCCCCCGGCCCCGCTTCGACCACAATCGACTGCGTCTTGCCCTGCATGCTCAGCAACTGCGGCACCCGCTCCTTCCCGCCCCGCGTCGTGTTGACCACTTCCATGTCCGGCTTCAACGTCCCCGAAACCACCCGCACGTACGCCAGATGCCCCGCGTACGGGTCCACCGTCGCCTTGAACACGAACCCGCTGAACGACGCATTGCCTTTCGGCTCCACGCTTCCGCCCTCCTCCGTCGCCACTGCTCCCGCATCGGCCGGCGACGGCAATAATGCCGTGACGCCTTCCAGCAAATTCCGCACGCCAATCTCCTTCTCCGCGCACCCGCAATAAACCGGCACCGTTGTCCCCTTGGCCACTCCGAGATGCGTCCCGTTCGTGATCTCCTCGACCGTCAGCGCCTGGCCGCCGAGAAATTCCTCGAGCAGTTTGTCGTCCTGTTCCGCCGCGGCTTCCTCCAGGCTTTCATGCGCCTTGTGAAACTGATCGCGCAACTCCGCCGGCACGTCCGCCTCGGACGTCGTCCGCAGGTTCAACACCTTCGAAAACGCCGCTTCCTTGCCCACCGGCAGCTCGAATGGCACGCAGTTCTTCCCGAACGCGCCCGTGATCTGCTCGACGCACCGGAAGAAATCACTGTTCTCCTTGTCCAGCTTGTTCACGAAAATCAACCGCGGCTTTTGCAGACGGTCCAGCATCCGCCAGATCCGCCGAGTCCCGACCTCCACCCCGCCCACGCCGTCCACCACCACGATCGCCGCGTCCGCCGCGCGGATCGCCGCCAGCGTGTCCCCGAAGAAATCCGCAAACCCGGGCGTGTCCAGCAATGTGATCCGATGACCCTCCCATTCGCAATGCAATGTCTTGGTGTGAATCGTGATCTTTCGCTCGAGCTCGTCGGGCAAACAGTCCGCCGCGCTGCTCCCATTGGCCACCCGGCCGTGGGTGTGCACCGCCTTGGAGATGAATAGCACGGCGTCGATCAACGAGGTCTTGCCGCCGGAAGCATGGCCGACAACGGCCACGGTGCGAATCTTCGAGATGTCAACTGGCATGTGGAGAATCTCCGTCGAAACTGGTTTACCCTGTCAGACTCCGCCTCACTCGCCGGGGCGCGAGGCTCCGTGAGATTGCACCCGATGCCCAACCGAAGCAAGCAAAAAGCCCGCACGTTCGCGCACCGCCCGATTTTGCATTCAGGCTTGACGGATTATCGAATTTGCCGTAAACACCGGACCCACAGCTATCGAGGGATTACGAACCATCCTTCATAACAAAGGAGAAGATAAACAAATGAGTAAGAGTCTGCTGCGCACGGCGCTGGCGTTGGGCGTTGCCGCGCTCGCGCTTTCGTTTACCGGAATCGTTCAAGCCCAGGATACATCCACGCCCGCCACCGCCACCGCCCCGGCCAAACCGAAGCGGCAACAATATACCGGCGAGGTTTCGTCCATCGACGCCAAAGCCGGCAGCGTCATCATCAAAAAAGGCGAGGAAAGCAAAACCTTCAAGATCGGCGACAAGACCAAGTACGCCACCGCGGACAAGAAGGACGCGGCTCTCACCGACATCAAGGTCGGCGACAAGGTCACCGTGTACTACAGCAACGAGGATGGCGTGTTGACCGCGCACCGGATCGCGCCACCGCGGGCATCGAAGGCTCAATAGATAGATTCGCTTCGACCAGATTGGTCGTAAGATCTCGACAGGGAATCCTCCGCGGATTCCCTGTTTGCTTTCCGGTTAATCGCGCTTGAGATACCGCCCCACACCCTCTTCGAACTTCGGCTCTTGTAAGACGAACTCCCGCGCCGCCGGTTTCGGGTCGCCCACGTTGTCCTCCTGCAGCATCACCAGCTGATCCCGTGTGAACGGCGGATTCGCCAACAGCCGCTCGAAAATCGCCGCCTGGCATCGCGCAATCGGCAGTGGCAAATGGATCTTCTTCTTCCGCGTCCCGAGTATCCCCTGCAGCTTGTCGTACAATTCATTCCACGTGAATGCCTCCGGCCCGCACAGGTCATATGTCTTCCCCACGCTTTCGTCGTTCCGAATCGCCCCGACAAATGCCTTCGCCACGTTCTCAACCGAGATGGGCTGGATCTTCGTCTCGCCCCTGCCCAGAACGGGAATCAACGGCGCGCGCCGCACAATCCCCGCCAGCGTGTTGATCCCCTTGTCTCTCGGCCCGTAAATGAATGACGGACGGAAAATCGTCCACGCGATCCCGCTCTTTCGCACGGCCTCTTCGCCTGCCCACTTGGTCTGGTGATACCGGCTCCGCGCATTCTCGCGCGTCCCCAGCGCGCTCATGTGCACAAACCGTTTCGCGCCCGCCCTCTTCGCCTCGTCCACCACGAACCGCGTCGCCTGCGCGTGTACCCGCTCGAAGGTGTTCTCTTTCCACTCGTAAATGATCCCCACCAGATGAACCACGCATTTCGCGTCCGTCATTGCGCCTTCAATCGACGGCCCGTACAAAACGTTCCCGTGGAATAACTCGACGCCGTACCGGTCCGCCAGCCACTGCGCCCGCCGCGGTTCGCGCACGATCGCCCGCACGGGATCACCCGCCTCCCGCGCCTGCTTGACGACCTCCTCGCCGACAAACCCCGTTGCCCCCGTAATCACAATCATCGCGTCGCCACCTGAAGAATCATGCTCGTCCTCAAATCCCCCTTGCCTTGGTCCTCTCCCCCACCGGGGCGAGGAAACTCAGAAGCCACAAACTAAAGGCTTCCCTTCTCCCCCTTGGGGGAGAGACAGGGTGAGGGGGTGCCGTTCACTACGCCTTCGTTTCGTACTCCACGCGTCCCGCAATCACCGTCTTCGCCACTTCGTACTTGCCCGAGAAAATCACCACGTCCGCATCCTTGTTCGGCTCCAGGCTGCCTTTCCGCCCGCCGATCCCCAGCGCGCGCGCCGGGTTCAGGCTCGCCATCCGCACCGCGTCCGTCAACGATACGCCCGCCAGCTCGACCATGTTCCGCACCATCCGGATCATCGTCGATGTGCTGCCGGCCAGCGACAACCCGTCCGCTGTCATCCCCGCGCCATCGCGCACCACTGACTTCGTCTCGCCCACCATAAACTCCGCGCCCTCCGCCAGGCCCGCGCCCGCCGTCGCATCGGTGATCAGGCACACTTTGTCCACGCCCTTCGCCCGCACCGCCAGCCGCATCAGCTCCGGATGCACGTGCTTGCCGTCGGCGATGATTTCCACCATCACGCGTTCGTCGGCAAGGAACGTTTCCAGCGCACCGGGCAACCGATACGCGCCCGACTTGGCCGCACTCGACATGCAATTGAACAAATGCGTCGCGTGACACAAACCGCGCTCCACCGCAGCACGCACCTGTTCGTAGGTCGCCGCTGTGTGCCCGCCGCTGGGCAAGATCTCCCGCTCCAACAACGCGTCGATCAATTCCAGCGCTCCGGTCGCTTCCGGCGCCAGCGTGACCTGCGTGACCAACTCCTCCTCCTCATCAAACCACGCCATGTACTCCGCCGGGTTCGCATCGCGAATGTGTTGCGGCGGCTGCGCCCCGGCCCGGTCCTTGGATATGTACGGCCCTTCGACGTGCGCCCCGACAATCTGCGCCCCGCCAAAATCGTGTCCCACCGCATCGCCAATCGCCTTTAGCGCCGCCGCGATCTTCTCCGGTGAATGCGTCGTCGTCGTTGGCGTCATCGCCGTCGTCCCGCCCGCCGCATGAAATTTCGCAATCCGCGCCAGCGACTCGACCGTCCCGTCCATCGCGTCGTGCCCCAGCGCGCCGTGCACGTGCATATCGACAAATCCCGGCGCGACAAAACTGTCCTTCGCGTCGATCACCTGGGCGTCTTCAGACCACAGCACCTGCGATTGCGGCGCAATCTGCTTGATCTTGCCGTTATCGATGAACACACAGTGTTTTTCCAGCACCCCGCGCGGCCCAATCACTCGTCCATTTATCACGACCATCATAGTCCGCGCAGTATGGCCACCCACCGCCACTCACACAAGCCGGAATGAAGCGGAAGGGGTCGCAACCCTATTTCAGAAATGTCCTCGCCTCGCATCCCTTCCCCGTCAATCGGATCGTCACGGCGCCAGCATCGTCGGTGCGAAGGTAGGCAATCCCGCGCTGGGCGCAACGGTCCCGCAAGGCCGGTTCGGGATAACGATGGCTGTCCCCCACATTGACGACCTGCACCACGGTCTCGGGATGCACCGCGTCGAGAAACTCGTCGGTGCTCGATGATTCCTTGCCGTGCTGACCTTTCACGATAACCTCCGCGCGCAGCTCGGCGTCATCAGTATTCCTCAGCAAATGCTTCTCCACCGTCGCGCCCGCATCCGACGTCAGCAACACCCGACTTGGCCCGTATTCAATGGCCAGCACCAGCGAGTTGTCATCGGCCCGATTGGCCATTACGCCCGGCGGCGGGTTCAATACGCGAATCTGCACGTTCGACACCAAACTGATGTCGTCCCCGTCTTGCACCGCGAGCAGCGGAATCTTCCGTTTCTTGATCTGGTCGACCCATTTCGAGCAGTACTTCGACCGGGAAATGATGCCGCTCCACACGGCCTCGCGCGCGGGAATCTCCTCCGCCACAGCCGTGAGCCCTTCCGCATGCGCCTTGTCGCCACACGTCAGCACCATCGCCCCAAGCCGATTCACGCCCTCCGACCGCAAAAATGGCACGACAATGTGCGTGGCGTCCCAGCCGCCGCCGCCATCGATCAACAGATCGTTATGGCCCGGCTCACGGACAAAAATCGACGCGCCATCGGTCAACGACAACACCGTGATCTCGACTTCGTGGGACGATCGACCGCCAAGGAATAATGGCGCGCATATCGCACACATCGCCACCACGGCAATCAGCCGGCGGTGTCGCAGTGAAATCCATTTCACCAGCGCAACCATGCCGAGAGCATAATACGTCCACACCAGCCACACGGGCGGCGCGCCGACAAACCAGTGACCGAACGGCACCGCTCCCAGCCAGTCCACGCCGTGCACCATCACGGCGATCAGAACGCTGTTCGCGCTATTCAGCGTCGCCGCCAGCCACACGCTCGCCACGCTGGCCAGTGCGGCCAGCAACCCCAGAGCAATGATGCATCCGAGCAGCGGGATCACGACCAGGTTGGCGAGAATGCTGATCGGCGTGAACAGATTGAAGTACAGCGCCATCAGCGGCACCAGCCCGAGCCACGCCGCAATCGAACAGCTCAGCAAGCCAATCAGCCACCGCAACCATCGCCCGAGCTTCTTTCGCCACAGGGGTACGAATTCCTCCGGCAAAAACGGGTCGGTCGCGATCCAGGGCAGCAGTCGGGCTTCGATCCGCGGCGTGAGTACCACGATGGCCAACACGACCGCGAACGACAACTGAAACCCGCTGCTGAACAATTGCATCGGATCGCACAGCAGAATGACCAGCGCGGCGCCAGCCAGGCTGTTCAAGACATCCGTCGGCCGCACCAGTGTCCACCCAATCAACACCGCCGACGCCATGATCGCCGCCCGCAATGCTCCGGGATGCGCTCCCGTGGCGAATACATACAGAAAAATGAGTGGCACCGTCGCCAGCGAACGCCAGCGCCGCGGAATCCTCACAAGGCGCAGGGCAATAAACAAAATCCCCGTCACCAGGCCAACGTGCAGACCGTTGATGGCAAACACGTGGAACACCCCTGTCCGTTGGAAATCCTTGTAGGTCTCGGTCGGAATCTCCGAGCGTTCACCGATAACCATCCCGGCAAGCGCGCCGGCCAGCTTCGGTTCGCCTTCGAGTCCGATCCGCAGCGCATGCTCGATTCGTTGACCCAATTCAAACGATGCGGCAATGATGGGATCGCCATGGTTGTGGCCTTCCACCTCGAGAAGATCCTCTTTGCGAATCGTCGCCGTGAAATGGATCCCGCGCTGTTCGAGCCAGCCGCGCCAGTCGAACACGCCCGGGTTGCGCGCCGATGTTGGCACGCGCAACACGCCCGAAAACTGGATCAGATCGCCGTAACGCAAGCGCTCCACTTTGTTCGTGTCGCTCACGAACACCAGGATCGTACCGGTCGCGGGTGTCCATTCCCCCATGCGCTGCAACGCCCGCACATCGAGGCAAAAACGAATTCGTTCCGTGTACGTCCCGCCCGACGGCGCAGCGCGCTCTTCCGTGTCGGTGACGATCAGCCCCCGCACGGTCGCGTTTTGGTCCCGCAGTTCGAGCACACGCGCGATGTCGATTGGTGAGAAAATAATCGTGGCCCGACGGTACCCGGCCATGCCCAACAGGAATACCGCTCCCAGCAACACGACCCGACTGAATCTCGTCCCTCGCAGGAACCAGAAGAGAACCAGACAGCCGACAACAGTCAGGAGCAACGGCGTCAAACTCCCGCCGATGAGCGACCCGATCCAAATCCCCGAGGCATAGGTGACCACCAGCCCCGCGAGTGGACGTTTCATATCCGAAGTGCCCGATATCTTCCCACTGCCACGGCGCTGCGAATGGCGGCCGTGACAAATCGCTTGGCGCGACCCACGGAACCGGCCAAACCGTGTCCCAGCGCCAGATTGGCCGCGATCGCCGCGGAGAACGTGCATCCCGTCCCGTGCGTCTTGATCTTCGGCACCATCATCGCGCCATACTCACGGTATTCCTTTCCATCAAACAGAACATCCACCGCGCGCGTCGCTCCCCGGAGATGCCCGCCCTTGACGAGAAATGGCACGCCAAATTTCTCCGTGAGCGTTCGGGCCGCCTGCCGTAAATCATCCAGAGTGTGGACCTCGCGTCCGATCAAAACCTCGGCTTCGGCTAGATTCGGCGTTACGACCGCCGCCAGTGGAAACAATTCCATCGTCAGCGCGGCGATGGCGTCCTTCTTGAGCAATACGGCACCGCTGCTGGCCACCATCACCGGATCGACCACCAGTCTGGCAAACCTGCGGCGCGCAAACCGGTCGGCAACCGCCTCGATGATCGCCGCGTCGTAGAGCATCCCCGTCTTCGCCGCGCGGACGGGAAACGCCTCAACGATCCGATCCATCTGCTCGGCGACCAACCGCGGCGGAAGCGGCTGCACAGCGCTGACGCGCGACGGATTCTGGGCGGTAATACACGTGATCGCGCTGGTGCCAAAGAGCGAGTGTGCGTGAAAGACTTTCAGATCGGCTTGAATGCCGGCGCCGCCGCCGCTGTCGGAACCGGCCACCGTGAGCGCCACTGCTGTTATGCTCCTCCGTTTCACGCAGTTTCCGGCCCCGATTCTAACCAGCGCACCGCGAAATGCAACGCGCCCGATTCGTCAACGATCCAATCGTCGGACGAAATCCCCTGTCACGAAGACGGACGGGCGGGCTGTTTGGTATCCGTAGGTGGCGCGGGCGCCGGCGCATCGCCACCCGATGGAGCATACGCCTTGATGCGGACAATCGTCCTGACACCCGCGGGGTCGGTATCGAACCGCACCGCAATGGTCTCGCCGACTTTCAATCCGTCCACCGTGATCTTCTGTTTGCTACGGAAAACATACGTTCGCAGCGTGTACAACAACGTCTGCACGCCATCAACGGTCTTCAGTTGGATCTCGTGGCGCGCAAAATCAATGCTCGTGAGGGTCCCCTTGGCGATCGGCAGGCCGGCGCGTTCCTGCCGCTCTCGTTCCCGCGCGGCATCGGTCGCCGACCGGACCGGATTGGTCGAATCCTGGGAGCGAACGGGCCTGGCGACGGCCATCATCATCATCATAA
>DATJWQ010000068.1:0-42921 GCA_035501175.1 Verrucomicrobiia bacterium | reverse complement strand
CGGAAGGAGTCGAACTCGCCGTGGTGGATCGCGAGGGCGTGACCCTGGCGCACACCCCGTCCGGCGACAACCCCGTGGGCAAGCCGTCGCCCGAAGCGCGAAGGATCAAGGGGATGGCCTTGCTGAGCGAACGCGGCATCAATCTGGTCCCGGATGAGAGCGGGACCGAACGGATTTACGCATTTTACCCCATCAGCGGCAAAACGCCGAAGACGTTGACCTATGTGACGGCCAGCGTGCCGAGCGCCACCGCGTTCGCCGACGCGAATCGGCAATTGAGGAACAACCTCATCGCCCTGGGCGTCGTTTCGCTGGTGGCGTTGCTGGGAGCCTGGTACGGGGGCGAGGCGATCCTGCTGCGGCAGACAAATGAAGAGCTGGAAGACCGTGTGCGCGAGCGGACCCGGGAACTGGAACACGAGCAATTCCTGTTGCGGACCTTGCTGGACAACGTGCCCGACAGCATTTATTTCAAGGACGCCAAGGGCAGGTTCCTGCGCTCCAGCCGCGCGCAGGCGCAACGGTTCGGGCTCAACGACCCGGCCCTGGCCATCGGCAAGACCGACTTCGACTTCTTCTCGAAGGAGCACGCGCAGGAGGCTCTTGCAGACGAGCAACGCGTCATCCAAACCGGCCAGCCCATCATCGGCGTGGAGGAACTCTCCCCGCTGGCCGACGGCGCGGAACGATGGGTGTCGACCTCGAAACTGCCCCTGCGCGACAAGGAGGGCACCATCGTCGGCACATTCGGCATCTCGCGCGAAATCACCGAGCGCAAGCGGGCGGAGAAAACGCTGGCCCAGGAACGCAACCTGTTGCGGACGCTGGTGGATCACCTGCCCAATCTGGTGTTTATCAAGGATACCCGGGGCCGCTATGTCTTCGACAACGCCGTTCATCGGGCGTTTATGGGGATTGCCACACTCGAAGAACTGGCCGGGAAGACGGTGTTCGATTTCTATCCGCAGGACAAGGCAACGCCCATCCACGCCGACGACTCCGCTGTCCTGGCATCGGAAACTGCCGTGCTGCACCGCGAGGAATTCCTGACCGATCGCAAAGGGCGGAGGATCCGGGCGTCGGTGAGCAAGATTCCATATCGGGACGAGCAGCACCGAATCGCGGGCATCGTGTGCATTTACGACCTGCTCGGTGAGCAGAAATAAGCTTTGACCGGCGGGCGGTTCGGCTTAGAATGGATCATGCAGGTCGCAGCCGTCCGCGAAGTCGCGTTTACCCTTAACAGCCAGCGTGTATCGTCGGAAGTCGATGACGAGTTGATGCTGCTGAATCTGCTTCGGGACAAATTCGACATCGTCTCCCCGAAGAACGGTTGCCAGCCCATGGGCCAGTGCGGTTGTTGCGCGGTGATGGTTGACGGGAAAGTCGTGCTGTCTTGCGTGGTCAAGGCGAGCACGGTCGCGGGCAGGAACGTCAGGACGCTGGAAGGTCTGCCAGCCGAAGAGCGCGAGCTGCTGGCGCGCGCGTTTGTCACGACGGGCGGACTCCAATGCGGATTCTGCATTCCCGGCATCGCGATGCGGGCGAAATGGATGCTCGATCAGAATCCCGCCATGCCGCGCGAGGAGATCGCCCGCTGGCTCGGTCCGCATCTCTGCCGCTGCACGGGCTACACGAAAATCATCGATGCGGTCGAACTGGCCGGCCAGGTTCGACAAGGCGGCGCGTTCCCCGACCTTGACGAATCGGGACGGATCGGCACGTCCTTGATGCTCTACGAAGGCGCGGACAAGGCGCTCGGCGACAAGAATTACATCGATGATCTGAAAGTGCCGGGCATGGTCCACGGCGCCTTCGTGTTTTCCGAGCATCCGCGGGCGAAGGTGTTGAAGATCGACACGAGCGCGGCGGAACAATTCCCCGGTGTGGTGAAGGTCATCACGGCGCGGGACGTGCCCGGGGAGAAATGCGTCGGCCTGATCCACAGGGATTGGCCGGTGTTTATCGGCCAAGGCGAGGAAACCCATTGCGTGGGTGATATTCTCGCGATGGTCGCGGCGGAGGACGAACGGACGGCGCGCCGGGCGGCGGAACTGATCGAGGTCGAGTACGAGGTTCTCAAACCCGTGCTCACGCCCGAGGAAGCGCTCGCGCCGGATGCGCCGCTGATTCATCCGCACAACCCCAACAAGCTGTGTCAGGCAAGCATCACGCGCGGTGATTTTGCCGAGGCATGGAAGAACGCGGCGCACACGGTCAACGTCAAGGTCCAGACACAGCCTATCGAGCACGCGTTCCTCGAGCCCGAATCCTGTCTGGCGATTCCGCTCGGGGACGGCGCGGTCGCGGCGCGGTTCGGCAATTTGTCCGGGAGCCAGAAGTCGGCGGCGCTGACGGCGGTGGCGCACGGCGCGCACCTCGTCGTGTACTCGCAGGGGCAGGGCGTGTACGACGACCGCGACCAGATTGCCGATGTGCTCGGGTTGCCGCATCACAAAGTCTACGTCGAATTGGTCAGTAACGGCGGCGCGTTCGGCGGCAAGGAAGATCTGGCGATGCAACCGCACGTCGCGTTGATGGCGCGGCTGACGAACCGGCCCTGCAAGGCGACGTTCCGCCGCGAAGAGAGCATGCGGTTCCATCCGAAGCGTCATCCGATCAAGTTCGAGTATTGGGCCGGCTGCGACAAGGACGGGCATCTCGCGTGCGTCAAGGTGCGCGCGATCGGCGACAAGGGCGCGTACGCATCCGTTGGCACGAAGGTGCTGGAGCGGTCGGGCGGTCATGCCTGCGGTCCGTATCGGGTGCCGGTCGTGGACATACAATCCGTTGGCGCGTACACGAACAATCCGCCGTGCGGCGCGATGCGCGGGTTCGGAGCGAACCAGGCGGCGTTCGCGATTGAGACCGTAATGGACATGCTCGCCGAGAAGGTTGGGATCGACGGCTGGGAGATGCGCTGGCGCAACGCGCTGGACGTCGGCGACACGTTCGCCTCGGGCCAGGTGCTGCGGGCGAGTGTCGGCTTGAAGAAGACGCTGCTGGCGGTGAAAGACGTGTATCGCCGCGCCAAATTCGCCGGGATTGCCTGCGGCATCAAGAACGTCGGTATCGGCAATGGTGGCGAGGACGGCGGACGCGCGATGATCGGAGTCGATGACGACGGGACGGTGGTGGTGCGGACCGGATTCACCGAGATGGGCCAGGGATTGTTCACGGTGCTGCTCCAGACGTTTTGTGAGGAGACCGGGATCCATCCGCGACTGGTGCGGCTGGTGACCGACACACGATACGCGCTGGATTGCGGGCAAACGACCGGGTCGCGCGGGACGTTTCTCGGATGCCAGGCGGTCCGCGCGGCTTGTGCGAACTTCAAGCCCGACATGGAATCGGTTCGCAGCAACGGCGCGATGACGCGGGATGATTTGAAGAAACTGGCCGGCCGGAAGTGGTACGGCGAGTTCATCGTCAACGACACCCACCCGCTGGGACACACGGGCCCGGATGTGAAGACGCACATCACGTATGGATTTGCGACGCAGGTGGTGATCCTCGATGACGCGGGGAAATTGAAGAAGGTCGTGGCCGCGCACGACGTGGGGAAGGTCATCAATCCAATCCTGCTGCAAGGCCAGATCGAGGGCTCGATTCATATGGGGCTGGGGTATGCGTTGACCGAGGAGCTGCAGCTCAAGGACGGGCACATTGCCAGCAAGGATTTGCGGTCGCTCGGGATTCTCCGCGCCAAGGACATGCCGGAAGTGGAATGCATTTTCATCGAGGAGAACGAACCGAGCGGCCCGTATGGCGCGAAGGGTGTGGGCGAAATCGGGCTCGTGCCGACCGCGCCCGCGGTGGCCGGGGCGCTCTACAAGTTCGACGGCATCCGCCGCACGAAGCTGCCGATGAAGGATTCGGCGGCGGCCCGGGCGATTCTTGGCCGAAAGTAATCGGCGCAAATGCCAGACTTGAGAGACCGGCTCGGCCGCTAATCCTTCTGGTAGAGGTCGAGAATTACGGTGGCAGTCTTGTACTTATTTCCAACCTGGTACTTATACTTCATGCTGGTTGTTCCAAGCAGGGTGTAACCCAAAGGGGCGGCAGTCCCGGTCGGCAGAGTTACAATACGCACTTTGAGGCACCGCAGAACCCGCCGATGCCGCACCGAGTTGCCCGTCGCTGTTCACGACGACCACCGAACCGCCCGACACGGTGGCGCCGCTGATGCCCGCGATAAACGTGTTGCTGTGGACGCCTTCTGTACCGATGCGGATGGTGGAGCCTTCGCTGGCAACGCTCTGGTTGCCGATGTCAATATTGTTGTCGCCCGTGATGAGTAAGGCTCCGGCGTCAGACCCTAATGCGATGTTGCTGTTGCCGGTGGTGTTGTTGAAGAGCGAGTACGGGCCGTTGGCCGTGTTGTAGCTGCCGGACGTGAGAGAATAGAACGCCTGGTAGCCGTAACCCGTGTTGTAACCACCGGTGTCGTAGGCGTTGGCCGTGCCGTCCCCATGGGCATTTTGATTACCGTATATGCCGTCGCCGCAGGCCGCGTACGCCAGTGCCATCACCGCAGTGACGGCCAAGATTGTAGTTTTCATGAACTGATTCTCCTTCGGTGCGTAGAGGGATTGCCTGGCGTCAAGAGAAACCGCGATTCGAGCCAACCCGCATGGTTGGTTGATTGCCACTGGTCCAGTGATTCGGAAGACCGGTGCCAACGCGGCACCTGCTCCTTCAATAAATCGCGCTGGCGAGGATGAGCGCTACGCCAACCGGGAGGACATAGTGAGAAATTTCACAAGCGAACGGTGGTGTCACTGCAAATCTGGACGGCCCGGGCGATCCCTGGCCGAAAGGAATCGACAGGTGGGAAAAGGGTTGTATCGTCGTCGCACTCTTGTAGACTCCGCGCCACGTGAAACGAACACCGGGTGTGTGTGTTGTTCAACGAAGTCTTGCCTGTTGCCTTCTGTTTCTGGCCGGCGCGGCGGTGACGAAAGGAGCGTCGGACCAACCGCAGACGGGTTTCGTCTCGGTCACCGAGGAGAACGATTCGCTTGCCAATCCGTTCGGGACGCACCAGGACCGCCATTACACGCAGGGCCTGAAAATCTGCCTGTTCGGTGGTGATGACTGCATGCCCGGGCTCACGAATGCGCTTAACGATCTTTTTCCCAAGTGGGGAATCCAACCGCAAGCGAGCGACATCGGCCTGATCCTGCTGGGCCAGAATATCTATACGCCCAACGACCTGACGAATTCCGCCCCGATCAAGACGGACCGTCCCTATGCGGGGTGGTTGTACACGGGCGCCATCTACCAACGCCGCGAAGAGTCCGCGCCGAACTTCGCCACGATGGAAAACTTCGAGGTCAATGTGGGCGTGGTCGGCCCCGATTCGATCGCCCAGCAGGCCCAGCAGACCGTCCATCGATGGTGGTTTTCCAATGACGTTCCATCGGGTTGGGACAACCAGATCAAGAATGAACCGGGCCTGGTGCTGAAGTACGAGCGGTTGTGGCGCTTGTCCCCGACGCCGGCCACGGCGCGCTACATCGACATCCTTCCGCGCGTCGGCGGCGATCTCGGGAACGTGTTCACTTTCGCGACGGGCGGGGCGATGATGCGGTTGGGCTATGATTTGCCGCCGGATTTCGGACCGCAGATCATCGATTCGCCGGGCGCGGTCAACGGCGGGCTGACGCGCCGGGAACCGTGGTGTTTCGCGTATGCGTTCAGTGCGCTCGATGGCCGGGCCGTGGGCCACGACATCACGCTGGACGGGAATTCGTTTCAGAAGAGCCCGAGCATCCAGAAGAACATCTTCGTGGCCGATGTAACGTGGGGCGTGGCGCTGCAGGTTTTCCGACACGTCGAGGTCACCTACGCGCACATCATTCGGACCGAGGAATTCAAGGGGCAGGACGGGAACGATATTCTCGGGTCGATCACGATCAAGGGAAAATTTTGCTTCTAGCGTGGCGCGTATGCGGCGTGCGTTGCGCGAAGGCGTCGCCGCGCCAGCACGTCGATTGTCCGTGAGGGTGAGGGAGCGGGCGAAGAACGCCCGCTACTGTTTGGAGAAGCGCACGGACAACGGAACACGCTGACGCGACGAAATGATTCGGCGCTTTCGGAACGGCAGCAGATGCGCGACGCGAAACGGCCGGTGGCTCAGTTCGAACTCGGCCTGGAGCCAATCCTCCTCTTCGTGCCCCGGCTCGAGTCCGCGTTCCAGATAAATCTCGAATGCGCGGGCGCGGATTTGTTCTTCTGACGGGCCATTGAACATCATGTTACACCTCGTCACCGCCGGCAACGTAATCCGCACCGGCGCGGATGCAACCGGGACCGGGGATGTTTCGGGACTAATATTGGTTAGGGCGAAAGACTAGGCCGGCGGCGGCATTACTTCAGAATCGCCTGGTTCCAGAGAGCGGCCTGGAGGAATCCGCCCCGCAAATTGGCGACGTTTTCGAAGCCGCGCCCGCGCAACAGGCAGACGGCGAGATAGCCGCGCTGGCCTTTCTGGCAGTAGGTGACGATGCGGCGGTCGTGCGGGAGTTCGTCGAGCCGGTCGCGGAGTTGGGCAAGGGGAATGTTCACGGCATTGGTCAGGCGCCCGAATTCGGCAAGCTCGTCCGGGTCGCGGACGTCGAGGAGGAAATCGCCATTGGGTCGCCACGAGTCGGGCGCGACGGTGGCGATATCGCCGCGGGCGATGTGTCCGGCGACGAACGCAGCAATATTGACCGGATCGTTCGCAGAACCGAACGGCGGCGAGTAGGCGAGGTCGAGGTTCTCGAGATCGAAGACCGACATTTTTCCGGCGATGGCGGTGGCCAGCACGTCGACACGCGTGTCGATGCCGTTTTCCCCAACGACCTGCGCGCCGAGGAGCCGGCCCGTGCCTTCTTCGGCGATCAACTTGATGAGGATCGGGGTGGCGCCGGGATAGTAATGGGCATGGCTGTTGTCGCGGGTGAGGCTGGTGAAGACGCTGAACCCGGCCTTCGCGGCCTGCGCGGTGTTGATGCCGGTGAACCCGACGGTCATGTTCAGGACGCGGACGATGGACGTGCCGAGCGCGCCGGGGTAGGTCATGCGCGCGCCGGCGGCGTTGGCGCCGGCGATGCGTCCCTGACGATTGGCCGGCCCGGCAAGAGCGATGCGGGCGCGCGCGCCCGTGAGCGCGTGCATCGTTTCCGCGGCATCGCCAACGGCATAGATGTTCGGGTCGGACGATTCCATGCGGCCATTGGTCTTGACGCCGCCGGTCGCGCCGATTTCGAGGCCGGCGGCGCGGGCGAGTTCGACCTCGGCTTTCACGCCGACACTGAGCAGGATGAGATCGGCGGGCAGCACGCTGCCGTCGCCAAAGACGACGCCGTCGGGCGTGAATGCCGTGGCCGCCATGCCGAGTTGGAAATCGAAATCCGGCCGGCGGATGTTGTTCTGCACATGCCGGGCCATGTCCTGGTCGAGCAACGGCAGGATTTGCGGGGTCAGTTCGACGATGGTCACGTGCAGGCCGCGACGGTGGAATGCCTCGGCCATTTCCAGGCCGATGAACCCGCCGCCGATGACGACGGCGCGACGCGGTTTCCGTTCATTGATGAACGAGGCGATGCGGTCCATATCCGGAATGTCGCGAAGGGTGAACACATGCGGCAGATCGACGCCCGGAATCGGCGGGACGATCGGCTTCGCGCCCTGGCTGAGGATCAATTTGTCGTAGGGCACCGTGCGTTCGCTGCCGTCCGGGCCGTTGACCCGCACCGTGCGGGCAGCGCGGTCAATGGCCAGGACCTCGTGGTGGACGTGCGCGTGGATGCGGGAGCGCGTCCAGAAGGTTTCGGGCGTCATCACGATGAGCTTGGCGCGATCGTCGATCTCGCCGGCGATGAAATAGGGCAGGCCGCAATTCGCAAAGGACGTGTAGGGTCCGCGTTCGAAGACCTGGATGTCGGCGTTTTCGTCGACGCGACGGGCTTTGGCGGCGGCCGAAGCGCCTCCGGCGACACCGCCGACGATCACGATACGATGTGAAGCATTCATCTTTTCCTCTTTCCAAAACCGCTTATCTCACTGAGGGACTATAGATCAACAGCGCGTTCCATTCTACGAAGGCGGCGTCGCGATCGGCTGAGGTCCTCGCGTGGCGAGGTAATAGATGACCGGCACGGCCATGCGGGACAGCAGCAGCGACGCCACTTCGCCCGCCATCAGGGAGATGGCCAGGCCCTGGAAGATCGGGTCGAAGAGGATCACGCTGGCGCCGACGACGACGGCGGCAGCCGTCAACATCATCGGGCGAAACCGCACGGCGCCGGCATCGATCACGGCCTCCGCGAGCGGCATGCCCTGGCTTATGCGCAATTCGATGAAATCGACCAGGATAATGGAATTGCGCACGACGATGCCCGCGCCGGCGATGAAGCCGATCATTGAAGTCGCGGTGAAAAACGCTCCCATGGCCCAATGCGCCGGCAGGATGCCAACCAGCGAGAACGGGATGGCGGCCATGATGATAAACGGCGTCTTGAACGAGCGGAACCAGCCGACGACCAGCACATAGATCAGCACGAGCACCACGGCGAACGCCGCACCCAGGTCGCGAAAGACCTCGAGCGTGATGTGCCATTCACCGTCCCATTTCATCGCGGGCTTCAGCGTCGAGAACGGCTGGTGCATGTTATAAACTTGCAGGCCGAGCTTTTCGATCGGGCCATTCATGTTGAAGATGGCGTAGGCGGGACTTTCTTCGGCCCCGGCGATATCGCCGAGCACATAGACGACGCGTTGCATGTTTTTCTCGTAGATGCTCGTGTCTTCGGCGCCCGGTATGGGCTTGATCAGTTCGCCCAGCGGCACCAGCGCGCCTGAGGGCGACCCGACGCGGACGGTCAGCAGATCGCCGACGCTCGATCGCTGGCCGACCGGCAGACGCACGACAATGGCCACGTCCTCTTTTTCCTGCGGGACGTGCAACAACCCGACCTCCGCGCCGTCGAGGGCGACTTTCACCGTCTGGGCGACCTGCTCGGCGCTGATGCCGTCGAGCGCGGCCTTCTCATGGTCGAACTCGAATTCGTATTTTGGTCCGCCGCCTTCCATGTACCAATCCACGTCCACCACGCCGGGCGTCTGCTGGAAGATCGCGCGGACCCTGCGGGCCGCCTCGATCTGCTGCTGGTAGTCCGGGCCGTAAATTTCCGCGACCAACGTTTCGAGAACCGGCGGGCCCGGCGGCACCTCGACCACCTTCATCCGGGCATGGAGCTTCTCGGCGATCGGCGCCAGTTTCACGCGGACCCGTTTGGCGATGTCGTGGCTTTGGGCGTGGCGCCTGCCTTTGCCGACGAGGTTGACCTGGATTTCCGCGACGGTCGGTCCCTGCCGGAGGAAATAGTGGCGCACCAAGCCATTGAACGTGTACGGCGCGGCGGTGCCGGCGTAAATCTGGTAGTTGGTGACCTCGGGCTCTTCGCGAATCTTCGCGGCCAACTCGTGGGCCACGCGGGCGGTCTGTTCGAGGGGCGTTCCCTGATCCATGTCGATGACCACCTCGAACTCGCTCTTGTTGTCGAAGGGCAACATCTTCACGCGGACGAGTTTGAACCAGACCATCGACATCGCGCCGAGCAACAGGAGCACCATGGCGGCGAGGAAGCCGGCCTGCCACAACGGATGATGGATCAGCGGTCCCATCACGCGCCGGTAGAGGCGAGTGGTCCAATCTTCTTGTTCGCCCGCATGATGTTCGTGGGAAACCGCGGCGCCCTTGAGGATCCGGTGGGCCGCCCACGGCGTGACCACAAACGCCACGACCATGGAGAACACCATCGCGGCGCTGGCGCCGATGGGAATGGGCCGCATATAGGGCCCCATCAACCCGCCAACGAATCCCATCGGGAGGATGGCGGCGATGACGGCGAGCGTCGCGAGGATCAACGGGCTGCGGACCTCGTTGACGGCTTCGATGGTGACCTCGAGCAACGGCCGTCCCTTGTTTTCCGGCAGACGGAAATGACGGACCACGTTTTCCACGTCCACAATCGGGTCGTCGACGAGAATGCCGATGGAAAAGATCAGGGCGAACAGCGTGATGCGGTTGAGCGTGAATCCGAGGAAATAAAACGTGGCCAGTGTCAGGGCGAGGGTGACCGGAATGGCCACCGCGACGACGCCGGATTCGCGCCAGCCGAGCACGAAGCCGATGAGGACCGTCACGCCGATGACGGCGATGGCCATGTGGAAGAGCAGCTCGTTGGATTTTTCCTCGGCAGTCTGGCCGTAATTGCGGGTGACGGTGACCTCGACATCGCGGGGGATGATCCGACCCTTGAGCGAGTCGACCTTGCGCATCACATCCTCAACGACCCAGATGGCGTTGGCGCCTTTGCGTTTGGCGACGGAGATCGTCACGGCGGGGTATTCGCCCTTGCCGGCCTCGAGCGTCGCGGCGCCCTGACCGAACAGGACGTACTGATCGGGTTCCTCAGCGGCATCGACAACCGTGGCGACATCCCGCACGTAAACCGGTTTGCCGGCGAACACGCCAACCACAACGGAACCGACATCGTCGGCGTTCTTGAGAAATCCGCCCGTATCGACCTGCACGTCGCGATTGTCGGCGGCAAAACTGCCCTCGTTCAACTGCTGGTTGGCCGATTGCAACATCCGGGTGACGCGGAGCGGATCGAGGTGGTGGGCGGCGAGCTTGCCCGAGTCGAGCGTCACGCGAACCTGGCGACGATAGCCGCCGATCAACGTGGTGACGGAGACGTTTTTGACCTGGGCGATCTCGGCGTCCAACTGGGCGGCGATGCGGCGGAGATCGTAATGGTTGTAGCGTTTGCTCCACAACGTGAGCGCGAGGACCGGGACATCGTCGATGCGGCGCGGCTTGATGAGGGGTTGGGACACGCCCGGCGGGATGCGGTCGAAATTGGCGAACATCTTCTGGTTCAGGCGGACGATGGCGGCTTCCTCGTTCTCGCCGACGAGAAAGCGGACGATGACCATCGACATTCCCGGGCTGGAAGTGGAATAGATGTACTCGACGCCGGGGATCTCCCAGAGCAATTGCTCCATGGGTTTGGTGACGCGTTCCTCGACCTCCTTCGACGACATGCCCGGCGCGCGCACGAAGATATCGATCATCGGCACGACGATTTGCGGTTCTTCTTCACGGGGCAACAGCATCACCGCGCCAACGCCGAGGAGCACCGAGGCGATGATGATCAGCGGCGTCAGCTTCGAATCGATGAAGAAGCGGACGATTGTGCCGGCGAAGCCGAACTGGTGAGCGTGATGTCCTGGCGGCGTGGTCATGGCGGACGATTACAGCGTGATTTTCTGCTGGTCGTTGAGTTCGCCCCCGGCGCTGACCACGACCTGCTCGCCGGGATCGATCCCCGACAGGAGCTCGATGAGGTCGTCATGCTGCTTGCCGGTTTTCACGAGGCGCAGGTTGGCGCGCCCATCGGCGGCGACGTAGACAAACGTGAGTTGACCTTGTTCGTGAACGCTGGCGCGGGGAACGAACAGGCGCGGTTGTTCGCCGACGGGGAGTTGTGCCCGGCCGAACATCCCGGACTTCAGGCCCTGTTTGCAGGAGAGATCGATCTTCACGAGGAAGGAGTGGCTGGACGGATCACCGACGGGATCGATCTCGGCGACCGCGCCATCGCAGCGTTCCCCGGTGGCGTCGATCGCGACGCGGACAGCCTGGCCGGTGTGGACGAGGCTGGCGAAACGTTCGGGCGCCTGCGTTTCGAGACGGAAGTCCGTCGGCTGCTCGACGACGAACAGTGGTTTGCCAGGGGAAGCCAGATCGCCGGCGTTACACAGTTTCTGGCCGACGACGCCGTCGAACGGCGCGGTGATGTTGGCGTAGCTCAGGTTTGCCGCGGCGACGCGATACCGCGATTGCACCGCATCGAACTCGGCCGGAGTCTCGGCCTGGCTATCCAGCAGGGCCTTCGCGCGGTCGAAGTCGGCCTTCGCTCTTTCGAATTCGGCGCGCAGATCGCGGTTGTCGAGCTTCGCCAGTTCCTGGCCCTTGTGAACGGGTTCGCCCGGTTGCACCGAGACCTGTTGAATGGTTGCCAGCACCTTGGCGGCGACCGTCGCGGTCAGTTTGGCGCGGACGGTGCCCGCGGATTCGTAGAGTTCCGGCGCCTGCTGGAGTCGGACCTCGATGGTCTGAACCCTCACCGGCGGAGCTTCCGGCTCGTTGGGGGCCTGGCGGCCGCAGCCGCTGAGCACGGCGAGGGCCGACAGGGAAATCATGAATGTTCGTGTCGTCATGGTCATTCCTTCAATTCACGACCGAGAGCCTTGTCGAGGGCCGCGCGGGCGATGGCGCAATCGGCTTCGGCGGCGGCGCGGCGCTGGCGGGCGGAGGTCAGGGCGGAATCCGCGTCGAGCAATTGGGTCAAGAGGGCGAGTCCGCCGGCGTAGCGGGCGCGGGTGATCTGCTCGCTTTCCTCGGCCTGGGAGACGGCCTGTCCGGTCGTTTCCAGCCGCGCGTGTGCTTCCTGGAGATCGAGTTGGGCCTGCTTCGCTTCCAACTGCAGCGCCAATTCGGTGCGGCGGAGGTCCGCGCGAGCGGCATCGAGGTTGGCCCGCGCCTCGGCGACCTTGCCCCGGACCAGAAACCCGTCGAAGACATCGAGTTCGACGCTGACGCCGGCGGTCCAACTGTCCTCGAACCGTTGGGCGTTGCCGCTATCGAGGTCGTAACTGCCGAAGGCGTTGACGCGCGGGAGATGTCCGCCGACGGCGGCGCGGACCTGGCGCTCGGCGGCGGCCACGGCTTTCTGCGCGGCAAACAGCTCGGGGCGCTGGGAGACGTCGAGCGTACCGGTTGCGGAATCGGCGGGGACGCGAAATTGCATTTCGACGGCGGTCACGTCGCTGGTTTCGCCAACGCCGAGGACATTGCGAAAGATGGTTTCCGAGATGGCGAGGGCGTTGCGGGCGAGGACGAGGTTTTCGCGGGCCTCGGCGAGGCGGACCTGGGAATCGAGCAGGTCGCTCTTGAGCACGGAGCCCTGCGTGAAGCGGTTGCTGGCGAGGGTGACATTGGCTTCCATGTTGGTCACGGCGGCGTCGGCGGCGCTGACGAAACGCCGCGCCTTGCCGATCGTGTAGAAGCTGCGGGTGACCTCGAAGACGAGGCCGTTGCGGACGGCGTTGAGGGAACTGGCGCGGGCCTCGGTGCCGAGGCGGGCGGCCTGGCGGGCGGCGAGGTCGCTGCCACCGTTATAGAGCGGGTAGGTGGCGAGCACCTTCGTGTTGAGGTTTTCCGTGTTGTCGGGATGATTGAAGTTGGCGTTGAAATTGAACGCGCGCTGGTTGAGCGTCATCATGAACGCCTGGACGGGGTTATCGCTGGCGGCGTAATTCTCGCTGACGTGGAGTTGCGGGTAGAACGCGGCCTCGGCCTGGCGCAGGGCGGCGTCGGCGGCGGCGAGGCGTTGCTGGGCGGTGGCAAGGTCGGGATTGTGGTCGAGAGCGAGCTGAACGGCTTCCGGCAACGTGAGGGCGCGCGGGCGTTCGGTGGCGGCGAACGCGGCGCTCGAGGCGGCCAGGAGCGAGAGGATGACGAGGTGTTTCACTTGTCGGAGGGGATGGAGCAGCCGCAGGAGCCGCCGACGCCGAGTTTCTTGAGGATGTCCTCCATGAGGCACCATTTGGTGAATCCGGACTGGAGGAGGTTGGCGCCGACGAAGGCGGTGAACCAGAGCCAGTAGGGGCTGACCCAATGGGCGAGGGCGAGGCTGATGAGGACGAAGGACCCGGCGATGATGCGGATATAGCGTTCGACGATCATGGAGCGTCCTTCCTTTTGCACGGCGGCGGTACGGGAGATTGGGCATTGACAGATTTCATGATATGAATATATTACCATGTAAGCATATGTCAAAGGGAAAAAACAGCCGGCGGCTCACGGCCGAGGAAGTGGAACGGATTGCGGCGCGGTTCAAGGTGCTCGGGGAACCGATGCGACTGCGGATTTTGCGGGCCGTGTGCGAGCAACCGCGCAGCGTGAGCGAGATCGTGGCGGAGGTGGGATCGACCCAGGCGAACGTGTCGAAGCACCTGGCGCTGCTGCGGGCGGGGGGCGTGTTGACGCGTCGGCGTGAGGGCCAGCGGGTGCATTACGGAGTACGAGACGGATTATCGGTGAAACTGTGCGATTTGGTGCGGGCGCAGTTGGAAGACGAGTGAGCAGGCTGGGATGGCGCAAACGGCGTCGGGTGGATATCGCGTCCACAACGATTCCGTGGAGAACCGTGGAAAACGGGCTTGCGAAGACTTCGCGAAGCGTCGTAAGATGGGTTCCGCAGTAGGTCCAACAGGCAGGCCGTCAAGAAGCGTTCATCGGGTGGGGGCATTTCTTTTTAGAGAAAGGGACAACTGGCGTGAAGAAATCCATAACTCGTCTCGGGGCGTGCGGTCTGATTTTCCTGACAACGTACGGCATCGCCGTGTCTGATACGGTGGAAACGCGGACGCTGCGAATCGTCGACTACAACATTCAGGCGGACACGGTGGGCATCGCCACGCCCGGGATAGTCTCGCCGACGTGCGGGTTGATCCTGCCCTATAACGGACCTGGCGGCACGTACACGACCAACTGCAGCGGGAGCGTGACGAACGGAGGCGTGCTGGAAGGGATGGGCGAAGAGATCATCAATGGCGACCCGGCCCAGCCGATCGACATTCTGGCGTTGGAGGAAACGACCAGCAATGCCACGACGGTCCAGCCGATCGTCGACGCGCTCAACGCGTTCTATGCGTTTTATTCCAACGGGGCCGGGTACGCGATGAGTCCGTACCAGGCGACGCAAGAGGGCGGCACCAACAACACGGGTTTTGGCAACGGCCCGAACGCGATGGTGTACAACACGAACACCGTGCAACTGATCGCGTCGGTGGGTGTCGGCACGCCCACGGGCAGCATCGGCGGCGGCGGCAACGGCGAGTACCGGCAGGTGGTGCGGTACGAGTTTGCGCCGGCGGGTGTGGCGCCGGGGACCAACAACGAGTTTTACATCTACGTGAGCCATTACAAGGCATCGACGGGTGTGACCAATGCGCTGAACCGGTTGGGCGAGGCGATGATCATCCGCGATGACGAAGCCGAGAACCTGCCCGCCAATGCCCGGGTTTTGTACGTGGGCGATTACAATCCCGATAACACGTTCACCAATGACTGGGACGAGCCGGCGTACCTGACGATCGTCTCCAACAGCGCGCCGAACGGCGTGACGCAAGGGCAGGGGATCGATCCGCTCAACGTATCGGGGTCGACCAACATTGATTGGAGCGACCCGACGACGAACGCGTCGATTTTGTTCATGCTCAGCGAGGAAAGCTACGAGCTGCGCTATCGGGACGACATGCAGATCATGACGAGCAACGTATATTACGGCGTGTCGGGCGGACTGCAGTATGTGCCCGGCACGTATCACTCGTTTGGCAACAATGCGTCGTTGCCGTATGGCAGCAGCGCGAACAGCGTTTCCAACACCGCATTGAACGATCTGGACCCGGCGTTGACGAACCTGACCGGGCTATCGGCGGGGGTTTTGCTCGAAGACCTGACCGGCGCCAGCGATCATCTGCCGATCGTGGCTGATTACACCATCTCGTACGTGCTGCCGTCGCCCGTGGCGGGTTTTTCGGCGAGTCCACGCAATGGGACTGCGCCATTGAACGTGAGTTTCACGGATCTCTCATCGGGATCGGTCACGGGTTGGGCGTGGGCGTTTGGGGATGGCAACACCTCCAGCAACCAGAGTCCGATGCATACCTACACGAGGGCGGGCAGCTACAGCGTGGAGGAAATCGTCAGCGGTCCCGGTGGCGAAGGCACCAACGTGCAGTCGGACTACATCGTTGTTGGTTGCCCGGTAATTACGCTGTCGCCCGGCGGCGGGGCGCCGACGGTGCTGCCGAGCGGGACGTTGGGCGCGGCATACGATGAAGCGATCACGGCCACGAACGGGATTGGGCCCTACACGTACGCGGCGACGTCGGGAACGATGCCGGCGGGATTGAACCTGTCATCGGGCGGGGTTCTCTCCGGGACGCCGACGGTGGCGGGCGTGTATACATTTACGGTGACCGCGACCGACAGCGCTGGATGCGCGGGCAGCCAGGAATACAGCGTGACGACGACCTGCACGGGGCTGACGTTCAGCCCGACGAGCCAGAGCGTGCCGGGCAAGGGCGGTTCGAAGAAGGTGAAGGTGGCGGGTGGCGGATGCGCGTGGATTGCCGAGAGCGACGATCCGGAACTCATCATCGACTCGGGCAGCATCGGGACGGGCGAGGGGCAGGTGGTTTATACGGTTTTGGGGAATACGAATGGGACGGGGGTGAGCCGGACGATGACGATTGGCGGGGAGATCTTCACGGTCAATCAGGAGGCCGGGGGGTGCCGGTTCAGGCTCAGTCCGAAGCGGGGGAAATTCAAGGCGGCTGGCGGCGCTGGGACGGTGAAAGTGAAGGTGAATTTCGGGGATTGTCCGTGGACGGCCGGGAGGGACGAAGCGTTTTCGTTCATCACGGTCACGAATGCGGCCAGCGGGGTGGGGGACGGCACGGTGAGTTACACGATTGCGCCCAACACGAGCCCGGAAGAGCGAGATGGATCGCTGGAGATCGGGGGCGAGGTATTCCTGATTTCGCAGGAGGGAGTGAAGCAGTAGAGGGGGAAGGACGGATTATCGGTGAGGCTGTGCGAGCTGGCGCCGGGCGCGGCTGGGGGAATCTGAGCGGACGGCGAGCCTGCTGTAAACGTGCGATGACGACGCAGATCGAAATCGCCGATCATTTTCAGGTTCGGCTCGTACCCCAGCAGGGCTGTGTATCCGGTAGGATTAGGGGCAGTACTTCTTGCGCGAGCGTTCTCGGATCACGAGAGAGTCCTTTGCATTCTGCGCCCGCGGCTTGTGCTCGGTGCCGAGCCGCCATTTGCTGCGCTTGTTCATTGCCAGGTAGTACTTCGCGACGCCGACCCTGTGCGCTTCGCGCGCCATGTCCTCGCGAATCTGGTGAAGCTCCCCCAGCACTTTTGGCTGTTTCAAGCGTTTGATGGCGTCACGATCTCCTCCGGTGTGTGAATGCGGATCACGGGCAGCCCATAGCGCAGATTAACCGCGTTGATCCGTTGCGCCTTTCGGACATTGACCACCTGCTTTATATTTCAACCTAGAGCAACATCGAGCGCGTGACAAACGGTGAGGGCGGGCCTCAGATTCGGTTGTGCAAGCGTCTGGGGTTCGAATCCCTCCCCGGCCGCCATATTGACAAAACCTAACAGTTGGGTATTGTTACAGGCGGAGGCTTTGTTGGGCAGCAATGTCCGGCATTGCCTTTTTTCTTTTTACTCCGCGGCTTCCTCTCGCTCACGCTTTGGACGAAGGTCCTCGACGTAGAAAATGCCGTAGATGGGCCATTCTTTGAGCATCTCGTCGACATGTTTCCCAACATAACGCATGTCGAAGGCCATTCGTCCGTAAGGCTCAATTTCCGGTCTCGTCGGCTCTGCCATGCGATTTAGCCGGACACCCCAGTTCAAGCAGTAGCCCACGATGTCAGCGAGTTGAACAGCCGTGGTCAGGTCACTGTGAACGAAGAATGGCTCGGGAACAATGCGTGCGCTCCTTCGATATCCCTTCTCGGTGTCCAGAAAATACCGTTCGAGTTGGTTTATCAGAATTCTACTCTGCGCCTTCTCCAGTTCATCAAATGCGACCAGGCCCATCTCTTCGTCGGAGGGCAGGCTTTCGAGATAATAAAAGAACCGCTCGAAGAGGTAGGCGTAATCCTTTCGCAGAAAGGACTTGTCGGTTGGACGGGGGGCATCCTTGCTGACCATGGCCGCGAACGTCCTAACGCGGTAACGCGCCGCCAACTCAAAAACTCTCGTTACGAAAGACAGCACGGCCTGACCGTAAGCAGTGAATTCATCATTGCTCCTGGGCTCGGGCGGGTTCCCCTGAACTTCTCTCCAGCCCTTTTGGAGGAAATCGCGGGCAAAATTCCGCCTCTTATCTGCGTCCATTGCTGGTCCTTGCGTGGCGAGCCGAAAGACTTTTCTCTTGAGCAGGCTCCTTCCTTTGAACTCAAGCTCCACGGAGGCCATGGTAAGACCGAAGAAATCCAGTTCAGCAGATCGAATCGCTTGGATCAAATTCCACAGGTCGCGCTCGCGGATAGCAACACCTGCCAGCACCTCGTATGGCGCTTCCTTGCGGTCGTGACCGCTTTCGTCGATGAATAGCAGCACGTGGGATCCTTAGATGAGTTCGTCCCCTTGTTTTGCTCGCGAGGTCTTCGGTTTCTTGGTTTGGCCGGATTTGAGTTCGGCGGCGGCGCGTTCGAGATTGAGTTTCAGGAGGCGTTCGAGGATTCGGTCGTCGGTGAGGTCGGCGGGGAAGCCGTAGGCGGACGATTCCTTGCCGGAGTAGCGGGACCACCTTTTCTTGAATTGGGGCCAAGTCATAGGGGTCGGAGGGAGTGTGGCAGAGGAACAGCGATGGGGAAAGCCGGAAAGTGATCCGGGGAGGCAAAGCGGCGACGAGTCGCCGCATCTCCAAAGTGGAAGCGAATTGGAAGCGTGGTTGATGGGCCTGCTTCGCGAAAGCAGGATACTTCCGCTACGAAGGCCAAGGGGCTGGCGGGAATCCGCGAATGAGATTCGCGGTTACCATGCGGGTGGAATCGATTTTAGTTTTGACAAATGTATCGTAATAGGGATATACTGTGCGGAATGATAATCGGAATAGAGAATATGGAGGGCCGGGTGACCGAGGGGACTGGTAACCGAGGCCTGAGAGGAGCGGGCGCTACGAAAAAATAAAAAATTACAAAACGAACCCGAGAAATGAGAGGGAGGGCGTTTTGTGCAATTGACGCCATGAGAGGGACTTATAGAAAGTGACTGTCGGAAATCTTTACACTTTTGATCGAAAAACGAACCCGAGAGAAGGCAAAACGAACCCGAGAAACAGCAGAACGAACCTGGGTTTAGGCAGAACGAACCCGAGACTGGGGGAAACGAACCCGAGAAATGGGATGGGGATTGGGAACCGGAATTCGAGGGCTGGCGTGGAAGACTGCCCCTACGAGGGCGGTCATGGATGCGTGTTCTTACGGGAGGGGCGAGCCGGATTCGGCGGCAGAGACGATCGGCGCTTCACAGAAGCGCCGATACAACGAGCTAATGGGGTTTGGCGGGGGAATTGGTGGGAGTATCGGCGGGGAAGGTGATGGCGGCATCGACTTCGTCTTCGACGGCTTTGATTTCGTCGGGTTTGGCATCGACGAAAGGCGGGAGGGTGCGCCAGTGAAGTTTGGGCATGGATTTGCTGAGAGTGTACTGACGGCTGGCCCAGAGTTCGAGCCAGCGGCGGGTGTGGGCGGCGTTGCCCTGGACGGCGATATCGACCCAGCGGGCGCCCATGCTGGTGACGGCGACCTTGTTGAAGTCGAAGTAGTCGCCGGTGACGGAGTTGAGGCGTTCTTTGCGGACGCCGGCCCAGCGGCCGGAGTCGAAGTAGGCTTCGAACATGCCGCCGGCGATGAAGTGTTGGGCGTAATGTTTTTCGAGCGTGATCACGTCGTAACCGTGTTCGACGGAGCCATCGGGCTGGGGGTGGAGAGTGGGGAGTCCGCCCGCGTGGAAGAGCGGGAGCGGCTCGGTGTCCTTGCAGGTCCAGAGCCAGAGGCCGCCCCAGATCGAGCGGGCTTCATCCTGGAGATTGAGTTTGGGGTTGGCGGCGGCGTTGGTGAGGGCGGTGCGGCAGAGCGCGGCGAAGATGTCGTCGAAGCTGCCATTGCGGAGCGCGAGGTTGCGGGCCTGTGTGGCGAAGCGCTGGTCTGCGGGGTGAAAATGGGTGGGGGCGGCGATGGGCGGTTCGGCGGCGTGGGTGGCGATGGGGAGCGGGAGCCATGCGAGCAACCCGGACGTGAACGCCACGTATATGAATGTTTTCGAAACGCGCATTGGTCAACGCCTACTGGGGCGAATATATCCAGCAATTCGTGCGCCTGTCATGTCTGCCGCCGTCGCGAGCAACGGACGGGCTTTGTGGGGCGGCGATACTGGATGAGCGCGCGGAATGATAATAGCACGAGAGATGGTTCGGAGCGACGACGATGAGTGAGTCGAACGAAAACGAGTCGGGGTTTCTGCCCGATCCGAGGGTTTGCCGGACGCGAGTGCTGAAGGCGGTGGCGCTGGTGGAATGTCTCGTGAAATCGCCGCAACGATGTCCGTACGTGCTGGCGTTTGGGACTGACTTTTTCTGCCAGCATCCGGATTGTCGGGAATTTGAAAAGCCATCGGGAGGCGAAGTGTAAGATGTTGGGGTGAAGATGGTTCCACACTGAGGCAAGGGAATGAAGATTGCTGCTTTTGGTATGCGTTGTGCCCATTCCGAACGCAACTGTAGGTCGCGCAGCCACCATGGGAAAAACCCGCGAAGGATTTACATTGGTGGAGATCATGATTGTGGTGGCGGTGATCGGGCTGTTGGCCGCGATGATTGTGCCGAGCATGGAGAAAGCTCGAAAGCAATCGCAAGGCCGTCGCATTCTCAACGACGCCCGGCAGATGGACGCCGCGATCAACGAGTGGGCGCTGGAGACGGCGCAGACGGACGGCGCGACAGTCAACACGACCGACGCGGCGACGTATTTGAAGGGAGCATGGGCGACGCTGGATCTGTTGGGGAATTCGTTTCGTATTCACACGGTCGGGACGAATCAAATCACCATTTCGCGCCGCACGAAGAACGCTCTCGTCGGGGTAGGTATCGATTGGGGACCGTATTAAATGATCCGCGCGGCGACAATATCGGCAAACCAGCGGGAGTGGCGTTGTGAATGCGCTAGAACCCTTGGGCCTGCAAGAAACCTTCGACCTGACGCAGGCGGGTCGGGTGCCGCATCTTGCGCAATGCTTTGGCCTCGATCTGGCGGATGCGTTCGCGTGTGACGCGGAACTGGCGGCCGACTTCTTCGAGCGTGCGACAATAGCCATCGCCGAGGCCGAAACGCAATTGAAGCACCTTGCGTTCGCGCTCCGTCAGTGTGTCGAGCACGTCGTTGAGCTTCTCCTTGAGCAAGGAGTACGACGCCATGTCGGACGGATTCTCGGCGGACTTGTCCTCGATGAGGTCGCCGAAACTGGTGTCTTCGCTGTCGCCGATCGGGGACTGCAACGAAATCGGCTGCTGCGCCATCTTGAGCACGGCGCGGACGCGGTCGACGGGCATCTGCATTTCCTCGGCGACTTCTTCGGGGGTGGGTTCGCGGCCGAATTCCTGCAACAACTGCTTTTGCACGCGCATGAGCTTGTTGATCGTCTCGATCATATGGACCGGGATGCGAATCGTGCGCGCCTGATCAGCGATGGAACGGGTGATGGCCTGGCGGATCCACCACGTGGCATAGGTGGAAAACTTGTAGCCGCGCTGGTACTCGAATTTCTCGACCGCTTTCATGAGGCCCATGTTGCCTTCCTGAATGAGGTCGAGGAACGACAGGCCGCGGTTGGTGTATTTCTTGGCGATGGAGATGACGAGGCGAAGGTTGGCTTCGACCATTTCGGCCTTGGCCTGCACGGCTTTCTTCATCCACGACTTGAGCTCGTCGTGGGCCTTGATGAACTCCTCGGTGTTCATCCGCGCGGTCAACTCGAGCTTCTTGAGCTTGCGCTCCTCGTTGCGCAGATCGGCATCGAGAGCGGGGGACTTGCGCAGTTTCTCCATGCGATCGATCTGAAACAGCGTGTCGTCGAACTTCTCGCGCACTTCGTTGGCCTTCTCGACAAATTCCTCGAGCACCTTCTGCTTGAAATAGAACTTCTCGAACAACTTCTGCAGAGCGGTGTCGGATTTCTTGAAATCGCGGCGCAACTTCTCCGCTTCGCGCTTGCTCAGTCCCGAGCGGCTGAACTTCTCGTACTTGCCGTCGACGAGCGTATCGGATTTCTCCACCTGGGCGAGCAGCCGGGGCAACACGCGCATGTACTGCTCGCGGCTGTCGATCTTCTTGTCGATGATGACGCGGTCGAAACGCTCCTTGCCGGTGAGAAGGCGTTTGGCCAGGCCCATGTGTTCCTTGGCCGTGAACCCGAAATTGTTGATGATCTGCTTGACGTGGTTCTCAGCGGTTTCGATGCGCTTGGAGATTTCCACTTCCTGCTCGCGGGTCAGCAGCGGCACCTGGCCCATTTGCTTCAGGTACATGCGGACGGGGTCATCGAGGATGTCGAGCCGGGAATCGACCTTGGCGGTTTCCTTTTCCTCTTCGGCTTCGCGCTTGAAACGGTCGACTTCCGAGGCGTCGATGATTTCAATATCCATCCCGCGAAGCTGGATGATGATCGCCTCGAGCTCCTCGGGAGACAGAATGTTCTCCGGAAGGATGTCGTTCAGGTCGCCATAGGTCAGGTATCCCTGCTCCTTGGCGAGCTTGATCAACTCCTTGAGCTTTTCGTTCTTCTCTTCGCGGTCGAGCTTGGGCGGCTCGGGAACGGCAGGTTTTTTACGATGATGATTGTCCTTCGCCATACTTGTGTCGCAACGCCGGGTAAGTTCCTAGTTTCCCCTCAAAAGCGTGCCAATATGCCGCAGCTTTGAGTTCAAGTCAAGAAACTGTTTCTGCAGCGCGACGAGCTCTGCGGGCGCCAAGCTGTCGCTCTGTTGCTGGCGTCGGATTTCGTGGACCCTGGTTTCCAACCAGCGGCGCTGCAAGAGCATAAGGGAGTTGGGGGCTTCCTTTTCGGGATCCTTGATTGTTTGCCGTGCGAGAAGGAGTTCGGAGACGAGTTGTTCGGTTTGTCCGCGCTCGCCATCGGTCAGCAGTGAGTGCGGTCCGTTCCAGCGGCCGATTTTATGAAGATTGATGACCTGACGGATGGCATCCCCGGCCACGCTACGGCTCAGCCAGGCCACATCCAATGACCCAGCGACCAATTCGATCACCTGAGGGCTGGCGAGCATGGCTTGGAGGAGCATTTCCTCCTCGGGCAGTCCGCGGTGGCGATCGCCACCGATGCCCGCGCTTTCATCTGCTCCGTTGTCAGCATCCGGGACGTCACGTTGGCCACGGCGGGCACCGGATAGTTTGGCGACCTCGCGGCGGAGCGCGTCTTCGCTGATGTCGAGCTGCCGGGTCGTGCGTTGGGCATATGTGGCGAGGAGAATGGGATTGGGAATGCGCGCGAGCCATTCCGCCATTTGCCGGCCAATCTGCAATTTCCCGCGCTCGGAACGTGGATCGTGCTGTTTACACAATCGGTCCAACAGATACTCGAAGAAACTCGGGGCGCCGGCGATCAATTCCCTCAGCTTATCCGCGCCGAACGCTTTCACAAAGCTGTCGGGGTCGTGGCCCTGGGGCAATACCGCGACGCGAATCACCACGCCCGCGTCCCACAACGGCTCCGCGCTGCGGACGATGGCGTTCTGGCCGGCCGCGTCGGCATCGAACATGAGCACCGCTTCTTCGGCGTACCGCTTCAGAATGCGAGCATGTTGCTCGGTCAGGGCCGTGCCCTGCGGGGCGACGGCGTTTTCGATGCCCGCCTCGTGGCAGGAGATGGTGTCGATCTGGCCTTCACAAACAACCGCGCATGCCTGGTCGATAATCGCGCGCCTGGCTTTGTGGAGCGCAAACAGGATGCGGCCTTTTTGGAAAATGGGCGTCTCGGGGGAATTGACGTATTTGGGCTGGTCCTTCTCGTCGGTCAGGATTCGCCCGCTGAAGCCGACCGTGCGCCCCTGCTCATCGCCAATGGGGAACATCAATCGCCCGCGGAACCGGTCATAAAAGCCATCGCCACTGTCCCGTCTCAGCGCCAGCCCCGCGATTTCGAGCAATTCGGCGGAGAACTTCTTCCCGGCGGCGTGCTCGATCAATCCATCCCACGTATCGGGGGCGTAGCCGAGTCGCCACTTCTGCGCGACTTCGGACGTGATTTTGCGTTTCTTGAGATACTCGCGGGCAACACTGGCGCTGCGTTCCTTCATCAGGTTGTGGTGAAAGAAATTCGCGGCGAGTTCGTGAAGTTTCAGAAGAGACTGTTTGACGTCGCGGGTCGGTTCGCCGGCGCGCTGCTCGTACTCGAGTTTGATTCCCGCCCGCTCGGCGAGACGGCGGACTGCGGCGACGAAATCGAGGTTCTCGTATTTCATCACGAACGTGAACACGTCGCCGCCGGCGCCGCAGCCGAAGCAGTGCCAGATTTGCTTCTGGGGATTGACGTTGAAGCTGGGCGTCTTCTCCTTATGGAACGGGCACAGGGCGCGAAAATTCGCTCCGGCGCGCTTCAGGGGAAAGTACGAGCCGATCACCTCGACAACATCGTTGCCTTGGCGAATGTGCTCGAGAACGGGTTCAGAGATGATGCCAGCCACGGATTATTGAAAGCGCGAGTCGGGATGCGTTGGTTGTTGGATGCGGAAAGCAACGGACGACAGCCGTGTCAGATTCGATTGTGACTCACCGCGCAAATTTGTCCCCCTTTTCCGGTGCGCAGTATAGCGCACAAACCGGAAAAACTCCATCTCTCAATTCGTCTGCGGCTGAAGATGTAATATGTAATTCTCGAAATCCGGCTGCCAGCGGTCGATGTCGGCGCCGAACCGGCGCTGGAAACTTCGGTAATCATCCTGGCCATATTTGAGGTCCTGCATGTAACGGCGGAACTCGCTCTGGCCGAAGCGCTCGCCATTGGAGTTCATCAGATAATAGACCAGCGCCCAACTCATCGGGTAGGCCACGTTGGCATTGGCGTAGAACGTGGTGCGGTCCCACTGGATCAATTGAGAAAGCGGCGGGGCCTGTTTGTTGGCGATCAACGCCTGGGCGTAGAGCAGCTTGTTGCGGCTGACCTGGCCGACGTGGAATTCCGAGCCGGTGATGAACGCCGTCTCGAAATACTGGGCCATGCCCTCATTCAGCCACATCGGGATCTGTTGGCCGAGTTCATAGCCGATGAATTGGTGGAATCCTTCGTGGGCCAGGACCCGCCACAGATTCGGGCTCTCGTAGGTGACCAGCTCGTAGAACTGGTTCCCCGCCTCGTCGGTTTTGAGATGGCAGTAGCCCGCCAGACCGGCGTGGGTGAGGGAATTGATATTACCCGCGTACTTGCGGAAATCATCGATGTTGTCGAACACCACCACGCGCGCGCCGTCCTTGCCCGACCAGTTCTGAAAGTACTTCTCGTACTGGCCGAGGAGGGCGGTCATGAACCTGTTGACCTCCGAGGCCAATTGGCGGCTGTTCTGGCAGAGCACCTGATAGCGGCTGTTGGTGTCGCCCACGCGGGGAAAACTGGCGAGATCGGGAGCGCCGGTGTCCTGCGCCAACACCACGGTCGCCGTCGTCATGGCCAGAATCGCAAGCAAAGTCCTGACTTTCACGCCCGCACCATAACGCAAGGCCCGCAAGAATTCCAGTCTGCAGGAAATGGTTCGGCAGAGTAGCCCATTGGCCGTGTTTTCCGTTGCTCGAGTGGGCGGGAGAGGTTATCCTACCCGGCGGGATGGAACCACAAAACGACCTGATCAAGCCGCGTCTGGAAAAACGCGAAAAGCTCATCGACAAGGGCATCGACCCGTACGGTGGGCGATTCGAGGTGAGCGAATCGATTGCCGCGGCGCGCGCGAACCCGGCTCCCGACCGCGAGGTGCGGCTGGCAGGGCGTGTGGTCAGCCATCGCGACATGGGCAAGAGCCTGTTTGCCGACATCAAAGACTGGACGGGCAAGATCCAGGTTTACATCAAGAAGCAGGACATCGGCGACGAGCAGTTCGACCTGTTCAAGAACTACATCGATCTGGGCGACATCATCGGCGTGGTCGGGAAGCTGTTTACCACGCACGCGGGAGAGCTGACGGTCAAAGTGGAGAGCCTGATGCTGCTGAGCAAGGCGATCCAGCCGTTGCCCAAAGAATGGTACGGCATCAAGGACATCGAAACGCGGTTGCGGCAGCGATATCTTGATTTGATTTTAAATGATAATGTCCGCGACACGCTGCTGACCCGCAGCCGAATCGTGGCAGAAATCCGGAAGTTCCTCAATTCACGCGGGTTCATTGAGGTGGAAACGCCGATGATGCAGCCGATCGCGGGCGGGGCGGTCGCCAAGCCGTTCAAAACACATCATGAGGCGCTGGATATCGATTTGTTTTTGCGGGTCGCGCCGGAGTTGTACCTGAAGCGGCTGCTGGTCGGCGGGTTCGAGCGCGTTTACGAGATCAATCGTAATTTCCGCAATGAAGGCATCTCGCGCCGGCACAATCCCGAGTTCACGATGCTGGAGGTCTATCAGGCCTACGGCGATTACGAGACGATGATGGATCTGGCGCAGGGGCTCGTGGTGTCGGTCGCGGAGAACATCGTCGATTCGCTGCTGATCAAGCGGCACGACGGGCAGGAGATCGATCTGACACCGCCGTGGCGGCGGGTGACGTATCGCGACCTGGTTGAAGAACGCATCGGCAAGGACTGGTTCACGCTGGCGCCGCAGGAACGGCAGTCGCGGGCGGCCAACATGGGCGTGGAGTTTTCGCCGGGCGCGCCCGATTACGAGGTGACCAACGCGGTGTTCGAGAAGACGATCGAACCGACGTTGATGAATCCCACGTTCGTGACGCACCTGCCGGCGGAACTCGTCGTGCTGGCGAAGCCGAACAAAGAAGACCCGCACGTGGTCGACGTCTTCGAGTTGGTCATCAACGGGCAGGAAATCGCGCCGGCGTATTCCGAGTTGAACGACCCGGTCCTGCAGAGGGTGCGACTGTTGATGCAGGCACGGGGACACGACGAAAAACTCGACGAAGATTTTCTGATGGCGCTCGAACACGGGATGCCGCCGGCGGGCGGGATGGGAATGGGGATCGACCGTCTCGTCATGATGCTAACGGGCGCCGAGAGCATCCGCGATGTCATCCTGTTCCCGTTGTTGCGGCCGCAAACATGAGCGGGTTATCCCTTTGATGACGCGCCTGCCCTTCGAACTGTTTCTCGGACTCCGCTATCTCAAGCCCAAGCGCACGTTTGTTTCCGTGATCACCCTGATCTCGCTCGCGGGTGTCACGATTGGCGTGTGGGTGTTGATCGTGGTGATTGCCGTCATGAGCGGATTCGACCGCGAGTTGCGGGAGAAGCTGATGGGCATGCATGCACAGGTCACCGTCATGGGCGGTCAAATTGATCATCCCGACCAGCTCCTGAAGAAGGTTTTGGCCACACCGCACGTGAAAGCGGCCACGCCGTTCGCGATGAGCCTGGTGTTTCTGGAATTCGAGCATCATGTGGCGACGCCCTATCTGAAGGGAATCGATCCGAAACGAGAAGTGACCGTCAGCCAGTTGGGCTCGTATATCAAGGAGGGGAGCCTCGATCTGGACGGCGACAAGGTGATGATCGGGCGCGAACTGGCTTCCCAGTACGGCATATTTCTTGGTGACAAGATTACGGTGTCTTCGCCCCGCTTCCTGGAAAAGAAGGGACAGGAAGTCGATCTACCGATGGATCTGACAGTGACGGGGATTTTCGAATCGGGAATGTACGAGTACGACATTGGCTTGATCTTCACGTCGCTCGAGACCGCGCAGGAACTGTACGGGCTCGGCAACGCGGTGCAGGGGATCGAGATCAAGACGGATGATCCGATCCTCGGGGCGCGCGAGGTGGCGCAGACGCTGAATCACGAGTTGCCGCCGCCGCTGGTGGCGCAGACATGGGCGCAGATGAACTCGAAGCTGCTGGGAGCGATCGAGGTGGAGAAGACGACGATGTTCATCATTCTGATCTTCATCAGCGTCGTCGCGGCGTTTTCCATCACGAGCACCTTGATTACGGTAGCGGCGGAGAAGACATCGGAGATTGGCGTGCTCAAGGCGGTGGGGGCGACGCCGGGACGGATTGCACGGATGTTTTTGTTCCAGGGATTTGTCGTTGGATTGCTGGGCACGCTACTGGGCGTGGCGCTCGGGTACGCGACAATCGATCACGTCGACGCGCTCCGTCAGTTTCTGGCGAGCGCGCTGCATATCGAAGTGTTTCCCAAAGAGATCTACAATTTTCAACACATCCCCGTGTATCTTGCGGGTCGCGATCTGTCGATGATTGTCGGATCGGCGATGGTGATCGCGACGCTGGGCGGTTTGTTGCCGGCGCTGTGGGCTGCGCTGCTGGAGCCAGTGGAGGCATTGCGTCATGAGTGATGACATCCTCGCGGCGCGTGACCTGCGGAAATCGTTCACGCTCGGCAAACATCGCGTTGAGGTGCTGAAAGGAATCAATCTCCAGGTGAAGCGCGCCGAGGCCGTGGTGATTACCGGACCCTCCGGCGCGGGCAAGAGCACGCTGTTGCATCTGTTGGGCGGGCTGGACGAACCCACATCGGGCGAGGTCACGCTCGGCGGTGAATTGGTGTTTTCCCTGTCCGGCACCCGACGGACACGACTTCGTAACGAACGGCTGGGATTCGTGTTTCAATCGTACAATTTGCTGCCGGAACTCGACGCGCTGGAGAATGTCTGCGTGCCCGCGCTTGTGGCTGGACGCCGGGGGCATGACGTGATAGAGCGAGGTGCGGAATTACTGGACGCCGTCGGGCTCGGCGCGCGGCTGGAACATCGACCGGCGGAGTTGAGCGGCGGCGAACAGCAGCGCGTGGCGGTGGCGCGGGCGCTGATGAATCGGCCGGCGTTGTTACTGGCGGACGAGCCGACCGGCAACCTCGATGCGAAGACGGGCGAAGCGATCCTGGATCTGCTCTGGCGGTTGCGCGAGAAATCCGGCACGACCCTGGTGATGGTGACCCACGACCAGCATGTCGCCAAGCGTGGGGAACGGGTGTTGGAGATTGCGGATGGAAAGATTTTGGAGTAATTAGACACGGTTGTGAGGGAAGAACTGTGAAGATCTACCTGGACGGAAAATACGTATCGGAAGACGAGGCGAAGATTTCGGTCTTCGATCACGGCGTGCTGTACGGCGACGGCGTGTTCGAGGGCATCCGGCTGTACAATGGCCGCATCTTCCGTCTGCAACAACATCTGGATCGTCTGTTCAACTCGGCCAAGGCGATCATGCTGGCCATTCCCCTGACGAAGGAGCAGTTGGTCGACGCGTGTTGCGAGACATGCCGGCTGAACAAGTTGAAGGACGGATATATCCGGCTCGTTGTCACGCGCGGGGTCGGCTATCTCGGGCTCAACCCGTTCCGCTGCAAGAAACCGACGGTGTTCATCATCGCCGATACGATCGAATTGTATCCCGAAGAAGTTTATCGGAAAGGGCTGAAGCTGATCACGGCGAGCACGCAACGGACGAATCCGGCGGCGGTCAGTCCATCGGTCAAATCGCTGAATTACCTGAACAACATTCTGGCGAAGATCGAGGCGGTGAACGCGGGGACGAATGAAGCGATTATGCTCAACAACCAGGGACATGTTGCCGAGTGCACGGGAGACAACATTTTTGTGGTTCGCCGCGGCAAAATCGAGACGCCGCCGGTGAGCGCGGGCGCGCTGATCGGGATCACGCGCGAGGTGGTCATCGAACTGGCGGCGAAGCGGGGCATTGAAGTTGGCGAGCCGAATCTGACGCGCTACGATTTATGGGCGGCGGATGAGGTTTTTCTGACGGGGACGGCAGCGGAGATTGTCCCGGTGGCGAGCATTGACGGGCGGGCCATTGGTTCCGGGCGTCCGGGGCCACTCACCTTGCAATTGACCGAGGACTTCCGTAAGTTGACCCGGAGCGAGGGAGTGCCCATCGACGGGAAGTAGAAACGCGATTATGCTCTGCGACATTTGCAAGAAAGCCGAAGCAACGGTCCACCTCACCCAGATTGTGGATGGGAAGATGTTGAAGGTGGACCTGTGCGAATCCTGCGCCAAAGAGAAGGGGGTACAGGAGGCGGCAGGATTCTCGCTGGCGAACCTGCTCGTCGATCTGGGGGCGGGCGAAGAATCGCGGATCGAGTCGCCGGGGTCTCCCTGTCCGGTGTGCGGGTTCACGCAGGCGGAATTCAAGAAGACCGGGCGGCTGGGATGCAGCAATTGCTGGGAGACATTCGAGGGGTCACTGGCGACGTTGTTGAAAGCGATGCACAAGGGCGATCATCACGTGGGCAAGGTGCCGGTGCGGGCGATGCATTCGCTGGCGTTGAACGGCCAGATGCAGGAGTTGACGGGGCAACTGGAGAAGGCCGTGCGGGAAGAGAAGTACGAGGACGCTGCGCAGATTCGCGACCAGATTCGCGAGCTGGAAGCGAAGTGGAAGAAGGTGGCGAGCGCGGAGCACTCGGGGGAGTAGTCCAGGGATGAAGATCGATGATTTGCTGAAAAGTCCAAGCGAGTGGGTCAAAGCCGAAGGGCCCAACAGCAAGATTGTGATGTCCTCGCGGGTACGTCTGGCGCGGAACATCCGCGAGCATCCGTTTCCTGGTTGGGCGAAAAAGGCCGAGCGGCAGAAGCTGCTCGAAATGATTCAGCCGGTCGTCGAGGCCCTGCCCGAGATGGCGGACCATTTCGGGGATTCGATGGACAACATCAGCGCGATCCACAAACAAGTGCTGGTGGAGCGCCATCTGATCAGTCGGGAACACGCGGCGAAGAACGTGGGCAGCGGCGTGGTCATCAACGATCGAGAAACCATCAGCGTAATGGTGAACGAGGAAGACCACCTGCGGATGCAGGCGATCAAGTCGGGGCTGCAGCTCAAGAGCATTTTCAAGATCATTGACCGGGTCGACACCGAGCTGGAGGAGCACCTGGATTTTGCGTTCTCGCCGAAGCTTGGGTATTTGACGGCGTGCCCGACCAACGTGGGGACGGGGATGCGCGGCTCGGCGATGCTGCATTTGCCGGGGATGGTCTTGAGCGACCAGATCAATCAGGTGGTGCAAGCGGTGAACAAGCTTGGGCTGGCGGTGCGCGGGTTGTATGGGGAAGGGACGGAGGCATTGGGGAACGTGTTTCAGGTGTCGAATCAGACGACGTTAGGGGAAAAAGAGATGGAAGTGATCGACCGTCTCAACAAGGTCATCCTGCAAATAATTGAACACGAAGAGAACGCGCGGATCACCCTCCTTGAAAAAAAGCCAAAGTTGGTTTATGATCAAATCGGGCGTGCGTATGGCATTCTAACCAATGCACATACAATCAGTTCGAAAGAGGCATTGAATTTGCTTAGTTTGGTAAGAATGGGGGTAGATTTAGAGATGTTTCCGGCCACAGCGCGAGGTACGGTGGATGAGATGTTCATTTTGTCGCAGCCAGCTCACGTGCAACGAGTTGCGGCGAAGAAGCTAACGGCGGAAGAGCGCGATGTGCTGAGGGCGGAGTTGATTCGGACGCAATTAGCGACGATTTCGAAGCCGGATTTGAATGACCGTCCACGAGGGGACGGGGGACGAGCCGAGGCAGAATGAGAGGACGGTGATGGAAATGAACAATTTCACACCGCGAGCGCAACAAGTGCTCGCGTTGGCCCGCAAGGAAGCGGACCGGTTTAACCACAACTACGTGGGCACAGAGCATCTGCTTCTGGGTCTGATCAAGCTGGGCCAGGGCGTCGCCGTCAACGTTCTTCAAAAGATGGGTCTCGATCTTGAGACGGTGCGGATGGAAGTCGAGAAACAGATCGGCACCGGCCCCGAGACGAAGATGGTGGGCAACATTCCCTACACGCCGCGCGTGAAGAAGGTCCTGGCGCTGGCGCAGAAGGAAGCCAAGCAGCTCAATCACAATTACGTCGGGACCGAACACATTTTGCTTGGCCTGCTTCGCGAGGGCGAAGGCGCCGCGGCGCGCATTCTGAAATCGCTCGACGTGGACATCGAGCGTTGCCGCAACGAGATTTTGAAGGAGCTCGATCCGAACTTTACGCCCAGTGAAGGTCAGGCTGAGGAAGGCGAAGCGGCCGGTGCTCCGGGCGGGAAGAAGGAGATGAAGACGCCGGCGTTGCGGATGTTCGGGCGGGACCTGACCGAACTCGCGCGCAAAGGCGATCTCGATCCCGTGGTCGGTCGTCAGAACGAGATCGAGCGGGTGATCCAGATTCTGTGCCGTCGCACGAAGAACAACCCGGTGCTGCTCGGCGAAGCCGGCGTTGGCAAGACGGCGATTGTTGAGGGACTCGCCCAGGAAGTGTCCAAGGGCAACGTCCCCGAGATTTTGCGCGACAAGCGCGTCGTGACGCTGGACCTGGCGTTGATGGTGGCGGGCACGAAATATCGCGGCCAGTTTGAGGAACGCATCAAGGCCGTGATGGACGAGATCAAGCGGTCGAAGAACGTGATTTTGTTCGTGGACGAACTGCACACGATCGTCGGCGCCGGTTCGGCGGAAGGCGCGATGGATGCGAGCAACATCATCAAGCCGGCGCTGTCGCGCGGCGAGCTGCAGGTGGTCGGCGCGACGACGATGAACGAGTACCGCAAGTATATCGAGAAGGACGCGGCGCTGGAGCGCCGGTTCCAGACCATCGTGGTCGAGCCGCCGACGGTGGAACAGACCGTGGAGATTTTGAAGGGGCTGCGGCCGAAATACGAAGAGCATCACCGCGCCAAGTTCTCGGACGAGGCGTTGTCAGCGGCGTCGCGGCTTTCGGACCGGTACATCACGGGCCGGTTTTTGCCCGACAAGGCGATTGACGTTGTGGACGAAGCGGGCGCGCGCGCGCGTATTCAGTCAATGACGCGTCCGCCGAACATTCAGGATTCCGAGCGCGAGATCGAGAAGATCAAGGAAGAGAAGGAATCGGCGATCAAGGCGCAGGATTTTGAGCTCGCGGCGAGTTTGCGGGACAAGGAAAAGCAGGCGCGGGAACGACTCGAACAGACGCTGGCCGAATGGCGCCAGGCGCGGGATGAGAAGCAGATTGTCATTACCGAAGACGACATCATGCAGATTGTCGCCAAGTGGACGGGCATTCCGCTGAGCCGGATGGAGCAGAAGGACGCCGAGAAGCTGTTGCAGATGGAAGACGAACTGCGCAAGACGGTGATCGGCCAGGATGAAGCGGTCGTGGCGATCAGCAAGGCGTTGCGGCGGAGCCGCGCGGATTTGAAGGACCCGAACCGGCCGATTGGCTCGTTTGTGTTCCTCGGGCCGACGGGCGTGGGCAAGACATTGATGGCGCGGGCGCTGGCGGAATTCATGTTTGGCGACCAGGACGCGTTGATCCAGCTCGACATGAGCGAGTACATGGAGAAGTTCAACGTATCGCGGCTGGTCGGATCGCCGCCGGGCTATGTGGGCTACGAGGAAGGCGGACAACTGACGGAGCGCGTGCGGCGGCGTCCATACTCGGTGGTGCTGTTTGACGAGATCGAGAAAGCGCACCCGGACGTGATGAACATGCTGTTGCAGATTCTCGAAGACGGGCATCTGACCGATTCGCTCGGGCGCAAGGTGGACTTCCGCAACTGCGTGGTGATCATGACCTCGAACATCGGGGCGGACACGATTCGCAAGGCGGGCGAACTGGGCTTTGCGCCGGTGAACGAAGAACATACGTACGGCGACATGAAGGGCAAGCTGATGGACGAAGCCAAGCGCGCGTTCAAGCCCGAGTTCATGAACCGGCTCGACGACGTGATTGTGTTCCACAACCTGAACAAGGCGGACATGGGCCAGATCGTTCACCTGGAAGTCGAAAAGGTGAAAAGCCGGCTCAAGTACAAGGACGTCGAGATCGTCCTCACGGCAGCGGCGACGGAGTTCCTCATCGACAAGGGCTACGATCCGCAGTTTGGCGCGCGTCCGTTGCGGCGGGCGGTCGAGAAATATCTGCAGGACCCGCTGGCCGAGGAGATTCTGCGGGGCAACATCAAGCCCAACGAGACGATTGAAGTAACGGTGGACGACGACAAGGAGAAACTGGCTTTCAATCAACTCGCCGCGAGCGCGAGCTGATCCTCCTTCGCCGGCCTGCTGGCATCGAGACGATGTCCGAGAAGGCCGTGGAGGACAAGGCGGATTGATGGTTTCACCCCTGGCCGCCCCGAAGCAATTCGGGGCGGCTTCTTGTTGCGGGCGTTGCGTCGGCGGAGCGGCTTCTTGACAAGGGTTCCCGCGTTAGCCAGTATTCACGGGACGATGCATCGATCGAACTCCATCATTGCGACCGTGGCGCTTGTTTCCATTCTTGCCGGCGGCTGCGGCAAAACGCGGACGGCAGTTTCTCCTGCGACCAACGCAGAGGACATGGCCGGGATCGAGAGCGCTTCGGCGGCGGCGAATTCGGGGCGGGTGGTTGGAGGGGACGGCCAGCGGTCCGGCGATGTTTCCGAGAGCGGTCAGCCGATCGCAACGAACACTCCGACGCCGGCGGTTATGGCTGCGGCGGCGCCGTCGGAGAGCGGCATCCCGTTTGAGTTTTTGGATACCCGATTGCAGGACAGCATCCGGAGTTTTCAGACGGCGTCGAACCGGGTGAATCGATCAACGATGGCCACCGACGTGCTGAAACTGGCGGACGCCGGTGTTGCCAAGCCGCAGATTGCGAGTGCACTGGGCTATCTGTATCACGAGGACAACAGCGTGGACGTCAAGACCGACATTTTGGGCGCGCTGGGCGATCTCGATGACCCGTCGGCCTTTGACCAGATCGTTCCGGGGTTGGGGCCGCACCAGCCTGATGAGATTCACCAGGCGGCCATTGAAGCGCTCGATTCACTGGGTGACAAGCGGGCCATCCCGTTGATCCAGCCGTTTCTAACCGATCGCGATGAAGACGTGCGCGAGGCGGCGCAATCCGCGCTGGATTCGCTGACCGACCAGTAGCGCTGTTCGTGGCGGCCAGACGAACGCAGGTTCCGGGGCGGGCGCGGCGGTCGGGGAATCTCTTGACGTCGTGGTGGCACTGTGAGAATGTTCACGCAGGCGTGAGTGAACTGAACCAGGTGCTGGGTCGGCAGCAAGGGCGTGTTGTGTACACCCGTTGGCTTGTTATCTAGCGCAAATCACAAAAGGAGATGGAACCATGAAGAAGTGTTCCTGGACTGTTTTTTGCATGGCAGCAAGTGTTGCAGGTTTGATTGGGCAGGTGGCGGCGTTCGGGGCGAGCACGAACGCAACGTATACTGTAACGGTGGACTACGCATTTGCCGCCGCCAAGGAGTCCACGTCGTCTTCGGCGACCGCGGCCTTCCTGAGCGACAACAGTTTCAGCGTGGTGATCGGGACCGATAACATTACGGGAACCTATACGGTGAAGGGGAGCCAGGTGACGCTGACGCCGGATGCCGATGGGACAGCCGCGCTGGAGAGCAATGTGTTTGATTGGATTGAAACGTTTGTCCCGCCCGAGGTTGTGATCACTTTCAAAACCCCCAAACCGGCCAAACTGAAGCTGGACAAGACGGGCGTGCCGGAAAGTCTGAAGGGGACGGTCAGTGGAAAGGGCACGGAAGGCAAGAAGAGCAGGAGTTTCAGCATCAAGACTTCGTGGACGGACTGGACGCTGACGTCGGGAACGAATTTCTGAGTGGATTGATCGTTTCACCTCGTGGCCGCCCTGGAGAGATCCGGGGCGGCTTTTTTTGTGCCGAGAGGCACAATCTGGATCCGGGTCCCAATTGGTTTGTGACAACGCCGCGTGAGGAGACGGCGGGTCCGACATTCACAAAGGGGCTGTCCGGAGCAGGTAAACTGTATGGTGGGCGATTTGGGATCTGCGGTTGTTTGAGGAGGAAAGCCCTTGCGTGAAAGTCTTGACGGGGAGCCCGAGCTTGTGACAAATTTCACAAGCATCAGTTAGGGGAAGACAGAAACAATTGCCGAGGTGGCAGCGAGGCGAGTTTTGCGAGCAACCTTTAGCTTGTTATCCGGCACAAATCAAAAAAGGAGAAGTGACCATGAAACAACGGTTGTGGGTTGTTATTTGCGTGGCAGCGTGTCTTACGGGATTGTTCGGGCAGATGGCAGCGTTGGGGGCGACGACAAATTCCACGTGGAGCCTGACCGCCATATCCCTATTCAAGGTCGCCAGCCTTAAGGTTGACAAGACGAATTCGGTGACCGCCGTATTTCTGAGTGACGGAACCTGCAGTCTGCTCATGGGGACCAACGAGTACGCAGGAAGTTATACAACCACGAAGAACTCAGTCGTACTGACCCCGACTGCCGGGGGCAAGGCCGCGATTGAGAGCGACGCGGTCGCATTGATCAAGGCCGCGATCGACGACCCGGCGGTTACCATCACTGCCTCAAGCCTGAAGTTCTCCAAGATTACGCTGAGCAAGGCCGGGGTGCCGGTGAAGATTACGGACACGATCAAGGGAAAGGGTAGTGCAACCGTCAAGGGGAAGGTCAAGAGCAAGAGTTTTACTTTGACGACTGCGTGGATTGATTGGACGCTGACGTCGGGCACGAACTTTTAGGCGCGTTGACGTCTGTTAGCGGGCGCGTGTAGCCGGGCAAATCGGCTTCTGGTTTGCCGGGGCTGCACGGGCCAAGGCAAAAGCATCGTTTCACGTCTGGCCGCCCCGAAGCGATTCGGGGCGGCTTCTTTTTGCGGCGCAGGCAGGCTACGAAGCAGTCAAGCCATGGATTGGCATCTCGCGCCCTGGTTCTGGATACGTTGGCTTCGATGGGGCCGGCGATTGCGTTGTACGAGTCGTTCGGTTTCAAGCGCACCGAACCGTACCATGCGAACCCGATTCCCGACGTAATCTACTTCCGCATGGGGCCTGAACCGAACCTCGCCCGATCATGGCGTGTGCCTGGCGACTGCTGTGCACGTCATTACGGGCCGGCCAGCGGCCACGAGATGGCGATGCGATAGAACTGCTGCGGCGCAGTAAGGTTGGTGTCGATGATGGAGACCTGGGTGCCGCCATTGGTTACCGGACCGGCATATGTCGTCAGCGGGCGCCAGACCCCGGTCGGCAGGTTCGTGGTGAACTGGGGTGTATAGGTGCGGCCGTCTGCCACGGGCATGAATTGGAGAAGATGGTTGGGCGGAAGGTTGGTGTCGCTGCTGATGGTGAGGAGGAACACGGATGCAGAATTCGTGGGATCGAGCCCGGCGACATACTTGAACTGGTTATTCTGTCCGGTGCCATCGGCGTCAGCGGTTGGCGCGGCGGTTGGGAGATTGGTGGGACCGAAGAACTGGGTCTGCCAACCTTGGAAGGACGTCAATGCATAGATGTAACCGGGTTTGGTGGCGCCGGCGGTCTGGCCGGGGCCGGTGATGAACTCGGTCACGGTATAGACGCCGGCGGTGGCGTAGGTGTAGACCACGGTGTTGGTGGCCAGATTGGTCGTGCCGCCGTCGCCGAAACTCCAGAACCAGTTGGTGATCGGGCCCGGGGACGTGTCGGTGAAGGTCACCGTCAGTGGCGCCGAGCCGTTCGTGGGTGTGGCGCTGAAGGTGGACAGTGGCATTGCCAGCACATTGATACAGTTGGATTGCGTGCTACTGCTCGAACCCGCCGGCCCGGTTACGGTTTCGGTTACGGTATAGACTCCGGCGGTGGTGTACGCGTGGCTTACGACGTTGGTGGCCAGATTGGTTGCGCTGCCATCGCCGAAACTCCAGGACCAATTCGTCAGCGAAGCGATCGAGGTGTCGGTGAGGGTCACCACGAGCGGGGCAACGCCATTGGTTGGTGTCGCGATGAAGCTGGCCGGTGGGAACGTCGCGGTTATGTCGTTGGATTGCGCAAGCGTGACGGAACCGCCGGGGCCGGTGACGACCTCGGTCACAGTATAGACGCCGGCGGTGGCGTAGGTGTAGAGCACAGTGTTGGTGGCGAGGTTGGTGGTGCCGCCGTCGCCGAAGGCCCAGAACCAGTTGGTAATTGGGATGGAGGATGTGTCGGTGAACGTGACGGCCAAGGGCGCCAGTCCGAGGGTTGGGCTGGCGGAGAAAGTGACGGTGGGTGTTGCCGACAGCAGCGCGCCGTTGATGGCGGCGGTTGACAAACTCTGGGCGCGATTGGACAGGGTTCCTCCCGGCGGGAAGGACGGATCATCCAGTGGCGAGTAGAATTCCAGGCTCTCCTGTTGGAGCGAACCGTGATACTGGGCAGTGACCTCCTCGACATTGAGCATCGAGCGATGCACGAACCAGTTTTGGTAGTCGGCCTGAGCGGGCGAACCGGGGCGTGCCGCGGCACTTCCGTGGCCGCCGAGAACGAAACAGATCGGCGTGAGTTGTTCCGAGACGGTTCCGGCCAGAGCGCCATCGACGTAGAACCACGTCTGGCCGCGGGCGTATTGATGCGAGAGAACGACGTTGTGCCACGCGCCGTCGGTGGCCGTCACGCCAGAACTGACGACCTGGCCGTTGGTGGCGACGTAGATCAAATCGGACGGCGTAATCTCGATGGTCGGTTGGGCGATGGAACCGGGCAGGGTGACGGAGGCCACGGTCCCTGTCTGCGACGTGCGGACCGCAAATGACATCGCGAAAGAGTGGACGGTCGAACCCGGTGAGAAACTCAGGGGGGCGAGCTGTTGCGGGTCGCCGACGATGCGGACAAATCGGGATGGATCGCCCCATTGCGGGGTGGGTTTTCCAGCTTTGACCGCGTCGAAGACGCTCGGCACGATGGCGAGGAACATTTCGTAGTGACCGAAATCGTTCGGATGGGAGCCGTCGGTATCCATGGCGGGGATCCAGTGGCCGTAGCCATTGTCGGTGGCCCCGAGAAAATTGGCGAAGGGAAACCCGAGCGAGTTGAACTGCAGGACCATGTTCTTGAGGTAGACATATTCATTCGGGCTGAAGTCGTCCTTGGGATAGACGCTGCCGAGGACGGGGAGGCTGCCGTTTTGGATCGTCATGGCGATCAAGGTGGAGATGCCCGAGTAGAACTGGTTGCAGGTTGCCTGAGGGTTTGGCGAACCGTCCAAGTGCTCGTTGCCAAGGGACAGGCCAATGAACACTTCATCGACGCCGATCGGCACTCGCTGGGGGAACAGTCCAATTGCCTTGGAGGTGTCGGCTCCAGACTCGGACACGTTCATTACCCACCATCCATTTGAAGCCAGCATCTGGGTCAATAACGCGCCATAGGAGTCCCAGAACGACCCATTGATCCAGTGGCCATTGTATTCGCCATCGGCATTACCACCTTGGGCGACGGACGAGCCGAAGATCACGTTGGTTTTGATCGTCTGCGCCCCGGCGGGCGGCAAGGTTGCCAGGGCCAATACGAGCAGGATGACCCCCAACACGTGGCGCTTGCACAGAGTTCTCTCGCGAGTCGCGTATTGCATGTTGGTGAAGTCACACTCCCCTCCCACCGGAACAGATCTCTCGCGGGAGGTCAAGTCAGATATGGCGCACAGCGCAGATACTTGTGCGGGTCGTGGAGTCTGCCAGACGATTTGGCGGAGGGTGATTGGAGGGGTGGGACTGTCTCCGCGGAGTGAAGGAGGGCGGCGGCTGTGAAGAGTCGAGGTCCGCCTTCTGTCGGAGGAGAGAGGCTCGATCCTGTTGAGCGGCCGATTCTCCGGTGGATTGCGGGACTTGCCCGAGCAGATACTGGAGTTTTGGTCGAGTGCCTTGCCGTGAATGCCTCGTGAGCGCTCGGCCAGCGTGAGGATGGAGGCCAGTAGTTCCTGGTTCGTCCCAATGTATGCCAGGCCAGCCATCAGACCTTCAATCAGGCCCTTTTCAGCGGCGGAGTGAATTCCAAGGGGCAATTGCGCCCGTTGGGGCGCGGACGTGGCCCGCTGGGAATTCCAGTCGCAGTTCGTGAGGCCTTCAATCGCTGCATTTAGCAATGCAAGCCTGCCTGGGCCGCCGACAGCGGCTTCCACGCCGGGGGCAAACCCGATGTGATGTGCGGCTTCAAAGATCTGTGAAGCTTTGACGGGGGAAAGCGGTTAACGATTCTCGACGATGGGGGGCGCCCCATGGTTCGTTACGGGGAAAACAGGTTGTCGCCAGAACGAATTTGATGGTCGGGCGGATCAGAAATCCGCGTCCATCACGATGCGATACCGGGCTTTGCCGGATGCCAGTCGGGCGAAGGCCTCATTGAGTTGGCTCATGGGGAAGTGCTCGGTCTGCGGCGCGATACTGTGGCGCGCCGCGAAATCCAGCATGGTCTCAATCGCCACCGGCGAGCCACTTGGCGAACCGGAGATGCTCCGTTGCCGGGCGATGAGCGAGAAGGCCGCGACCGGGATCGGTTCCAGCACGACACCGACGACGTGCAGTCGTCCGTTCGGCGCCAGCGCGCCAATCATGGAGTCCCAATCGAGCTTCACGTTGACGGTGCTGATCAGGAGGTCGAAGCTGCCGGCGAGCTTCTTGATCGCGGCCGAATCCCGGCTCGAGACGACGTGGTTTGCGCCGAAACCCTTTGCTTCCTCGAACTTGCTCTCGCTCGAGGTGAACGCCGTCACGTCGCAGCCGTACGCAGCGGCGAACTTCACGGCCATGTGCCCGAGGCCGCCGATGCCAATGATGCCGACGCGGTCGGTCGGCCTGGCGTACATGGCCAGCGGCGCGAAGACGGTGACGCCCCCGCACAGGAGCGGCCCGGCCTCGGCGAAGATCAGATTTTCCGGCAGCGGGACGGTCCAGGCCCAGTGCGCACGGATGTGCGTCCCGAACCCGCCGCGATGACCGATGATCGTCGGCTGCACTTGTGGGCACAGGTGGTGGCTTCCCGACAGGCACTGGTGGCAGTGCATGCAGCTACCCGAGTTCCATCCGATGCCGACGCGCTGACCAACCTTGACTCCCTTGGCGTTGGGACCCATGGCCGTGACGCTGCCGACGACCTCGTGGCCGAGAATCGCGGGGTATCGCGAAATGCCCCACTCATTGTTCAAGACAGAGAGATCCGAGTGACACAGACCGCAATGTTCGACCGCGACTTCAACGTCCTCGGCCCGGAGCGGTCCGAGATCAACGGTTTCGAGCATCAGCGACTGTTTCGCCGCCTTCGCCACCCACGACTGGTACTTCATCGCGGTGGTTGCTCCTCGACTTTGGCCGAGAGGAACGGCAGTCGTGGACGTCGGCTGTTCCTGATTCAATTTGCCGGCTGGCGCACCCCGATGTTCGGTTGAAGCGGACATGTGGACCTCTTTTGTTGCCTCCCGCCGTTGAGGGGAGATGATTGTACTGGGCGCGGACTCGTCACCCCCACTTTATGACGTCTCCCACAATAAGTGTTGGGGGACGCGAGAGCAATAGGAGGGAATCTGAGTTTCGAGTAGGACCGCGTCCTATGCTGTTGACGAGATGGGGCGGGCCGCGCCAGAGGCGGGCAAGCCGTGCGGGTACGCTGTATACGGCGTGCGAGCGGGCAGGGACGGCGCGGCGACAGATTACCAGTTCAGGTCGGGTTCGAAGCCGGTGGCGATGAGGAGGCCGCCGTAGCGGGCTTTGAAGGCGCGTTTGAGTCGGTCGTTGAAATGGTTTTTCCAGTCGCCGGCGACGCCTTTGCGTTCATGGGCGGTGATGTCCTCCTGGCCGCGGGGTCGGCGGGCGAGTTCCTCGAATCGGTTGGCGAGGACGGCATTGCGGAACCGGTGGCGGTCGACGGGCAGGCGGCATTCGTCGACGAGGACGCGTTCGAGGATATCGACATCGCGTTCGAGGAGATCGCGGTAGCGGATGAGGGGTTCGCCGGATTCGAGCCAGGAGAGCTGGATGCGGGCGCAGCCGGGGAGCCATTCATCCATCATGTAGATCATGCCGTCGTCGAAGCTGGCGGACTGGAGGACGCGGCGGAGTCTGGCGCTGGCGGCGTCGGCGATGGGGTGGCTGATTTTGGAGCTGAAATAGGCGGAGATGAGCGTATCACGCAGGTCGCGAATGACGACGAAGTGGCGGGCGCCGGTGGGTTTGCGGACGACGTCGAAATCCTGTTTGGTGACGTAGACGGCGGGGTAGACCTTGCCCGGGCGGACGGGCCAGTGGAGGACCTGGGCGTTGCCGGCTTCGGGTTTGACGATGGAGTCCGGGATGGCGTCGGCGAGGATTTTGTAGAGCCATTGCGAACCTGCCTTCCAATGCGTGACGTGGAAGATGGTGGGGAGATTCTCGCGATTGGCGTCGGGGGCGGGCGGTGGGGCGGGGGGCGGGAGGGTCGGCGATGCGGACGCGTGGACGGTGAGCGAGGAGAAGCCCGGGAGGTTTACGGCGCCGTAGTGGAGGAGTTTGCCGTCGGGGGCGAATTGCACGGTGAGGCTGCCGGCGTTTGGGACGCGGCAGTGCTCGTGCATGAGGCGGGCGAAGTCGACGTGGGGGAGACGTCCCTGCTGGTAGTCGTGCCAGGCGGATTCGGCGACGGAGGCGAGGCCGATGGTGAAGGAGTATTCTCCCCCGGCGATTTCGAGGGCGATCATGGTGTGGCAGTGGAGGCGCGAGCCGGGGGAAACGCGGGAAGGCAAGGGGCGGCTGTATTGAAACCCGTTTTTCCCGTGGATGATCCAGCCGCGGGCATCGGAGAACTCGACGCCGCTGGCGGGCACGCGGATCGGGGCGTGGATGGCGAATTCGAAGAAGAGGTGGACGCGCTGGCCCTGGGAGAATTGGCGGACGGGGAGTCCGTCATCGCCGCAGACGGCGAGGGCGAGGCAGGAGGCGGCGCCGTCGGTGATTTGGTTTGCGACGGGGACGGATTGGAAGGCGTCGGGGGGCGGCCAGAAGTTGTCGGCGATCACGGTGAGGAGGACCTCCGGGGGGCGGTGATATGTTCGATTGGCAACATGGTATGCGAACGCGACATACGGCTGATCCCAACCCCGACCCTGTGGGGCGACCCGATTTGGATTTCCGGTATTGTTCCTTGGCATGAAGGGCTGAGTCAACAGGATTGTTTGCGGATTGGTGCGGGTGGGGCGGTGCGAGAGCTCCTCCAGACCGGTCAGACCGTATTGCAGCAGCCGCTGCTGCCACTTGTAGCCAGTCTTG
>DATJWQ010000067.1:0-70766 GCA_035501175.1 Verrucomicrobiia bacterium | reverse complement strand
GTCGCCAAGGTGCGGGAAGAACTCGACGGGCTCATTCACAAAGCCGGCGAAGAGGCCGTGGCGCACGTCGGGCTGCAAAAGGTGCACCCGGAAGTCACGCGGCTGCTGGGTCGGCTGCGCTTCCGTCACAGTTTCGCCCAGAATGTCCTCGATCATTCGGTGGAAGTCGCGGAGATCGAAGGGATCATGGCGGCGGAGCTCGGTCTCAGCCAGCAAATCGCCAAGCGCGTGGGTTTGTTTCATGATATCGGCAAGGCGGTCGATCACGAAGTGGAAGGTTCTCATGCCAAGATCGGGGCGGAGCTTCTCCGGAAGTACGGAGAACCGGAAGAGGTCTGGCAGGGTGTCGCGTGTCATCACCACGAAGTCGAGCCGCTGACCACGTACGGTGTCCTGGCCAGTGCCGCGGACGCCATCAGCGCCTCGCGGCCGGGCGCCCGGAGCGAGAGTATGGACTTGTACCTGCAGCGTTTGGAGAAGTTGGAAACCGTGGCCAATGCCTTCCCGGGCGTGGACAAGAGCTATGCATTGCAGGCGGGCCGGGAGATTCGCGTGTTCGTGCAGCCGAACACCGTGACTGACGACGAAGCGGTCCAAATGGCACGGAACATCAGCAAGAAGATCGAGCAGGAATTACAGTACCCCGGCCAGATCAAGGTCACCGTGGTACGTGAAACACGCGCCGTGGAGTACGCCAAGTGAAGATCCTGTTTGTTGGCGATGTGGTTGGCCGGCCTGGTCGTCGCGCGGTCGCCACCCTCGTGCCGCGTCTGCGAAAGGAACGCGACATCGACGTTGTCATCGCCAATGGCGAGAACAGCGCCCATGGCGCGGGATTGACGGCATCGACCGTGGACGCCTTGCTGAGCAGCGGCGTGGATGTGATCACTTCGGGAGACCACATTTGGGACCAGAAAGAAGTCTATGAGGTTATTGAGCGCGAGCCGCGTTTGTTGCGGCCGCTGAACTTCCCCGCATCAGCGCCGGGCAAAGGTTCGACGGTGGTGCGGCTGGATGGATTGCCGCCCGTGGGCGTGCTGAATCTGATTGGGCGGGTGTTCATGCCGAATACCGACTGCCCGTTTCGCGCTGCGGAAGCTGAAGTTGCCCGTCTGCTGACGCAGACAAAAATCATTATTGTCGACTTGCACGCGGAAGCCACGAGCGAGAAGATTGCCATGGGCCGGTTTTTGGATGGAAAAGTCAGCGCGGTAATTGGAACGCACACGCACGTGGCCACCGCCGACGAGCACATCCTGCCGCAAGGGACGGCGTACCTTTCCGATGCGGGCATGTGCGGCCCGCATGACTCCGTACTGGGGCGGGACGTGGAGGCAGTGGTGCGGCGGTTTCTGACGCAGATGCCGCAAAAGCTGGAGGTCGCCGAGGGCGATGTCGCCTTGTGCGGAGCGATCGTTGACGTGGATGAGACCACTGGGCGGGCTCGCTCTATCGAGCGAATCCGAATACCCTGTGACGAAAGCGAGTAACCTGATGATTCTGCGAGCGAAATATGTGTTGCCGATGGACCAGCCTCCGATTGAGGACGGCGCGGTTGCGATTGAGGGCGACACGATTGTGGCGGTCGGCAAGAGCGGCGAGGTGCGCGCGGCGCATGGAGGTGAGGTTCGCGATCTGGGCGAGCGCGCCCTGGCTCCGGGGCTGATCAACGCCCATTGCCATCTTGATTATACGCGCCTGCGCGGCGAAGTTGAATGGCGGGGCAGTTTCACGGAATGGCTTGTTCAACTCGTTGCCGCCAAGCAACTGCACCCGGAGAAGGAGTATCTGGCTGGAATCCAGATGGGGTTGGACATGCTGGTGCGGTCCGGCACGACCACGGTGGTCAACATCGAGTCGTTCCCGCGATTCATCGATCTGGTTCCGCCGCCGCCGTTGCGCGTCTGGTGGTGCCTGGAGATGATCGATTTCAATCGGTCCGAGGGCGCTCGGGAAATCGCCGCGCAGATGCTGGAGTTTATCGCCGGGCATTCGGTTCGCCGCGGGGGTTTTGGGTTTTCGCCGCACGCGCTGTACACGGCCACGGGAGAGCTGTACCGATTGTGCGGCCAGTACTCTCGCGCGCGGAATATTCCGCTGACGACACATCTGGCCGAATCGGAGGAGGAAGACGACATGTTTCGGCGCGGTACCGGTCAGATGTACGACTATTTCATGCGACTGGGTCGTGATATGTCCGATTGCAAACGGGTTGGGCCAACCCAATTAATGATGGAATACGGGGTGCTCGGGCCCAACTGCCTCGTGGCGCATGCGAACTACCTGACGCCGGTCGAGGTGGGTCTGTTGAAGCAGACCGGAACGCATGTGGTACATTGCCCGAATACGCACCGCTTTTTCGGGCGCGGCATGCCGCACCTGAACACGTGGAAGGAGCATCGGATCAACGCCTGTCTGGGCACGGACAGCATGGCCAGCAACGAGACACTCAGCATGTTGAGTGAAATGCAGACACTCGGACACATGTTCCCGCGCAAGTCCGCGGAGGAATTCCTCACGTTGGCGACCATCAACGGCGCGAAGGCATTGAATCTGGCGGAGAAGCTCGGGCGCATCGGCGCTGGCGCGTGGGCCGACCTGATTGCCGCTCCGCTGGATGGGGCGGCTGGCGATCCATTCGAGGCGATTGTGTACGCGGACAAGCAGGTGAGTTTTTCGATGATTGGCGGCGAGGTACTTTTTGATGACGCGAAATAGCTCCGGAGCCACATCCGGTATTGTGATCGCGCTGACAAGCCTTCTGCTCGTCGCAGGGTCGGTGTTGGCCGCGATGGACGACGCACCGACCAACATAATTCAGCGCGCGGACGAACAGGCTGTAATCGCTCTCGAACGATCGGGTCAGCTCGATCAAGCCGAGGCTCGGTGCGTGGAGATGCTCAAGCAGAACCCGAATGATTCCGACGCCAAACGGCTGCTGGCGGAAATCGAAGATGTGAAACACAAACACACCTCGTCCACGGCTCTGAGAGAGACGCTGGAGGAAACGATTATCCCGGAGGTCAACTTCCGCGAGGCCCGGGTGGCCGATGTTATTGAGTTCCTCCGGACGGAGAGCCAGAAGATCTCAGGCGCAGAGAACCCAATCAACTTCGTTTGGGAGGCACCCGAGGATTTCAAGTCAGTCAAGGTCACGCTAAGTCTTCGGCAGGTCCCACTCGCGGACGCGCTACAATACGTGACCGTCCTTTGCGGGTTGCGTTACCGCGTTGACCCGCACGCGGTCGTGGTTTATCAAGCGGCGCCTCCCGTGCAGACCGACTTCTTCCCGTCGAATGCCAAATCTCCATGACCAACTCGGCGCGGAACTGGAGCGAACCTGCGCGGACGGCTTGTACCGGTTTCTGCGCACGGTGACGTCTGCGCAAGGACCGCGTATCGAGCTTGACGGCCGCGAGTTCCTGAATTTCTCCAGCAATGATTATCTCGGCCTGGCCAACGATCCCGCGCTGAAGCAGGCGGCGTCGGAGGCGATAACAAGGTACGGCGTTGGCGCGGGTGCCTCGCGTCTCGTCTGCGGGAATCTGCAGCCGTATGAAGATCTGGAAGGCAAGCTCGCCGCATTCAAGGCGAAAGAGGCGGCGCTTGTTTTCAGCAGCGGCTACGCGGCGAACGTCGGTACAATCACAGCGCTGGTGGGTGAAGGTGACGTAGTGATCCTCGACAAGCTAGATCATGCGAGCATCATCGATGGCGCCCGGCAAAGCGGGGCAACGATTCGGGTTTATCCGCACAAGAACCTGAAGAAACTGGAAACTATCGTCCAGCAGACCGGCTCGTTTCGGCGGAAGCTCATTGTGACCGAAACCGTCTTTTCGATGGATGGTGATCTGGCACCGCTGACGGAAATCGTCGAGCTGAAAGAGAAATACGGCGCATGGTTGATGATCGATGAAGCCCACGCAACGGGGTTATACGCCAAGAATCGCCGAGGTCTGGCAGAGGCTGCCGGCGTCGAAGATAAGATCGATGTGACGCTCGGGACGCTGAGCAAGGCGTTCGGGTGCCTGGGCGGTTTCGTTGCGGGGTCGCAAACACTCATTGATTTCCTGCGCAATCGCGCGAGAAGTTTCATTTATTCGACAGCGCTGCCGCCATTGGTGTGTGCGGCAGCGGGGGCCGCCGTGGATTTCGTCATGAGCGATGCCGGCCACGAGCGACGCGATCGGCTCTGGCGCAACGTCAGCGAAATGAAGAATGGAATGTCGATTCTCGGCATTCAGAACGAATCACGCAGCCCGATCATCCCGATCATCATCGGGGATGAGACGGCGGCCGTGGCGATTTCGCAACAGCTGTATGACCGGGGCATTTTTGTTCCCGCCATCCGTTTTCCCACCGTGCCGAAAGGCAAGGCGCGCTTGCGGGTGACGGTGACGGCGGCGCACGGGCAAACCGATATTCAACATTTCCTGAAGGAATTTGGTGGACTCACTCGCTGACAAGGATCATCGCTGTATCTGGCATCCGTTCACGCAGATGCGCGACTGGATGAAGGAGGAGCCGATCATTATTGCGTCGGGGCAGGGCGCAATTCTGCGTGACGTGAAGGGACGCGAGTATCTGGATGCGAATTCATCGATCTGGACGAATCTTCACGGCCATCAGCATCCGAAGATCACTCAAGCCATCAAGGATCAACTCGATCGCATCGCGCATTCGTCCTTTCTCGGCCTGTCGAACGAACCGGCCATCCAATTGGCGGAGAAGCTCGTGCAGATTGCGCCGCGTGGCCTGACGCGTGTGTTCTACTCCGACGACGGCTCGACCGCGATGGAAGTAGCGATCAAAATGGCTCTGCAATACAGGCAACACCGGAAGCAGCCGCAACGCACCAAGTTCATCGCATTTGCCGATGCCTATCACGGCGACACGCTCGGCGCGGTGAGCGTCGGCGGAATCGATCTGTTTCACGCGGCGTTTCGCCCGCTGTTGTTCGACGTGATTCGCATTAACGATCTGTCGGATGTCACGGCGATCGTGCACGAGCGTCGCGATGAGATCGCCGGGGTTGTCATCGAGCCGCTCGTGCAAGGCGCGGCGGGAATGAAACTGTGGAAACGCGGGCTGTTGGCTGAATTGCGGCGGTTGTGCACGGAGCATGGCGCGCTGTTGATTGCCGATGAAGTGATGACTGGCTTTGGGCGGACTGGAACGATGTTTGCGTGCGAACAGGAAGGCGTGGTGCCCGACCTGATGTCGGTGGCGAAGGGGCTCACGGGCGGGTATCTCCCGCTGGCGGCGACGCTGACGACCGAAGAGGTGTTCGACGCATTCCTTGGCGAGTACAGCGAGTTCAAGACGTTCTTTCACGGGCACAGTTACACGGGGAACCAGCTCGGCTGTGCGGCGGCGTTGGCCAACCTGCAAATGTTTGAGGACGAACAGACACTGGCGAGGATCCAGCCGAAATGCGAGCGGCTGCGCGACGGTCTCGACGCCCTGAGAGCGCTTCCACATGTTGGCGACGCGCGGCACATTGGCATGATCGGCGCGGTCGAGTTGTTTCGTGATGCGGCGGCGAAGGAGTCGTATCCGCTAACGGACAAGATGGGAATCAAGGTGTGCGCGGAGATGCGGCGGCGTGGCGTGTTGACGCGTCCCATTGGAAACACCATCGTGCTGATGCCACCCTATTGCATGACTGACCAGGAGCTCGATCGGGTGCTGAGCGTTCTTGCGGAATCAATCCGTGCGGTGGTATCGTAGCGTGGCAGGATTTGGCACGCGGTAATTTCGGGGTAAAAATGTGGTGGTGGCCGGAAAGGCAGACCATGGTTCGTCCGCCGGCAGTGGCAGGCCAGTTTTATCCGGGAACGGCGTCGGAGGTGAACGGGGAGCTTGACAGGTTGGTACGCCCAACGGTCTCCGGGCGGAAGGCCGTCGCGGTGGTTTGTCCGCACGCCGGATGGATGTATTCGGGACACACCGCAGGGCTCGTCTATGCCAGTGTGGGAATACCCGATCGCGTGATTCTGGTTGGTCCCAATCATCATGGCATCGGCAGCCGCTACGCCGTGTACAGTTCGGGCGCGTGGCGCACGCCGATTGGCGATGTGCCGGTCGCCGAGCCGCTGGCGTCATCGCTGCTTGACGATTGCGACCTGCTCGCCGAAGACACGCGCGCTCATGCCGGGGAACATTCCCTGGAAGTCCAGGTGCCCATGCTGTTGAGGGCAAATCCCAACATCCACATCGTGCCGCTGTTGATCGGCGGCGGCTGGCCGGAAGCGGGGGGGCGGCGGGAACTCCGGGAAATCGGCTCGGCCATAGCGGAAACGGTTCGAGAATATGGGAAACCAGTGCTGCTCGTCGCTTCCACGGATCTGAATCACTACGAAGACCAGGAAGTGTCACACAAAAAGGACAAGCTGGTGCTGGACGCCGTTGTGCAGTTGGATCCCGATGCCCTGATGGATCGCGTGATCGAGGCGCAAGTCTCGATGTGCGGCGTCGCGTCAACATACATTGTGTTGTGCGCGGCGAAAGCGTTGGGAGCCAGGCACGCCGAGCTCATCGAGTACCGCACCAGTGGCGACGTGAGCGGTGATTTCGAACGCGTGGTGGGTTATGGCGGAGTGGTGATTGAGTAGCGGGCCGCTCGGGGCGGGTTTGACAGTGAGCCGCGGGCTTGCTACAGTTGGCTGGCAGTTTGGTGGTGACGAATATGATTACATTGACGGAAAGTGCGACGAAGCACATCAAGACGTTGCTGGTGGATCAGGGCGTGGCCGGCAAACCACTGCGGGTCTACGTGGACGCTGGTGGTTGTTCGGGGATGGAATACGGCATGGCGTTCGACGAGAAGAAGGCCGACGACGAAGTATTCGCGCAGGACGGAGTCGAGGTCGTGGTTGATCCGATGAGCATGAGCTTCCTGAAGGGGAGCGAGATCGATTACGTTGACGGCCTGCAGGGATCGGGATTCAAGATCAAGAACCCGAACGTGCACTCGTCGTGCGGCTGCGGCCGGTCGTTCAATTGACAACTGTATAGGCAGATTCGTTTGGGGAGCCTTTCGAGGCTGAGATTCCGCACGAGGCGGGAGACCCATGGAACCTGACCCAGGTAATGCTGGCGTAGGGAAACACGTTGCGAAGCCGACTCCTGGATTCAGGGTCGGCTTTTTGTTTGTAGCCGCGAGGCGTTTTTGCGGGAAGGAGACACATGATCGCACCGAAGAATGGCAATGGCGAAGCTCACAGCAGCGAGACGCTGCCGAAATCGAAGAAGGTATATGTGGCGGGACGAGGGCACAAAGGTGTGCGGGTGCCGTTTCGCGAGATCGAGTTGTCGCCGACCTTGAGTCATACGGGCCGCGTCGAGGTGAACGAACCGGTGCGCGTGTATGACACGAGCGGGCTGTGGAGCGATCCGGAGTTTCATGGGGAAGTGGAGCGCGGACTGCCGGCGGTGCGGCGAGACTGGATTCTCGGACGCGGCGACGTCGAAGAAACGACAGCGACGTACAAGCCGATTGCGGGCCGGAGCGACCGCGAGATTCCTGCCAGTTTGCGGCGCAAACCGCTGCGAGCGAGGGCGGGGAAGGCGGTCACGCAACTGCATTACGCGCGGGAGGGGATTATCACGCCCGAGATGGAGTTCATTGCGATTCGCGAAGGTTTACAGCTGGAGTTTGTCCGCAGCGAAGTGGCGCGGGGTCGGGCAATCATTCCCGCCAACATCAATCATCCCGAGAGCGAGCCGATGATCATCGGCCGGAATTTCCTGGTAAAGATCAACGCGAACATCGGCAACAGCGCTGTCGCGTCGAGCATCGAGGAGGAAGTCGAGAAGATGCGGTGGGCGACGAAATGGGGCGCGGACACGGTGATGGACCTCTCGACGGGCAAGAACATCCACGAGACGCGCGAATGGATTCTGCGCAATTCGCCCGTGCCGATTGGCACCGTGCCGATTTACCAGGCGCTGGAGAAGGTCGATGGGAAGGCGGAAGAATTGACGTGGGAAGTGTATCGCGACACGCTGATTGAGCAATGCGAGCAGGGGGTTGATTATTTCACGGTGCACGCGGGTGTGCTGCTGCGGTACATCCCACTGACGGCCAAGCGTGTCACGGGAATCGTTTCGCGCGGCGGATCGATTATGGCGAAGTGGTGTCTGGCGCATCACGAGGAGAGTTTTCTCTACACGCGGTTCCACGAGATTTGCGAGATCATGGCGGCGTATGACGTGAGCTTTTCGTTGGGCGATGGGCTGCGGCCGGGGTCGATTGCCGACGCCAACGACGAAGCGCAGTTTGCCGAGTTGAAGACGCAAGGTGAACTGACGAAGATCGCCTGGGAATATGGCGTGCAGGTGATGAACGAAGGGCCGGGGCATATCCCGATGCATCTCATCAAAGAGAACATGGACAAGCAATTGGAGTGGTGCGAGGAAGCGCCATTCTACACGCTTGGGCCGCTGACGACCGATATCGCGCCGGGGTACGACCACATTACGAGCGCGATTGGCGCGGCGATGATTGGGTGGTACGGCTGCGCGATGCTGTGTTACGTGACGCCGAAGGAACATTTAGGGTTGCCCAACAAGAAGGACGTGAAGGACGGTGTGATTGCTTACAAGATCGCCGCGCATGCGGCTGATCTGGCGAAGGGTCATCCCGGCGCGAAGCTGCGCGACGACGCGTTGAGCAAGGCACGGTTTGAATTCCGCTGGGACGACCAGTTTAATCTCAGTCTGGATCCCGATACGGCGCGCGAGTTCCACGATGAGACATTGCCGGCGGAAGGCGCAAAGCTCGCTCATTTCTGCAGCATGTGCGGCCCGCACTTCTGTTCGATGAAAATCACCGAAGACGTGCGGAAGTACGCCGAAGAGCAGGGGATTGCCGAATCCGAAGCCCTGAAGAAGGGCATGGAAGAGAAGTCGAAGGAGTTTGTGAAGACGGGCGCCGAGGTTTACCAGAAGGCGTGATTCTTCTACTGCGCGGTGTTCTTCTGGTCTGAGAGAATCGTCTGCTCGGCGGAGAGGAGAATCGTGCGGATGGATTGGGAATCGGGGGCGGCGAGGAGGGCGGCGACGGTTTCGGTGTTTTGGGCGATGAGGCAGAGGCGGGCGAGGGTGTGCAGGTGGAGACGGTCGTCCTGACAGCAGATCAAGAAGAACAAGCGGGTGGGTTCGCCGTCGGGCGAGCCGAAATGGATTTCCTGAAGCGGGCGACCCACGACGATAAACGAGGTCTCAAACAGGTAGGTTTCGTGATAGCGCGGGTGCGGCAGGGCGAGGCTGCCGGGAATGGCCGTGGAACACAATTCCTCGCGAGCTTCCAGGCTGGCCAAGAGGGCCTTGGGATCGTTCACCTTGCCGGTGGTTTCGGCGAGGGCGACGAGATCGCGCAGGATGGATGCCCTAGTCTTGGAGCGCATGGCCGGTGCGATCGCGCCCGAATCCAGCATGTCGGGCAGAATCGCGGCTAGGGAGAGTACGTTCTGGGCGTGGCAGGTGGATTTCTGATGGTAGGCGGCGAGGCGTGTTGGGGTGAAGCCGAGGATGCGTTGTGAAGCCCATTGATCGATTTCGCCCTTGCGGAAGACGACGCGGTCGCCGCGCTTGTGGAACGGGATTTCGCGGTCCTTGACCCGCTGCTCGACGTCGGCGGGCGTCAGATGCAGGTAATCGGCGACTTCGGCGACGCTGAGGAATCGAAACGGCATGTTAACGCTGGCGGTCGAAGAACGGGCTCTTGCCGGTGACGCTCAACGGAATGCCGAGCGCTTGTTTGACCTTTGGCCCGAAGAACTTCAAATCGAGGCAGGCGCGGCCGATGGAAAACATCACACGATTATCGATGTGAAAGCGGCCGGCCACCTCCGCCGCGGAGGCGATGGCGATGCCGAGATCGATGGAATTGAACGCGCAGATACCCCTGGCTTCTTCAAGCGCATCACAGGACGGGTGACCGCAGAACCCGCAGTTCAGGCCGGCGGTATTGGATTCCACGCCGATGACGACGATGGCGGGGGACTTTTCGATGTTGCCGGCATCACGGGCGACGCTGGGGCGTTCTTCCTTCTGGGCGATCTCACGCATTTTGTCGATGAGCTTGCGTTTGGTAGAGTCGTCGTCGATGGCAATGGTTTTGATGTTGTCGATGCCGCGGGTCTTGGGCGCGGTGCGCGCGGCGGCGGCCATCAGGGCGGCAACGTGGCAAGCGGCGGTAGTTTCGAGTTCGATAGAAGTCATCATTGCGAAACGAAAGCCTACGCTTCGTTGTTACGGGAAACAAACCAAAAGCATGCTCGTGGCATCTCAATGGGTATACGGTGAAAAGTGGATTTGTCCCGGAAACGGGGGACAACTAATTGTGGAGGTTTCCATGAACTACAGACTACTCGGCAGATCGGGGCTTCGCGTGTCGGAATTGTGTTTGGGGACGATGACATTTGGGGAAGATTGGGGTTGGGGCGCGAACAAGGACGAGTCGCGGGCGATTTTTGAGGCGTTCGTCGAGGCGGGCGGCAACTTCCTCGATACGGCGGACGGGTACACGAATGGGACCAGCGAGAAGATGGTGGGGGAATTCATCGGCTCGGAGCGTGAGCGATTTGTGGTGGCGACGAAGTTCTCGTTCAACCAGCGGCGCGGCGATCCGAACGCGGGCGGGAATCACCGCAAGAACATGGCGCAAGCGCTCGAGGGCAGTTTGCGGCGGCTGGGGACGGATTACATCGACCTGTATTGGATGCACGCGTGGGATGAATTCACGCCCGTAGAGGAAGTGATGCGCGCGTTTGACGATTTCGTGCGCGCGGGCAAGGTGTTGTACATTGGCATTTCCGACGCGCCGGCGTGGTGGGTGGCGCGAGCGAACACGCTGGCGGAGTTGCGTGGTTGGACGCCGTTTGTGGCGCTGCAGATCGAATACAACCTGATCGAACGCACACCCGAGCGCGAGTTACTGCCGATGGCCGAGGCGTTGGGGTTGACGGTCACGCCGTGGTCGCCACTGGCGAGCGGCTGGCTCACCGGAAAATACGCGGCGAAGTCGAAGGAGCAAAGACGGCTCGAGCAGACGCCGCAATTTGCGCGGCCAACGGAGCGGAATACAGCCATTGCGGCGATGGTCGTCAAGATTGCGCGGGCGAGCGGCAAGTCGCCTGCGCAAGTGGCGCTGAATTGGCTGCGGGCGAAGAACACGATCCCGATCCTCGGCGCGCGAAAGCTGTCGCAATTCCGGGACAACATGGCATGTCTGAAATGGTCCTTGAACTCGAAACAGATGGCGCAGCTTGATGAGATGAGCCGGATCGAGCCGGGTTTCCCGACGGACTTTCTCCAGCGCCCGTTTGTACGCGATTTCCTGCACGGCGGTTTGTATGACCGCATCCGGCGCTGAGAGCAGCGCTATTCCTTGGCCAGGACGCGCTCGATGCGGCGGTCGGGGATCAGCCAGAGGAGGGCGACGAAGACGTAGAGACCGGTGGAAATCCACGGGCTGACGAAGGCGAGCGGGATGGCGATTAGGTAGAGCAGGGGCGAGACTTTTCCTTTCCAGTCCTTGCCCACGGCGGCGGCGAGGACAGAGTCGGTTCCTTGCAGTTTGATGATGGCGTGTTGGAGGATGTAATAGGCGATGGCGGCCATCAGGAGGACGAAGCCGTACACGGCGGTGGGCGTCGGCGCGAGATGGTTCTCGTCCACCCAGGCGGTGGTGAATGGGAAGAGGGACAGCCAGAACAGCAGGTGCAGGTTGGCCCAGAGGATGCCGCCGGTGACGTGCTTGGTGGAATGGAGCAGGTGGTGATGGTTGTTCCAGTAGATGCCGACGTAGAGGAAGCTCAACACGTAACTGAGGAAGACCGGCAGCAGCGGTGTGAGGTCGGCGAGACCGGTTCCCCGGGGTTCACGCAACTCGAGGACCATGATCGTGATGATGATCGCGATCACGCCGTCGCTGAACGCTTCGAGTCGGCTGGATTTCATGGGCTGGCGCGGAGGATGCCTGACGGCGCGGACGTTGCCGAGCGAAAAGTTTGCGGGCGCGGTTGCGGCGAGGGCGGGAAACCCGCGGCGAGTACCGGGCATCACAAACGCTGTGAAACAGGATGCCATTGATGCGAGGGTGCGGATCGGCCACGTGCATTTGAAGGTGGCGGACCTGGAGCGGGCGCTGGCGTTTTATTGCAGCGTGCTCGGGTTTGAGTTGACGCAGCGGATGGGAAATAGCGCGGCATTTGTTTCGGCGGGCGGGTACCATCATCATATCGGGCTCAACACGTGGGAGAGTGCGGGAGGATCGCCGCCATCGGAGGGAAGCACGGGACTGTATCATCTGGCGATTCTGTATCCCACGCGGGCGGAGTTGGCTGGCGCCGTGAAGCGTGTACAGGCCGCGGGGATCCCGCTGGAGGGCGCGTCGGACCATGGTGTGAGCGAAGCGGTGTATTTGCGTGACCCCGACGGGAACGGGGTGGAATTGTATTGGGACCGGCCGAAGGAGCGCTGGCCACGGGGGGCGGACGGGGGCGTGGTGATGTACACGCGGCCATTGGATCTGGACGGGCTGCTGGCTGACGCGCCGGCATCGGCCTTCTGAGGGTGGACAATTTTCCTCTTGCGCTACCGGAGATGCCGTGTTAATAGTAAACCATATGGTTAAATATACGCGGCATGTTCTCAACGACACGTTTGCGGCACTGGCCGACCCAACGCGGCGACGGATTCTCCGTCAACTATCTCATGGCGATCGGTGCGTGACCGACCTGGCCCGGGGATATTCGATGTCGTTGCCGGCGGTATCGAAGCATCTGCGTGTGCTGGAACGCGCGGGTCTGGTGCGCCGGCGGCGTCGCGGTCGGGTGCATCAGATGAAGCTGGACGTGACGCCGATGAAGCAGGCGGCGCAGTGGATTGAGGAGTACCGCCGGTTCTGGGAAGGGTCGCTCGACCGGCTGGCGGATTATCTGGAGACAACGAACCAACCAACCCGTACGAAAGGAACATCATGAGCACCAAGGTGGCCCCGAACACTCTGACGTTGGAAGTGAAACGACTGATCAAGGCGCCGCGCGAGCGCGTGTTTGCCGCGTGGACAACGCCCGACCAGATTATGAAATGGTTTGGGTCCGAGAATTGTCGCATGCTATCCGTGACAATGGACCCGCGGGTCGGCGGCGCATACCGCATCCGTTCCCGCAACGAATCCAGTGGCGAGCATGAAGTGACGGGCGTTTTCCGCGAAGTCAGACGTCCGTCGCGGCTGGTTTACACCTGGATCATGGTCGATGGAGCGATGGCGGGGATTGGCGAGACGGTGGTGACGGTCGACTTCCTCGAGGTGAAAGAAGGGACAGAAGTGCGGTTGCGCCATGAGGGATTCCCGGCGGCGGAACCACGCGACCAGCACAACCACGGCTGGAACGGCTGCTTCGACAAGCTGGAGAAACTGTTTGCGGAATCGTGCGCGGCGGTGGGCGAATTCAGTTGGAATGAACTGCTCGCGCAAGATGTCAAGGCGTCGGGCGCATTTTACTCCAAGCTCTTCGGATGGAAGGCGGAGCCGTTCGACCCCAGCGGCACGTACGTGCTGTTCAAATCTGGCGACACGCAGGTTGGCGGCATGATGAAGTGTCCGATGCCGGGCGTTCCGACGCACTGGCTGGCGTACGTCACGGTGGCGAGTTGCGATGCGTCGGTGAAGGCGGCCAAGGGCCTTGGGGCCCGGGTTGTCGTCGAGCCAAAGGACATCCCGACGGTGGGACGGATTGCGGTGATCATCGATCCGGAGGGGGCATCGTTTGGGGTATTTCAGCCGGCGCGGAACTGACCTATGAGCTGAACAGCCGAGAAGGGATACCGGCGCGGGCGGGCGGTCAGTCGACGAATCGGATGCCGTGTTCGCCGGCGATCTGAACGAGCCGGTCGATGTTCGGTCCGCCGGACTTGTTGAATTCGTCGGCGCACCGGGCGAAGAACTTCTCGAAGCCCGAGGGCGAGGCGGTGAGGAGCATCCGTGACGGTCTATCGCCGTGGTTTTTGTAGGAGTGGACAACGGTTCGCGGCACGAACACGGTGGTGCCCACCGGTACTTCCGTCCACTGGCCGTCGAGAAAGAAGCTGACGCGACCCTCCTGCAGGAGAAAGCTCTCGTCTTCGTGGGTGTGATAATGCACGGGCGGTCCGCCGCCGGGGGGCGAGACCAACGTGCACAGGGCGAGTGTGCCGCCGGTTTGTTCGCCACTGAGATGCACGACGACCTCGTCGCCAAAGGCGCGGAGCACACGCCCCTGGTCGGGAAGCGTAACAGCAGCAGACGGCCTCAACCCGCGACTCATCGGCGGGGAGATTACCATGCTGCGGCATCGATCTGCAAGAGATCGCTGATGCGGTCGATTTGGATGTCGGCGGGCGGGTAGGTGGCGAGGACCCTGGGGTCGACTGCGTAATGGCCCTGGCGGACGAAGACGGTGGTGACACGGTTGCGCCAGGCCCGTTTCACGGCGGTGAGGATGCGGAGTTTGTCATCCACGAGAACGTAATGGCGGGCGGGGAAGCGTTGCTTTACGTCGGCGAGTTCCTCCTCCTTGTGAACGTAAATGAGCACGTTGCCGTCGACGGCGTGGGACAGTCCCGAGCATTGGATCTTGTGGGGTTGGAAGACCACATCGCCGTCGGACAGGATGGCGACCGTTCCCAAACGTTTGGCGTGATCGATGACCTCCCGTGTGCGCGGGAAGAGGCGGTTGGCGAACGGGTACTCGATGAGAAATCGGGACACGGTCAACAGGCGCAGATCGCGCGGGTATTGCGCGCGATAGCGTTGGAGCGCGCCGAGATAATCGGCATAGCCCAGTCGGGAGCGCAAGTGCTCGAAGATACGCCAGTAGAGTCGGGCGCGTCGGGGACCGACCTCGCGGTCGAGGTGCTTACGGAGATCGGCGATCACACGATCGTTGTCGAGGAGTGTATTGTCAACGTCGAACAAGACGACGTCCCTGCGGGCCTGGGTTCGAGCCGGTGACGATTTCATGGCAATCGAGTCGCGACTGGGGCGAAACGTAGCGTGGTTTTGCGTCTTGCGCAAGGCGTGAGAAAGGGTTGTTGAGAAACGGGGGCGGTATGTCTATAGTTATGTTGCGGTTGGCTCAGGCGATCAATCGCGTCAACGACAACGATGAACAAGACATCCCTGACGGAACGGCCGGCCTGGAAGGCGCTGGAGGCTCATTACGCAAGCGTCAAGGACGCGCATTTGCGGCAGTTGTTTGTGGACGACCCGAACCGCGGGCAGCGACTGGCGGTGGAAGGCGCGGGGCTGTATCTGGATTACTCCAAGAACCGCGTCACGACCGAGACGATCCAACTCCTGGTCAAGCTGGCGGAGGAATGCGACCTGCGGTGGCGGATCGACGCGATGTTTCGCGGGGACAAGATCAATGTCACGGAGGATCGGGCGGTGGCGCACGTGGCGCTGCGGGCGCCGCGGGGCCAGTCGATCCTTGTCGATGGCGAGAACGTCGTGCCGAAGGTGCATTTCGTGCTCGACAAGATGGCGGAGTTTGCCGACCGCGTGCGCAACGGGGTGTGGAAGGGATATACCGGCAAACGGATTCGGAACGTCATCAACATCGGGATTGGCGGGTCGGACCTTGGGCCCGTGATGGCGTATGAGGCGTTGCGGTACTACAGCGTTGCGGGGATGACGTTTCGGTTTGTATCGAACGTGGACGGGACAGATTTTGCCGAGGCGACGCGCGATCTCGATCCCGAGGAGACGATGTTCATCGTATCGTCGAAGACGTTCACGACGCAGGAGACGATGACGAACGCCCAGAGCGCCAAGCAATGGATCGTGAACCGGTTTTTGAACCGACGGGCGGTGGCCAAACATTTCGTCGCGGTATCGACCAACGTGCCGGAAGCGACGAAGTTCGGGATCGATCCGGTGAACATGTTTGGGTTCTGGGACTGGGTGGGCGGGCGGTATTCGATGGACTCGGCGATCGGGCTGGCGACGATGATCGCGATCGGGCCGACGTTTTTCCGGTCGATGCTGACGGGGTTCCACGCGATGGACGAACATTTTCGGACGGCGCCGTTCGACAAGAACCTGCCGGTGCTGATGGGGCTGATCGGGGTGTGGTACAACAACTTTTTTGACGCGCAGACTTCGGCGGTATTGCCCTACGACCAGTATCTGAAGCGTTTCCCCGCGTATCTGCAGCAATTGACCATGGAGAGCAACGGCAAGTACGTCACGCTCGAGGGCGCGCGGGTGGATTACCAGACGGGACCGGTGTTCTGGGGCGAGCCCGGCACGAACGGCCAGCATTCATTTTACCAGTTGATCCATCAGGGGACGAAGCTTGTGCCGTGCGATTTCATTGGCTTCTGTCATCCGCTGAACCCGTTGGGCGATCATCATGATTTGTTGATGTCGAACCTGTTTGCGCAGAGCGAGGCGCTGGCGTTTGGCAAGACGCCGGACCAGGTGAAGGCGGAAGGCACGCCCGACTGGCTGGTCCCGCATCGGGTGTTTGAAGGCAATCGGCCGTCGAATACGATCCTGGCGTCGCAATTGACGCCGGAAATGCTGGGGAAACTCGTGGCGTTGTACGAACACATCGTATTTACGCAGGGCACGATTTGGAACATCAATTCGTTTGACCAATGGGGAGTGGAATTGGGGAAGGCGCTGGCGAAACGGATCACGCCCGAGCTCCAAAGCGTGAGCGAACCGCCGCTGGAGCACGACAGTTCCACCAACGCGCTGATTCGCCGATACCGGCATTCGAAGACCAAGGGGCACGAATGGTCGGGCTGATCGCGCAGAGAGGCCAATGAAAACGTCGGAATTGCACGTCGGGATGCAGGTGAGGCACCCGCAGCACGGGATGGGTGTCGTCAAATCGATCACGGAAAATACGGCGGACATTCGGTTCAATGACGCCACGCGGACGATCGCGCCCGAAACGAGCGATCTGGTGGCGGACGAGGCGCGGGTGACGGTGGGCGGACGGGACGTGCCGCTGGCGCAGTTTATTGAGAAGACGACGCGCACGGTGTTGAACGAGCTGGGGGTGGAACTGCCGGGCGAGACGATCGATCAGCTGGGCAGTCGGTGGCACGCTGGACGGATGATGTTGCATCCATCGGACGCGACGTTGCAGGCGAAGGAAGTGCCGTTGGACGTGTTTTTTCACAAGGTGGTGATGTTGCGGAACAACCTGCGCGTGCTCGAGCAGAAGATCAACAGCCACGAGAAGCTGAGCGAGGCGGAGAAGGTGGAGATGCAGCAGTACGTCACGCGGTCGTACGGATCGCTGACGACATTCAACGTGCTATTCAAGAACAAGGCGGACCAGTTCAAGGGCGGGGAGTGAGTCGGGCGGGGAGTGGGGAACGGTCGATGGCTGATGGCGGTTGGGGCGGCGCGGCTTTGGAAGCTGATCTAACCTGGCAGGTCGTGGCCGGTCGTTGTAACGGTAAGCTTCCCGTGCTTTACTCCAGGGGCTGAGATAAGTTCGTCGGCGATTTTCTTGATCAGGTTTGCTTTGCCCCGCACGACGAGCACCTCCAGGCAATTGTGGTGATCGAGATGGACGTGGACAGTGGAGATGATGACTTTGTGATGGTCGTGCTGAATGTCCGTCAGTGTGGCTTGAACATGTTGCCGGTGGTGGTCGTAGACGAGCGTAATCGTGCCGGCGATTTCCTGGTTGCCGAGCCGCTGACGATGTTCGACGAGCCGGTCGCGAATCATATCGCCAATGGCCAGCGAGCGGTTTTTGTAACCCTTTTCGCTGGACATCTGGTCGAGTTGACTCAGCAGCGCCGGTGGCAGGGACACGCTGAAACGGGCAACAGGTTCCATTTTCATAGGATTACCCAATAACTACAGCGGAAGCGGACACAAGACAATGGAAATGATGTGAGGGGGGAAATGTGTTTCAGACAGGTTTGGCTACGCACCGCCGGCGGATCGCAGCCCCGGCCAACAGCGCGGACGACACCAACACAATCACCGCGCCGCTGGGCAAATCCGTCGCCGCTGAAATGAGAAACCCGCCCAATCCGCTGGCCGCGCCGAGAACCGCCGACAACCACATCGTCCGGCGGCAGCCTTTGGCGAGTTGAAACGCCGCCGCTGCAGGATTACTGATGAGACTGTAGATCATCAGACCGCCAACGGTTTGGAAATTCACCGTAAGCGCGATAGCCACCAGAATGAGGAATCCAGTCCAGACAACGGTGACGCGGATGCCCGCCGCCGCCGCATCAGCACGTGAAAACAGGATCGCGCGGAGTTCTTTGAAGAATACAATGACATAGGCCAGTAATGCTCCCGCGACGGCCAGCATCAGCCGAACCTCCCGCCACCGGCAGAAGTTGAGACTACCCCACAACATGCCGCGCACGTCGTTGTCGCTGCGGCCCAAGATACCGTGCAAACCAATGCCGAGAAACGCCAGTCCCATCGTGGCTGAGAACAGGAAACTTAACGTCACATTGTCGTCCAGTTGAACACGCTGCGGATCGAGCAAACCCAGCACCAGCGCAGCCAATACCGCGCCGCCGAGCGCCGGCAGTAAAAGAGCCGGCCCAGCCAGTCCGCAGAGGCTGCCAAACACCGCGCCGGCCAACGCGGCGTGCGCCACGCAAATGCCAAGAAATGGCATACGCATTCCGACAATGAACGTGCCGAGCAATCCGCACGACGCGCCCGCCAGGGTGCCTCCCGCCATCACCGGCAGCCAGAACACAAGGTCAAACATCGACGCGTTCTCCCGGCAAGACGGCGTGGCGTCCGCCTTCGTGGGTCACGCGCAATCCCGCGCCGTAGAGCGACCTGACTCGTTGGGTCGTAAACACGTCTTCTGGCGCGCCGGCTGCCAGCACGCGGCCACGATCCAGAAGCACCACGCGACGGCAGGCTGGCGGAAGCACTTCCAATTCGTGGCAGACCAACACAATCGTAATGCCGGTTTCCGCGTGCAGCCGCTGGACGATGGCGACAATCCGCTCGCGCCAGCCGAGGTCGAGATTGGCCGTAGGCTCGTCGAGCAGCAGAAGTTCGGGTTGTTGGGCCATGGCGCGGGCGAGAATGGTTTTGCGTTGTTCACCGCCGGAGATCTCACCGAAGGAGCGGCCAGACAACAGCGTGAGGCCGAGGCGCTCGATCCATTCGTCCACGGTTCGCCAGTCCACTTTCGTGAACGGGCGAAAAAGACCAGCGCGTCCAGTACGGCCAATGGCGACGATTTCGCGAACTGTCAGCGGGAGGTCGCTGTGGGCGGGAAGGAGTTGCGGCACATACCCGACGCGGCGGCGAAGCCGCGCCAGTAGCCCGCCTCGAAGCTGTGATAGATTGCAATCCAACACGCGCACCTTTCCGCGCGTCGGCGTCACGAATCCGAGACACGTGCGCAGGAGCGTGGTTTTGCCGGCGCCATTCAATCCCATAATGGCCGTAATCTCAGCGGCGGGGATTTGCAGTTGGTCCAAGTCGAGCACACACCGTCGCGCGGCGTGAACCACGAGCTTGTTGATCTCAACAGCCGGCCCGCTCATCGCCGTGTCGCTGTGACAAGCGCGTCAACGTTTCCAACCAAGAGGTCATCAAACGAAACCCGGCCATGTTCGAGCGCTGGAAAATTCCCGAACACCGCCACTTGGGCATGAAGGCGGTCGGCCAGGGCATCCGCCGTGCGGCGTCCTTCGGGCTGATTGGCAATGAGCAGCTTGACTTCGGCGAACTTGCCGGCGCTAATAGCGTCATCGATCTCCGCCACGCTCGACGTGTCGGCGGCACGGAAGGTCGCCACGACGTTGAGGCCGAGCCACTCGCAGAATTCCTTCTGATGAACGCTGACAATGACGGGCGTGCCTCGCAGACCTGCCAGTGTGACCCGGTTTATCGCCTGTTGCGCGAGCGTGTCGAGTCGAGCGGCCACGAGCTGCAATCGTGCGTCCGCATTTGTGTGCGCCAGCAAACCGTGCGTCACAAAGGCGTCGGCAATCTGGCGGCAGGCCGACAGATAGCTCTCCGGCTGGCACAAGCCGCCAGGGATGACCACTTCAACAACGAACGCCTGATTTGTCCCCTGTCGATCGAGAATGGTATCGAGTGATTTCTGGAAATCAAATCGCACCAGTGCACGGCAGCGCCGCAACTCGGCGGCCTGACTGGGACGGATGTCGAAATGGCCGGGACAGGCGCCCGGCTCGGCCAACCGAATCATGGTTTGGTCTTCGCCGAGCACGTCACGCGCCGCGCTTTCGAGGTACGAAGTGGTGCTGGCGATTTTGTCAGTGCGCGAAGACCCGTTGGAAGAACTACAGCCGGCGAGGAATAGAACCGGTTGCGCCAGCAGAGTGACAGCCAGACATCGCATTGCGGTGGAATTCATGGAGCCACGTTTGTGCGGCGGGTTGCCCTCAAGGACTTGTGAATTGAGTTCCATTGCAGTCGGCGTAACGAATGATGACGCCGCTGTCACCGGCGCCACGATACCAACTGTCACTGGTCAACGGGGCATAGGTGGCCTGAGTTTTCGGGCTGTTGGGCCGTGGTCCCAAACTCCACACCACCCAGCGCACAGGGCTGGCCTTGGGGTCGGTGAAGTACCTGCCGCCTCCCGACATATCGGTTGGTGCGCTCGTTGGGACCCAAAGCGCATAATTACCACCCGGACCGCCGTTAAGCAGTTGCGGGCCGGGGGCGGCGTACTTGTAGGTGTGTTGCGGGTTGAAGATGTCTTCCAGGTCGGCTGCAAGTCCGGCCTGACTGCCGTGAGGGAGATAGCCATCGCGGGCGAGTTCGACCGGCAGCTCGCACCAATGGGAAGCGAGGTCAGTGTTGCAGTTCACGCGCACGGGCGGGAGTTTGTTCGCATGGTCGGCGGAGTACATCTCCAGCGCCAGACCAATCCCGTACAGCTCGGCGTGGACGCGAGCCACCCTGGCTCTTTCTCGGGCGCGCGACAGCGTCGGCAAGAGCAGACCCGCCAGGATGCCGATAATGGCGACGACCACGAGCAATTCCACCAAGGTAAAGGCAACGACCGCGAGCGGTCTCCGGGCCGGGTGCGCGGTGATATCGGGTTTCACTTTGGGAGTCATCGGCCCCTCCGCTATTGCACTTGCAGGAGGCGGAAGAATTTTTGCGGTGTCGTCATCGGCCAGACGACAGTGCTTTGCCCGTTGGTAATCGCTGGCGAGTTCGTTACCGCCGTCCAGTTCGGAGCCGATAGGGAATCGGCGCTTTGCAGTTGCCAATTGCCCAGCGAGGCAGGCCAGGAAAGCGCGACCGCCCCGCCCTGGCGCGCGATGTTCACGGCTGCTGTATCCGAAGGTGAGATTTGCTGAACAAACAGTTCGTACCCGAATGTACCGTCGGTGGCCGAACCGGATTCCTGGAGGAACACGCCGGTCGCGTCAAAGGTGTTGGTGGGTGGGGGGCCGATGTCGTAAAGGGGATGAATCAATGGAAACTGGCGGCCTTCCCCATCCGTCGCAGTACAGTAGCGGGAAGTCCAGTCAGAATTCGTGGTCCACCCATTGGTCGTGACCAACGTCAGCGCGTTGATTTGCACGCGCATGCCCTGCCAATGCTCACCGCCGGTGGCACGTGTCGGGTCAAAAATATCGTCGTGGCCCGTTGGACCCAGGTTGGTGCCGATCACCGAAGACAGTGAAATGACTTCCGGCGCGGGCAAACCGTAGTTCGAGGTTACGAGGGAGATGGTGAAATTGTACGCGGGGTCGGTGCTGTGCTCTTCGTTGATATTGAACATGCCGCCATAGTCCAGCGCTCCATTGGCCGTGACGGTAACCAAGTCGCCCTTGTGGAAGGTGTAGCCAGTGACCGGATCGCAACTGACGCGGTGGATTTCCGCCGTCCACGCGTCATTGCTGTAGCTATCGCTGCCATCGTGCGGTTCCCACGGCAGGTTGCCGTAATTCTGTGCCATCCAGCATTCGATGCCACCGCGGTCGGGGGAAAGGGCTTGCACGAACACCTGCCATTCGCCACCCAACTGATACGCCCCGTCGCCATTGTTCCATGGAATGTAATCCGGTGTCGAATCCAGCATCTCGCTCGGGTCGGTCAACAACACCCCGGTGACGGCAAAGGGAAACGTTCCGCTCCACGTACTGACGCCACTGGAGCCGACTGCCTCCAGATTCGCGACCGTCTCGGCGCGGGCGGCGCCCGCCGCGAGCGCCAGACCTACCGCTCCGGCGATGAGGGTTGAGACGACAGTATGACAAGCGGCGCGGCGCACAACCGGCGCTTGACCCAGGTAAATTGCCAGTGTTACGTTCATGGTTGTGAGTATTACTGATAGAATTCGTGTTACGCAAGCGGAAAATCGTGTGCAGGAAAACGGCGCCCGTGCGCCCGACCCGCGCATCGCTTTCTTCGATCACCTCGCCCCGACGTGGGACGAGAACGCGAACGAGGCGGCGCAAACACTCCAGCGGCTGGAGGCGTTGCGCGAGCTTCTCGGTCTTCGTCCCGGTCAAGATGTGCTCGAGATTGGCTGCGGCACCGGACGGATCACCGGCTGGCTCATGCAGGCTGTTCATCCCGGACGTGTGGTCGCGGCGGATTTTTCACCCGCCATGCTGGCGCAAGCCCGGGCGCGTGGCGTGGCGGCGGACTTCCGGCTCATGGACATTTGTGACGAGGCTTTCACGGAAGAGGCGTTCGACGTCGTGTTCTGCTTCAACGCCTTCCCGCACTTCCGCGATCAACTTCGCGCGCTGCACAACATCCGTCGTCTGCTCAAGCGCAGCGGAGAGCTGGTTATCCTGCACCTGATCGGCAGCCAGCAATTGAACGCCTTCCACGCCCGGCAATCACACCCGGTGCGCCACGACCAGATGCCACCGCCTGGCGTCTGGGGCGAGATGCTCGCTTCTACCGGTCTGCGGCTTATGTCATTGACGGACGAGCCCAATTTGTACTTCCTGAAAGCGGCTCCATCCGTAGTACTCAGGCAGGCACCGCCTGACCACGATACGCCAGAAGTCATCGTGTAACTGGCTGCGGCGCCCTTGTTGCGTGGTGGCTTTCGGGCTATCGAGTGTGGACTTGAATAACGTATCCTATTACGATATACTCTCATGGTGACTGTGTCATTGTTCTTTGAAAATGCTGGCCGAAGGGGGCAGGAGGCGGAGGAGCGGTGCACCGCCGAGAGGGAGGCACCCCAACCGGTGGGGGTGACAAAGAGAGCGAGTCGTACAAATGAAAAATCACGAAACGAACCCGAGAAATGGCCGGGGTAGGGAATTTGCATACGAGGTGATGCGAAGGAGTTACAAAAATCGGGTGTCGGAATTCTTTACAAAAACGAACCCGAGGACCGGCAAAACGAACCCGAGAAATGGCAGGGTGAAGCCGAGAAAATGGGAAACGAACCCGAGAAAACACCACAAGAGGGGGAGACAGAATGCAGGGGATTGGTCAGAACTGGAAAGCGAGTTGGAGGCCGACGACATGATCGCCGATGTAGGGCATGAGACGTCCGTCGATATCATGTCGATAATGCATGTGGACGATGGTTTTGCCAATGGCGTGACCGAGGAATGCGGCGCCGACGACGTCGCTGAGCCAGTGGGCATCGGCCTCGGTGCGTTGGAAGGCCACAGCGGTGGCGAGGGCGTACAACGGCCAGGTGATCCAGGGGGTTTGCCAGACTTCGCTGACACTGGAGGCGAAGGCGAACGCGGCGATGGCATCGCCCGAGACGAACGACGAACTGCCGTGCGACGAGCCGCCGGGTCCGAGAAACTGATAGGGATCGTGGGTATCGCGGGGGCGCTCGCGTTCCGTGAGGCCCTTGATTCCCACATCAATGAGGGTGGCATAACCGACGGATTCGAGCGAGAGGAAGCCCGAATCGGCGAGTTTCTCGTTGTGGAGTCCGAGGCCGCCGGCGAACATTGTGCCGCTGATCAGGGCGACGGGATAATTGCCGAGGACGAAGTCGACCGGTTTAAGAGAGGAGGAGAGTGGTTTGCTATGGATGTCGTCGGAAAAATCGCGGTAGGAGCGATCGACGGGGATCAGGCCGCCGGTGATACCGGCTTCGACGCCGAAGGTGGCCCATTGCGCGCCGCCCCAGAAGGCCGGACGGGTGAAGAGATTGACGGGATCTTTCCAGAGCCACTGGGCATATTTGTTCGGAGACGGCTGCTGCTGGTAGGGGAGGAGGTAGTCGCGGTGAGCGACGGGCGCGTTCGTGTCATCGGAGTTTGCGAGCGAGACCTGGAGGGTCGGCGCGAAGTAATCGTCGGCATTGGCCTCCGGGCGGGGCCAAGCGGACGATCCGATGAGGACGATCAGCGGCCACCAGCGCATCATGATCGCCCTAGTTTATAGAAGAGCGGAGGTTATCAAAAGCTTACGGACATGCAAAACATGACGGGATGAATGATCGGCTCAATATAGATAGGCGCTCCGCGTTTGAGACAGGCGTCGACGTCGGTACGGTCGCCAAGCGGTGGCCTTTGCGGGCGTCACCAGGCGCTCATCGAGTCGTAGCGGAAGGTCATATCGCTGGCGAGGAAGCCGCCGTACCATTTCACATGGCCATCGGCGAAGAGAAGGTTCTGGCCGTTGTTATGGCGCTGCCAGGTCATCCAGACATCGCTGCCGGCGGTGGGGCCGCCGACGCAGTTCTGGGTGTAATCGTCTTTGTCGGCGTCGAGCGGGTCGAAGTTGCCGCCCTTGTCGCCACCGCCCTTCGCGCCGGTATCGCCGGAGAGGACGTACTGGGAGGGATACTGGAGCTGGCGGCGATCGAGGGGCCCAAACGAATTATTGTGGGCGAGATAGGCGGCGCGGACGCCATTGAAGTAGCTGTAGGGGGAGACGCGGTCGAGCGGGCAATGATAAACGGACTGGTTTTTGATATAGGGGAAGATCTGTTGCATCCAACTCTGGAGATGGGTGGTGGAATCGGTCTGATTCCAATAGATGGTGGCGCCGGAGACGGGGAACAGGTCGTTATTGTCATCGGCGTACTCGGACATGGCCACGTAAATCTGGTGGAGATTGGAGCAGCACTGGGCGGCAGCGGCCTTGTCCCTGGCCTTGCCGAGCGTTGGCAGCAGCATGGCCGCGAGCAGGCCGATGATGGCGATGACGACCAACAGTTCGATCAATGTAAACGCCTTGCGATTCAACGAGAAATCTCCCTGTGCGGCGCGGTCGAGGGGAATGTGGCACAAATCGCTGTTATAGTCCAGTTCAAACCAGGCTCTACTGCGGTTTTTGGGGGCTGGATGGACCTCGAGATTTGTGAAACGACGGGGCAGGTCGACACGTCTAATCCAGTAGAGGAAGAAGGTGAAGACAAATGAGACGAGCCTATTTGGGAATGGTGCTCGCGGTGGTCTTGCCAGCGATCTCAGTCTTGGCGCAAGGTAGAGGTGGAGGCGGAGGCTTTCATGGAGGCGGTGGTTTTCACGGCGGTGGCGGGTTTCATGGTGGTGGGAGCTTTCATGGAGGTGGTTTTGCGGGGCACGGGGGCGGATTCCACGGCGGGGCGTGGCACGGGGGCGGTTTTCACGGGGGTCACTTCCACGGTTCGTGGCATGGCTGGGGCCATTACGGACACGGGTATGGGTACGGGTACGGTTATGGGGGTGCGATCATCATCGGGGGATGGGGGTATCCGTACTGCTATCCGTATTACGGGTCCCCGTATTGCGATGACTATCCCTATTACGGCGACTACGATTACTCCGACGCCACGCCGTATGTGTATAATGCGCCATCGGACCCGGCGTATGACGCGCCCGTGGACGTAGCGACGGACGGCAGCCCGCCGGTCGGCACATACACGGCGCAGGATGCGGAGGGGTATTATGCGGTTGGTCAGCAGTGGGGCAATGCGATGAAGAAGTACAACCTCACGATGAACCAACTGGTGACATACCTGAAATCGTACATCGTGACGGCAACGCCGGCTCAGCGGGATGCGTTTCGCAGCGGGTTCCTTGCGAGCGTGATGCCGAATGCGATGGCGATCTATGACCACGCGATGCGGCAGGCCACGCCGATGAGTACGGCGGCTCCGCCGCCACCACCATCCGCGCAGGGTTGACGCAGCGAAGGCCAAGTGGTTATCGAATGCGCGCGGTGACGCGGCCGCGCGCGTTGTATTTTGTCACTTGAGATGGCGGGGCCCTGCGGGTAGCATGTGGGCTTCATGGGTGCAGGCAACAATCAACACGGCTTATTGCAAGGCGCGCGTGTCTACTTGTCCGGTCCGATGGATTTCGTGGCATCGCGCGCCGCGGAAAAGAAATTCGGCTGGAGGAATCGGGTCGGTGAATTCCTGGAAGCGATGGGCGTGACGGTGTTTGACCCGTGGTTCAAGCCGGACGTGCGCGGCCTGTACGAGTACGGCCGCGAGGACGTCAAGAGCGGCGAGCGGATCAAGGAGCGGTGGACGTACGAGCCGGGGGCGAAGGCGGCGGAGACGCGGTCGTGGTGCGCGAAGCAGTTTTGGGAGACGCTGCACATCGATCTGCGGATGGTCGACACGAGCGATTTCACGATTTCGTATTGTCCGACGAACATTTACAGCGTGGGCACGCCGCACGAGATCATCATGGCGACGCTGCAGCACAAGCCGGTGCTGTTTGTGAGTCCTCCCATCAATTTTCCGACGTTGCATGAGCTGCGCGAGCATTTGAAGAATGACGCGAAGGGCGCGGAACTGCTGGCGCGATTGGAGAAGGAGATCCCGATTCGCGAGAACCCGCGCGGTATTCCGAGTCTGTGGTACATCCCGTTGGTTGGCGGCGAGAATTTCTTCGATGGATTCGGGTTCGCGGCGTACCGGAAGAAGCTGGGCTGGCAGGATGAGATTGCCGTGGACGAGCATGAGCGGCGGCACAGACCGCGGCGGGCGTTGTTGCCCTTCTTGGAGAAATTGAATCACGAGCTACCGAAGAAATGGGACCGAAAACTGCGGAAGTTTGTGGCAGATGACGATTGGCTCCTGTGGGATTTCAAACAGGGCAAGAAGCGCGGGAAACATTTGGAAGGAGTTCGGCGTTGAGATGTTGATGGTCGAGCAAGAGCTGCGGGAGGCGTTGACGAGATTCATGCAGGCCGCGGCGGCCAGCGACCGCGAGGCGATCTCGGTGTCATTGGCGCGCGTGACAGAATTGCAACAGCGACTCGGGCCGGATGCGCCGGAGATGCTGCGGCATTACCTGGACCGGCGCAGCTACCAGAAGGCGCTGGATTTTCTGAATTCGGGCCGGCCTCAAACTAAAACACCGCAGTGCGGGCACTAGTTGTCTGGCGGACCGGTTCGCAGTGAGAGCACCGGGTAGTATGGGGCGATGAAGGTGCGGCGCCACCAGGCGCCGGTTTCGTGGCGTTGGGCGAAGTTGGTGAAGTGATAGTCGTAGACGGTTGCGCGGATGTAGCGCGGGGGAGAGTTGGGGAAGGGATTGGTTTTGAGGAGGGCGAGAACTTCGGGCTGACCTTGAAGCAGCTTCTCGCAGAAGCTCAGGAACCACTGGCTGGGCCGGGCGTTTCCGACGCGCAGGGCTTCGAACCACATCTGCCAGTCGAGGCGCGGCTGGAACGGCTCGACGAATTGCGGACGGTGCATGACGTCGCCGGGTTTGTATTTGAATTCGTAGGGCAGCCACGTCTTGGCGTCGTTACTTCCCTCGATGATAATCTCCGGGCGGGTGGTGGTCATCGAGGCGAACAGGCCGTAGCCGTTAAAGCTGCGGGTTGTGGACAGGACGCCGTACAGCTCCACCATCGGGGCCGGCCATGAGATGGATTCCTGGAACGCGCCCGCCAACGTCATCGTCGTCACGCTCATCACTACCACCGCTAAAGGAGCGGTGATCCATGCCGGCCAACGCAGGCGACCGGGGTTGGCTCGCCGGTCGCGCCAGCGGGACGGGATGAATCGTCGGAGGGCTGCGTCGTCGAGCAGGAGGGCGCAGAGGGCGATGGTGAGCAAGTTGAAGAAGCAGTAATTGCCGGTGAGGGCGATGCAGAGCATCAGAAACGTGATCGCACCCGCGGCGATGAACCGCAGCCGACGCGGCGTGAAGATCAGGAATGGGGTACCGAGTTCGATGGCGAACATGACGGCGCAGGAGAATTTCTGGAACCAGAGCGGGAGTTGGTTGGCATACCACGCGATCCAAGTGGGGAGCGGCTGGGTTTCGTAGTGGAATGTCAGGGCGGTAAAGTTACGCCAGGTTGGGTCGTGAGTGGCGAGCTTCACCACGCCCGAGGCGAACATCAGGCGAAACAAGAGCCAGCGGAGCAGCCAGAGCATGATGCGGGACGGCGGCGTTTCCTGTTTAAGGCCGGGCCCGAGTTGCAGGGGCGCGAAGAAGATGGCGAGTAGGCCGGTTTCCAGCAGCAGTGCATCCCATTGGTAGCCGAGAAACACATCGCTGACGACCGAGAGCGACAGATAGAAGAGCCAGAGCAAAGCCAGCGACGGGGCGGGCGCGATTCCGAAAATGACGAGGAGCGAGAGCATCGTGCCGCCGGCGCACAGAGCGTGGAGGAAACTGTCGCTGGCGCTGAACCAGCAGAGGGTCGGCATTTGCCAGTGGGCGTCCCAACTGGTGTGTTCCTGAGCCCAGGCGCGGGCCATGTCCATGAGATGGGCGGCGGGCGTGATGCCGTGGCTACCGATGAGGCCGTCCACCTGCGTCCACAGCGAGAGAAACGCAAACAGGTAGGCGAGCCCGAGGAGGCGGAGGAAGAGCCAGCGCGTGAGGAAGTGGCTCGGTTGTTCAACGTGTTGCCCCCAGAGCATGCGTGTGAAGAATGAGAACCCGGTACGATGTTTGGCCACGAAGCGGTAGAAGGATTCGGTGACAGGGGAGACACCGGGTAAGCGCTGATAGAGCCACAGCGACCAACGATGGCGCGGCGCGCACGCCAGTGAGCGGAAGACGGCTTCAGCGGCGGAGTAAATCGCGCCATCGGTGTCGACCAATTGGACCGACTGCTCGCACTGCGCACGCGGCAACTCGGGAAAACGGGAGGCGATAGACGGGTCCTGGAGGGGAATGTATTCGACACGGTCAGCCGTAGATTCGCGCCAGCGGGAGATCCATCGCCGACAGAAATTGCAATCGCCATCGAAGATGAGGACGGGCTTGGAAGGCGGTGAAGCGGTTCTGCCGACCCGGGTCATGGCGGCAGTTTACCGCGTCGGGATCGATGCCAAAAGCCGAAACGATCAAGTGCTAGAGCTTCGCCTGCTCGAGGCGGAGGCGGGCTTTGGAGAAGGTCGGATCTAAGCGAAGGGCTTGTTCGAACTGGGCTTTGGCGAGATCGGAGTGGTCTTGTTTGGAGAGCGCGAGGCCGAGGTTGTAGTGGGCGGAGGCGGAGCGAGGATCGAGTTCGAGCGACTTCTGAAGCTTCGCGACGGCGTCATCGAATTTGCCTTCCATGCCGAGGGTGACACCCCAATTAGCCCAGGCCATGGCGTAATCGGGCCGGAGCAGAAGCGCGTGCTGGTAGCTGACGATGGCTTCGGCGGTGCGTCCGTCAGCGGCGAGCGCGGTGCCGACCTCGGTGAAGGCGCGCCAGTTGCCGGGGCGCTCGGCGGCGGTATCGGTCCAAATGGCGAGGGCGCTGCGGTAGTCGTGGTTGCGATGGGCGGTTACGGTAGCAAGAATCGCAACCAGCGCGGCGATTTCGGCCGTCGCGATCCAGCGGCATTGCGGGAGAGTGAGCTTGCGGGCAGCGACGACTGACATAAGCGCGAAGTGAAAACCGAGTACGAGCAGCACGACCAGCGGGATCAGAGCCAGGTACATGCGACGTTCCGAGGCGACTTCGCCGAACAACGGGAGGAAGCTGGAAGTGGGGGCGAGGACGAGAAAGAAGAACGCGCCGAGGAAGCCGAGCGCAGGGCGGGAGCGCAGCGCCCAGATTGTTGTGGCCAACGCAGCAAGTATGGCAGCGCATGAGGCGACGAGCGAAAATGAGAGATGGGCGACGGGCCAATCGAGATAATCCAGCACCAACGCTGAAGGCCAGACGCTCAGCCTGATATAGTGGACAATCACCTCGGCCTGCGTGCGCAGGTATTGGAAGGTGGTGAACGGATCGCCGCCGCCGCGTTTCACGGCGAAATCGGTATTGAAGAACTCCGCGACGACCACGAGCCCGGTTGCGGCGAGGGCCACGTGCAAGCGCCAGCGTTGTTGCCATGCCTTGCGGAACGAGGAAGAGAGAAAGCAACGATCGTAAAGGAAGATGACGAGCGGCGCGGAGACCATTACTTCCTTTGTGCCCATTCCCAAGGCAGAGGCGACCACGGCGGCGATGTACCACGGCGCGCTACGCGGTGAAGTTGCGCCGCGGATGACGCAGTAGAGGGTGAGCAGATAGAACAGCGCCATGAGCCCTTCGGTGCGCTGGATGACGTAGGTGACGACATTGGTGGTGAGCGGATGCACGCTCCAGATGAGGGCGACGGCCATGGCCATGCGTGTCGCGCTGCGGAGGAACGTGTCGCCATATCGTGCCAAACGGAGCGTGCGACGGACGATGCCGTACAGCAAGAGAGCGGTGAGGACGTGCAAGAGAATGTTGACGATGTGATAGCCGGGCGCGTCGAGTCCGCAGACGGCGTAGTTGACGGCGAGGGAGAGATTGGCGATTGGGCGTGAATGGACGGCGCCGACGGGGATGGAGCGCAGCGGAACGGTGAGTGGCCAGAGTTGGCGGATGCTCGGGTTGCGGACGATGGATGGGATATCGTCGAAGATGAAGGGACACTGAAGGCTGTTGACGTAGGTGAGTAGTGTGATCCCGACGATCAGGATGGGGGCGATTCTGGCGAGGCCGTCAGATCGCTGCGGTTGTGGAGTGCCAAAATTGTCCGGGTGATTCATTACCACGTTAACGCAGCAATTGTCTTGCCGGGACGATCAGCCTGCAGACCAGATCATTCCCTGTCCGGCTTGTAATGGAGACAATCTTCGAGCGTGCTTTGGTAGTAGCTGCCGCCGGAGCCCGCGGCTTTCCGGTGGGCGAGGACGTAGGCGATGATTTTGTCGCGGATGCCCGGGGCATCGGGGAAATCGCGATTGGTCCAGAAGCGTTCGTTCTTGTCGAAGAAGCCGATGCGGGCGAGGAACGAGGTCGCGTAGTATTCGGCCTCTTCGAGCGAACCATCGCCGATGTTTGGTTTGAAGGAACCATCGGGCTGAAAGGACTCCGTGAGACACCAATGGAGCATCTTCTCGATTTCGCGGGCCATGGCTAATCGTTGTGCCGGGTAGGCATGGGGCCAGCCGGCTTTGAAGATCGCCACGACATCCATGTTGTTGTGGTTCCAGTATTGGCCTTTCATCAACCAACCGACGGGGAAATCGAGGTCTTTCACGGCCAGGGTGGTGTCGACGGTACGCGTGATATCAGGCACGTCACCGTGGAGATAGCTCACGATGTGAAACGTGGTGCTCAGGTCATCGACGAACACGATGTGGCCATCGCGGAGGTAGCGTTCGCCCCAGCAACCCGTCGCGGGATTACGGAGCCGGTAGAGAAGATGACGAATTGTGGCGCGGAGACGGGGGTCCCATGGATAGTTGTACGGACGATCGCGCAAGATCAGACGCATCAGGTCGCTGATGGAGAGATTGAATTCGCCGAGGTGATCGATGCCGGTGCGGGGAATATCCGAGACCGAGACCGAAGTGAGATAGGCGGTGAGCTTCTCGGGCGAGTTGATCTGGTCGAGCAAACGGGGGTAGATCTCAGGTGACTTGTGCCGGTTGGAGAAACTCATGAGCGGATCGGTGGAGGCGTCCAGCCTGCAGTACCACTCGTCGAAGCAGTGACCCCAGCTGCCGTCCTGGGGATCCTGCTGGTTTGCGGCAATTTCCTGGTCGGGGTGGCCAAGGCTGGTTTCGAGGTCGGCGATACGCTGATCGACGACTTTGAAATCGGCGGTTTCGATGAGGAGCGCTTTCAGTTCCCAGAGGATCTGATGGGAGCACGACGTGCTTTGGTTGGATGCTTCGCGACTGACGACAGTGGCGTAGAGTTTGCGGAGTTTGGCGATGCGCTCAGCCTTTTCCTCTCTGTAATGCGGGTTGAAGGCGGTGAACTCCTGCTCGGTCTTTGCCTTTTGGTCGACGTCCGCTTGGGGTGGCTGGGTAACTCTCAGACGACTGGTCGCGCACGAGGGAAGGAATAGCGGGGAAGCAACGGCGGCGAGCAGCAGGATGCTTTTTGTGTAGAGGTGGGCGAGAGGGCGAGGCCGCATGGTCAAAGTCTTTCTTCAAGTGATGGCGATGCTTCGGCCGCAAGCGGTGCAGGTGATGTGAGGCGCGGCGAACGCGGGGCTGAGTTGGATCGTTCGACCGCAAGCGCAACGGAAGGACTCCCAGCTATTGGCATTCGTACGATGGAACTGGAGCGCGCCCGCAGGCGCGACCACCGGCGGAGCGATCCCTGGAATAACCGGAGGGATCGCACTGGCGGCAGTGGATGAAGTTGGTGGCGCGGGCGCCGCCGCCGGGATGGTGAGGACGTTGCCGCAACGGAAGCAACGAATCGTGTCCTGCTCGTACCCTTCGGGGACAGAAATATCGAGTCCGCAGTTGCAGTGAAGGCGCATGTAGCCGTGGTACCGGCGGACAACGTCGTGGGTTTCGCGGCGGGACTGAATCGGGCCTTCGTTGGACGGTGCGCGGATGGTTTGCTGCTGGGCTGACTGGAGCGTCTGCGAACCGATGAGCGAGCCACCCTTGGCGCGGCGCCAGGCAGCTTCGTAGTCGGCAAACGACGCGCCGGTCATCGCGCGCAGGATGCGGATGCGGTCAGCGGTCGGCGGATGCGAGGAGAAAATGCTGTCGGCTTCACCGGTGGCGGCGGTCAGGGGATTGACGATGAACATCGGAGCAGTAGCATCGCTGGCGAAGCTCAGCGACTCGTGGGCCGCGGAGATTTTCTCGAGGGCAGAGGCGAGTCCCTCCGGGTAGCGAGTGAATTGGGCGCTGGAGGCATCGGCGAGAAACTCGCGTTTGCGAGAGCAGGCGAAATAGAGGATTTGGGCCATGATCGGTCCGAGGATGGCGAACAACAGTCCGACGACGAGGATGATCGCCTGCGCTCCGCCGTCGCCGTCGCGGGAACTGGACCGTGTACGAACGCGTCCGCCGTACCAGAAATACTGGCGGACGATGACGGAGAGAATGATGATACTGCCGAGCATGACGCCGGCAAGTGTCATGAACTGCACGTCACGGTTCTTCAGGTGACCGGTCTCATGGCCGATCACGCCCTGGAGTTCGTCGCGATTGAGGCGATAGAGCAAGCCCGTGGTGACGCAGATCGCGCTGGTTTCCGGTTTGCGACCGACCGCAAAGGCGTTCGGAGCGGGATCGTCGATGAGATAGATCTTCGGCGTGAAGCCGAGCCCGGACGCGAGGACCATTTCGTCGACGATATTGAACAACTGCGGGCTGTCATCGCGTTTCAATTCGCGCGCGGACATGCCGTGCATCAGGACATCCTCGGCATCGGTGAAATAGACGAAGAGCATCACCGACATGATCACCAGCGCGAGGCCGACGCCGATCATGCCGCCGGCATCGACGTCGGCTGCGGAACCGGAGTCGGTCTGGCCGTAGGACTGGTAGCCGTAACTGTAATGGTGGCGAGACAAAACCCGATGATGGGCGATGCCCCAGAACATCACCTCGCCGGCAACATAGCCAATGATGACGAGCATCACCGCCATGACGATGATCAGCAGGATGGAACGTCGGCGATTGGATGCGATGACTTCCCACATGGTCGTGAAATGTTCCGCGTCGTTGAGGGGGAGAGTTGGTGCGAGAGCGTAGGCGACAACCCCTCACCTTGATCCTCTCCCCGCAAACGCGGCGAGGAGACTAGAATTGGACTTTAGGCGCCTCGCGTTCCTCCGGGGCTTTGACTTCAAAGAAATCGTGGCGTGTGAAATGGAACATGCCAGCGATGAAGTTGGTGGGGAAGACCTCCAGGCGCGTGTTGAAGGTCATCACGGTGTCGTTATAGAACTGGCGCGAGAAAGAAATCTTGTTCTCCGTGGAGGTCAATTCCTCCTGCAGCGCGAGGAAGTTCTGGTTGGCTTTCAGGTCGGGATACGCCTCGGCAACAGCGAACAGCGATTTCAGGGCGCCCGTGAGGACGTTTTCCGCTTCGGCGCGTTCGCCAACGGACTTGGCGCTGACGGCCATGTTGCGGGCCTGGATGACCTTCTCGAGCGTGCCGCTCTCGTGTTTGGCGTAACCTTTAACCGTCTCGACAAGATTGGGGATCAGGTCGTGGCGGCGTTTGAGCTGGACGTCGATTTGCGCCCAGGCGTTCTCCAGTTGGTTGCGGAGTCGGATCAGGCCGTTGTAGGTGCCCGCGATCCACGCGAACAAGATGACCACCAGTCCGACGAGGACCAGGGCGATGAGTCCAATTCCAAATATCATGATTCTATCTCCTCATTCATTTTGCAGTTTTGATTGCACGCCGAAAAGATCGTTCAATTGATCGATGGTCTTGCTCGCGCCGGTTTCGGGCGGGAACATGGCGAGAAGCTGTTGCAATTCGTGATCGTCGAACCACAAGCCGTGGCCGCAGGGACATTTGTCGAGCGTGAGCGCAGGCGAGCCCGGGTGTTGGACCTGGATTTCGTGAAGGGCGGCATCGCACCGTGGACAGAGATGCGGACGGCCCTTGGGTTCGGCGCCTTCCTGGCTTTGAAATTTCAAGAGGGGATCGTCGGTGTGAGCGCCGGTGCGCTGCATGATGGCTTCGAGTTCACCGGCGCCGAGCCAGAGACCGCGGCATTTCTCGCAGAAATGGACGTCGAGATGCTGGAAATGCAGGACAAACAGGGGCACGTCACATTTTGGGCAGACGCGTTTCATGTCAGGCAAAGCCTCGGGAACGGGATGATGGTGTGCGCGGGGCGGACGCGTCAAGCACTTCCCGGATCGGCGGGGGTGTGGATGCCGGTGTCTGTTTCATTGTGGCTAATGAAACACGCGGAATGGCAAGGCGTCATTTATAATTTGGCGGGATGTTTGTAATACAGCAACACGAAGCACGCGAATGAGACACGAACTGGACGAAGATGACGGTCCCATCACGGGTGCGGCGGTGGCTGCGGAAATGCCTTCTGTAGATTTTGCATTTGCTGCTGCATTATCTCCTGAATCTGCGCCTGTGTTGGGCCTACGATTACCGCAGGGGCGACCAAGCAGGACAGGGCGATGATGAGCGAGAGGCCCGCCAGCACCAAGAGTCCGTGCCGAACGTGGCCAACGCACATGCCGTAAATGGCACATAATAAGGGGGCGACGATGAATGGCATGCTCGCCAAGAGGATCGCGTTGGCCAGCGAGAGACTCTGGCGCAGGCACAAGAACGCAACGAATTCCATTCCGACCAAGATGACGAGGCAATGGACGGCGGCTTCGATGGAGGGGTGGACGGGAGTTCTTTGTTTCGGCGTGGAGGAGGGGACGAGCGGGTTGCTGCGGGGCCGGGACGGCAGGACGCGCGTGGGGGCTGCCGGTGTCGGCGCGGGCGCGGCAGGAGCGATGGCGACGCGGCCCAAAGGTTTGGCTTCCACGCGGGCGGGAGCGTCTTTGGGTTTTGGTGGCGACGCTGGTGGTGAGTTCGGTACGTAGACTGGCTTGCCGCAGTCGGGACAATCGATCGTGATACCGGCACCGGCATCGTCGATGACGAGTTTTCTGCCGCACTTATCGCACGCGAAGGAAATATCCATGGCCAAGTGTTTTCTGAGGGCGGGATTGTAGCGCTGGGTGAGAGAAGGGGCAACCCCGATAAGAAATAGGGGCAGGCAACCATTCCTACGGCGACGAGGAAGGCAAACTGAACGGGCGAGACAATCGCGCAACGGGTTATCGCCAGATGTAGGTGATGGAGCCGCCCATTTCCTGATAGATGGAGTTGCCAACGAGCCTGTATGCGGTGGGACCGAGCGACACGCCGTAAGCGACAAACGTTGGCAGCTTGTGGTCGTAATGCATTTGCTCCCACCAATACCGCTGCGAGTACGAGGCACTCGATTGAGCCAGATTGCGCTCTTGCTGGTTCCAGACGCCGCGCTGGGAGGCGCAGAAATCCAAGTAGGGCTGAGCGCTCGCGTCGTAGAGAACGGTGGCTCTTGTTCCGCTTGTCAGGAGCAGCGCGGCGCAGCTCATGCCGTTGGAGGGCGGTTGGAAGTCGACGTTGGAGAAGTCCAGCTTAACGACAGTGGTCGATTGTAGCGGTTGATTTTGATTCGATCGGCTTGCTGGCACCGGACTTGGGCTTGCCTGGGAAGCTTGCTCCTGCGCCGCTTGTTGTTCGAGAGCGGCCTGGTGTTGTTGTCGGGCGCGCACGGTTTGCGCCTCCACGATCCGTTTTGCCTGCTCCGCTTGGGTGATGGAATCGGCCTGCAGGTAATCGGCGGCCTTCTGGGGATCATAGCCGAAATGCTGGCGGAGTTCGGAAGGGAGCTTGGCGAGCTGGATCGAGGCGACACCCGTCTGATGGAAGATCGTGACGGTGCCCGGCGTGACGGTGCGCCATGAGACGTTGGAATACGTGACGCCGTCGACAGTGACGATCTTGGGTAGCGCGTCGGGTTCGTCGGCGAAGGCGGTCGCGACGGATAAGGTGCAGCATAGCATGCAAAGCTGGAAGGCGTTCATCGCGCTTCTCCATTCCGCTACGAGGCCGGGATTGTAGCGTGTCTCGGTTGAGGTGGCAATGCGGAAGATAGATGGGAGAGCGAAACGAGGATTGCGCCGTCATTTACAAACGGGTGGTTTGTAGGTAAACATCTGGGCCGCCATGAAATCGTATGAACTGCTGCGGGAGGTTTTTCAGGCGCACAACCCGAAAGAGATCGCGGATAAGATGGGGCTGTCGGTGTCGATGGTGTACAAGTGGGCCGAGCCGCCCGAGCAGGGGAGCGGAGCGACCAATCCATTGGATCGGACGGTGGCCTTGATGGAGGCGGCGGAGGACGCGCGGATTGTGGAGTGGATCTGCGCGCATGCGAACGGATTTTTCATCGAGAACCCAAAAGTGACGCGGCATCGGACGTATTCGTTGGTGCCGGCGACGCATCGGGTGGTGCAGGATTTTGCCGAGATGCTGTCGGTGATCGCGAATGGGGCGGTGGACGATAATATTTCACAAAGTGAGGCCGAGCGGATTCGAATGCGATGGGAGGATCTGAAGTCGGTGACGGAGAGCTTCGTGCGGGCGTGCGAAGAAGGGAGTTTCCACAAGATTCGGAATCATGAGCGGCGGTGAAGGGAATGGGAATGGCGTGACCGATGGCGGCAAACGGGGCGAGGAAGGCAGAAATGAAAGCACAAGTGCATGTGGATAAGATCGATTGGTCGAAATGGAAGCCGACGGAGTATGCAAATCTCTGCTTTGTGATCCGGGATGGGCAGATCCTGTTGATACGCAAGAAGCGGGGGCTTGGGGCGGGGAAGATGAATGGGCCTGGCGGTCGGCTGGAGAAGGGGGAAACAGCGGAGGAGGCGGCAATTCGTGAAACGCAGGAAGAGATTGGGGTAACGCCGACGGATTTGGAGTGGGTGGGCGAGTTGTTTTTTGAGTTTTTGGGTGGGTATAAGCTGCATGTGGCGGTGTTTGCTGCAGGGGGATGTGAGGGGGAGCTAATCGAAACAGACGAAGCGACTCCGATTTGGACGGATATCGCCAAGATCCCATACCATGACATGTGGGAGGACGACGCGTATTGGATGCCGTTGTTGCTGAAGCGGAAGAAGTTTCACGGGTATTTTATTTTCGAGGGCGACAAGCTGCTGAGTCACCGTTTAGAAACCTAGCAGGCGATGTTGGCGATTTTTGAGCTTGGTAACCTGATTCTGCTCTAGGTTACCAGTATGTTACAGATTCTTGATGAGTCATATCCAATTGGCCATAAAGCCATTACATACTATTGCGTCGAAAACAGGCCGAAAATAGCTTGTTTCCGTTTGAACAAGTGATATAAATGTGTGTCATATAATCACAAATGATGAAAGCTCGACAACGAACTATGAAAAAAGCCCGACGGTCGTCACCGTTGCGACGTCTAGCTCGAGTGGTGCGTCCTGTAAAGGAGCCCACTTTGCTGGAAAAGATTGCGCAAGTGACTGATGAATTGCAGCTTTTGCGCAGTCGGCTGGCAAATGCCGGGGACGATCTCCCCACGGTCGGCACACACCGGATCGCTTCTTTGGAGGCGGAACTTGAACGCCTGTGGGAGCTGCGGCGCAAGGAGCAGGCTGCTCCGCTTCGCAGTACCGCATTGACTGAAGAAGAGGAGAAAGTGTTGGCCTTTCCGAGCGGAAGCCGGTCTCGCGCGTAAAACTCTGAAATTGCAAACAATCTGACGGGCAGGGCGTAAAAGCGTCCTGCTCGTCTTATTTTTGCGAGAATCGCTGGACAGTAGGTAGTCCCTAAGCCAATCCGATTACCGCGGTTACGAGTTTTTGGATTCCCTGAGCGGCTTCGGCAATGTCGTTGGCCAACATGTACGCAGGAGTGCTGACGAGCTTTCCTTCCGTGTCGATCACAATATCCTCCACCATGCAGGAAATGTGCTTTGCGCCCATCATCTCGATGTCTTTGGCCGTATTCTTATCAGTTCCAATCGTAATCTGAGGATGGGTCGGGCCGAAAAGCTTTGCCGCGATAACAGGAGCGATGCAAACGATGCCAATGGGTTTCTGCTGTTGATGAACTTCAGTCGCCAAGCGCGCCACGTCCGCATTGACTGAGCAATCGGGTCCTTTGAACGCGTAATCGCACAGGTTCTTCGCCGCCCCGAAACCGCCTGGAAAGATGAGGGCGTCGATTTCTGCTGCCTTCACCGAAGTGACGTCCCGAATTTTGCCACGAGCGATGCGGGCGGATTCGACGAGGACATTGCGGATTTCGCCTTTGGACTCCTCGTTGGTAAGATGATTGATGACATGATGCTGGCGAACGTTTGGCGCCATGCAGATTGTTTCGGCGCCGGCGCGCGAGATTGCCAGAAGGACCAGCACGCTTTCGTGGATCTCCGTGCCGTCCATGACACCACAGCCGGACAGGACGACCCCAATTTTCTTTGCCATAGTTGCCTCCCGCACGTATTCTAACGCGCTCGACATGGCAACACAAACCAAGAACATGGCGAGGTTGGTGAAGATCATGGCGCGGTTGCGCGGGCCGGGCGGTTGTCCGTGGGACCGCGAGCAGACGCACCAATCCATCAGCCACAACCTGATTGAGGAATGCTACGAGGCGCTTGACGCGCTCGATCGGAAGAATATGGGCGCGTTTCGGGATGAACTCGGCGACATCCTCCTGCAGGTCGTCTTTCACTCGCAGATGGCGAGTGAGAGAGGCGAGTTTGATTTTGAGGCGGTGGCCAGGTCAATCAGCGACAAACTCGTGCACCGTCATCCGCATGTGTTCGGCAAGGCGACGGCCCGCGACAGCGCCGAGGTGCTCCAGCAATGGGAAGCGATCAAGAAGTCAGAGAAAGGCTCGACCAGCATCGTTCACCTCGAAGACCTGCCGAAGCATTTGCCGGCATTGTTGAAGGCTGACAAAGTGCAGCGCAAGGTCGCGCGCGTCGGATTCGATTGGAAACATGTCAACGACGTGGTTGCGAAAGTGGAGGAAGAAGTCCGCGAGCTCAAGGGCGCGCTGGCGTCGAAGAGTCGGAGACAATTTGAAGAAGAAGTGGGCGACCTTCTATTTGCGGCGGTGAACCTGGCGAGATTTGAAGACCTTCAGGCAGAAGATTTGTTGAATCGCAGTATTGCCAAATTTGTGAAACGGTTTCAGCAGATCGAGAAGGCCGTCCACGCGAGCGGACGGCGGCTGGAAAATTGCACGCTCGAAGAACTCGACGCACTCTGGGAATCGGCGAAGCACAAAGCGCGAAAATCAGTTCACAAGAAGCACGCACCCGGCCAATCCCGCCGATAATCGCGACGCCCCGCGCGTGTGCCGTTGGGCCGTGCTCTGCGCCCCGCCAATTCGGACCATCAGTGCCTCACGCCGCACAACAATCGTGCTCGCACGCGCACACCTCGACCGTGCAGGCACGTGACGCGCAGGCCTCGCTACAGAATACGAGATTGCCCCGGCGGACGCCGCCGCTAATCGACACCGTGCACTGGCAGCTCGCGCAGGCGCATTTGGTTCGACGAGATCGTTTCACTGGCGTCTTTGCCTTTGTCGTCTGTTTCATGTGCCTCCTCGTTCTTGCTGAAGGAACATAAACCTCAGGAGACGCTTTGGCAAATTGACCGGAGCCGTCAGGACTAGGCAGCCGCCGCGCCGTGGTAGACCCGGGAGACCCGGGCGTTCTTGGGAATGCCGCAGAGCACCTCCCACGGGATCGTGTCCTCCCAGAGCGCCACGTCACTGGCAGTAATGTGCGCACCGCCTTGTTCGCCGATGAGAACCACCTCGTCACCACATTCCACGCCGGGAAGTTGCGTCACGTCCACCATGATTTGGTCCATCGTCACACGGCCGACAACGCGGCAGCGCGTTCCACCCACGAGCACCTCGCCCTTGTTGGATAGATGACGACTAAACCCATCGGCGTAGCCGGCCGTAACCGTGGCGATGCGCATTGGTTTCTCCGCGAGAAATGTCTGGCCATAACTGATCGTGCGGCCCGCAGCGATATCTTTGACGTACGCCACGCGCGCCTTGAACGAGAGCAGGGGACGAAACTCGCCCGCAGGCACATCCGTGGGGCAAATGCCGTACAGCAACAGCCCCGGCCTGACCATGGTCAGGTGCGCCTCCTGTAAGCGCACGACTGCGGCACTGTTCGAAGAATGAATGAACGGAATCACGATTCCGTTGCTGGCGAGTATCTGGACGATCCGCTGAAAAAGGCCCAACTCCCGTCGCGTCTCATCGAGATTATCGTCGGCTGAGGGGAAATGCGTGTACAATCCGGCGATCCGCAGATGGGGGAGCCTGGCGATTTGCAGAATGGCTCCGATCGCCTCCTCATGCCAGAAGCCGACACGTCCCATGCCCGTGTCGATCTCGACGTGCACGTCCACCGTCTTTCCGCGCCGGTGCGCCTCTTGCTCGAACAGTCCGGCCTCATCGAGCGTCGAGATCGTCGGCGTGATGTTTTGCTCGACCATCTTCGCCACTTCGAATGGCAACGCCGAGCCGAACAAGAGAATCGGCCAGCCCGTGCCGCCAATTTGGCGTAATACGAGCGCTTCCGACAAATTCGCGACCGCGAACGCATCGACACCGCACTGCATCAGCGTGCTGCCCACCTGTGCCAACCCATGCCCATACGCATCGGCCTTCACCACGGCCATCAACTTTACCTCGCCCCCGATTCGTTGGCGAATGGCGGCAACATTATGGCGCAACGCGTGGAGGTCGATCTCCACCCAGCAACGGTGATACGATTGCGGTATCATAGAATGCCCCGGGAGTGTATCAGAACTCCGTCGAGCATTTCTACTTCCAGTCGGACTTGGCGTTGGCAGGGCCTGTCGTCGTGCCCGAATTCCACAACGTCCCGCCCGGTCGAGGTGCCGACCACGGATCGGACGCGGTCTTGGCAGCGGATGGCGTGGCGGCGGTTGGCGGCGCGGCTTTGTCCCAGACAGATGAAGGCGTGGAATTGACATTTGTCCACAAGGTTGATGGAGCGCCGGCGGAGGACGCCGAGCCTCCACTCAGCGCTGCGGGCAACTTGTTCGTTTCGACCACGCCGGGCGTGAGAGATTGCGGCACGCTGGGAGAAGCCGGTAGCGGAGCTTGGGGCATAATCGCTGTTGGCATTGGCGACGGCGCGCTTACGGGACTCGGTGTCGTGAGATTCAACGTGGGGGACACCGGCGGGTGTGGCACCGACGTTGGAGGAAGCACGTCTTTCGGCGCCGTCTGTGAATACGCGACGGATGCCATTGCTGCGCTTAAACTGAGAACCAGTAGTACCGGTGCTCGTACAATGTTCATCCAGGTGTATCTGTCATGCATCGACCGTCCTCAGTTGTCCGAGCGCGCCGTCGTGACTCCCTTGGCGCTCGCGTACTGCGCCGACTTGTTCCACGCATCGCCCAGCGAAAACTCCACATACGGCCGATCGGCGGCCCGAACATTATCTTTGCGGTTCGCCACCCAGATTTTGTCCGCTGTCAGGTCGTAAATCACCGTCTGCAAATTTGACTTCATGGCGATCTGCTTCGCCAGCTCCTGAATCGCCGCGACATCGATCGTGCCATCCATCTGCTGGACCAGCTTCGCCTGCTTGCTTTCATAGTGGCCTCCGTAAACCACATCGCGGAACTGCGGCATCGTTTCACGGTCGACCACGAGCGAGTCGCTCTCGTTGGCGTGATAGGTCAGGCAACGATACGCCGACGTGACCATGCCGATCGGATCATCACGTTTGTCACCCAGAAAATACACGTACGAATTCGTCCGTCGGGCCGCCCGAATGATCGCTGCGGCTTCATCGGCGCTGTCCGCGTACCGCAATACATTCTTCAGCAGGAACGGCATCGGCGTGCCCGCCAACGTTTTGCCTCCCGGCGGAACGCCAAATCCCATCTCACTCAACGCCACGGCCTTCTCGTTCACACCCGAGATCGCGCCGACAAACCCGATCCAGCCGATGGTCACATACTGGTTCGCGTTGTCGGTCGTTGGGCGGTATACCGTGATCAACGGACGCCGCTGAAGGTTGAAATTGGCGCCGTAGTCAAGAATGCGAAGCTGATAGACATGCCCGTCACGCGTCGCGCTGCCTTTGGCCACCAACCCGCTGCAGCTCGATTCGCCCACGTCGGGAATCGCGTGCATCTGGTGAATCAGGTCCAACGAGATGCCGCTGCCCGCCGCCAACCCCGCCATTTCCTCCTTGTCTTCCCTGGGCGCATACCGGGCCATCATGTTCCATGCGCGTTGCAGCAGGCCGCTGATGATGTCGTCCTTCTCGCGTTGGGAAATCAACTTCGAGTTGCGCAACTCCTTCGGCAGAAACTTGTCAGCACCCGCCTGCACATCGTGAATGGTCGCCGCCACCTGATCGGCCAACAACCTCCCGTGCTCGTAACCCATTTCGTAGGGTGTGCCGCTGACGTAGAGTACGGTAATCCGGCTGTCGCCTTCGCCCACGTACTCGACGCGCCCGACGTGCTCGACCGTGTGCTCCGGCTTCGGCGGCGTGAGCACCCGTTGGACCCTGGGATCATTCATCACCAGAGTCTTCGCGACAGTCCCGCAGCCCATCGCGACCAGGCCACACAAACCGACAACACCCAAAAGCTTTCCCTTACTCACGGTACGCTCGCACATCCATCCGACGAGTATAACTTACGCACATTTCACCCATATTCCAGCAGTCCAATGCGCTCGAGGGCCCCAAACGAAGCCATTTCCGGCAAAACGAAGCCAAGTGACGTTTTGGCTCAACCAGCCACGTAACCACTTGCCGCGCAATCGCCTGAATACACGGTGGTACCCCCGGAAAACTGGCTTCGTTTCGCAGAAGTACTATAGGGAGCCGTTCGGGCGCCTCCCGCACCGGAGTACGACGGCTCGTCCCCATCCAACAACGAATCCCCAATAGCGTCTTCACAACCCCCAACAGTATCCTATGCGGATACCAATGTCAATTATAATACTCGATAGGCTTACGTCGTACCGCGGTTCTGACTTGCAGGCGGCACCCCCACCATGCTGAGTGGATACATTCTCCGTGACGATTTCGGTCTGCCTGCGTCAAATCTGTAATCGTCCGCCACGGAGTGAACGAAGAGATCGACCGATGAAAATTGTGCTGACGTTGGTCGGAATTGCCCTGTTCGACCTTCTTGGACTGCTCATGGGCTACGGCGGCATTGCTCGTCTGCAACGATTCCACTGGCCTCCGTTTCAGGACGGATTGCACCCGATCATTGTGCCGTTCCCGCCCCCGCCCAACTGGTTGGTCGTTTCGTGGAATTCGTTATGGGGGCGGAGCTTCCTGTGGACCGCATGCATGTTGTTTCCGCTGGCAGCATTCTATCTGTCCATCCGCAAGGAACGTCACTTTACGGCCGCGGGCTTGCTACTCATCTGGTCGCTTGCCTCGGGTGTGATGGGCATCTGGATCTGGCTCGATGCAGTCGTCAACGCCACGATGGACCTGCATTGACCATTCTTCGTCCTTCTCATTCCAGTCGGCGATTCGGCTCCCCGCTCTCCGCAACCGGCCGTCACCCATCACCAATGATACTCCACGCCGTTCAGCGCGGGGTTGTTCGGATGCCAGATGTCGGCTTGATTGGTCGATGAGTTCGAAGACGGCAGGGGACTCCCAGCCGAATTGCTCGGGGAAAGTATCTGGGCGCCCGAGGAGATGGCATTCAGCTTCTCTTGCGAACCTCCCGGAGCCGATGTCATGGACTTCGTAATCAAGTCCCGGCTCGTCGGTATATTCAATGGCGCGGACCGCGATATGGAAGCCGGTGCGGACACAGCAACGGAAGGCGGTGCTGTCGCCGAGGGAATGTCGACCCGCATCGGCTGCGGGATGGTGATCGGAGGCCTCATCGGCTCAACCACCGCCGGCGGTTGCATTGGCTCGACGAAGACTGGCGGCTGCGCACTGAGACGGAAAGGTATCTCGGGCGCGTTGGTGGTTGCCGACTCGCCTGAAACCGCGCTCGGCGGCGAGAAAGTCGGGTTCGTCTCGGTCGCAACCTGTGCCCAAACGAGAAACGGAGCCAGAATCCCGGCCGCCACGATCCCAACCACCTGGCACGTTGCCGTCATCGCTCGCATACAACTACTAAACAGCAAGAAGCATGTCCAGTTCGCGCCAATTTGGAGTCACGTCACCCTCTCTTCATCCAGCTAGGATTGATTGGCTGGTCCCTTTGGGAGAGTACGATGGCGCTCTACGACCGAATCTTCGGCACTGTCGGCGGCAATCTGCAGATCCGAAGCAGGATGCACCCGGATCCCTGCGGGTTGTCGACAACAGTCACGGCTGGGCCTGCGCGAGCCGCACCGCGAAAGTGCCAGGTGGCTTGCAAAACTCGCTCACTCCTCATTCCCGCCACTGTAGCCGAAGTACTTCCTCGACTTGATAATCTCGGCCACGGCCGGCGGAACCATCGTTTCCCAGTCCGGATCGCCCGACCGGATTTTCTTCAGCAGGTCAACATACCGAATGTCGAGGTTCTTCAGGTTCACGCCCTGCAGGTCCACCGCCAACGGCTGCTGTCGCAGATACTCCAGCAGGTGCTTGATGGCGTCGGGGACAGGAATGTTCTCCGTCGTAATCAATTGCTCCTGGTCATCCTTCCGCGGATAAATGTACAACCGCACAGGTCCCGCGAACAGCCGTCCCAACGCCTCCAGCATCCCGCCGGGCAAATTGCCGTAGAATTTGGGCTCGAGTAGTTGCTGTGCGGTCGGCATCCCCACCGCCATGCCAATGTTGCTTTGCGTGGACCGACGCAAATATTCCACGACGTGGTAAAACTCGCCGTGCCGCGTCACCAGTACCGTCTTGCCAATCGTCGCGATCGTGTCCACCCGCGCCAGGAAATCCGCCGGCTGAATCTTCACGTTCTGCAACAAATTGTGCATCGTGATCTCCATCAGCACGACCGCATCCTCGTTGTCGGGCGAATCCGCGAGGAACTGGCGCCGCGCGCACTCCAGCATGTCGACGTGCAGATTATTGACCGGCCGGAACGTCCCGCGCTCTACCAGCACCGGTTTCTTGTACAGAATCTCCGACGGCTGCACGACGTCGCCCTCCACGGTGAACATCACCGCCTCGGTCAGTTCATGCTCGACGAGCTGCAGGCTCATCAGACGGTTGTCCACCTTCGCAAACGCCGCGCCGGAGACCTTGATCATGTCCACGTCCACCCGGCTCTTGCTGAGGTGATCCAGCAGGGACGTGATCAGGTACTGCGGTCGCTCGAAGTGAAACAGCGCGCCGTAAATCAGATTGACCCCGATGATCCCCAGGGCTTCCTGTTCGCGCACGTTCTCCTCATCGAGCAATCGCACGTGAATCATCACCTGCGATGGCTCGGCCTGCGGCTGGTGCTGGAATTTGATTCCCAGCCAGCCGTTCGAATCGTTCTTCCGCGTGTAACTACGAGCGGCGACGGTATTGGCGAACGCGAAAAAGCACGTCTGGGCCCCACGCGACGCGTTCAGCCGTTCAATCAGCAAATTGTATTCGTAATCCAGCATCTGCTGGAGTCGCGCCCGGCTGACGTATCGGTCCGCGGTGCCGTAAATCGCGTCGCTCACGGTCTTGTCGTACGCCGAAATCGTCTTTGCCACCGTACCGGCCGCGCCGCCCACCCGGAAAAACCAGCGCGCCACCTCCTGCCCTGCGCCGATCTCGGCGAACGCGCCGTACTTCGTGGCGTCCAAATTCACATGAAACGCTTTCTGGCCCGTGTCGATAATGCGTTCGCCGGGCTCGGGTTTCGCGGACCACTGCGGCTGCGGCTTCATGCTGGGTTCTGTCATGTTCCGACCACCTTGTATTGTAATGCGCGCAAATAAATCGGCTCCATGGATTCGTCGCCGCGATTATTATCGTCTCGAAACCGGTGAAATGCCAGCCGGCTCACCGCCGCGGCCCTGGGGTACATCGGCGCGGCCTCAATGGACGCGAACCCGCCCATGAGTGTCACCAGGTCATCCTTGTAGCGCTCGATCTCGGAACTGACAAACCAAATCGGCTGATGAATCTCATCGGCCAGGGCTTCCAGCGTGGCGATCCGACAGTCTTTGACCCGCCGGCCCTCGCGGTCGTACAGCGCGTAGTAGATTTCGTCCCGGCGCGCATCCCCCAAGACGCACATCTGCGGACAATCCTGCGGCATCTTCGGCAGGGCCGTCAACGCCAGCGCGTCGTAACTGCTCGCGCCTTTGATCGGCACGTGCCGGGGCAGGGCCAGTCCTTTCGCCGCGGCAATTCCGGCTCGAATTCCGGTGAAGGATCCAGGCCCGAGACCGACGGCCAGCAATCCCGGGTCCGCCGGACCGAGTCCGTGCGCCGACAACAACCGGGCCGCCGCATCGAAGAGATTCTGACCTGCCCGGGATCGGTCGAAGGATTCTTCGCCCAGCGGCTTGTCGTCACGGAGCAATGCCACCGCGCCGCGCACTGTTGACGTATCGATGGCCAGGATGATCACGCGACCTCAATGCGGCGGACATTATTGTCCAACGCTGTGATGCGGATTCGTTTCGCCGTCGACGGCACGAGCGCTTCCATTTTTTCCGACCACTCGATCACGGTCACACCGGGACCATTCAGATACTCTTCGATCCCGATTGCCAACACCTGGTTGATGGTATCCAGCCGATACAAATCGATATGAAACAACTGCAGACGGCCCCCGGTATATTCGTGGATCAGCGTGAACGTGGGACTGGTCGCCTCCTGCGCGATCCCGAGACCGCGCGCGATGCCCTTGACCAGCACGGTTTTCCCCGCACCCAACCCGCCAACCAGCGCCACCACATCGCCCCGTTGCAGCTCGCGGCCCAAACGCTCCCCGAACGCCAGCGTCTCCTCGACACTGCGGGTTTCAGTGGTTTGCGAAGTGATCATAACCTGCCGCAAGAAGGGGCTTCCGAGAGCCATCGCGCCCAACAAGCGCCACCGCGTGCTTCGATTTCACAACCCGGCCGATCTCCGTCAATTCCGTGCGGAATCGCCTCGCCCATTTCTGACGGAGGGTGGTCACATGTCCTGGATCAATGGTGAATAGCAATTCGAAATCCTCGCCATCGTTGAGCGCGGCGGCCAGACGTCCCCGCGCGGCGCGCGCGAGCGGAATATCCGCCGCATGAATCTCAACAGCTGTCCCGCGCGGGCTGGCTTCCACCAGGCGATGCAGGTCGCTCGACAATCCATCGCTCAGGTCAATCATTGCGTGGAGCGGAAAATTCGTGACCAGCCATCGCGCTTCGCGGACCCGCGGGGTGAAGGACAGATGTTTCCCGCGCCGCGACCCGCCGAGCGTCCCGGTGACCATGATCGAATCGCCGCGCCGCGCCCCGCCGCGAAGGGCAAGCCGGGATTTCTCGACCTCGCCGATCAGCGCAACCACGACAAATTGCTCGTGCGGTACGTGCGTTGTGTCGCCGCCCACGATTTGGCAGCCGAACTCGGTCGCCGCGGCGCGCAGGCCGGCGTAAAGTTGTTTCACCCAGCGGACATCCGTCCCGCCCCGTATACCAATGCTCACAACAGCCCAACGCGGCATTCCCCCCATCGCAGCGATATCGCTGAGGTTGCGAGCCATGACTTTCCAACCAACCTGGCGCGGCGGATCGCTCCGCCGATAGTGAACGCTCTCGACGACCGGGTCGCAGGTATACAGATAATAATGCCGCGGATCACGGCTGCGAAGCACGGCACAGTCATCACCGATACCAACCGCCACCGATTGATCGGGAGAACCGATGAGGCGGTGGAGTTCGCGGATCAAACCGAATTCGCCGCGCTCCCGAACGGAACGGCTCTTGTCGCCGCGATGGTTCATGGATGGGCTCTCAGGTACAGGATCATGACGACGTTGGCCGCATTGAACAGGGCGTGCATGGTGATCGGCGTGAGGAGCGAGCCGGTCAACTCGTAGGCTAGGCCGAGTCCGATGGCCAGCGCGAAGAGTGGTCCCATGGCGGACACATCGAAATGAATGATGGCAAATGCCGCGGACACCGTCAGCAACGCGGTCAGCATGCCCCAACGCTGTTTCAGCACCGGGTACGCGAATCCACGAAAGAGAAACTCTTCGAAGACGGGCGCCACCGCAACGGCAAACGCCGCGATTAGAATGACCATGGCCACTGAGTTGGAACTTGCCAGGCGATCGACGATGTCCTGGGCTTCTTCCCGGATGCCGACCAGGTGACAGAATCCGGCATAGACGGGGAACACCACGGCAAGGGGAGGAAGCACGGCCAGAAAACAGGTGGCGCCCAGCCCAATGGCTTTCGCGGGGGCAATCCGGTCGAGGCCGATCGCGCGCTGCCAGTCGATGCCGCGTTGCCGGAAACAGGCAACAAACCCAAAGAGTACGGCAACGCGCAGGGCCATGTGCATCCCGAGCAGCCACGGCACGGCCTCTTCTAGGTCCCGATGCATGAGGTGAAAAACAAGGGCGACGGTCATCTCGCCGGCCAACAGCAGAAGAATCAGCGCGCCGATGGAAAACACCAGATCCTGCATGTTCCACGGTTTGGGGTCAATTTGAAGCACCTCGCTCCCCGACGCGCCCTTCGAAATGGCCGGACGAACGAATCGGAAAAACAGGTATACATCGCTGATCAGCCCGGCCACGAGCACGCCGGCCGTCGCGAACCCGAGGACCGGAGAGCGGGCGACGAGTTCGGCTTCGGACAGCGAAGGCGAGCCCGGCGCCGAAGCCACCGCCAGGAACTGGACAAAAAGATTGAGCGGGAGATGCATGATTGCTGTCGAAGACGGACGAGAAATCTTCGACCGGATGATGGCCAAATGCAACTGTTTTTCGCGTGAAGCCACCGAAGAGTTGCACTTGCCAGAGCGTCCGGTGCCTTGTAAGATTCGGCCAACACCAACTCAACGAGAAATCAGACAGCAGGAACCACACATGAATCGACAATTGCTGGCAGTAGCAGTCGTAGCCATTGCGACCCTCGGTGTCGCCCGCGCCGACGAAACCAACGCCCCGGCAGCCGCGCCCAAGATCCACTTCGACAAGACGGTGTATGATTTCGGTCCGACATCGCTCGTCGACTCCGTGACCGGCACATTCACGTTCCAGAATACGGGCTCGGGCGAACTCAGAATCGGCAAACCACAGCCGTCCTGCGGATGCACGGTTGCCAGCCTCAGCACCAACGTGTTGGCCGCGGGTCAAACGGGCCAGCTTGTCTTCAACGTTCGCGTGGCCGGCCAGCGGGGCCACCTGGAAAAGCACATCACCGTTCCTTCCAACGATGCGCAAACACCAGCCGTCAGTTTGAGCATCAAGATCGAGATGCGACAGCTCGTTGATATCAACCCGGGCCTGGTTTTCCTCGGAACCCTCAAACAGGGGACAGTGACCAACTTCACCGTGATACTGCGTCGTACCGACGGCCAGAAACTTGTGGTGGCCAAGACAGAACCCAGCTCCAGCATGCTCACGGCGCGGGTCGAGCCCGTCGAAGGGTCCAACGATCAGGCGGCCAAACTCCTGATCAATCTTCATGCCGAGGGAGCTCCGCGGTCGTTCAACGACAACGTGCGCGTGTTTCTTGCGGGCATCTCCCAACCGGTGGCGACCATCCCCGTCAATGGGCGTTTGCTGGGGGATGTCACACTCGATCGCGAATCCTTGTTCTGGCCCGTCGCGATTCAAACCAATCAAGTGGTGAATTCCGAGCAATTGACCGTCCGCCGCATCACGGTTTCCTCGACGACCACCAATCGACTCGAGATCAGCAATCTGAGCACCAGCCTGGCCAACATGACCCTGGAAGTCGTCCCGGTGGACAACGGAAAGGTGTATACCATCGTTGCCAAGCTCACCACCTTGCCGCAACAATCGGAGCGGGGCACGATCAGCTTTGATACCAATACGCCGCTCCAGCCAAAAATCATCGTCCCTGTCACGATCACGGTACTGAGGAACGCCAGCGCGCATCCACCTCTCCCGTAGCGTTTGAAGGAAGCTTACGAAACCGCTGATGACCGGGCCATACCGGCTGCAGGCGCGCGGCCGGCCTGTACGCTCCGGCAGGCACTGGTTATCGTCCTTGCCGGCGCGGCGCTCGGCCTGGCTGCCAACGCGGTCTCGCCGCGAGGGATTCCACTCCTCACCCCGCCCAAGGCTCCGCCGCGGGCAAAGGACGTTGTAACCCTGGACGAAGCGAAGGCGCTGTGGAGCAGTGGCACGGCGTTCTTCCTGGATGCGCGGGCGACGTCTGACTACAAGGCCGGCCACATCGCTGGCGCCTTGAGCCTGCCCATCGATGAATTCGACGACTACTATCCGCAAATCCAGTCCGTGCTGACGACGGATTCGGTGATTGTCTGCTACTGCGACGGGCTGGACTGCGATCTGAGTCATCGGCTCGTGGATCGCCTCCGCGAACTCCACTATCGAAACGTACGGTTGCTGGTCAACGGCTGGACCACGTGGCATACGGCCGGACTGCTTACCCATTCGGGGACGGACCCGTGAAAACCATCAACCTGATTTTGCGGCTGCTCATCGGCGGGGTGTTTGTCGCATCCGCTCTCGCCAAGATCGGCAATGTCCAGATCAGCCACGCTCATGGCTTCCAGTTCTCCCATGTCCCGGACCTGGCACAGTTCGCCCAGGACGTCGGCAACTACCACGTTCCGCCGCGGGCACTCGGCAACCTCGTGGCGATCACGCTGCCATGGATCGAGTTGCTCGCGGGCGGTTTGTTGATGGTCGGCCTCTGGAAGCGGGCGAGCGCGTGGGTGATCACGGCAATGATGGTTATGTTCCTCGCGGCGATCACGTGGGCGCTGGCCCATGGATACGACATCCGCTGTGGCTGCTTTGGCACCGTCGAGGCCCGCAAGGTAAGCGTGATCGCGCTGGCGGAGGATTTTGCCATGCTGGCGGTGGCCGCGTGGCTCGCCTGGCGAGAGGAAGATTCAACAACTCGAAAAATGGAGACATCGAAATGAAACGAAAGATCGTGGCGACAGACGCTGCGCCAAAAGCTGTTGGACCCTATTCGCAGGCCGCGTGGGCCGGCGACATTTTGTTTTGTGCGGGGCAAATCCCGCTCGACCCGGTTACCGGAAACATGGTCGCGGGCGGAGTCGCCGAACAGGCGACGCGCGTCCTCGACAACATTCGGGGCCTGTTGAAATCGCAAGGCCTCGATTTTGGCAACGTGGTGAAATCGACCGTGTTCTTGAGCGATATGAACAATTTCGCCGCGATGAATGAGGTCTACGCGAAGTATTTCACCGCAGACCCGCCCGCCCGTTCGACGGTACAGGTCGCCCGTCTGCCCAAGGACGCCCTGGTCGAGATCGAAGTCATCGCGACACGCTGAGAAACCGGCCGAAATGCCGGCGTTTTTCGCGGCGCGCCATCTTTAGGCTGGCGATTCCTGCGGTTTGACCTTATGCATGTGGGCCTATGCCAGTAGATGAGCGCGTACTTTGTTTCCGTCGGGAATTGTTCGAGCAACTTGGTGTGTTTCAGGGCCTGAGTCTCGCGGTGGAGCGGTATTTGCCCATCGTGACCATGTCGAAGAATCTGTTGTACCTGAACCGGTCGCAGGCCGAGAACGACAACCGCTACAAGCAGCTCATCCCCTACGTCCTGCTTTTCTGCAATGGAAAGGTCCTGCGCTATCGACGGGGCAAGGGCGGCCAAGAAACCCGTCTGCACGGATTGTATTCACTCGGAATCGGGGGACATATCTCCGAGGAAGACCATGTGCTGTTCGTGGAGAACCCCTACCAGGACGGCATGCGGCGCGAACTGCGCGAGGAGGTCGCGGTCGACGCGGTAAAGGACGCAGCGGTAGCGGTCATCAACGACGACAGCACGGATGTCGGCGCCGTGCATTTCGGCGTCGTGCATATTGCGCAGGTTCCCGATGAGAACGTTGCGGGAGGACGCAGCGGCATCGTTGGGCCGGAGTTCATTTCGATCGAGGAAGCAGCGAAAGACCCGACACGCTACGAATCGTGGTCGCGTTTCTGTGTGGAAAACCTGGATGTGCTGCTCACCAAGGCTGCGGCTGCCGGAATTGTCGTTCCGGTTTAGAAGCAGGGCAGGTTGTAGATCTTGCCGAGGCGATGTTCGAAGTAGGCTTTGCGCTTGTTCGGCGCGGCGCGGAACGTCGGGTTGATGACATAGAGCCAGCAGAACTCAATCCACTCACTCAATTTCGCTGGCGGTACTCGTCTCTTCATGTGTCATTTCCCCTTGTATGCGTTTACGCGGCGCGTGTAAAGCAGACTCCGTGCGCAATCCGGCTCGAATGTGAAAACCACGCAGATTTGGGCGGTTTTTCGAGGGGCGGAGAACTTTCGAGTTTTCCGCTCCCGCAAGTTTGCGATTCCGGGGCGCAGCAATGAGACGGTGGCCGTTTTCGGCCTGCGGGTGACGCCATGGGCTTTGGCCTTGCTGCGGTCAGGCGGGCCATGTTAGCTTTCGCCCGCTTTTATGAGGAGAGTGGGGCGATTCCTGTGGTTGGCTGTGGCGTTGGCGGTTTGGTCGGCTGGTGCGCACGCCGACGAGCTAGGCGCGACCAACGCCACCGCTGAGCCGGCGACAAATATGGTTTCAGAATCCGCCACCAACACGACCCCCGAGGCGTCGTCGACACTGCTCACAAACGCGCCGACCGAAACGCCGACAAACGAAACTCCGCAGAGCGCGACGAACACGCTGACCGAACCGTTGACCAATACCGTCGTTGTGCCGTCGACCAACGTGCCACCTCAAACAGCTACAAATGAGGTTGTCGCGCCACCGTCTCCCACCGTCGTGTCGTCAGCAACAAATGCGGTCACAAACACGGTGGTCTCTACGCCGGCGGTGACCGAAACGAATGCCGTGACGGCCGAGCCCGGGTCGAGTGAACGGGGTATCACACCGATTCCGACAATCAATTTCGACAGAATGACGTTCGATAACGTCGCCAATATGTCCGTGTTCGAAGGACACGTCGTGGCGCGGGACAAGGACGCGACATTGGTGGCGGACCGGATTCGGTTCAACAAGCAAACCAGTGAAGCCTGGGCGGAAGGCCATGTCCGCCTCAACCAGGGCGCCCAGGAATGGGTCGCGCCGTCGTTGTATTACAATTTCGCTACCAAACGGGTCAAAGCGGACGAGGCACGCGGGTTTATCGATCCATTGTACCTTCACGTTCACAACCTCGAACAGGTCGGCACGAATCATTATGTCTTCGCCAGCAGCACGGTCACCACCAGCGACCTCGATCATCCGGGGTATACGCTGCAGGCAAATCATGGCGAAGTGTGGTCGGGTGACCGGCTCGTCCTGCATGGGGTCACGGTTCACGCGGGCACGACCCCGGTGTTATGGTCGCCGATTGTGATCTGGTCGCTGAAGGGCGACATGCCGCCGGCGGTCGTGACCATGGGCGACAATTCGCTTTGGGGACCGTTCTTGCTGTCCAGTTTCACGTGGAAGGCGAACCGGTCGGTGGATGTGACGGTGCATGCGGATGAACGCCTCGAACGCGGCTTCGGGACCGGGGCGGACGCGCAGTATCGCGTGGGGAAAACCGGGCACGGCTTGTTGACGGGGTACTACATCTCCGACTCGGCCCCGGACAAATCCGAACCGGGGGGAGGATTCGTGTCGCACGGGGTGACCAGCGGACCCGCCTCGGGATACGTGACCAATTCCGCCGACCGCTACCGTGTCGAGTGGCAGCACAAGCAGTATCTGACCAATGATGTAACGCTCACCGTCGATCTCAACAAAATGAGCGACGCCGAGATGATCCACGACTATTTCCGCCATGATTTCGACCGGAATCGCGAGCCGGATTCGGTGGCGGACATCACCAGGGCGGGACCGGACTATACGCTGTCGTTTCTGGCTCGGCCACAGTTCAACGAGTTTTTCTCGGAGGTGGAGCGGCTACCCGAAGCGAAACTCGCCGTGAATCGGACTCGTCTGGGGCAGACGCCGCTGTTTTACGAGGGCGAAAGCAGTGTCGGCCAGTACAACAACCATGCCGGCGACACCAACATCGTGGGGACGGGAGAAAGCCCGGATTTCGAGGGCAACGCCGTGCGCGCGGACACGTTTCACCAGATCGTGGTGCCGTCCATGCTGGGTGGTTGGCTCTCGGTGGTTCCGCACGCGGGCGTTCGCGGCGACTATTATTCACGCGCACCCGGTGATGCGCCCGAGACCCAGAATGTGACCCGGGTCATTTACGATCTGGGTGAAGAAACCTCCTTCAAGATCTCGCGCGAATGGGATGACGTGCACAACAATTGGTTGCAGATCGACGGGCTGCGGCACATTCTCCAACCCTTTGCGGAATACCAATGGGTGCCGCGGCCGGACCGTTCCACGAACGACCTGTTTCAATTCGATTCGGTGCGGGACGTGACCTTGTTGGGCGGCGACTCGTTGTCGGTGACGCGCTATTCGCCCCTGGCGTTCCCGGCCAACGACCAGATCGATTCCATCACGAAGGAGGACACCGTGCGTTTCGGACTGCGCCAGACGTTGCAGACACGCCGGGATGATCAGGCGTGGAACCTGGTCGATTTGACGGGCTGGACGGATTACGAGGTGGAGAAATCGCCGGGTCAGAGTGACTTCTCGGATTTTTTCGGGACGGCGGAGATTCGTCCCTACCGCTGGTTGACGTTGGACACGTTTGGGCGATACCAGCTCAACGGCGGGATCATGCGCGAGTTCAACACGGCGCTGCGCATTGTCGACGCCGACCGCTGGACGGTGGGCCTGGGAACACGGTACCTGCGCGGGGACAGCAATCTTGTCAGCGTGGATTGGGCGTACAAGTTGTCCCGTCACTGGACGGCGCATGTGTACGAGCGGGTCGACATGCAAGATGGGTTGTGGCAGGAGCAGGAGTACACCTTGCGTCAGGAAACCCATGATTGGTACATTACGTACGGGTTCCGTTATCTGGAGAACGAAGACGTGGCCGGGCAGGCGCGCACGCCCAACGAGATGACGGCATTTTTCAGCGTAACACTGAAGGCGTACCCGCAGGCCGTCGTGCAGGTGAACTAAGCCAACAAGGAAGCGGAGACAGCATGGCCAATATCAGTATCGTGGGAACAGGATATGTGGGACTGGTGACCGGCGCATGTTTTGCCGAGGTCGGCCACACGGTCGTCTGCGTCGATAATGACCGGAAAAAGGTCGAGACGCTGCGGGCGGGAGGCATCCCCATTTACGAGCCAGGCCTGGAAGAAATCGTCAAACGCACGGTCGCCGCCGGACGATTGCGGTTTACCCACGAGATTGCCGACGGGGTGAAGAATTCGGATGTGGTGTTCATCGCCGTGCCCACACCACCGAATCCCGACGGATCCGTGGACATGAGTTTTGTCGAACGGGTCGCGCGGGAGATTGCCGCGACGATGACCGAGTACAAGATCGTCGTCGACAAGTCCACCGTGCCTGTCAAAACGGGCGAGAAGGTGGCCGAGACAATCAAGCGCTACAACAAGCACAAGGTTGATTTCGACGTGGTCAGCAATCCCGAGTTTCTGCGGGAAGGCTGCGCGGTGCAGGACCTGATGCAACCGGATCGTGTCGTGATCGGCGTCAGCAGTCCGCGGCCCGCGGCCTGGATGACGGAGATCTACACGCCGTTCAACGCGCCGATCATCATCACGGACATCAACAGCGCGGAACTGATCAAGCACGCCTGCAATTCGTTTCTGGCGCTGAAGATTTCCTACGCCAACGCGTTGTCGGTCATATGTGAAGTGAGCGGGGCGAACATTTCAGACGTGGTCAACGGCATGGGGCTGGACAAACGGATCGGGCGCGCCTTTCTGAATGCGGGACTGGGCTATGGAGGCTCGTGTTTCCCGAAGGATCTGAGCGCGTTTGTTCACATTGCCGACGAGCTTGGGTACGATTTCCGTCTTCTCAAGGCAGTGCAGGAAATCAACGCCGACCAGATTGAGCGCTTTCTCAAGAAGGTCCACGACACGATGTGGATTGTGAAGGACAAGACCATCGGCGTGCTCGGGCTGGCGTTCAAGCCCAACACGGACGACATGCGGCTGGCGCCATCGCTGGAAGTCATCCGCCCGCTGCAGAACAAAGGGGCGAAAATCCGCGCCTACGACCCGAAGGCGATGGATAAGGCCCGCGAGGTACTGCCCGGCGTGGAGTTTTGTGACGGTCCGTATGCTGTGGCGGCGGGCGCGGACGGTCTGATCATTTGCACCGAGTGGGACGAATTCCGTCAGTTGGACCTTGCCAGGCTTCGCGCGACCATGGGGCAGCCGATCGTGCTCGATGGCCGCAACCTGTTCGATCCGCAGAAGATGGCTGAGTTGGGTTTCGTCTACAAGAGCATCGGCAGGTAGTATGCGCTTCGGTGTTGTGATTGCCGTACTGCTGGCGGTCGTGACGCCGGCATTCGCGCAGCAAGAGTTTCCCCCCATTACGCCCGAGGACCGCATCGTGGTCGTGGCGCCGCATCCCGATGATGAAGTGCTGGGAGCCGGTGGAATCATGCAGCAAGCGTGTGCCGTCGGAGCGGAAGTCCACGTAGTCTATCTGACCAACGGCGACCACAACCAGTTTGCCTTCAAGCTGTACAAACTGAGGCTGCACCTGAACCCGACCCAGTATCTGTTTTTCGGCAATTTGCGGGAGCGTGAGGCGACGGCCGCGACGGAAATCCTCGGGCTGTCCCCGGACCAACTGACGTTCCTCGGCTTTCCCGATTACGGAACGATGTCGATCTGGCGGGACTACTGGCGGGCGCAGGCGCCGTTTCGCAGCGACGCGACACTCAGCAATGCCGTGCCGTACGAGGACGCCTACAGGTTTGGCCAGTCGTATACCCCGGAGAGCGCCACGGCGGATTTGGTTGAACTGTTTCGGAGATGGCGTCCGACCCGCGTGTTCGTCACCCACCCGGCGGATACGAATCCGGACCACCGCGCCGCGGCGAACTTTGTCCGGTTGGCTGTTCTGGAGATCAGCGTCGAGCAGCCGCCGCCGGCCATCGATTACTACATTATACATTTCGGACGCTGGCCGGCGCCCTACCATTATCATCCCGACATGGTGTTGAAGCCGCCGCGACAGTTGTTGGAGGACGGCGATTGGTTCTCCGTTCCGCTGACGCCGGAGCAGACCGAACGCAAGTACGCGGCGATCATCAAGAACCGCACGGAACTGACGACGCGCGAGTATTATCTGGTCTCCTTCGCGCGCGCCAACGAGATTTTCGCGACCCTTGGCATATTGCCCGTTCCCATCATTCCCGCCAACGAAGTGATTGACTGGAGAAAAGCGGTGCACACGAAAGTCATTAGCTTCGGCGAGACGGATTCCCTGTTTCGCCCGGATATGGAGCGGTTGTTCAACCAAGAACTCGCCGCCATGGAGCTGGAAGAGACGGCGTATGTGCGTCAGGGCGACGATCTGATCGCCCAGGTTACGCTCCGCAACCGGCTGGGCAAACGCGCCAACGTGCATTTGCGCCTCTACGGCTATCGGCAGGGGGAAGATTTCGCTGTTGCGCCGAAGATTCATATTAACGTTACGCCGCTCGGTAGCGTGCATGTTTTCGACGGCCGCCACCGGCTGAAGGAACGTAGCGTTACCGTAACAAGCGTCAGCAATCATCTGATCGTGCGGCTGCCGATATCGTTGCTGGGGAGCAAGAGACCGGACTATTTGTTTGCCGCGACGCGGGCGAATCTCGGCGAGGTGGCCGCGGACGACACGGCCTGGCACCTGTTTTCGCTGTCCAACGGACCGGAAACCGTGCATACAATGCCTCCCGTGACGAATGGCGCGGAGCGGGTTCCGCCGGGTCCCAAGGGGCCGGCCGTCAGCGGAGAATAGATATGGATTACTTGATCACGGGTGGAGCAGGGTTTATCGGATCGAATATCGCCGAGCATCTGGTGGGGCAGGGAAAAAGCGTCCGCATTCTCGACAATTTCTCCAGTGGCAAGTGGTCGAATGTGAGTGCATTTGCGCGCAAGATGGAGGTTGTGGAAGGCGACCTACGCGACCTGAAGGCCGTGACGCAGGCGTGCGCGGGCGCGCGGTTCGTGCTTCATCTGGGCGCGATGCCGAGCGTGATTCGCTCCGTCCAGGATCCGCGGACGACCAGCGAAGCCAATATCATGGGCACGGTGAACCTGCTCATCGCGGCGCGGGACACCGGCGTACAGCGCGTGGTATTCAGTTCGTCGTCCAGCGTCTACGGAGACACGCCGACATTGCCCAAGCACGAGGAGATGCCGCCGTCGCCTCTGTCGCCGTATGCGGTGCACAAGATCACGGGTGAACATTACTGCCGCATCTTCTGGCAGTTGTACGGCCTGGAAACGGTATCGTTGCGGTACTTCAATGTGTTCGGGCCGCGGCAGGACCCGCAATCGCAATATGCCGCGGTGATCCCGCGATTCATCACCGCCATTCTAAAGGACCAGGCGCCGACGATTTATGGCGATGGGAAGCAGACGCGGGATTTTTCGCATGTGGAGAACGTCATCGATGCGAATCTGAAAGCCTGCGAGGCGGGAACGGAAGCACGGGGGCAATCCTTCAACATTGCCTGCGGCGGACGCGTGTCGCTGCTGGAGCTCGTCGATACCGTGAACAGGATTCTGGGGAAGAGCATTGCACCGAAGCTCGACCCGCCGCGTCCGGGCGATATCCTCCACAGTCAGGCTGATATCTCCAAGGCCGAAAGACTTCTCGGCTGGAAGCCCAAGGTGAGCTTCCGTGATGGCATTGAGAAAGTCATCGCGTGGTATCAACGGCAGATGTAAAAGGGCCGGCAGCGGCGCGGATAGAATTTGTATCTGCAACATCAACCAGGCGAGACCGTGTTTGGATGGGACTCTCTGCCCCGGAAGTGGTAACCAAGAAATTGGCTTGATTCCGTTGCAGGGCTTTGTTTTACTGGGGCCCCGGGAGAAGCTCGTATCAAGCGCTGGCCACCAACGCGGGGCATCGCAGGCTGTCTGCTCATCGTGCTGCTGTCTGCGAACGCGTACGCTCTCGACAATAGCTGGATCAATTCATCCAACGGCAAATGGGAAGCGCCGCCGAACTGGTCTGTTGGCACGCCATCCTCCAGCGAGTCCATCTACATCACCAACGCCAACGCCAAGACGGTGACGTTGGACAGCACGACGGCGGGGGTCCCCAACGCGCTGACGATCAGCAACCTGACTCTCTTTGGAACAAGTGGCGCCACCAATGCGGTGTCGGTCAACTTCGGCAATCCTGCGACGACGCTGCACGTGCTGAACGGCTTCAGCCTGAGCAGCGGAGGCGCCATCTTCATCACCAATTCAACTCTCCAGGCGGACCTTTACAGCTCGGGAACCAACCGGATCGATGGCTTGATCACGGTGGCGGCCAATGGAACGTACCTGACGACCAACGGAAGCGCATACGTCGGTTCCACCAACGGCGGGAACGGAGTTGTTACCATCCTCGGCGGCACACTTGTGGTCCCCTCGATTATTGTCGGTTCGGCAACGAACGGGACGGGTCAAGTGAATGTGGCCGGGGGCATCATGCTGGCCACCAACGTCAGCGCGACGATTGGCCTGTACGGCAGCGGACAAATCTCCGTGTCCAACGGCACGTTCTCGACACGGACGCTAACGATTGGCCGCAATGCCGGTGCGCTCGGTGTTTATTCGGGAACGGCCGCCAGCACCAACAACGCCGGGCTGTTGTTCGTCGTTGGCTCGGGCACGGGATCGACCGGCCGCGTGTGGATCGCCGGCGGGTCTGTGCTTACGAACACGTCCGGCGGAGCGACCTTCGGCCAGTCCGGGGTCGCGACGCTCGATGCATCCAACTCGATAGTCTACCTCAACGGCAATATCACCGTTGGTTCGGGAGGAGGTTCGTGCGGAACCGCGACCTTCGTCGGGTCGACCACCACCGTGAACGGCAGTCTCGCGATGGGCAGCTCACTCGCCGCGACGGGCGCCGTCGTGGTCAACGGCGGGACTCTGACGGTCACGAATGCCGTCTCGGTCGGGGTACTGGGTACGGGCAGTCTCAGTCTATCCAACGCGACATTACGGGCTGCGTCGCTGAATATTGCGCTTGAATTTGGGGGCACGCTTACAATGTTCAGCGCCACCGCCGCCGTCGCCACCAATACCATCATTGGAGGCTTTGGCGGCACGGGGTCCGTGTGGATGACCGGCAGCACGCTGGTCCAGACCAATGCGACGGTGTTCCTGGGGTATACCGGATTCGGCCAGATGGCGCTGTCGAATTCATCCCTGCTGGCAAGCAACGTGATGGTGGGAGCAACGGCGCTTTCGCAAGGGACCCTGACCGTTGCCGGTGGCACATCCACCGTCTCGTCGACGCTGATGATCGGCAATCTCAGCAGCAATGTTGGGGTAGGGGAGATGACGATCGCCGGTGGCGTGTTCGCCGTCACCAACGCGACGCACACGGCGACCCTGAACGTGTTGAATGGGACTGTGAGCGTCAACGGCGGGACACTCCTGGTGGACACTCTGGTTGTGACCAACAACAGCGGCCGGTTCTTGCACAATGGCGGCACGATCATTGCCCGCACACTCGTCCTGGATCCGAATCTCAGCGCCAGCGGTGACGCGCTGCCCAATTGGTGGAAGCAGCAATACGGACTGGATCCGCTGTCGTCGAACGGCGTCAACGGCGTCGATGGCGATCCCGACGGCGATGGATTGTCGAACCTTCAGGAGTACCTGATGGGGACCAATCCCACCAACGGCTCGTCGGCTTTTCGCATCATCAGTGTGACGCAAACGGGGAATGATATCCTGCTGACGTGGACGACTCACGGCGGACACGCCAATGTCGTGCAAGCCGCACCGGAACCCGGCGGGAGCTACTCGACCATCAGCCCGCTGATCACGATTCCGGGCAGCGGCGATATGACAACGAATTATCTGGACGTCGGCGGCGCGACCAATACGCCCGCCCGATTTTACCGTGTGGCGTTGGCACAGCCGGCCGTGGATCATTTCTCGGTTTCATCCATCAGCGGTCCCCTGACTTCGGGAGTGCCCGTCGTCGTGACGATCACCGCGCTCGATGCCAGCAACCAGGTCGTCACGGGATTCAGCGGCACGGCAGCTCTCAGCACGACGGGCAGCGGTGGCGGCGTGTTTATCTTCCCGCCGACCTCGCCGTTATTCACGTCAGGACAACTGACGGTTCCGCTCACGATCAGCGCGTTCGGCGAAGCCACCGTGGCCATCGTGGTGACCGACGGCATGGGCCATTTCGGACAGAGCAATCCATTCGACGTGGTCCGTCCGGCGTCGAACTTCCTGATCCCCGTGGCCGGCGTACCGGCCGATATCGTGCCCGATTCGGCCCGCGGGCTTCTCTACATGACGGTGACCAACCAGGTTCAGCGGTACGACCTGATCAACGGGGTGTACCTGGCGCCGCTCACTGTGGGAGGAAACCTGCGCGGCATCGACATATCCCCGGACAACAACACGCTGGTGGTGGCTGACAGCACGTTTTCCGGAAGCAGCAATTGGGTCTACGTGGTGGACCTGCCCAGCGGCGCGAGCCAGCAAGTCAATTTCCCGTTGTCCTTCTACGAGGCCGGGACATGGGCCGTCGCGTTCGGCGAAGACGGAGCCGCGCTTATCACGTCTGAATTCCAGGGTTCCGGTTGGACGCCGATGCGCCGCTACGATCCATCGACGGAAACCTACACGGTGGTCGCGAGTCCCCGCCAGCACAGCATGGTGAGCGCCAGCGGCGACGGTCGGACAATGGCCGTGGCGGAGTCCAATGAGTCGCCCGCGCCGTTCGACCGGTATGACGTGGTCACCCAGGCGATCACCGCCAGCGCGAGCGCTGGCTCCTTCCTCTTTGACGGGGCGGCCAACCGCAACGGGTCACAATTTGCGGGGCTGGCGAGCACCGGCGCGTACCTGCTCAACAGCACACCCAGCAATTTCACCCAGGTCGTCTCCGTCCCGACATCGATCGGCGTGGCGTATCACCCCGGAGCGGACATGATATTTCTCGCCGTCTCCTCCGCCACGTACGTACTGGCATTGGAAACCCATACCCACGCCGAAATCATCCGCTACGATTGCGGGACACTGACGTTCCCATCGCCAAACACGTTTACGGTGGCATTCCAGCAGGGGCGCATGCGCAGCTCGCGGGACGGGAACAACTTGTTTGTCACCGTGAACGGAGGCGTGCGGTGGATCTCACGAGGGACAGCTCCGCCCGCCGATCTTGGAGTGAGCCTGGCGGGATCAGCGAATCCGGTCCGGGCCGGTTCCAATCTCACGTATACGATCACGGTCACCAACCTCGGTCCTTACACCGTCACCGATGCCAAGGTATTCGATACCGTGCCGTCGGGCGTCTCGTTTCTGTCCGCGAGCACTTCACAGGGGTCCTATGTTCTTTCCAACGGTGTGGTGATCGGATCGCTCGGCGCGATGGCAAGTGGAAGTGTGGCCACCGTGAGTGTCACAGTCGCGACATCCGGCCAGATCATCGTAACGAATCTCGCTACGGCAATTTCGAGCGCCGGCGACCCGAACCTCACGAACAATACGGCGACGCTGGCCACTTCGGTGCAGTCTTCGATTCCGCCGCTACTGACCGTCACATCGCCCGCAGATGGCTCGTACACGACCAATTCCTCGATCACGCTCGCCGGCACTTGTCTCAGTCCGTTTGGCGTCGCGTCCGTCACCGTCAACGGCAACGGGGCATCGACGGCAAACAGCTACAGCAACTGGTCGGCGGTGATCGGCGGTCTGGCAGTCGGCACGAACACACTCACAGTCACCGCGACCGATCAGTACATTCCACCGGACGTGGCGACGAATGTCGTGCATATCATCTATGCGACGGGTTCATACGATGGCAATGGGGATGGTTTGCCGGATGCCTGGCAGCTTCAGTACTTCGGGTGTGTGACCTGCGCGTCGGCGGCGCCCGGAAACGACGCCGATGGCGATGGAATGAGCAATCTGGAAGAGTTCCTCGCGGGGACCGATCCAACGAACGGGGCCGCCTCGTTCCGCATCACGAACATCGTGGACGATGGCGAGGACATCCTGATTACCTGGACGATGGGGGCCGGTCGGACCAACGCGCTACAGGCTGCCACCGGCGATTACGACACGAACAACTATGCTGACATCTTCATTGTCACCAATACCGTTGGCTCGGTGACGAATTATCTGGATGCGGGCGCGGCCACGAATTCGTCCTCCCGGTTCTATCGCGTCCGGCTGGTGCCCTAGCGCGGCGTCGGTCGCAGGTCGGCCCGGGCGGGACCCGGCACTTCGCGGAGATTTTTTCCATCCCAACGAAGTTTTGTCGTGCAAACAACAGGGGGCGCGTGTATGTAGGCGGGACATTTCCGTTATGAGCCTGTTCCGACTCAACTTCAAGTTGCCGGGCGTGGTCGATACGGAGGAGCTGGTCAAGCGGGCGAGCGCGAAGTTGTTTGCGCGCGGCGCGAAGAACGGCGCCGTGGACCGTGTTTCCGATGCGGTGCGCGACGCGGCCACAAAGGACATCGGGGATGTATTGGGGGAGCTGGGCACCTCGGCCACGGGGCTGACCGAGCCGGAAGCGGCAGCCCGGCTGGAGCGATACGGTCCGAATGAGGTAGCGCAGGAGAAGCGGCATGGCTGGCTGGACCGGCTGTGGATCGCGGCAATCAATCCCCTTGTCATTCTGCTCACCGTCCTCGCCATCGTGACCTTTGCGACGGCGGAAACATCGAGCGACAACATTGGCGGCGCGGTGATGGTGGCGATGGTGCTGCTGGGGCTGTCGCTGCGGTTCATCCAGGAGACCAAAGCCGACAACGCGGCGGCGAAACTGAAAGCGATGATCAAGGTCACCGCCACGGTTCTGCGCGATGGCCAGCCCAAGGAAATCCCGTTGCGGGAGATTGTGCCGGGGGACGTGGTCAAGCTCTCGGCGGGGGACATGATCCCCGGGGATGTCCGGCTGCTATCGGCCAAGGACCTGTTCCTTATTCAAGCGACGCTTACCGGCGAATCGCTGCCCGTGGAGAAGACCGATCCGAAGGACACGCGTGACAAGGTGTCGCCGATCGAGCGGACCAATCTGTGCTTTCTGGGCACCAGCGTGGAGAGCGGCTCGGCCATGGCGGTCATTGTGGCGACGGGCGCGCAGACGTATTTCGGGAAGATGGCGCGGAGCCTGGTCGGACAGCCGGTGGAGACGGCGTTCGACAAGGGCGTCAAGAAATTCACCTGGCTGATGATCTGGTTCATGGCGGTCATGGTGCCGCTCGTATTTCTCATCAATGGGCTCACCAAGCACGTGTGGAGAGAAGCGTTCTTCTTCGCGTTGTCCGTGGCCGTCGGACTGACGCCCGAGATGCTGCCGATGATCGTGTCGGTGTGTCTGTCCAAGGGCGGGATGGCGATGTCGAAGAAGAAGGTCATCGTCAAGCGGCTCAACTCGATTCAGAATTTCGGCGCGATGGACGTCTTGTGCACGGACAAGACGGGGACGTTGACGATCGATCGTGTCATTCTCGAGGTGTATTGCGACGTGTTCAAGAAGGAGAACGAGGAAGTTCTGCGTGACGCGTACCTGATCAGCCATTTTCAGACGGGATTGAAGAACGTACTCGACCGTGCGGTGCTGCAGCACAAGGACCTGCACAGCCAACTCTCGCTGGACACGTATACGAAGGTGGACGAGTTGCCGTTCGATTTCTCGCGCAAGATGATGTCGGTCGCCGTGGAAGGACCCGACGGAACGAGGCAACTACTGACCAAGGGGGCGCCCGAGGCGGTGTTCGTCAAATGCACCCACTTCGAATACGAAGGCGAGATTTTCCCGATGGAGCCGATTCTCGCGGACGACCTGATGGCCGAAGTCAACGATCTCAACGGCGACGGGTTCCGCGTGCTGGCGGTGGCGACCAAGAAACTGGACAAACGGGACGCGTACTCGAAGGCGGACGAATGCAACCTGGTGTTGACGGGCTATCTGGCGTTTCTGGATCCGCCAAAGGACACGGCGACGCAGGCGATCACGGCGCTGCGGCAGCACGGCATCGCCGTGAAGGTGCTGACCGGCGATAACGATCTGGTCACGCGCAAGGTATGCCGCGAAGTGGGGATCGATGCGGAGAAGATCGTGCTCGGCCGCGATGTCGAGACGATGACGGACCCGCAACTGACCGAAGCCGTGGAAACGACGGACGTCTTCGCGCGGCTTTCGCCGGCGCACAAACAGCGGATCGTGAAAGCCCTGCAGGGCAAGGGGCACGTGGTCGGCTTCATGGGAGACGGCATCAACGACGCGCCGGCATTGCGGGCGGCGGACGTGGGGATTTCCGTGGACAACGCCGTGGATATCGCCAAGGAATCGGCCGACGTGATCCTGCTCGAGAAGAGTCTGATGGTGCTGGAGGAAGGCGTTCTCGAGGGCCGCAAGGTGTTCGTGAACATCCTCAAATACATCCGCATGGGTGCGAGTTCGAACTTCGGAAACGTGTTCAGCTATGTCGGCGCGAGCGCGATCCTGGATTTTGTGCCGATGCGGCCGATTCAGATTCTGACGAACGGTCTGCTCTATGATTTTTCCCAAGTGCCGATCCCGACGGATAACGTAGGCCCACAGCAGACGGCGAAGCCGCGGCCGTGGCGGATTGGTGAGATTGCCAAGTTCATCGTGTTCATCGGGCCGATTAGTTCGATCTTCGACTATACAACCTTTGCGATCATGCTGTTCGTCTTCAAGTGTAACAAGCTTGGGCTCGTGCCTCCGCCCGAACTGGCCGCGCAGTTTGCGGGCAACCCGGACCCGGAGAGAAGTTACGCGGCGGCGCTATTTCACACGGGGTGGTTTGTGGAATCGCTGATGACGCAGACGCTGATCATTCACGTCATTCGCACCAATCTTTTGCCCTTCGTTCAATCGCGGGCGAGCTGGCAACTGACGATGACCTCGCTGCTGATCATGGCGATTGGGGCGTGGCTTCCGTTCTCGCCGCTGGCGGCGAGCCTGGGGTTTGTGCCGCTGCCGTCGCTGTTCTGGCCACTGCTGCTGGCGACGCTGCTTTGCTACGTGGGGCTGACGCAGGTCATCAAGATGTGGCTGGTTCGCAAAGGCTGGGTCTAGACCCGCGGGCTGCCGCCCATCCCAATCCCCAGAAAGAGGAGAGGCCGAGGTTTGGGGCCTCGGCCTCATTTGTCTTCGGCGTGGAGAAGCGCCTTCGACGAGGTATGGTGTGGTATAGGGTGAGTGTTACATTAGCAGCGGCGGTGCCAACCGTGCCAAGGAGGCAATTTGGGGCTTTTGGGGGTCGAAACGCCTGGAAATGGCCTGCTGGATTTGGCGGAGGCCTTTCCGAGTCTCAAAATTGAACACCCAGGCGTGGCCAAGGCAGCGCAAGATTGCGACATGCGCACTTGACGGGCTTCGGCGGTATTTATACGGTGAAGGGTCTAACCACGGGGAGATTAAGGACCAATGGCTGTTACAATCGAAAACGTCGCACCCTGTCGCAAGAAGATGCGGGTGGAAGTTGCCGCTGACCGAGTGGCGGGCGCCCGCGCCGAGATTTTGCAGGAAATTCGCAAGGTGGCCTCGCTTCCGGGATTTCGTCCCGGCAAGGTGCCCGAGCCGATGGTGGAAAAGCGGTACGCGGGTCAAATCGAGGAGGAACTGCGGAAGCGGCTCATTCCCGAGAGCTATCGCGAGGCGTTGCACGAGCAGAACCTGAAGGTCGTGGGCTATCCGCAGATCGAGAATGTGGAGTACCAGCCGGGGCATCCGTTGGTTTACACCGCCGCGGTCGACACCGCGCCGGAGTTTGCGCTACCGGAGTACAAAGGCATCGCCGTGAAAAAGGCGATGATCGCGGTGACAGACGACGACGTGGACAAGGCATTGGATTCCGTGCGCGACCAGCAGGCGGATTTTGTCGCCGTGGAAGGGCGCGCGCTCAAGACGGGCGATTTCGCGGTGGTGAATTACACGGGGATCGTCGACGGCAAACCGATCAGCGAACTCGCTCCGGAAGCCAAAGGGCTGGGCGAGAACAAGGAGTTCTGGCTGCTGATCTCGTCCGATTCGTTTTTGCCGGGGTTCTGCGAGCAGCTCGTCGGCGCCACGGCTGGAGAGAAGCGGCAGGTGCTGATCGATTTCGCCGCGGATTTCCCGCAAAAACCGTTGGCGGGAAAGAAGGCGACGTTTTTTGTGGATGTGGTCGCGCTGAAGGAAAAGAAGCTGCCGGAATTGAGCGACGAGTTCGCCAAGAAACTCGGCTCGGAAAGCCTGGCGAAACTGAGAGAGACGGTGCGGAAGAATCTCGAAGGCGAAGTCGCGGAGCGCCAGGAGTCCGACATGCGCCGCCAGGTCGTCGAGCATTTGTTGGCGAGGGTTGAGTTTGAGTTACCCGAATCGCTGGTCCAGCAGGAGACGCGCAGCATCGTCTACGACGTGGTGCGGGAAAACAGCCTGCGCGGGGCGACCAAGGAACAGCTCGAAGAAAAGAAGAACGAGATTTTTGGATTCGCGGCCAAGAGCGCAAAGGATCGTCTGCGGACATCCTTCATTCTCGATGCGATTGCGGCGGCCGAGAAGATCAAGGTGGAAGAGGCGGAGGTTGAGGAACGGATCAAGCGCATGGCCGAACGTTCCCACACGACGCCGGCGCGCCTGAAGGCGCAACTGGCGGAGAAGGGCGCCTTGGGCGAGGTGGAAGAGCAAATCCTGGTCGGCAAGACCTTGGATTTCCTGGTGGACAACGCCAAGGTCGAGTCCGTTGCCAGTTCGTAACGGGGTTGAAACAAGGAGTCGGTTGCAGACGGCAAGGGAAATGCTAGTATAGGAAGGATTCTTAACAAGGAAGAGACATGGAAAAAGCCCAGATTCTAGTGCCGATGGTGGTGGAACAGACCGGTCGTGGGGAACGCGGCTACGACATTTATTCGCGGCTGCTGAAAGACCGCATCGTGTTCATCGGGACGCCCGTTGACGACAATGTCGCGAACCTGATCATCGCGCAGATGTTGTATCTGCAATCCGAGGACCCGGGGAAAGACATTAATTTGTACATCAACTCGCCCGGCGGCTCGGTCACGGCGGGACTGGCGATTTACGACACCATCCAATTCGTCAAATGCGATGTGACGACCTATTGCGTTGGCCAGGCGGCGAGCATGGGGGCGGTGTTACTGGCGGCCGGCACAAAGGGCAAACGCTTTGCGCTGCCGAACGCGCGGATCATGATTCATCAACCATGGGGCGGGGTGCAGGGGCAGGCGTCGGACATCAGCATCCAGGCGAAGGAGATTTTGCGGATGCGGGATCGGCTGAACGAGATTCTCGCGCTGCATACCGGCAAACCGATTGAGACGATTGCCAAGGATACGGACCGCGACTTTTTCATGTCCGCGGCGGAGTCGCGCGACTACGGGCTCGTGGATGACGTGGTGAAGTCCCGTCGCGATACCGAGAAGAAGACGGACAAGGATAAGGACAAGGACAAAGCCGCCTAGGAAATCATGGCCCGACCGACCAATCTGACGATGTGCAGCTTCTGTGGGAAGACCCACGGCGAGGTGCGCAAGCTGATTGCCGGCCCGGGCGTATACATCTGCGACAACTGCATCACCGTCTGCAAGAGCATCCTCGACAAAGAACTCGGCCAATCGAAGTCGAAGACCGGGTCGGGGTTCAAACTGACCGTGCCCAAGCCGGCGGAGATCCGGCGCGAGTTGGACCAGTATGTCGTCGGCCAGGAACGGGCGAAGAAGACGATCGCGGTGGCCGTCCACAATCATTACAAACGGATCCAGCAGGACGGCGCGACTTCGGAGAAATCGGTCAAGCTGGACGAGCATCGCGATGTCGAGATCGAGAAGAGCAATATTCTGCTCGTGGGTCCGACGGGTTGCGGCAAGACGCTACTGGCGCGGACGCTGGCGCGGATCCTGGATGTGCCGTTCTGCATCGCGGATGCGACGACGCTGACGGAGGCCGGGTACGTCGGGGAAGACGTGGAGAACATCATTCTGCGGCTGCTGCAGAATGCCGATTACGACGTGAAGCGCGCCGAGTTGGGGATCGTGTACATTGACGAGATCGACAAGATCGGGCGGAAGAGCGATTCGGCGAGCATCACGCGGGATGTTTCGGGCGAAGGCGTCCAGCAGGCGTTGCTGAAGATTCTGGAAGGCACGGTGTGCAACGTTCCGCCGCAGGGCGGACGCAAGCATCCGCATCAGGAATACATTCAGGTCAATACGGAGCACATTTTGTTTATTTGCGGCGGGGCGTTCATTGGGCTGGACAAGATCGTGCAGCGGCGGATCGGCGGGCATGCGCTGGGGTTTGGCAAGGAAGACGAGAGTTTGGCCGTGTCGGACCGTGGCGGCGCCAATGAACTCGTCGAGCCGGAAGACCTGCTGAAATTCGGGATGATCCCGGAGTTTGTTGGCCGGTTGCCGGTCGCGTCGGTACTGCGGGAGCTGACGGAACCCGAGTTGATCGCGATTCTGACGGAGACGAAGAACGCGATGATCAAGCAGTACAGCAAGCTGTTCGCGATGGAAGGCGTGCACCTGAACTTCACCAAGGACGCGTTGCAGGGGCTGGCGGAGGCGGCGTTGAAGAAGGGGACGGGAGCGCGGGCGTTGCGGTCGCTGCTGGAGAAGCTGATGCTGGATTTGATGTATGAGATTCCGTCGCGGGATGACATTGCCGAGGTGACGATCAACCGCGGGGTTGTTGACGGGAAGCGCGAGCCGTTGATTCGCAAGAAGCAGTCCAAAGACGCGGCGTAGGAGCTTCTATTGATTTTTGCATAATATAGTGACAACTGGACTCAAAACAGCTCCGCCTGTTTCCAGAAGGATTGAACCAGGGTTGGGCGACGGCGCATCCGGGCCAAGGCGCGGCGAGCGGCATGGGTGAGTTGGCCGTAGTCC
>DATJWQ010000066.1:0-63495 GCA_035501175.1 Verrucomicrobiia bacterium | reverse complement strand
CGCCACCGTCATGCAGTGGGTCGTGCCCGCCTGCGAGACGACGTTTTCTTCAATCATAATGCCGCCCAGATCGTTCGCGCCGAACTTCAGCGCGACCTGCCCGATCTGCGGGCCCTGCGTCACCCAACTGGATTGCACGTTGTCGAAATTGTCGAGAAAGATTCGAGCCAGTGCCTGCGTCCGCAAATATTCATGCGATCCAACCGACGGCACCTTCAGCCGCGTGTTTTCGTTCTGGAACGTCCAGCAAATGAACGCCGTGAAGCCGTGCGTGCGATCCTGCAGCTCGCGCAACCGCCGCAGATGCTCGACGCGATCCTCAATCGTTTCCACGTGCCCAAACATCATCGTCGCCGAGGAATGCAGCCCCATCCCATGAGCGATCTCCATCACCCGCAGCCACTCGTCGCTCGTGCATTTGAGCGGGGCAATGCGCTGGCGTACACGATCCACCAGGATTTCGCCACCACCGCCGGGAATCGAGCCGAGCCCGGCCTCCTTGAATCGGCGCACCACATCTTCCACGGGCATGTGGAATACTTCGGCAAAATGGTTGAACTCGGGCGGCGAAAAACCGTGGATATTCACTTGCGGAAAATGTCGACGAATGTACTGGAGCAGGTTCAGGTAATAATCGAGGCCGAGTTTGGGATGATGACCGCCTTGCATGAGGATTTGTACGCCGCCGATGGCCACGAGCTCCTGAATCTTTGCCCCAACCTGTTCGGGCGTCAGCACGTAGGAGTCGTCATCCCGTTCCTCCCGCATGAACGCACAAAATGTGCAATACACGTCACACACGTTCGTGTAGTTGATGTTGCGGTCGATGATATACGTGACTCTCCGTTCGGGGTGCTTCCGCTCCCGCACCGCATCGGCTATGGATCCGAGCTCGGGCAGCGTCAGCCCGCGATAGAGCCGCACAGCTTCCTCTGCGGTAATCCGCGCGCCGTCCAGCACCTTCCCCTGGATCATGTCAAGCGACGTATCGCAAATCATGGCCACCATCGATCAATCGCAGTTCTCTCAGATACTGCTGGAACCGCCGAATCCCCTGTTTCTCCGCATCCCCCAGATCGTACCATACACATTTCGAGTAATACTCGCGGAGGAATTCGGGCGTGGCCTCCGTGGCGGCCTCCACAATCTCCTCGACATGGGCAAGGCCATCCGCTTTTGCCTTGCGCAACAATGCCGCGAGTTCCTGCTTCTCGGCGTTGCGCTGAAACGCCCATACCGCAAAGACAAATGGCAGGCCCGTCATCTCCACCCACGCCGCGCCGAGGTCCCACAACGGCTGCTTGCCGTTGCGTGTTGCATACCAAATGGCTTCGTCTCCGATAAGCAACATCGCCTCGTGCTCGCTCAGCTTTGCTCCGCGCGGTCGCGGATAAAACTCGGGCTCGATGCGATATCCGACCTTCAGCAGCACGCGTAAAAGCCAAACGGATGTTCGCGATTCTGTTGTCACGGCAACACGCTGGATTTTCTCCAGCGGCACACGGTGGGTCATGAAAACACTGCGAACCGCGCCGCGCGCGGCAATCGCGATCCCATCCAGCACATCGTACTGGTCGTGCAGGAGCACTTCCGCAATCGGCACAATCCCCACGTCGAACCGCTTCCGATACATCAGGTCCGCCAACTGCGATGGCACCGTGTACGCCACTTGGTGCTCAATTCCGTACACGAGCGGCCGCACGTTAAGATAGGAAATCCCGCCAATCCGTGGAGTCTCGTTCATGCCGTTCCTCCTTCATTGCTCGCGCCGGCAAACGCGACGCGAGAGGGTGAACCGTCTGGCGACCTGATGGTGGCGACGGGTTGTTCCGCCGCCGCCTCTTCATCCAGTTTCCGGAGTGGCGCCGCCTCTTCCCGTCTCACCACCTGGTACAAACTGTCTCGCTGCACCGGCTCTCGTCCCGTCTCCCGGATCGCCTTCACCAATTCTTCCCGGGCGACCTCCTGCGGTGTCTTCGCCCCGGCCATGTGATAAATCTTCTCCTCCATAATCGTGCCGTCGAGGTCGTCGACACCGTAGCTCAACGACACCTGGGCCAGCTTCATGCCCATGAGAATCCAATACGCTTTGATATGATCGATATTGTCCAGATAAATGCGGGCAATCGCGAGCGTCTTGAGCATGTCGTACCCGCTGGGCCCCGGCAACTGCGGCAACTTTGTATTCTGCGGGTGAAACGCCAGCGTCACAAACGCGGTGAACCCCCCGGTCTCATCCTGCAATTCACGCAGCCGCCGCAAGTGATCCACGCGATGATGTTCTTTCTCGACGTGCCCGATCAGCATCGTGCAGGTCGAGCGTCCGCCCATCTTGTGCCACGTGCGATGGACGTCCGCCCATTCCTCGGCGGACTCCTTGGCATGACAAATCACGTTGCGCACTTCTGGATCAAAGATCTCGGCCCCGCCTCCCGTGAGCGACCCCAGCCCCGCCTCCCGCAACGCCGACAACGTCTGGGGAACGCTGCGTTTGCCCACCCATGACAGGTGCAAAATCTCGATCGCCGTGAACGCCTTCAGATGCAGCCTCGGGTCGAGCGCCTTCAGCGATCGCAGCATCTCCGTGTAGTACTCCCACTTCAACGACGGATGCAGCCCGCCCACAATGTGAATCTCCGTGATTCCCAGCCTGAGCGCCTCGCGCGCCTTCTCGATCATCTGCGGCAGATTGTACTCGTACGCCCCCGCGTCGCGCCGCCGCCGGTAGAACGCACAAAAATCACAGTCGAGAATGCAGATGTTGGAATAATTAATGTGCCGATTGAGAATGTAGTAGGCCACGTTCCCGTTCTTCTGCTCCCGCGCCACATTCGCCATCGCGCCAATCGCCGCCAGATCGTGAGAGCGGTACAATCGCAGGCAGTCGTCCTCGCTAATGCGCCGCCCCGCCTCCACCTTCTCATAAATGTCCCGCAATTCCGACCGCTCGATCAACTTATTCATCGTGAAATCACATCGACCGCCACACCGGCAAGAAACACCGCGCTGATGATGGCATTCATCCGAAAAAACGCCACATTCAAACTCACCGGGTCCTGCTTCCGCGCCAGCCCATGCTGCGCAATGAGACAAATCAGAATGATTGCCAATCCAAAGTAGTATGGCACGCCAAGATGCGAAATCAACCCGAAAGCCAGCAACAGCGCCGCCGTGACCGCATGCGCCACCCGCGCCATGCGCAGGCTCCCCGCCACGCCGAGCTTCACCGGAAGCGAACGCAACCCCTGCGACCGATCAAATTCAACATCCTGCGTCGCGTAAATGATATCGAATCCCACCAACCAGAACACCACCGCCCCCGCCAGCACGCACGGCGGCCAGGCGAACCGCCCCCGCACCGCCAGCCACGCGCCCAGCGGCGCGATCCCCAACGCCAACCCGAGAAACACATGCGAGAAATCCGTGAATCGTTTCGTGAACGAATAGAAACACACCACCGCCAGCGCCACCGGCGACAGCGCGAAGCAAATCGGGTTGATGAACCAGCTCACAACCACAAGCCCCCCTCCGCTCAGGCACACAATCGCCCACGCCCCCGCCACCGTCATCGTCCCCTTCGGCAAATGCCGTTGCGCCGTCCGCGGATTCAACGCGTCGAGTCTCCGGTCCACGATCCGATTGAATCCCATCGCCGCCGTCCGCGCGCAGACCATCGCCGCCAGAATCAACAGAAACGTCCGCGCCCCCGGCCAGCCGCGCTCCGCCCGCGCCGCCACCGCCATGCTCGCCAACGCAAACGGCAACGCAAACACCGTGTGCGAAAACCGCACAAACTCAAGGTATTTCCGGATGGAATACATGACGGGTTCCGCTATCCACAGGACATCATCTCGCGCCCGATCACCAAGCCACTGTCGGGAATCGCAAACCGCGCTCCCGAGAACTCACCTCGTTGTCCAATCAAGTAGCCTATCACCGTGCTCATCGCCACCAGCAGTCTAGCGAAGCTCACGGACCTGAGGAAGGCTGAATTGCGTTTGTGATGAGTCCCTTGTCCCACGATGGATTCGCATCATGATCCTCACCAATGGTGTGCGTGGATCGATCACCATCCGCACTGCCCTCCAATGTCAAACATCCTGGGGCGAATGCGGCATAACAGAGTACTTCCCGATAGACAAAACAAGGCGAAACCAAGCGGAACAACGCAGAATGGACGGGGTTGAGCGGGCGAGAGGATCACAGGGACAACTTCCCAATAGCCGCGACAAATGGCGGGTCTCGGCCAAACAAAACGTCGCGGACGCGACGCACCTGGTGTGGGCGTACACAGTTCTTCCCAATAGGCGGAACAGGGCTACAATTGTCCACACTAACACGGAGATAAGGGGTTGCAACAAGCGTACGCGAGGATGGGCAATTCCCCAACGGCGCGGACATAGCCGGCGTTTACCAGGAAGTTACGTCAGAATCAATGTCCGCCGGCGGACCAGCCGAGTCGCCAACAATCCAATTCCCGGAGAATGACCATTCGCCTTGATGCACTCCAATTCGGGTGTCTAATACACGTTCTAAACCGCCAACGCCGGTTCGTTCGCCGCGCTGCCCGCCTGCCCGCACGATCAGTTTGCCCTTCTCGTCGCGAAGATCTTTGTTTCCAAATTGGGAAGAACTCTGTTCGGTGACAGTGAATGCCATGATACCATAAACTCTATGGTATTATGGCTTGCCCGCACCCCTTGACAGTTCGCAGAAAGGAAGCCCCCCGAAACAGAGTCACAAACCGGTAGTGTCTTAATTTGGGTTCTCTCGCCACTTGGCATAGGACAGCAGTTTCTTAACGGATTTCACGAACTTCCCATATTCGTCCGGCGTGATGTTCTTAAGCAATGCGTCTGGTTGGGCGGTAGTCCCCTAATTTGATTTTGTGCGAAATGCTTGCACGAAACAATATATGGCTCCCACGAGCATTACGGCTGCACCAACGTAGCATGTGCTTGTATCCATCGTTCCTCCCCTCGACCCATAAACAAATCCTCTCTCCCTGCTCCCGAGGGCCAATAGCCAAAACATCAGGCAAGCGACGCTATAAGTCAGACCGTAGAAAATGCATCGCCCACGACGCTTGTTTGATTCGTTCATTTCCGTGCCTTGCCTTCTCTCGCCTTCTTGATCTGGTAGGACACCCCGACCTTGACCGCGCTTCGGGCATCCGTGACGGGGGTAACTCCAAGATGGTGATAAACTCCTCCGGCTCGCCATGCGTCCAGCCATAGCACCGCTTGGCCTTGGGATGGCCGATCAGGTCAAAGACCTCAACGTCGCCTTCCCAAAGGGTCTTGCCGAGAAAAACCTCATGCACCGGCACCGATTCAACGTGCCTTGAATCGCAGCCGTGCAACTCGGCAATCACCATCTCTAGGCGTTCGATGTAGCGTTTATTCGCCACGGACTGCAACTCACGGACGAGACGAGCCGCACGATCACGTCGTTTTCGACCAACGGCATTCGGAATCCTACTCTCGGTGCTTGGAATGCGAGCGAGTCCACCATGGATCGAGTGAAGTTCGAGTTTGGTTTTATCACCACATGGACGAATGGGACGACGCTCCATCCTGAATGGTTCGCACAACCCTCCATAAGCGATGCTTGGAAAAGTTATCGGGTAATTTCCGACCAGCCGATTGAACCAAACGCCGGATTTCGATGTGCCCCCGTTACTGTCGTTGCGACCAACGCCGAGGCTATTCCATATCCGATAGGTATTGAGATTGCCGCTACCGGGACGAAGCCGTTTCGACAGTATGATTTTCTTGCTCTGGAGCATGGAACAGGTGAGCCAACCATATTATTTGCCAATTCTCCATTCAAATTCGCCGATCAACCCAAAAAGTAAAACAGCGAAGAATTTCAAATTAGGGGACTAACGGTTGGGCGGCCAGCGTACTCATGCTGCCTCCACGCCACGCTTTCGATTGCGTGCCATCAACTCCGAAAACGCAGCGTATTGGGAGAGCTGCCTTGATGCACCCCTCTCCGCCCAGATCAACGCCCACGGGTTTCCCACACCACTACCTTCCCGCCCAGACACTCCGGGCAGGGCGATTGCATTTAGAGGTTGAGCAGTGAAGCGAGGTAGTGATGGTCCCAGCCGGCGGCCTTTTGTTTGCCGCGGATACCCAATTTGACCTGCTGGTCGCGGCGCAGTTGGTTCAGGCATAAGGCCCGCAACGCGGCCAGGTTCTGCGCGGCGTTCTGCTGGCGCACGGGGCAGCGATCCTCGCCCATCTGCACGTCCGGCACCCAGTGCAGGCAGTTCTCAATCTCCCAATGGCCGCGCACCGCCGCCGCAAACCGATCGACCTGTGCGGGCAAGCTACTCAGATAGTAGCGGCGCTGGGTCGTGACGCGTCCGTCGACCTCCCGCACCGCAGAGCAGGGCGCAAACGGCGATCATCAGGATATCCAGTAACTCGTGGCGCCTGGCTGGCCCGATGCGCGGATCGGGTAGTTGGGCAAAGTGGTCTTTCAAGTTGCGGGAGGAGCTTTGTTGGTTTTGCATCCCCATCTTTCACCATAAACCCGACCAAACCGGAAGCAAAAACTTCTCGTTGTAAACCGGCTCCACCGGCCTACTTACAAAGAATCCCCCCACCTCCCCCTCAACAATCTAAATGCAATCGCCCAGACACTCCGGGTCGATGTCATAATACCATAAAGTCTATGGTATCATGCTCGCACCTCGCTCGATTGATCATCCACAGTCCACTCGATCCGGTGCGTGATGATCCGACAGTCGGAGCACACCCTCACAGGAATGCTAATCGAAGGCGCGTATTCGCATCCCCCGTCAGGCGAGAGAGCTCCGCAAGAAGCCGCCATCAGGTCCACCTCGTCGCGCCGCTAATCGACAAGCGCGTCCAACACCTTCCGCGAGTTCTTCCAGTCATGGCGCAGCCGGGAAAACTCCCTTCGTCCGGCTGCGGTCAGGCGGTAATACTTCCGCCACCGGCCCCCGACCTCCTCCTGCCGCACGTGAACCAGACCCCGTCGCGCCAGCACGCGCAGCAGTTGGTACAAGGCGCCCTCGTTCACCGTAAACAACCCCTTGGTCCTCTTGTACGCCTCCCGTCGGATCTCATACCCATACGTCTCCCGTCGATCCAGCGCCGACAACACGGCCAGCACGGTCATTCCCGATCTGAATTTCGTCCACATGGTCAATGATACCTTACTCTCTATGGTATCCACACCACCATCCCGGGTGGAAGGCAAATCGCACAGCCGTCCCCCTGGGACTCGACATCCTCTCCCCGCAGCAAACGCGTCAGCTCGGCACCACAGCCCGGAGCGGGCTGACATCCTTCCGCCAGATATGATAATGTCCCGGCATGCAACGCAGCTACGCCATCATCGGCACGGGCGCCCTTGGCGGATATTACGGCGCGCGGCTCCAGCGCGCCGGCGGCGAAGTCCATTTCCTGTTGCACAGCGATTACGAACACGTCCGCCAGCACGGCTTGATTTGCGAATCCAAGGATGGCGATTTCACCCTGCCGAAAGTTAACGCCTACCGCGACACCCGCGACATGCCGAAATGCGACGTCGTGTGCGTCTGTCTCAAGACAACGCAAAACCATTTGCTGCCCCAATTGCTTCCGCCGGTCGTCAAAGACGACGGCGTCGTGCTCGTGATGCAAAACGGTCTCGGCATCGAGGACCAAATCGCTCGGATCGTTGGCCCGCAACCCGTGATGGGCGGCCTGTGTTTCCTCTGCTCGAACAAGATCGGCCCCGGCCACATCCGCCACCTCGATTACGGGCATGTCGGCCTCGGCGAATTCGCCGCTCGCGGGATCAGCAATCGCATGCGCGACATCGCCGCCGATTTTCAGCAAGCCGGCATCCGCATCGAGCTGAACGAAAACCTTCCAGTCGTCCGCTGGAAAAAGCTCGTCTGGAACGTTCCCTACAATGGCCTCTCGGTCGTCCTCAACGCCACCACCGACGAGTTGATGAAGAATCCGCAAACGCGCCACCTCGTCGAGCAGCTCATGTGGGAGGTCGTCGCCGACGCGCGCGCCTGCGGCGCCATCCTCCCCGAGGGTACCGTCGCCCGGATGCTCTCCTACACGGACACGATGATCCCGTATCGAACCAGCATGAAAATCGATTACGACGAGCATCACCCAATCGAGGTGGAAGCCATTTTCGGGAACCCGCTCCGCGCGGCCGAGAAAGCCGGCGCAACATCCCCGCTGCTCGACCAACTCTATTGCCAGTTGAAGTTCCTGGACGCCAGAAACGCGGCGCCCGTGTCCTGAATCGCCGTCACGCTATTTCCTCGGGTGACGGACAAAGAAATCCCACATCAGGTCCGTCGCGGAAATCTCTTTCGTCGGTTCCGCCCCCAGCAAATACGACTCGCCACCAGGCCACGCGTGACCGCCTCCGTTGACGGTGTACATCACAACCTCGGCGCCATCCTTGCCGCCACCATACACATCCGTGGCAATCGATCCCTTTTGACTGTGCACGGGCGTCGGCGCGCAACCGTCGCGCTTCACCCAGAAGGACACGGCATACGCCACCGATTTGTCCACGCGAAAGTGCCGGTCCGCCTTTCGAATCGGCTCGCCGCCGTTGTACAACACGTGTTCGTCAGCGGTCCCGTGGAAAATGATCACCGGGACAGGATTGGCGGGCTGACAGTTCTCGACGTCCAACGCCCCGGCCACGGGCGCAATGGCCGCCACCTTGTCCGACAATTCGCACCCGATCCGGTACGTCATCATCCCACCGTTGGACATCCCCGTCACAAACACGCGCTTTGGATCGATCCCTCGTGTCTTCACGAGCTCATCGATCAACGCGCGGATGAACCCAACGTCGTCCACGTCGCTGTCCAACGCATAGCCGCAACAGTTGCCGGAATTCCACGTGAGCAGCCGCGTTTTCAACCGGCCTGAACCGTTCGGATAGACGACGACAAAGCCCTCCTTGTCCGCCTTGTCGCTGAAGCCTGTCATCTTCACTGCGCCCCGCGCGTTGCCGCCTCCGCCATGTAATACGATCACCAGTGGCAACGAGCGCTTGCCGTCATAGACAGGTGGAAGATGCAGCAGATAGGTCCGGTCCCGCCCGCCCGTGGTCAGCGTCAGGTTATGGTCGCCGGGTTTCAATGGTTCAGCGCGGCTTGAGATCGCCACAACGCATAACAACCCGGCCGCCAGGAACAACTCCGAAGCTAATCCATGCATGTTTGCCAGCCTCACAAACATGCAGACGCGGCCAGCCGCCGGAACGTTACAACTACTCGCCGCTCTGCCATCGCTTCACGAGTTTGTGCTCGATACCGAGATGGTCCAGCACGCGCGCAATAATCGTGTCGACCACCTCCGTGACGGTCTTCGGCTTGTTGTAGAACGACGGATTGGCGGGAATAATCGTCACGCCCGCCTCGACCAGCGTGGCCATGTTCCGTAAATGAATCAGGTTGAACGGTGATTCGCGGGGAACGAAAATCAGTTTCCGCCGTTCCTTGAGAAACACATCCGCCGCCCGCGCAATCGTGGTGTCCGATACGCCATTCGCCACCCGTCCGATCGTTCCCATCGACGCGGGTATCACCACCATCGCGTCCAGCTTCGCCGACCCGCTCACGAACGGGACAAACATCGATCCGCTCTCGTCGTATTGAATCACCGACGGCGCAATCTTCAACTCGCCCTTCGGCAGTTCAAGCTGCCCAACCTCCCGGGCGTGTCGGGTCGAAATGAAATGGATCTCGTGCGCCGTGGGGTCGAGATTGTCCAAAAGGCGTTGCGTGTAAATCGCGCCGCTTGCGCCCGTCATGGCCACGACGATCTTCACGGCGCCTTCACCGCCTCCGCCGCGGCGCGTAGCGTTTGTTCAATGTCCTGTTCCGTGTGCGCCAACGACAGGAACCCGACCTCAAATTGCGACGGCGCGAGATACACGCCGCGGTCGAGCATCCCGTGAAAGAATCGACCGTACCGCTTCGTATCGCTCGTCTTGGCGCTGGCGTAATCCACCACCTCGCGGTCGGTGAAAAACGTGCAAAACAACGAGCCAATCCGGGTCTGATGGCCTTTCACAATCTTTCCCCATTCGCCGCACAGTCCGCCGGCAAGACTCTCCAGCCTCTCGTACGTCCCGGCCTGAAACAGTTCCTCCAGCGTGGCGATTCCCGCCGCCATCGCCAATGGATTCCCCGACAGCGTCCCGGCTTGATACACGGGCCCGTTCGGCGCGAGCAGATCCATCACGTCCGCTCGTCCGCCAAACGCCCCCACCGGCAGACCGCCGCCGATGATCTTGCCGAGCGTGGTAAGGTCCGCTTGAATTCCGTACAATTCCTGCGCCCCGCCGCGCGCGACGCGAAAACCGCTGATGACCTCGTCGAGAATCAACAATGCGCCGTTGTCACGCGTCAGCGTTCGCAGCTTTTCCAGAAACCCGGTCTTCAGTGGAATCAACCCCATGTTCGCCGGGATCGGTTCGATGATCACGCAGGCGATCTCCCGCCAGTTGATGGCATCGACCGCCGTGAAATCGTTCAACGGCAACGTCAGTGTGTTGCGCGCGAAATCCGCCGGCACGCCCGCGCTATCGGGCACGTCAAACGTCGCGGCGCCGGACCCCGCCTTCACCAGCAGCGCATCGGCATGCCCGTGATAGCAGCCTTCAAATTTCACAATCTTGTCGCGCTTGGTGAATCCGCGCGCGAGTCGGATCGCCGACATCGTTGCTTCCGTGCCCGAGTTTACAAACCGCACCTTCTGAATCGACGGGAATGCCTCGCACACCAACTGCGCCAGCCGCACCTCGCGCGGATTGGGCGTGCCGAAACTCGTTCCATCACGCGCCGCGTCCTGCACGGCCCGCACCACCTTCGGGAACGCGTGCCCCAAAATCATCGGCCCCCACGAGCACACATAGTCGATGTACTCGTTGCCATCGACGTCGTACAGCCGCGAACCCTTCGCGCGCTGCGTGAAAAACGGCGTGCCGCCCACGCCGCGAAACGCGCGCACGGGTGAGTTGACGCCACCGGGAAGATGCTGCAGGGCTTCCTGCCACAGTTTTTCGGAATAATCGCGGGATGAACTCATGTCCGCGAAAACTTAGCAGGTTTCCCGGCCGTTGCCAGACGAAATCCGACGACCACCCTGGCTGTTGCCAGCCCTATTTCTGGCGCAGTGCGTTCGCCAGCAACTCGGGCGCGAAGCCGGGCGGCGCCATCTGATTGTAGGCGTACAGATAGAGCGCCGTCTGGAAAATACTCTGGAGCGCCGATTGCAGCAGCGACAACGCGATCAGATACACAACCGCTGCAATCACGCAGAGCACCATCAGCCAGATGCTTCCCAAATGTGCGGCAAGGGCGATGCCTGCGAAAATGAGCAACATCGCCGGAATGCCCAGCAGCATGAAGATTAAACCAAAACTGAAGCCGCTCACAAGCTGCTCACCCCACGTCCGGCGAAGCATCGCGCTCGATTCCTTCAGCGCCGCGAACGGACCTTTCCGCTCGCCGACAATCACCGGCACCACCAGAAAACTCATCAGCGTCCACGCGATGCCCAGCAAGCCCGCAACGATGCGGCCCAGCCGCTCCGAGCGGTCCTCTATAATCCGCAAGATCAACCCGACCGTTGCCGACAACACGGCCCACCCCGCGATTTGCGGAATACGCGATGCCGCTTCGCGGAAGCCATCGCCAACCGTCGCGTTGTGACCCGCCATCCGCAGCATCGCACACGAGACAATCGCCGTATTGAAAAAGGTAATGACGAAGTAGTTCACGATGTAAAAGAGAAACAGCAGGCCGTAGTACACGACGAAACTCACCTGGCTCGATCCCCGCGCCGGCGGCGCCCACGCTCCCGTCAGAAAAATCGGCAGCGCGAACGAAAGCAGCACCACAATGCAACACAAGCCGGACATTAAGGGGAATAGCAAAAGTGTCTTGTCGGTTTTCAGGACATTCCACGAGGCCCGCATCAGACCCCACGTGTAAGAGATTTTCGCAAACATGGTGCCCTCCGTCTTGCTGGGCGGCAGGATAGCCTCTCAACGCAGCCGGAACAAGCAAAAATGCCGTCTTTGCGGCCAACGCGGTTACCGCCACTCGTGCTTCGGGTACTTCCGCTGCAGCTCCTGTTTGAGCTTGGGATACGTCTCCCGCCAGAATGTGGCGAGGTTCTCCGTCACTTGCACGGGCCGCTGATTCGGCGCCAGTACTTCGATCCGCACCGGGACCCGATGCTTCGCGATCCAGAGCCCTTCCTTGACCCCATACAAATCCTGAATCCGCGCCGCCAGCGTCGGCGGACCATCCATCCGGTACGTGACCTTCGCCCTCCGTCCCGCGGGCAGTTCCATCCGCTCGGGCGCGTACTCTTCAACCCACGCCTGTTGTTGTCCCCTCAACCAGCCCTTCACCACGGGCCAGACCGCCTTGTCCTTGATCTCCTTGTAACTGACCGCGCCATGGCAGATCTGCTCGACCAGCGCGCGGCGGTCGTCCTCGCCAATTGCGGGTATCTCCAGCTCCGGCACCCATTCATGGAGCCAATTCACCCGCAGGATCCACTGCTCGACGGCCTCATCCCAATTCTTCAGCACGCACCGCCCCGCCAGAACCTCATCGGCCAGAATCCGCGCCGCCTCGTCCAGCGGAACGTCCTCCGTCCTTCCTGCCTCCAAAACCAAGTCGCGAAACTGCGTCCGCCGCTCCGCGAAAACCCGTCGTTGCGTCGTGTCATACACCACGGCCTGCGCTTCGGCAAAATCGTTTGGGAAAAGCTCTCGCAACCACTCCTTCTGAACCGCCGTCGCAATGGTCAACAGCACGTTCAACTCCTTGTCCTTGCCCGTGCCGCTCTGAATCTCATGGACTTCCGTCACCACCAGCAGCGGTGAATTCTGCACCACGCTTTCGCGGGCCAGCAACCCACGCCGCCCATGGACCAATTCGCACCGCAACGTTCCCGCATCGAGCCGGCGCGCCACATGATCGGAAAACCCGAGAAGAACGCACCGCTGGATCGCGTCCGTCATTGCGCGTTTCTCGCTCACGTCGAGCCCTTCCCGTTTGGCGATGCCGAGAAACTGCTCGAATAGCGGCCCCACCTGACGCGCCGACTGCGCATGAATGCCCAAACGACGGCATCGCTCCACGTTGTATCCGTTGCGGTCCGCGTACCGCCACGCGCGCATCAGCACAAAGAAATCCGATTGCGTCTCGCCCCCGAACAAATCATCACGAGCATCCTCCACCTGCCGTCCCTGCCGCCGCACCAGCAGATCGCGTCCCTGCGTGAGCGCCGCGATCAATGCCACTTGGCGCACGCAACCGTACTCCTGCGCTGCCAATAGCATCCGCGAGTACCGCGGATGCAGCGGGAACGCCAGCATCCGCCGCCCGAGTTCTGTGATCGCGCCGCTGTCGGCCTGCAACGCGCCCAAATCCTTCAGCAGCAGTTCCGCTCGTTCCAGTGATTGGCGGCCGGGCGGTTCCAACCAGCGGAATCCATACACATCCTTCACGCCGCTTGCCTTGAGCGTTAATACAACCTCCGAGAGATCCAACCGCTTGATCTCGGGCAATTCCTGCGCGGGCCGCTGCTCGTCCTCGTGCTTTGTCCATAACCTCACGCAAACACCCGGCGCGGTGCGACCGGCCCGGCCCGCCCGCTGGTCCGCCGACGCCCGGCTGATCTTCTCGACCAGGAGCGTGTTGATCCCGCGATACGGATCGTAACGCGGGATGCGAGCCAGGCCGCTGTCGATCACGATGCGCACGCCATCAATCGTCAACGAGGTCTCGGCGACGTTGGTGGACACGACGACCTTGCGCCGATCGTATTGCGCGACCGCGGCGTCCTGGTCGTTCGTCGGCAGATCACCATGTAACGGCAGTACGATGAACTTGCTCCCCAGCGCATCCTGCGTGGCTTGCACGGTGCGGCTGATTTCGTACGCGCCCGGCATGAAGATCAACGCGTCACCGTCATGACTCGCCACGAGCCGTTCGAGTTCCTTCACCGCCGCTTCCCAGATCGGCCAGTCACCCACCGTCTTGGGCAAATACTCAACTTCGACGGGAAATGTACGCCCCTGCGACGAGAGCAGTTCGCAGGGTTCCAAATACTTCCGTAACGAGCCGACATCCAGCGTCGCCGACATTACGATGATGATCAGATCGGGTCGCGTAGTTTCCTGAATCTGCAGCGCCCGCGCCAACGTGATGTCGCCGTACAAATGCCGCTCGTGAAATTCGTCGAAGATGATGGCGCTGACGCCGCGCAACTCCGGATCCGACAGCATCTGCCGCAACAACACGCCCTCGGTGACGTACCGTATCCGCGTCGCTCGCGAGGTCACGTCGTCGAATCGAATCTGGTACCCCACCTCCTCCCCCAGTTTCACCCCCCGCTCTTTCGCCACCCACGCCGCCAGCATTCGTGCCGGCAATCGCCGCGGCTGCAGAATAACAACCTGCCCACTGTTGGAGTGTGAGGCTCCCGCCGAGCCGAGCAATCCTCCATCGAGCAGCATCTGCGGCACCTGCGTCGACTTGCCCGATCCCGTCGGCGCGGTCAGAATCAACCGCCGCTGCTTCGCCAATGCGGACACCAACGGCTCGCGCAATTCCAGGATTGGCAGGCGGCGAATATCTTTCACGCTCGAGAGTTTATCATACATCCGGTCTTGTTGGCGCAGACGATCCAACTATACTCTCGTGGCAAATGTCGGAAGCTTTTCATCACCACGTCTACGTTGTGCTGCTTGACGGTGCCGTCCTCAAGGAGCGTAAGATCCGTTCTGCAAACCCGCAGCGCGATGCGGCCAAACCCTGCGTCTATGTCGGGATGACGGGCATTCCGCCGATCGAGCGATTTCAGAACCACAAAGACGGCTATAAAGCCTCGCACTACGTCCAGAAATACGGCCTGCGACTCCTCCCCGAATTGTACGAGTACCTGAATCCAATGCCGTACGATGCAGCTTGTCAGATGGAAAAGGACCTTGCGGAAGATCTGCGCGAGCAGGGCTACACCGTCTGCGGCGGAACCTGAAAATCAATCCTTCACGCGGGCAATCGCCAGGCCGTCCACGCCCTCCCGCGTGATCGTCACCACGATCGACTCCAGCCTCGGGTGCGCCGCGAGCTTCTTGTTGAACTCCTGAATCCCCTGCACGATCTTGTCGCCTTCGGCTTCTTGCGCCACTTTCCCATCGCGAACGACATTATCGGCCAGGATCAGGCTGCCCGGGCGCGTCAACTTCATCGCGTATTCCAGATACAGTGGATAACTCGGCTTGTCGGCGTCGATGAAAACCAGATCAAATGGCGCTTCCTGCGTTTCCACCATCCGCTTGAGCGTGACCTGCGCGTCGTCATGACGAATCTCCACCCGCGGAAGCAAGCCGGACCGCTCCAGATTCTTGCGCGCCACACGAACGCACTTCTCGTCAATCTCCAGCGTCACCAGCCGGCCTTCCGGACCAATCGCCCGCGCCAGCCACATCGCGCTATAGCCGCCCAACATGCCGATCTCGAGCACTCGCCTGGCGCCGGCCAGCCGCGTGAGCACATACAGCAGCTTTCCCTCGTTTGCCGACACATTGATCTTCGGCAAACCAGCTTCGGCGGCGTCCCGCAACGCCTGGGAGAACGCAAAATCGCGCGGCACAAACAACCGCTCGATGTATTGGTCGATCTCGTACAGCGCGCGGCGCTGCTCGTCCGGTGGCTTCGGCATCATGATCTGAAGTCCTGGTTCCCCTGTAGAAGCTGGTCCGTCTTGGCGGCAAAAATGAAATCGCTCTCCGTCAGCCCGTCAATTTTGTGCGTCCAAATGGTGACCGTGACCTTGCCCCACGCCAGACGAATATCCGGATGATGATCCTGCAATTCGGCCATCTCGCCGACCTGATTGGTGAAATCCAACGCGCCGCGGAAATCCTTGAACGCGTACTCTTTTTCCAGGTGATGCTCCCCGATCACCTGCCAGCCGTTGTTGACCGCGGCCAGCAACTCGCGCAGCGCCTTCCCCTTCAGCGGCGGAATCCCTCCCTTGCATGGTATACACTTCTTCTTCGCAAGTTGTTCAGCCTTCATCGCCTTTCCTCGCCGCTCAGCTTACCCTTGTTTTCATTCCACGCAAGCGAATCCGATTCACCGATCAACGCCCCGGAGACCTCGCCCACCAAGATCGGGCCGCCCCCCGAAATCCGGCCGCTTCGGCGGATTCGTCCGCAGAAGTTTTCCGATCTCCCGAATGGCCCGCTCCAGTTGCGGGTCGCGCCCCGCCACAAAATCCTGCGGGCGCATTTCCACTTCGATATCGGGGTCGGTGCCGTAATTCTCGACTTTCCAACCGACGTCCTTGAACCAAAATGAAAACTCCGGTTGGGTTGTCACGCTGCCGTCGACCAATGCATGTCGCGGCCAAATCCCGATCACCCCGCCCCAGGTCCGTTTGCCAATCAACGGGCCAAGCTTCAGCAGTTTGAACCCGTGCGAGAAAATATCACCGTCCGAGCCGGCGTACTCGTTGGTAAGTGCCACCATCGGCCCGGCGACGGAATCCACCGGATACGGCTGCACGTTCATCCACCGGGATTGATTGTAGGCAATGCGCCGACGCGCCAGCTTCTCCAGAATCAGCTCGGACACGTGTCCACCGCCGTTGAACCGTACGTCGACGACGAGGCCTTCGCGGTCGATCTCGCTCAGAAAATACCGATGGAACTCCGCATAGCCGTGCGGCCCCATGTTCGGAACGTGAACGTACCCAACCCGCCCTCTCGTGTGTTCGTGCACGACCCGGCGATTCGTTTCGACCCACTCGCGGTATCGCGCCGGCATGTCGTTTGTCAGAGTCTTGACGGTCAGAGTGCGCGGTGATTTGCCCTTGGCATCCCCAACCGTGATCAGAACCTCGGAGCCCGCCTGATTCACCAGCAGCGAATTCGGATGCGTCCGAGCGTCCAGCCGTCGGCCATCGATCCCCAGCAACGTGTCGCCCTCATGTATGTTCATCGCCGGCGCCGCCAGCGGCGACCGGGCCTTGTCATTCCACGGGTCGCCTTGAACAATGTGGCTGATGCGCCACGCCTTCATCCTCCCGTCGAACGCAAAGTTCGCACCAATTAATCCAACGTCGTACCGCGGCGGCTGACGGTGATCGCCCCCGAATTCATAGGCGTGTGATGTGCCCAACTCACCCTGCATCTCCCACATGAGGTCGGAAAACTCCCCGCGCGTCGCCACCCGGTCGACCAACGGCAGATAACGCTCGTACACCGCTTGCCAGTCGACGTTCGACATGTCTTCGGTCCAGAAATGATCGCGCTGGAGTCGCCATGCCTCCCGGTACATCTGCCGCCACTCCCCCGGTGGCCGGACCGAGACCTTCACGCGGCCCAGATCGATCCATCCGCTCTTCTTGCCAGGTGGTTCCTTCGCCTGATTCTCCTCCGACTTCTCGCCGGCCTTCAAGACCCGCAGCCGACGTCCCGCCCGATAAACCAATGTCTTGCGGTCCGAGGACAACACGAAATATGAAATGCCGCTGACCAGGGTTTCGGATTTCTGCGAGTCGAAATCATACGATTCCAACGTCGCCTTGGCTGGCGGTTCCGGCGAGGGCGGCCAGTTATCGTTGTTGAGACTCCCCTCGACCGGCCATGCGGTGAACAAAACCTTGCCCTGAATCCCGGCGATTTGCTGGTAGCGCCCCTCCGGCACGGGAAACGCCAGAACGCGAGATTCAATCCCCTCAAGGTCGATCGGAAGGCTTGATCCCTTCTTCGTCTCCGCCTTCTTGCCTTTCGACTCCTCCTTCTTGTCCTCGGGAGCTTTCGGCACGGGAACGAACGGCGAGGGAATGTCCTTGCGCAACGTGACCAGGTACGGCCTCACGCCACGCGGAAAACCCAGATCGAAATGAAGATTGTCGTAGACCGGGTCGAATTCGCGATACGACAGGAAGTAGAGGAACTTGCCGGATGGATCGAATGACGGCGAGACGTCCTGCAATACCGGTTGCGTGACCCGATGCACCTTGCCGGTCCGGACTTCGCACATCCGAATGGCTGACGTGTGCTGGCTTTGCGCGCAACTGTAGGCAATCCACCGTCCATCCGGCGACCAGTCGAACCCCGCGATTTGCGCCCAGTCGCTCCTGTCCAACACCCGACTCTTGCGCGACTTCAAATCGACCAGGATCAGTTCGTTGCGGTGATTCGAAAGCGCCACTTGATCGCTCTTCGGGTTCACACGCAGGTCGATGACCCGCCCGATATCGAGTTTCGTGAGGCGAACCGCTGCTTCGAAATTGTCGATGCCGTGGATCTCCAGCGCCTCTTCGCCATCCGCGTCCGTAACAAGAACAAGTCGTTTGCCATCGTTCAGCCAGTGCGGCAGGCGGTGCCGGACGCCGTCATCCGCGCTTCGCGGCAAAACAGGCCCGTCCCAGTTGCCCATCGTGAAACATCTCCCGCGCGTTCCGATGGCCATCAGGTAACCCTGTGGGTGCGGCTGGAAACTCTCCAGGTATTTCGCCGCGTCCACAAACTTGCGTTGACGTTGCGTGCGCGGGCTGTCGAACTCGACCTCGATCTTGTTGGTTGCATTCACCGTGGGATCGAACAGGAACAGGTCCGCCCCTGCATGGTAGACGATGCGATGCCCGTCGGTCGCCGGGTTGCGGACGTAGAAATCGTCGCGATGCGTGTGGCGTCGCAAATCCCTGCCGGTCGGCGTGCACGAATACAGGTTGCCCACCGATTCGTGGTCGGACAAAAAGTAGATGCGAGGACCGATCCAAAGTGGCCGTGAAGGATTGCCCTTCAACTCAATCAGCCGGCGGAATTGGCCCTTGCCCGTCGCGTCAATCCACAGATCGCCCGACGTCCCGCCCCGATAACGTTTCCACCGCGCGGGATCCAGCGCGTTGCGTCCGATCACGCAGCCACCATGTGGACCGAACGAAATCGATTGCGCCGGGCCAGTCGGCAGAATCTCCGCAGCGCCGCCGTCAACACCGATCGTCCACAGGCGAGGGGGGCCACCGAACGGCTGCTCGGCGTTGCTGCTGAAAATGATTCGTCCGCCGGCGGTCCAGCCCACAACCAGCGTGTTCGCTCCCAGGAAGGTCAGTCGTCGCGCCTCCCCGCCATTCGCTGGCATCACGTAAACTTCCAAGCTGCCCTCGTCGCGTCCACTGAACGCCAGCCACCGTCCATCCGCTGACAGCGCGGGATGCGTGGCCGCGCCCAGGCCCGACGTGAGTCGGCGGGCGACCCCGCCGCCAGCGGGAACGGTCCATAGATCGTCTTCGCCGACGAAGACAATCGTGCCCTGATGAATGGTCGGAAAGCGATAGTAGCCTGGCGTCTTCATTTATTTCGATTGCCGCGGAGTTATACGGAGGCCAGGCGCGTTGTGGAAGCTCAAACTCGCTGCGCTGACCGCCCCAGCTCACGGAGCAGTTCCGCGCTCATGGCTATGCCCCGGCGGAAATTCTCCAGGTCCATCTTCTCGTTCGGAGAATGCCAGTTGTCATCGGGTAATCCGAGCCCGACCAGAATCACTTCGCCGCGCAAATAGTGACGAAAATCCTCCAGGATCGGCAGTGTCCCGCCCTCGCGCGCGCAAACGGGTTTGCGGCCGAAAGCTTTCTCCAGTGCGACCAACGCGGCTCTGGCGCCCGGCCCGTCGGGCGGAGCAAAAAACCAGGGGTTAAAACCACCGGTCAGACTGAGACGAACCGATTTCGGACATTGGCGCCGTAGATGACGCTCGATGGCCTTCTGGAGACGGACCGGATTCTGATTCGGCACGGTACGGCAGGAAATCTTCGCGGATGCCCACGCCGGCACAATGGTCTTTCCGCCGGGCCCCTGATATCCGCTCGTGAGCCCGTTAATCTCAAACGTCGGACGGGCCCAGCGTCGTTCAAGCGTCGTGAATCCCTTTTCACCGGCCAATGCGGGCGAGCCGAGAAATCGGCGGTAGGCTTCGGCGTTGAACGGCAACCGTTGCCACATTCGCTTCTCCCAGGCTGCCACCGGCATCACGTCATCATAAAAACCAGGAATCGTGATCCGGCCGTCAGCGTTGACACAGCTCGCCAATAGACGAGACAAAACAACCGCCGGATTCGCCACGCTGCCGCCAAACACGCCCGAGTGCAGGTCGCGCGACGGGCCATCGATCTTCACTTCGAATGCGACCGTCCCACGAGTCGCGTAGGTGAGAGTTGGCAGACCTTTGGCGAACATGCTCGAGTCGGAAACAATAACGTAGTCCGCCCGCAGTTCCTTGGAGTGCTTCCTGACGAACTGCATCAGGCTCTCGCTGCCTACCTCCTCTTCTCCTTCGATGAGAAACGTGAGATTCACTGGTAGCGGAGTGCCGGTCTTCAGATATGCTTCCGCCGCTTTCACGTGAGCGAAGAATTGCCCCTTGTTGTCGGAGGCGCCCCGACCGAAGAGCTTGCTGCCGCGTACGACCGGCTCGAACGGCGGCGTGTCCCACAAATCGAATGGCTCCGGCGGCTGCACATCGTAATGACCGTAAACCAGTACGCGCGGGGCATCAGCGCGAGAAGCTTTGAGTGTGCGGGCAACGACAATCGGATGGCCCCGAGTCGGATGGGATTCTGCCTCCATCCCGAGGCCACGAAAATGACGCACCAGCCAGTCCACGCAGGCCAGAATGTCCCGCCGGTGCGCAGGTTGCGCCGAAACGCTGGGAAAGCGCACCAGGCACTTAAGTTGCTCAACAAATTGAGTCTGGTGTTGCGATAGATATTCTGCGATCATAACCACCAATTGGACGGTAACCGATTCGTGTTTGAAGTCACAGCATATAATTGAATGGCCTTGACGCCGCCGCCTGTGCTATAGTTGCCAGCCTCTGGTTAGATTTTCATGACAAACAGCGATCCACCACTTGCGAATCCGCCTCCCGCAGCACCTCAAGACCTGCCTCTCGACGAATTGGAGTTGACCCCCGAGTGGGTCAAATCCTCCGGCAAGTCGTACGCCGATCATACGGGAACGGAGCGCGAATCCAGGCATGAAGGTCACCGGCCAAAACGCCACCAGGATCGGAACCGCGAGGACGGCCGCGATCGCGACCGACGCCCCCGTCCACCAAGACCTCCGGAATCAGGAGATCGACGCGGACCACGTCCGGGTCCGGATCGTCGGCGCGGCGGACCGCCCCCACGACATGACAGGGACCGTGGACCTTCCACGCCGGCGACGACGCCCGTGGTTCCTGTCGAGGTGACGTTCCAGCCGGACGAGAAGGGCTTTGCCGCGATGATCGAGGCGATGAAGCTCACGCAACGGGCCTATGCGCTGTTCGACATTGCCAAACTCGTCCTCAACAAACCGGAACGGCATTTGGTGAAGTTCACCGGCAAACCGGCTGCCGACGGCACACGCCCCCCCTTGTTCGTCGTGATGCCGGGCGAGGAGGTTTTCCTTCGTCAGGATGACGCCGTGCGATTTGTGCTGCGCCAACAGGGAGAGAAGATTTTCCGCGAGAAGAAGACCCCCATCGATCCACCAAAGGGGAATTTCACGTTTGTGAATCGATGCAGCTTCACAGGAATTTGGCTCGGTCCCCCGAATTATCACGAGTACCAGAGTCGATTGGTCCGCCATCACCAACAGCGGCTCCGCCACATTCCCTTCGACGAGTTCAAGTCGCGGATCCAGACGGTAAAGGACCCCGAAGCGGTCAAAGCCTGGGTCGAATCCATGAGTGCCAAATCGGAGTATGAATGTATTCTCGACGCGGAGCCGAAGACGTTTGCCTCGCGCGATGAGCTCCAGAAACATTTCGTCGAAACCCACCTGGCTCAGTTCATCACCGCGGCTCCCGAAGCGCGCATCAGCGGAACCGCCAGCCGCCAGCTTCAGAATCCCGCGCTTTTGGAGACGGTGCGGCTTGCCTGGATGCAGGAGCGGAGGTTCCCGCTGAAAACCGCGAACGAAATGCGCGGCAAACTCCGCCACGAGGGCTTCCATTTCTTCAAGGATCCCAAGGGCGTCACCTTTATCGGACGCGTCAAACCGCAACGGTTTGAGTCCATCGCCCATCTCACCGACCAGATTCAGAGGATCGTCCTCTATCTGCGCGAACATTTCGGGTGCACGCGCAAACAATTGATCGCTCATTTTGTCCCGCGTCCAGTGATGCCACCAGGTCCACCGGCAACCACTCCCGCAGCCGACCCCGTTGCTTCGCTCCCCGCGCCGGCACCAGCGCCAGCCGAACCTCAGGCGACAGCGCCGGTGCCCGTGCCGACAGAAACCGCTGCGCCGCCGGTTCCGACGGATGGCTCAGCGCCGACTTCTGCAGCAGACGCGACGACGCCAGTCACATCGCCGCCGGCCCCGCCGGTGCCCGTCCCGTCCGAAGAAGATCGCGTGCTGGCCGATTTGCATTGGCTCATTCAGGACGGCTTCGTCGTCGAATTTTCCAATGGCAAGCTTTGGGCGCTTGCGGACAAGCCGCCGCAAGCCCCGCCCAAAGCCGCCGCACCTCCAGCGACAGCCGAGCCGCCGTCCGAAACCGCGGCGGAACCCGAAATGGAATCCGCGTCGGAAACCATCGCTACGGCGCCGACGGTGGAAACGGCTGAAGCATCTTCCTCCCCGGGCACTGCGCCAGCCACCCCCGAAAGTGGTGAATCGAGTCCGCCCGCTCCAGCATCCTCCTAGCTGGACGGTACGCATGCGCATGGCCGAGACTCTGGTCGACGTACGGCATCTCCGGAAAGAATTCGACGGCACCGTTGCGGTGGCGGATGTGTCCTTCAGGGTTCAACGCGGAGAAATCGTCGGCGTCCTCGGCGCCAACGGCGCGGGGAAAACTACCACCATTCAGGTGCTGCTCGGTCTGATCAAACCGACGAGCGGCACCGTCCACGTTTTCGGCAGGGATCTGGAGCGTCATCGCGTCGAGATTCTCCAGCGGTCGAATTTCTCCTCGGCCTACACCGGGTTGCCGTCGAATCTGAAGGTCTGGGAGAACATGCTCATCTTCGCGATGATTTACGGAGTGAAGAATCATCGAGAAAAAACCGATGAATTGCTGGGCATGTTCGAGATCTCGCATCTGCGCAACAAGATCACCGGCAACCTCTCCTCGGGCGAATCCACGCGGGTGAATTTGTGCAAGTCTCTCCTCAACGATCCCGAGTTACTCATGCTCGACGAACCCACCGCGAGCCTGGACCCGGATATCGCCGACAAGGTCCGCAAACTGTTGCGCCGCATCCAGAGCGAACGTCAGATTACAATGGTTTATACCTCTCACAACATGCGCGACGTGGAAGAGGTCTGCGACCGCGTGCTGTTCATGCACAAGGGACGGATCATCGCCGAAGGCACCCCGCAACAAGTCAAGGACCGTTTCAACCAGAAATCACTGGAAGACGTCTTTATTAGCGTCGCTCGCGGGGGGGACGTCCTGACCGCGGGCGAGACGGAGATCTCGTGAACTGGGGACGCATCCGCGCGCTCGTGCTGCGGTACACGTTCCTCTACACGCGCAGCGTGCCGCGCGTGGCGGAGATGTTCTTCTGGCCGGTCATGGACCTGCTGGTCTGGGGATTTATCACCGTGTATTTGCAGCGACTGCAGCATCAGGTCCCTGCCGCCGTCACGTTCCTGCTCGGCTCAATGATCTTCTGGGACATTCTCTACCGCGCGCAACAGGCCGTGACGATCTCGTTTCTCGAAGATATCTGGGCGCGCAATCTCCTCAACATCTTCGTCGCGCCCATTCGTGTCAGCGAATTCATTACCGCGACGTATGTGGTCGGCTTTGTGAAGATCCTTGTAACCGTCGGCATTCTCGCGGGGTTGGCGCTGTGGTTCTATCACTGGAACCTGTTTCAGATGGGATTGCCTCTGCTTCCCTTGTTCGCCAATCTTCTGCTCATGGGCTGGGCGGTCGGCATGGTCACCACGGCGCTGATCATGCGGTGGGGCCAGTCCGCTGAAGCGCTGGCGTGGGGTATCCCGTTCCTGATCCAACCCGTTGCGGCGGTATTCTACCCGCTCAATGTGCTGCCCCAATGGCTGCAGCCAATTTCGCGCGCGATCCCGGCCACGTACGTGTTCGAGGGAATGCGGCAGGTGCTGCGCGGCGACGGCTTGTCCACCTATCAGCTGGGCTGGGCATTCGGACTCAATATCGTGTACCTGATTGCCGCCGGGCTTTTCTTCAATTACATGTTCGACATGGCCCGCGACAAAGGCCTGCTCGCGAAACTGGGAACACAGTAAATTGCGCGCTTAGCCCGCGAAGCCCGTCCGCAGGAAATGCTCCATGTGGCGCAAAAGCGAATCGCCACCGGCCTGAAGGTTTTTGACGGCCGGACGGTGAAAGTCCCGCTCGAGCAGGTACAGATACAAGATCGCCATCGCGTCCGAGGGAGCTGATGTGGTATTGTTGTACTCGGCCCGCAATTCGTATTGATGAGCCGGCGTAATCAGCATGCCCGCCTCGCTTTGAAATTCACCCATCCGTGCCACGCCCACCTTGTCGCTATAATCCCGGGCATCGATTTTCAGCACGCTTCGCTGCGCAGTCAAATCGTACAGCTCCAACGATTCGCCGTAGGGATGCAGATGTGCCGTTGCGTAATGCACGGTCGTCGGCTCGCTCAGGTTCAGCTGGCCCGCCACAACCTTGGAGCGATAGGCGTGGCGGCCGGGTGGCACCATCCAGTGAAAGGTCACATCGCTGCCAAATTGCGCCTGGACTCCGTCCTTCGTGCTGATCACCGCGCCTGTGGTGTTCGTGGACAACGGATCGATACAGCCTTCGCCAGGATGCGACATCGATGCGCACATTTTCATGTGCTCCATGCCGGAGCCAGCCAGCGGTTGCACCACATACAGCGCCCGACGAAACAGCGGCTTCATGGACGCGGTTGCGTCCGCGTCGCGGACGAAGTCGATCGTTGTCTTGAACCGCACTTTGACCGTGCGATCCGTGACGTTGAGGTTCAGCGACATGGAGAAGAAATCCAGTGGCGTGTCCGAGAGCACCGGAATGCCGTAACCTGTCGGCAACGAGACATGCAGCCGCCCGGGGACGAGCGTGAAAAACCGCCAGTCCATGTGCGTGGAATTGTCAAATTCCGCGTTGTGCCGCTCCGGCGACATGCGCTGCGGATCAAACGTAAGGTTCGCGTGGCAACAGAACTCCGGGGAGATAACCTGCCGACTGTCCGCATCGAGAACTTCGGTTTGCAGCCCGGTCAGCCAGACCAGCTGTGATTTCTCATGCGGTAACAGACAATCCACGGGATGGTTCCCGCACGGACCGGTCATCGACATATACAGTCGATCGAGCGTGTACGGCTGGGAGATGACCTCGACGCGGTCGCGGCCATTGGCATACGTCTCCCCCCGCCGCGGGCGGGTGAAAGACCAGCCATTCTGGCGAGCCAATAGAAGAAGCACCGTCGCCGCCAGCACGAGAATCGTCACCTTTCGCCAGTACCGCATGCTGGGAAGCATTCTCGTGCATTTCCCGCGCCAAGGCAATCCGCATGACGGCAAGGAATGTACGGCCTGTGGAGCTCGACGTTTGCTTTTTGATTACATCACGACCGCTGCCGCACTGACAAGAGCACTGTGTGGGAGTTTCCCTCCCAATTAGGGCCATCATCCTCCACCTTGAAGCCCGCCGCCTCGCACATGGCCATCATGCTGGTCGGCGTCGGCAACCACCACCACGGATCGAAATTGTCAATGGTGTAGCGACAACGTTCGGTCAGCCCCTGGCCCGAGACGTGGATTGCCTGCCAATACGCCCTGACGATCTCAAATTCCTGCACGCTCAGGGCGGGGACGAACATCACACCGGAAGGTGGGATTTCGTAGCGCCCGTGTTCGTTTTCGATCACGGTCTGCGTCACGGCGGAGGTGAGTACGAGGTACTGGCGCGTGATGTTGCGCAGGGCCAAGAGCATCACCATGGGGTTGGGATGATGATACAACACGCCCGAGCAGTGAACGACATCGAACGGTCCCGAAATCTCCTCGTTGGTAATGCTGCAAATATCGGCGCTGATTTCCCGAACCTCGGGTACACGCAACTCGACCAAACGGGCGCGGAAGTTCAGCCACAACTCGTTGTCCATCGGTGAGACGTCGATCATGGTCAGCGATGTCGCTCCATGAGCGTGCGCCACCGATACCTTCTCGCTGACGGTTCCCCAAAGCCCGCCGACCTCCCCGAAGGTCTTACCCGACACCACACGGGCAATATAGGCATCACGCAGATCGGAAAACTGTTGCATAAACCCCCTTTTTGATGCTCACGGTCGGGCCCCTTGGCACCCAGACCCTGAAACCACGAAAGAATGTACCAAATTGCAATCCAGCGCAAGCCGGATGCAGGTTGGATGGATAGAATGTACAGGCCAATCCGTGCCGCTTGCCTTTTCGCTGAAGAACAGCTACTTTGGAACAAATCAGGCGACGAAATGGCTAAGACGTACGATCAGCATTTACACGAGAGTCTTGCATATTTGAGCTTGCCCGCGCCGGCTTCGCAGAGCGCCTGGTCCCCCAACACTGACGTCTTCGAAACTCCCGAGAGTCTTATCGTGAAGATGGAAATCGCCGGGATCAACAAGGATGACCTCGAAATCACTTTGAACGACCGCGTGCTGCTCGTGCGCGGTCACCGCAAGGACCCATGCCGCCAACGACGCTGTTCATTCCGTCAAATGGAAATCGATTATGGTCCTTTCGAGCGCCGCATTGTCATTCCGCGTTCGGTTGATGGCGGCCACGTCCGGGCTCAATTCAACAACGGCTTTCTCCATATCGAACTGCCCAAGTCCCAGCAGTCCGAGCACACAACGGTCACCGTCATCATCGAACAGGCAGGCTAGCCGCACGCCCGCTGGCGTTCGCGCAGGGTGAACCGGAATTATGATACCTGTCGTTCGGGAGGCAGGAGAGGATGCGCGGAACAGCACAGACACGAACAGCGTCATAGGATAGAATGGCTGAACCCACACAAAGCGAGCAGGTCCTGGATGCCACCAAGAATGTCGCAGCCGTACAGGAGCTGCCTTCCCAATTGCCCATCCTGCCGATGAGCGATGTGGTGGTGTTTCCCCATATGGTGGCGCCGCTGCTGGTGTCCAACGCGCAATCAATCCGCCTCATCGACGACGTCGTTGCCGGCCACCGGCTCCTGGGCGTTACCTGGCAGACCGATCCTGACGCGGATGAACCACGACCGGATCAACTGCATCCTTTCGGCTGCATCGTCCGCGTCGTGCGAATGTTGAAGTTTCCGGACGAGAGCGTGCGCGTTCTCATCCAGGGCATGAAGCGGATGCGAATCGTTCACGTCGAAACCGAGACGCCATACTTGCAGGCAAAGGTCGCTCCCGTCGATGACGAGACGGAACCCAGTTTGGAAACCTCCGCCCTCGCCCGCAACGCCGCCAATCAGTTCCAGGAGATTATCGGCCTCTCGCCATCGCTTCCCGACGAGTTACGGGTCGCCCTCGTAAACATCGACGACCCCGGCAAACTGGCCGACGTCATCGCCGCCAACCTGAACATTTCCCTGCACGAGAAGCAGCAGTTGTTGGAAGCCGTGCGCGTCAAATCGCGACTGACATTGTTGACCAGCTTGCTGAACCGTGAGATCGAAGTGCTGCACCTCGGCAGCGAGATCCAAAACAAAGTCAATTCCGCATTGTCGAAGAGCCAGCGCGAGTATTTTCTCCGCGAGCAGCTCAAGGCGATTCAGAAGGAACTCGGCGAGACGGGTGAGCAGGGCTCCGAAGTCAAGGAGTTGCGCGACAAAATCGACAAGGCGCAGATGCCGGCTGACGTGAAAAAGGTCGCTATCAAAGAGGTCGATCGACTGGCAACGATGACGCCCGCCGCCGCGGAATACACCGTCAGTCGCTCTTACCTGGACTGGCTCATCGCTTTGCCCTGGTCGAAGTCGACCGAAGACAAACTCGACATCATCCAGGCCAAGCGAATTCTCGACGCCGACCACTACGATTTGGAGCCGGTCAAGAAGCGCATTCTCGAGTACCTGAGCGTGTTGAAACTTCGCAGTAACGGTTCAACCGAAGCCGCCGTTGGACGAGGACCCATCCTGTGTTTTGTCGGCCCACCGGGTGTCGGCAAGACCTCACTCGGACGAAGCATCGCGCACACTCTCGGACGCAAATTCATCCGCATCTCTCTCGGGGGCGTGAGGGACGAAGCGGAAATCCGCGGACATCGTCGCACGTACATCGGGGCGTTGCCAGGTCGTGTGATTCAGGGACTCCGTCGCGCCGAGAGCAACAACCCCGTTTTCATGCTCGATGAAATCGACAAGGTCGGCCAGGACTTCCGCGGGGACCCCAGTTCGGCCCTACTGGAAGTGCTTGATCCACAGCAGAATAACTCGTTCTCGGATCATTACCTTGAAGTACCCTTCGATCTGTCGCGCGTGATGTTCATCACCACCGCGAACCAGCTTGAGCCCATTCCGCCCGCGTTGCGCGACCGGATGGAAGTCATCGAATTACCCGGCTATACCGAGCAGGAAAAAGTCCACATCGCCATGAAGTACCTGGTGCCGCGGCAACTCGAAGAGCATGGATTGAAGAAATCTCAACTCGTGATCAGCAAGGAAGCTCTCGGCGCCATCATCCGTGACCATACTCGGGAGGCCGGAGTTCGCAACCTCGAGCGGGAGATCGCGACCATCTGCCGACGAACCGCGCGGCGGATCGTCGAGCGCAAAACCAAAATGGTGACCGTCACGCCGCAGAACCTCAAAGACTTTCTCGGTCCCGCCGAGTTCTTCCATGACGTGGCCGAGCGAACCACGGAGCCGGGCGTGGCCATCGGGCTGGCCTGGACACCGGCCGGAGGCGATATTCTTTTCATCGAAGCCACGCAGATGCCGGGTCGCGGCAGCTTGATCCTGACCGGCTCGCTCGGCGACGTTATGCGCGAGAGCGCCCAGGCAGCGCTCAGCTACCTCCGCTCGCGCGCGAAACAATTACGCATTGATCCGAAGAATTTCGAGAAGACTGACATTCACGTTCATGTCCCAGCGGGCGCAATCCCCAAAGATGGTCCGTCTGCCGGCATCACCATGGCGGTCGCGCTGGCTTCACTTCTCTTGCGCAAGCCCGTCCGGCCGACCCTCGCCATGACGGGTGAGATCACTCTGCGCGGAAAAATCCTGCCCGTCGGGGGAGTCAAAGAGAAAGTGTTGGCCGCGGCGCGCTCCGGCGTTCGAATGGTCATATTACCCGAACAAAACCGCAAGGACCTGCCCCAGGTACCGCCGGAAATTCGCCGGAAGCTTCAGTTTCGGTTCGCCAAGACGATCGAAGCGGCATTGCGTATTGCCTTGTAACTCCCCGGCCCGCCGCGCCGATTCTTCATTTCCGTCGCACGGTCGTTTCGTGTTGCTGCCGCAGCTTGACGATGCTGTCCGCCGGGCAAACGCCGCGCCAGAGCACGTTCGGATAAAGGATCGAGTTGCGTCCGATGATCGAGCCCGGATTGAGCACACAGTTGCACCCGATGTCACTGCCGTCGCCGATCACCGCGCCGAATTTACGCAGCCCCGTGTCGATATCGTGTCCGTAACGGACGGTGACGTTGCCCTTGACGGATTTGACGTTCGACAGGATGACCCCCGCGCCCAAGTGTGCCTTGTGACCGAGAATCGAGTCGCCTACGTAACTGAAATGCGGCACTTGGGCTCCGTTGAACAGCACCGCGTTCTTGAATTCGCTCGCGTTGCCCAGCACGCAGTTGTCTCCCACGATCACATCCTCGCGGATATAGGCGCTGGATCGAATCTGGCAGTTCTCCCCGATAATCGCCGGCCCTTTGATTGTTGCGCCATGCTCGATGACGGTGCCGCGCCCGATGGACACTCTCTCCCCGATGTACGGCGTGCCCACGTTTGTGCCGAACCGGCCCGGCCTGAAATGCTCCTGGATAAACTCGGGCAGGCGCTTCAATACGTCCCACACATTTTCGATCCCATCGAACAGCTCGGGATAGGCGAACTGTTTCAGGTCGAGAAAATCTCCCGCGTCGAACATGCCGCGCATCCTAGCCGTGCCTCCGCCCCGCCGCAAGCAGTTCCGCATCGGGCGGTCGCGGAGAACTGTCTCTCCATTTGCACTCCCCTCGCCTCTTGCGAGAGTGTGGGTTAAGCTCGCATCCGGTGGGAAATCCGTGTACATCTTCCCCTATGAGTCTGCCAACGCTGGAAGGCAGTTCGTTGTCGCCGCTGGAGTATTACAGCGTCATCCGTTCGCGCATCGAACACGAGGACAGCCTTGTCGTCCAGCGTCTCTCCTGGCTCGTCGCCTCGCAGTCTTTTCTCTTCACCGCTGACGCCATCGTCACCAACGGCTTGGCCACGCAACCGGTCCTGCAACCAGGCGGCGCCCGCTTCCTGACGCAACTGCAACTGCTTTATCAATTGATCCCGGTCGTCGGTATGCTGACCTCGGCACTCATTTACGTTAGCATCCTTGCCGCCATCACTGCCATGCGCCATCTCCGCAATTCGTACCACTCTCGTTTCCCCGACGATGAGAAGGGCCCACCGTCCATCATGACCCGCGCGCCCGTCCGCCTCTTCGGCCATTCCGCCGCCGTCCTCCTCCCCCTCGTCTTCATCACCATCTGGCTCGTCCTCTGGATGCACGGGCTGGTCTAAATGGCAGAAGGGGCTTACTGCTCGTGCAACCGCCCCGCCTTCCTCTGAGAGCCGCCTCATCATCAAGGCAGTAACGTCACCGAATACTCAACATCTCCTCCATCTTTCTCACGTCGCTCGTCGGCAACTGGCACGCATAATTCACGCAGACGTAGACCGTGGCTTTGCCATCGATTGGTTTGACGCCGTCTAGGAACGGCAACAACTTCGTGAGTACTTTCTGGGAGTCAGCACCGTCGGCGAGAATAACAATCGCATTCGGAAGGTAACGCTCGCGGACCACTTGTAACATCTTCTCCGTAGCCGCCGCGCCGGGCTTACCGGCGATGACGACCTGTTTCGGTTTACTCAGGTAATAATCCAGCGCGCACGCCATCTGCGGGACCGTGCTCGGCGCCTTGCGCAAATGATCGCTAAACAACTTCAGCGTCTTCTCTGCAGCCTCGCGGTACTCCGCGCGGTCAGTGAATTGCCCCAGCTTCAACAGCAACAGTGTCGCCATCGAATTGCCGCTCGGTTCAGCCCCATCGTAATCTTCCTTGGCGCGAACGATGACGCTTGCATCGCGCCCATCCGTCTGGAAGAACCCGCCCGCTTTCGCGTCATAAAACTGTCCCAACATCGTGTCGGCCAGTTTCGTCGCCGTCACCAGCCACTGCGGATCAAAATCGGCCTCGTACAAATCGACCAGGCCGTTTCCGAGAAACGCGTAATCCTCCACCATCGCCGGCACGGTCGCGGTCCGGGTCAGCTTTCCCTCCTTCAGTCGATTCGTGGTGATGTATCGTGCCGCACGCTCGGCGACATTACGATATTTCGGTTCGTCGAGCACCTGCGCGGCGCGAGCCAACGCCGAAATCATCAGCCCGTTCCACGCCGTCAAAATCTTCTCGTCCCGATGCGGGCGAATTCGCTTCTCGCGGATCGCGAAAAGCTTCGCACAGTCATTCGTAAACTTCGCTGTGTCGGGTGATGCCACATGCAACACATTCGATCCATCCTCCCAGTTTCCATCGGCGCTTACTCCGTAAGCCCGGCAGAACGCCTCGGCCTGCTTACCAAGCGCTTTCTCAATCTCCTCGCGCGTCCAGACGTAGAATTTTCCCTCGACCCCTTCGCTATCGGCATCCTCCGCCGAATAAAAGCCGCCCTCGGGGCTCGTCATATCTCGCAATACGTAGTCACATGTCCGCCGCGCGATGTCGGCGTACAACGGATCGTGCGTGATCTGATACGCGTCGACATAACTGTTCACAAGTTGCGCCTGGTCGTAGAGCATCTTCTCGAAGTGCGACACGAGCCAGTGGTCATCGACGCTGTACCGATGGAATCCGCCGCCAAGCTGATCGAACATCCCACCCTCGCCCATTGCCCGCAACGTATGCAACGCCATGTCGCGCGCGGTGACATCATTGGTCCGCGCAAAGTAGCGAAACAGAAAATTCAGCGCCACCGGCCGCGGAAACTTCGGCGCGCCGCCAAATCCTCCGTTCACTTCATCATAGCTGGCACGGAATTGCTCGAATCCCAGCCGCAACGGCGCAACATCCAGCTTTTGCCCCTCCGAATCATCGCCGCCGATCGTCGCATACCTCTCAATCGTCTCCGCAATCTGCCCCGCCTGCGCCACCACGGCATCGTGGTTCGTCTCCCAGACATCGTGTACGCGCTCGATCAACTCCTTGAATCCCGGCCGACCATACCGCGCATCCGGCGGGAAATACGTTCCGCAGAAAAATGGCTTCAAATCCGGCGTCAGCCACACGCTCATCGGCCAGCCGCCAGAGCCCGTCGTCGCTTGGACCGCCGTCATGTAAATGCGATCGATATCGGGCCGCTCTTCGCGGTCGACCTTGATGCACACGAAATCCCGATTCATCACCGCGGCGATATCGTCGTTCTCAAACGATTCGTGTTCCATCACGTGACACCAGTGGCAGGTTGAATACCCGATCGACAGAAAGATCGGTTTGTTCTCTTTCCGTGCTCGGGCAAACGCCTCCTCGCCCCACGGATACCAATCCACAGGGTTATAGGCGTGCTGCAGCAGGTACGGACTTGTCTCGTGAATCAGACGATTTGGTTTGCGCGCCGTGGTTTCGCCAGCCATTGCTCCGCAACATAGCACAATCGCGACGACGGCGACGAGCCACACCCGTTGAACCTTGCCAGCCACGGCACCCAATATACACGGTCGAGAAACACCCAACATCCGAATCTTTCGCACCCAAGCGCGCATCCACATTGTTGTGAATGGTTGTTGCTGTACACCGGTCCGCTCAGGACTTGCCGGACTCGCCACTTGGTGCGATGATACTACCCCAAAGGGCCGTACCAGGGTCATGGCCGCTCCCACACCAAAAACGGATACGCGAACAGACGACGCCCAGTTGGTCGCCCGGCTCAAACAGCGCGATCGATCCGCGTTGGGCGATCTCGTGCAGATGCATGGCGCCAAGATGTACGGCGTTGCCCTGCAGTTCATGCGCAACGAGCACGACGCTCATGAAGTCATGCAGGACGCGCTCGTCTCGATTTGGAACAAGATCGGCTCGTTTGAGGGCAAGTCAGCGTTTACATCCTGGATCTATCGCGTCACCGCCAATGCGGGCCTCATGGCCTTGCGCAAACGCAAACGCCGCGAGAACGATGTCTCCCTCGATGCCGCTGCTTCCGAGGATGAGGATGCACCGCTGCCGGCCCTGCAACTGAGCGACAAGGGGCCGCTTCCAGACCGCGTGGCCATGACCGGCGAGTTGGGCGAACAGGTCCGCGCCGCCATCGATCATCTTCCCGAGCCGTATCGCGTTGTCGTGCTGCTGCGCGACGTGGAGGAATTGCCAATGGAGGAAGTGATGGAAGCCACGGGTTTGAGCGAACCGGCGCTAAAAAGCCGTCTGCATCGGGCACGGTTGGCGCTACGGGAAGCGTTGTTGCCGTATTTGAAAGGTCAGGATACTGCGACCCCATGAGCAAAAAAACATTTGCCGGCCTTTTCAAGTGTCTGCTTCATCCGCATGAGTGCCAGCGGACGAAGAAGCTGCTCTATGAATACGTCGAGGGTGACCTGAAGCAGGAAACCCAGCATAAGCTCGAGAGACACCTCGGGGATTGCCCCGCCTGCCTCGAATACGTGAAGAGCTACCGGCAAATCATCGAGTTGACCCACAAGCATTGCCTGCCCGAAACCCAGATGCCCCCCGCCCTGAAGCAGAAACTACGTGAGTTCATCGAGCAGAATCCGGATTTGAAGTGACGAAAGCGAAGCCGTAGCCGCAGGCGGAAGCCTGTGCCGCTCTCCTCGGAGGGAGAGAGCAACCCTATCTTACCGTGCTCTTGGAGGCGGTCATATCTGCGCCCACCGACTGTAATGCGCTGTTGACCTGCCGCAGCAACCCATCAGCGGGCTGCTTGAATACAATTTCGATTTCCTGGCGGGCGGGATTCGTCCGCACACGCAACACGCTCGGCAGTTGCAGAATCTGCTCGGCGGCGCGGCCAAGGAAATCCATGTCTCCATCTTCTCGCAACGTAAACCTCATCATACCCACCTCGGATCCTTGCATCGTGTTGTTCATCTTCCCACCCGCCTCCTCGTCAATCACCATCGCACCCCTGCGCTACGGTCGCGTGACGGCGCGTTGCCAAGTGTGTAAACATACGATGGGGGAAACACTTGGGCCTAACGCCGTCCTTGATTGGCAACCGGTAAAGTGCTTTCTTCATCAAGCTGCAAGCCATTAACCAACTGGAGGTACCATGAAAGTGACGGAAATCGCGTTCGTCGGCTATCCCGTGACCGACCTGAAACGGGCGCGCAGTTTCTACGAGGACACGCTTGGATTGAAAGTCAGCCACACCTTCGGAGACGAGAAGTCTGCTTGGATCGAGTACGACATCGGACCGGGCACGCTGGCGATCACCAACATGGCACCCGATTGGAAAGCGTCTCCAGGCGGCGGCTGCGCGGGCTTGGAGGTGGATGATTTCCCGGCGAGCATCAAGCGCCTCAAAGACAAACACGTTACCTTCACATTCGAGCCCATGGAAACCCCCGTGTGTCACATGGCCGGTGTTTCCGATCCCGACGGCAACTCGATCACGATCCACAAGCGGAAATGATGACGGTGGATTGCTGGAAGCAAGCGGGATGAAATCCGATGTCGGGTCAATCCAGTAGTTCGACTACGTCGCGCACGAACGCGTCCACATCTTCCGGGGTCGAATCCCACGAACACATCAGGCGCGTGCCGCCCGGGCCGACGTCCGAGTAGAAATGCCAGCCCCGGCTGTGAAGTCCGTCGATGACTCCTCTCGGCATGTCCACAAACACTGCATTCGCCTGTCGCGAATAGAGGATCCTTATGCCGGGCAGACTACGCAACCTGGCCTCCAACAGCGCTGCCGTGTCGTTTGCGTTCTTCGCATTACGCAGCCACGCGTCGTCGTGCAACAAGCCGAGCCACTGCGCGGCCAGGAATCGCATCTTCGACGCGAGCTGGCCCGATTGTTTGCAGCGGTAAAGAAAATCCTGCGAGAAAGCCCTGTTGAAGAACACAACCGCCTCGCCAAACGCCATGCCATTCTTCGTTCCGCCAAAACTCAGCACATCGAGGCCGACCTCCCACGAGATTTGGCGCGGTTTGATGCCCAGAGTGGCGACCGCGTTCGCGAAGCGGGCGCCATCAACGTGAACCAAAAGCCCGAGTTTGTGCGCCGCCTCAGAAATCGCCGCCAACTCGTCGCGGCTGTACACCGTGCCCAACTCTGTCGCCTGGGCGAGGCTGACAGCTCGCGGCATGGAGGCATGTACATCACGCCGTGCCTTTGCCGCGTGCTCGATCGTCTCGGGCGTCAGCTTCCCACTCGCACCTGCCACAGAAAGAAGCTTAATGCCCGGAGCAAAGAACCCGGGAGCATTGCATTCATCGGTCTCCACATGTGAATAATCGTATGCAATCACGCTGTGGTAGGAATCGCACAGGCTGGCAAGTGCAAGGGCATTGGCCGCCGTGCCATTGAAAGCGAAGAACACGTCACAGTCGGTTTCGAACAAATCGCGAATCAGCTTCTTCGCCTTGTCCGTCCATGGATCGTCGCCATAGCCGGTCGCATGGCCGGTGTTCGCATCCTGCAAGGCCGAAATCACTTCGGGACAGATTCCCGAATTGTTGTCGCTGGCAAAATGGCGTAATCGCTTGGGTCCGTTCATCGGCAACTCCGTCACCGGCTTACTGTGCCCGAAAGCATGCCCATATTCCAGCGAAAGGAGTTGGAAATCATGTCCCCTTTTTGCGTTGGCGGGGATTGATAGGTAAGGGACAATGCACACCGTGGACGATTGGCAACTGCTGCGGGAATACGCGAGGAATCGTTCGGAGCTCGCGTTCGCCGAGTTGGTCCAGCGCCATCTCAATTGGGTGTACTCGGCGGCACTACGTCAGGTCGGTGATTCGCATCTCGCGAAGGATGTGACCCAGGCCGTGTTCATCCTGTTGGCGCGTAAAGCTGGCGGCTTGGGTCAGAACACCATCCTCAACGGCTGGCTCTTTCGCACGACGCGATTCGTCGCCACCCGCGCCCTCCGAGCGGAACAACGGCGCAGAGTCCGCGAAGCAACGGCATCGGCCATGAGCACTATCAATTCCCCTGATGAAAACGAAGTTCTTTGGCAGCAACTGACGCCGCATCTCGACCAAGCCGTGGCGGCGCTTTCCAAGACGGATCGCACTGCAATCCTATTGCGGTTCTACGAGAAGAAGTCCCTGCGAGAAGTGGGACAGCAACTGGGCATCAGGGAAGACGCCGCTAAGAAGCGAGTCATCCGCGCCATCGAGAAACTGCGCAAGGTTCTGACCCGTCGCGGCGTGGTGCTGGGTGGGGTGGGACTCATCGCCGTTCTGGCCGAGCAAACCGTGCAGGCAGCGCCTCAAACTTTCGCACTCAGTGTGGCACAAACCGCGGCAGCCAGCGCATCCGCTTCGGCCGTCCTGCCCCAACTGGCACGCGAGACCCTCAGCGCCTGGCGGTGGGCAAAGGTGAACTTCGTGGTCGCGGTCTCGGCAGCGTCCGTCGCTGTAATCATACTCACTGCGACAATTCTGCTCTCACGCCAACACAACACGATGGCCCCCGATTCCGTCGTCACCAACGCGGCTTCGGCGACTCCAATCGGCGGCGGCGTTGGAGTGAGGAAGGCGTCATCGGCAAACACGCCAGCGCAAGAGCCTGCAGCTCGGGAAGCTGCCGTGACCATTCACGTGGTCGAATCGTCGACCAAAGAGCCACTGCCCGACGTCGAAATAATTGCTCACTTTGAGAAACACTCTGTCAGCGGCATTACGGACACACGGGGCGAGTACCGCATCCAACTACCCGAAAGCGATCGGTCGAACCTTTGGGTCCAGGCACGAAAAGATGGTTTTGTGCCAATGGCCGTGCAATGGGACGTGGTAGCCGAGAGCTTTGAATTGCCGCGGGAGTTCACCTTCAGGCTCAAGCGGTCTGCGCCCATTGGCGGCATCGTTCAAGACGAACAAGGACGCCCCATCTACCATGCGAACGTAATGATCGAACAGTTTGACCCGTACGCTCTTGAAGAAGCCGGCGAGCAAACACACGGCATCAAACAACGCGTCCATTTGGATGCCGGGCCGAACAGGTTCGTCCTCACTGATGAGCAGGGACGGTGGCGATTCGACTCCGTAGCAGCGGATGCCCGCGAAGTGCAAATCTATCTGTTTCATGTTGATTATCTCTCTGGCTATGCCTCGCAGAGGCCAACGATGGAAAGGCTTCGCGCGATGACAAGCGTGATGGTCATGAAGAAGGGACTGTCTGTTACCGGGGTTGTGCTTGATGAGGACGGCCGGCCCATCCAAGGGGCGGATGTGGTCAACGGCTCGGACCGATCAAGCTCCGATGTCCGCGCGACGAAGACCAACGCTCAAGGTCGGTTTCAGTTCAATGGTATCAGGCCGGGTCCGATGGTGCTTACGTTCCAAGCGGACGGCTACGCACCCGAGTTGAAAACGCTCGATGCGAATGCCCAAACAGAGCCGGTGGAAGCCCACCTTACAAAGGGGAATACGATTCGTGCCCGCGTCCTGGATACGGCGGGAAAACCCATCGCGGATGCCTGGGTCGGCGCCGACACCTGGCGGTCACACCGATCACTCTTTTGGCAGGCCCACACAGACACCGAAGGTCGATTTGTCTGGACAAATGCGCCGTCCGATGAAGTGCAGTTCTTCGTGGTCCGCCAAGGGTATATGGAATTGAGAGAACCGGGGCATCTGACCGCTCTCAAACCGTCTTCGGAAGAACAGACCATTACGCTGGTGCCCGAGCTCCGTGTCCGGGGGACCGTGACAGATGCCGACACGGGCCAGCCGATCTTGAAATTCAAGGTGACTACCAGTTCGGGCCCCGGGGACGTGATTTGGTATCCGTACCTGACAACCAGATTCACCGAGGGCCAATACCTGATAAGTGCCGGCAGCATGTGGCAGGATACGTACATACGGATCGAGGCGGAAGGATATCAGACAACCAATTCGCCACCATTTAAGCCCGACCAAGGTGACGTCCAGTACGATTTCCGACTTCAAAAAGCTACGTGGTTGTCGGGCATCGTACGTTCTCCCGATGGTTCGCCTGTAGACGATGCCGTTGTGAGCCTCGACACCGGCATTGCGATGGGAGAGCACGAGACAACCACCACAGATTCGCAGGGGCGCTTCAGCTTTGCGCCGCCCAACAAGGATTACACGGTCACGGTGACTCATGAGCGGGGTTTCGGCTACGCGACTCCGGAACAATTGGCCGCATCAATGCCCATTGTCGTGCAACCCTGGGGACGAATTGAAGGCACACTGCGAATCGGCAGTCGGCTCGCCGCCAACGAGACGATTATTGCCAGCACCGGTCTGAAAAATGTCTCCCCGTCCACTGAAGTCAAGGCGGGAACAGATGCGAATGGAAATTTCGTGATGGCCGAGGTTCCACCGCTCTTGTTACGGCTCAGGCGAGAGCGGGAGCAGAGAATCGGTGCGAGTAGGACTTGGTTCTCCCACCGGATGGATCTCGGGACGGTCGACGTTCGCCCGGGTCAGACACGCCAGGTTGTGTTGGGCGGGACGGGCCGTTCCGTGGTTGGCCACCTGCTGGCTCCGCCGGGATATACCAAGTCCATCGATTGGAGGCGCTACCGCGTATCGATGACCCCCAGTGTCACGGATGACGGATGGTTCGACGCGACGGTTGCGGATGACGGCCATTTTCGCTTTGAGGATATGGTCAGTGGAAACTACCACCTCGAGGTGACAACACTCGCTGTTTGGGAAGATCCACGGACCACCGCTGGCAGTCTGATCAGCAAGGCGACACGCGAGGTCACCGTATCCCCAGCAGCGGACGGCTCTACGGACGAGCCGGTTGATCTTGGGGACATCGAGTTACAGCAGTCGGCCGGCCCGTGAGTCGAACGTTGCGCGGCAAGCCGCTCGTCGGTACACTCCGCTGCTTGTGACCACGAGCACTTCCGAACGACCGTGGCGGCGCGGTTTCTGGAGTTTGATCGTCACACAGTTTCAGGGCGCGTTTAGCGACAACGCCCTGAAGCAACTCGCCATCTTTGTCGGGATCAGCCTCGGCCTCGCCCAAGCCGAGCGCGACAAACTTGTCTCTGCGGCGACGGCATTGCTGACCCTGCCATTTATCATTTTCTCCATGGCGGGAGGTTGGCTGGCCAACCACCACAGCAAGCGCACGGTAACAATCGGCGTCAAAATCTTCGAAGTACTCGTCATGCTGCTCGCGACCGCAGGCCTTGCGCTCGGCAATCTGGCGGTGGTGCTGACATGCGTGTTCTTCATGGGGGTGCACAGTGCCATCTTCGGCCCGTCGAAGTACGGCTCCCTGCCGGAATTGGTTCCGGAAAAACGTCTTTCCTGGGGAAACGGAATTCTTGAGCTGGGCACGTTTCTCGCCATCATTCTCGGCACCGTCGCTGGCGCGGCGCTTTCGCAAGTATTTGTCCACCAACCGATGTGGTCGGGGGTCGTACTGATCGCGCTCGCCGGGGTTGGTCTTTTGACAAGCCTGGGGATCACCCGTGTACCGGCGGCGGACCCGACCAAAGCGTTCCGCTGGAATTTCCTCGGCGACCTCGGGGCGCAATGGAAGATCATCCGACAGGATTACGTGCTGATGATGGCGGTGATCGGCAACACGTACTTCTGGTTTCTGGGCGTGCTGCTAACGCAAAACATTATCATCTACAGCCTCGACATCCTGCGAGTCGACCAGACGCACACGGGGTATTTGCAGGCCGCGCTGGCCATCGGCATCGGCGTCGGGAGCTTCGCGGCGGGATACCTCTCGGGCGGCAAGATCGAGTACGGCCTGATCCCGCTCGGCTCGTTCGGGATCACTTTTGCGTGCGCGTTGCTGGGGCGCCGCGGCCTCACTTTCAATACCGCGGCGTTTGAGCTTGGGCTGCTCGGTTTTTCGGCCGGCTTCTTCGCGGTGCCGATCAACGCCCTCATGCAACATCGTCCGCGCAAGGAGGACAAGGCGGGCGTACTTGCCGCACAGAACCTGATTTCCAGCGGTGCAGCGTTTCTGGCGGCCGGAGTGTATTACCTCCTGCAGACAGTCTGGCCGCGCGATCCGTCGCAGATTTTCCTGACATGCGGCGTCATCACGTTTGCGGGAACGTTGTATGTCGTCTGGCTCGTGCCGGACTCGTTGCTCCGTCTATTCGTCTGGCTCTTCACGCATTCGTTCTACCGCCTTCGCGTCGAGGGCCGGGATAACATCCCCGAAAAAGGCGGCGCGCTGTTCGTTTGCAATCACGTGTCATTCGTCGATGCGTTGTTTATCATCGGTTCCACCGACCGCATGATCCGCGCGATCATGTTTCAGGGAATCTACGACATGCCGTTCGTAAGACCGTTCGCCAAGGCGATGAAAGCGATCCCGATTTCGTCGCAGTTACGGCCGCGTGAGATGATCCGGTCGCTACACACGGCGAGCGAGGCGATCAAAAACGGGGACGTGGTCTGTATTTTTGCCGAGGGCCAAATCACGCGCATTGGCCAGTTGCTCCCGTTTCGACGCGGCTTCGAGCGCGTGATGAAGGACGTGGACGCGCCCATCATCCCTGTGTGCCTCGACCACGTCTGGGGGAGTATCTTCAGCTACGAAAAAGGACGATTCTTGTGGAAGATGCCGCGCTATGTCCCCTATCCCGTGACTGTCAGCTTCGGCAAGCCGATGCCGCCGACTTCCACGCCGTTCGAGGTGCGCCAGGCTGTGCAGGACTTGAATTCCGAAGCGTGGAAGAACCGACGGAAGTTGATGATGCCGATTCACCGTACGTTCGTGCGCAAGGCCCGACATCATCCGCAGCGGTTCTTCATGGCGGATGGCCGTGTTCCGAGACTGCGGTTCGGCCCGGCCCTGACTCGGACGGTTTTTCTGTCGAGACGGCTCGGCGCGATTTGGGCTGGGCAGGAAATGGTGGGGATCCTCCTGCCGCCGTCTGTCGGCGGTGCATTGGTGAATTACGCCGCTCTGCTGATGGGCAAGGTACCCGTGAATCTTAATTACACCGCCAATGACCAGGTCATCGCTTCCTGCGCGAGCCAGTGCGGACTGCAAACCGTGGTCACTTCGAAGGCGTTCCTCGACAAAGTAAAGGTGACCGTGCCGGGAAGGACAGTTCTGCTCGAGGAACTCGCCGAGAAGCCGGGGTTAGGCGAAAGACTCGCCGCCGCCTTGATGACATGGACTCTGCCTGTTGCGGTCCTGGAAAGGGTTCTCGGCCGTGAAAGGAAAGGGACACTCGACGACCTGGCCACGGTGATCTTTTCCAGCGGAAGCACGGGCGATCCGAAGGGCGTGATGCTCACCCACTACAATATCATCTCCAACGCGGAGCAGATGGGCCAAACATTCGCGTTCAGTGGAAGCGATCGTATACTGGGAATTCTGCCATTCTTCCATTCGTTTGGATTCACGGGGACGCTCGTGGTTCCGGCGGTACTGGGCCTCGGCGTGGTCTATCACGTCAGCCCACTTGACGCCAAAGTCATCGGCGCGCTTATCAACCAGTATCGCGTTACGTTCTTGTTGGCCACGCCAACCTTCCTGCAGATGTACATCCGCGGCTGCGAACCCGAGGACTTCGGTAGCCTGCAATTCGTCATGACGGGCGCGGAGAAGTTGCCCGATCGCATTGCGCAGGCGTTCGAGGACCGGTTCGGGATTCGCCCGCTGGAGGGCTATGGTCTTACAGAATGCTCGCCGGCCGTGACGGTGAACACGCATGATTTTCGAGCCGCCGGTTTCCGTCAGGTGGGCGCGAAACGCGGCAAGATTGGCCATCCGCTGCCCGGTATCAGCGTGCGCGTTGTCGATCCCGATGCGTTTCAGCCATTGCCCGTTTCCACCCCCGGCTTGTTACTCGTACGCGGCCCGAACGTGATGAAAGGTTACCTTGGCAAACCGGAAAAGACGGCCGAGGTTTTGCGCGACGGCTGGTACGTCACTGGCGACATCGCCGCGCTCGATGAAGATGGATTCCTCACCATCACGGACCGTCTCACGCGCTTCAGCAAAATCGGCGGGGAAATGGTTCCGCACATCAGGGTTGAAGACAAATTGCACGAGTTGACTGGCGCGACGGAACAATGCTTTGCCGTCGCTGGTGTGCCCGATGAAAAAAAAGGCGAACGCCTCGTCGTCCTCCACACTCTCAAGGACGGCCAATTGGCCCCCGTCCTCGAAAAACTCGCGGCCAGCGATCTGCCCAACCTCTGGAAGCCGCGCGCGGACCAGTTCTTCCACATCGATGCGTTGCCCTATCTCGGCACGGGGAAACTGGATTTGCGAAACGTGCGGGAGCAAGCCACGTCTCTGAGCAATCGAGACATCACCACGAAATCATAGGAGGCGCCCATGCCAGATGCACCGACTGCCAATTCGTTTGAGGAACAACTCAAGCAACTTCGTCGGGACCGGCTGAAGCCCCTATTGCACGATATTGAGATTTCACGCGCAGTCGAGGACAGCCGTCCGCGAGACCTGTACCGTCTGCTCCTGAAGAAGCTCAAGGCCAGCAGCCTCACGGACCGTCATCTGATTGGACAACTGCTCAGCGACCGACGTCTCTTCGCGGAACCAATCAAACGTCCTCCACGGATGCACACGCACGACGGGATCGGCACATCTCTCTGGGGAAAGGAGGAGGTGGATCCTGCGGACGGTTCCTATATCGGGACGCTGTTCTTCGTCCTGCTTTTCCTGCCCATTTATCCCATAGCCCAATACCTTGTGCGTCCCGCCACCCTGCGAGGTTGGTATTTCCTGGCCAGGGTGCCACTCAACCGAAAAATGCGATTATGGAGACAGATGGCGGCCCTAAGCGTCGCCGTGCTGGCTTGCGGCACTGCACTGGGCATCCTATATGCCAAAAGTCGCACAAACGTTTACCTCGTCAATGGGCTCGACGTCCCCGTTGCGGTGTCGATCGATTCTGGCGCGCCGGTGCAAATCGCTCCCAACCATGAGCGCATCGCGCCCAAAGTGTCCCACGGACGGCACCACATCGTGACTCGGTCGGTCAATGGTGACCTGGTCGAGGAATGGGATATGGACGTTCCCTTCGCCAAGGACGTCGTCGCTTATAACATCCTGGGGGCCGCGCCGCTGTATACGGAAGGCGTGCAGTACTTCGCTAAGGGTCATCCCCGTCCTTCGTCTCTTGCACCAAACCCGCAGCAGGAGTTTTGCGGACAGCGCTTCATCGTTCTCAGTCGGGTGGACTACATCTTCGTAAGTCCGCCCCCCGAAATCAAAATGGAGGGCGAACGCGCGGTGCGGTGGCGATTCGCCCGCGACCCTGGCGGATGGCGGAAAACGTTGTCCATGCTTGACGTAAAGCGGGAATCCCAACAGGCCGCGGCGCTTGCCGAGCAAATCGCCCGACTCGAACCCGGGAACGAAGACGCGGTTGCTTATGGTGTGGAATATGTCCGCGCGGTGCACGGCATCAACCAAGCCGTCGCCCTAGCCAAAGATCTGACGCAACAATCCCCCTCCTCGTTACCCGCTCATCGCGGTTTTCAAACCTTGATGATGACCATGGGACGAGAACAGGAATGCCGCGAGCTCTATCGAAAACTCGCCGCCGATCACCCGGGCTCCCCTGAATTTGCCTATTTGCGTGCCCGTGTCGAACTGCCGGCAGACGCCGTGAAACTGTATTCCGATCTTGTTGACCAAAACCCTGTCGATCCGTATGCGCAACGGGGTTACGCCTACGCGTTGTACCTGAACCGCCGCTTTGCCGACGCGATTCCGCATTTCGAGAAATTCGCAGCACTGGCGCCGTCCGAACGCGACGCGCTCCTGGCGGAGCACGCGGCCTGCCTGATCGCCGTGGGCCGGACAGCGGACGCGATCCGCCTGGTCAGTACCCTTTGCGAACAGGGCATGGCCGAGGGAACCATGGATCCACTGCTGCTCATTTACTACGGGCGTCTGTACCGCCTCAATCCGACCGTAGCCGTCCCTCATTCTCCTGAGGAGCTTCTCCAACTTTGGGAGCGCGACGAGACTCTCCGCCCGGAAGCACGCGCTTGGTTCCTCTACCAGACGGATCCATCAGAATTGAACGATGGACTCGTTGAGTCGGTAACCAATGCGGACCTACACGCAGCAATGGCAATGACACGAGCCGCCATGACGGGCCCCGATGAGGCGCTCGGGATCGCTTCCACATCTTCAGACGTCACCCTGAAACAAATGGATAATACTCTCCTGATTCTCCTGGCTGCCGAGTCCCAGCGTCGCGGCAACACCCAGCTCTCGTCGCGACTCCTTTCCAACGTGAATCGTGTTCGGGAAGGGTTTGCGGCGTTGAAGTCGAACGTCCTTTACAACACAGAGTCTCCGGAATTGGCCTCGCTACCTCTCGAGTACCAGGCGGTCGTGGAATTCTCCAAGGCCCGCCAGATGAACGGCGACAAGGATCGCGCGCGACAATTGATCGCGTTGGCACGACAAGATGATTTGCTCCATGGATTTGTTACCGTCGCGGCCGAGAACTGGCCCCATTGATCGGCTGGATGGAGTTCGCGCCCCGCGCGCGAAAATTGGAGCGAGCGAAGGGATTTGAACCCTCGACATTCACGTTGGCAACGTGACGCTCTACCAGACTGAGCTACGCTCGCACCAGTGGTACTGGCTCCTATAGTAGCAAATCCGCCACGGGGTGCAACTCCGAAAATCTTCGGAGCAAAATTGGTGCGCGAGAGAGGAGTCGAACCTCCACGGGTTGCCCCACAGGATCCTAAGTCCTGCGCGTCTGCCAGTTCCGCCACTCGCGCAACGCTTCATTACAAAGAGCGTACAGCTTGTTCCGCTGTCTGTCGAAAGTCCACCGTCGTAACATTTGCGGTCACTTCGGCGTCCAAAAGGCTCACCGCCCGCCGCTTGTTGGCCGGTGCCAAGTGAGCGTAGCACATCGTCATTGCGATGGTCTTATGCCCTGGCAATTCTTGCACAGTGCGAATATCCACGCCAGCCGAAACCAGCCGCGAGATGTTACGTGTGCCGCAAGGTGGGGAACACCACGTCCTTGCCCAACCCCGCCGCATCCCGCATCCGTTCGAACGGCCCGCCGTATTCTGCCCCGACCGTCTTGCGGCGTCAGCCCCAGAGTGAAGCGGCTGTGGGACCGGAAACGAAGTGCCAGACCAAACCGAGATCGATCATGCTACGCCCCACAGGATCTGTCATCCCCGACCCGAAGCCCTCGGTTTTCGGCAATGCGCGTTTTTCAACCGTTTTTGCGTGTTAACCAAATTGACCCGCAAGCACGAGATTGTTACCCTGTGCCCCGTTCAGTGGAGTACGGGAGCCAAACCAATCAATCAAAAGCATGGTGAGGGAAAGATTATGAAGCGAGTTCTTATCGCGGCAGTATCAATTCTGAGCGCGTTGGGGCTATCTGCCTCCGCACAGTCGTTGTCGTGGTCGGCGTATGACACATCCGGCAACCTGGTGGAAGCCAATGCGGGTACCGGTGGAGATCTTCTTAGCGGCAACACGGTGACACTTGACGTTCCAGCAGGCGACACGTGGGTTTTCGTGGCGCAGAACTTCGTGCCGGTGAATAACAGCCTGCCGTTGACGACAAATGTCGTGACCTACAATTTCTCGTGCTCGTTTCTGGATGCGGGCGACGGACTGAACGGGCGGCCGTTCGGCATGGGCCTGTTCAATACCGGGGGCACGGCTGGCACCGCTGATGACAACGGCTACTTTGCATTGTGGAATCCCGGCGGGCCTTACCCGGAAATGTACACGCACGGCACCAACAACGGCGCGAACGTCTTTCAGGGTACACAGCAGGGCCAAGGCGGCATTTATAATGGGGCGATCCAAGATTATACGACATATGCGGGCAAGATTCAACCTCGGACCAGCGCTTCCGGCAACATCTCGTTGGGTTATGGTTCCTCGCTCGCTGCAGCGGGCATTTCATGGACGGATAATGCCAGCGTCACCAACACGGCGTATATCAATGCGACGGCGCCCCCGGGAGGCTACACCACCTTCGACGAGATTGCGTTTTATCTGAGCAACACGAGCGCCTCGGACCAGCAAATCAACTTGGACTCGATCACGTTGACACCGGTCGATGTTGTCCCTGAGCCGTCCACGATGGTCATGGCCGCGATGGGATTGCTGGGACTTCTTTCGATCCGTCGTCAGATTCGTAAGTAGGCAGATTCCACGGCGCTCGGTAGTCTGAGCGCCGATGATCACGCCACGGAGCTGGCCGGCTTCGCCATGTCTGGGCGAGGCCGGCCAGCAAACCGGGAAGCCCACTGGAATGCTGGTACGTTGTCCATCGACCGTGTCGAGCGAAGTCCGCCGTATCGCCGTTTCGACGCTCAGAGCAGCGCCCGTTCTTACGAAGCTCGTCGATCTCCGGCCCAACCGTCACCTAATGCCCAAAGGGAAGAACCATGACCGCAATTCATCGATTAGGAGTTGTTCGCCACTTGTCTGATCACCCCATCCGGACGTTTGCCGCAGCAGCACTCGTGGTGAGTCTGGCCTTTCTTGCCTTCACAGACACCAGTCGCGCGGCCAACCTGACATGGACCAACGCGACAAGCGATATTTGGCAAAGCACAACCGCATGGGACGGCGCACCTGCTTACCCGGGCCCTGGCGATAACGCGGTATTCACCAACGCCGGCGCGTACACCGTGACACTTGTCAGCGATGTGTTAAATCTCAACAGCAACTATGTGGCGGGCAGCGTTGGCACGCAGGTGCTTACCCTCAACCTGGGCACCAATTCACTCAGCGTGGTCGGGAACACGACGAGCCCGGGCCCGTTCTACGTGGGCAGCCAAGTTGCGGGGGCCACCGGGATTGTCTACCTCTCGTCTTCGACAGACGCGGGAAAGGGTCTGTTCGTCACCAATAGCGGCAATAGTGCGCGCTTTGTTATCGGTCAGAAAACCCTTGGACAAGTGTTTGTTACAAATGGCAACGTTACGGCGAACGTGTTGTTCATGGGGAGCTCAACCGGCGGTTCAGGCATTCTCGTGCTGAGCGGTTCCAACACCTTTTGGAGCAATACCGGCACCGTGGAAATGGGCAATTCTTCCACTAGCTATGGTTGCCAACTGGTGATCTCCAATTCGGCCTCGATGACTTCGTCCGGCCCGTTCAAGTTGGGATTTGGGATCACGGCGAGCTCTGGGATTCTACTCTTGGACACCGGTGGGCGGCTGTTCACTACGGCAGCCGGGACCGCCATCGGTGGGACCCCCGTTTCGACAAATAACATGGCGACGGTTCGCGGTGGCGCCACTTGGGACAATGACAATAAAGACTTCACGGTGGGCGCGTCAACGGCGGCCACGAACAACACATTGACGATTATCGGAACGAACTCGGCGGTCATCGACATGAGCGTGGCGGTGATTTCGGCAAAGAATACGCTGAATCTGCAAGGGGGCCTGCTTCAGGCAACGACGGTCACCAACTCCGGCGTTCTCGAGGGCTTTGGCAGTCTTGCCGGCGCCGCATTTATCACCAGCGGGGGACTCCTGACCCCGGGGAATGGGACCACGGTCGGCCAGATCGTATTCTCCAACAGCCTGACGCTTGCGTCCGGATCCACCACGCTGATCAAGCTGAACAAGAGCCAGGCGTCGAACAACGACTCCGTCAACGTCATCGGCTCGATCAGTTACGGCGGCACACTTACGGTCACCAACGTCGGCCCGGCGCTTACGGGCGGGGACGTTTTCACGGTGCTTCCCTCGGGTAGTCAGTCGGGTGATTTTGCGCTGACCAACCTGCCTGTGTTAAATCCGTCGATGTACTGGGACACCTCGCAATTGACCACCCAGGGGATTATCGCGGTGGTGTTTGTTCCGGTGCCGCCGGGGATTGTCAATCTGACGAACCAGGCCGTTACCGTTGGTAGCGCTGTGACCATCAGCGCAACGGTCACCGGTATTCCCACGCCGACGTTGCAGTGGCAGGAGAACGGCACTAATCTCGTTGGCGATACGGGCAATTCCATCTCCATCCCCAACGCGCAAATAACCAACAGCGGCACGTATTGCCTGATCGCCAGCAATATCGCAGGAATCGTGACCAATTGCATGCTCTTGACTGTTTCAAGCACGAATGTTCCGCCAACGATTGCGGGACCGACAGACCAGATCGTTGTGCAGGGCAACAACGGGACGTTCACCGTCTCCGTCAGCGGCTTGCCAACCCCCACGGTGCAATGGATGCAGAACGGGAGCACGATCTCCGGTGCCACCGGTTTGTCCCTGATTCTGACCAATGTCCAGTACGCGCAAAACGGATTGCTGTATTCGGCGACCGCCAGCAACGTTGAGGGCACGGCGACCAGTACGAACGCGACGCTGATCGTCTATGTCCCGCCATCGATTTCCACGCAGCCACAAAGTCTGGTGGTCACGGATGGCTTGAGCGCGTCGTTCTTCGTCACCGCCAGCGGTGTGCCAACACCGAGTTACCAATGGTATAAGAATAGCGTGGCCATCTCCAGCGGCGGCAATCCCACGGCGACCAACGCCACGTTTACCATTGCCAGCACCCAGCCGTCCGACTCCGCGACCTATTCCGTTATCGTCTCCAATGCCGCCGGCGGCGCCACGAGCAGCAACGCGACTCTGACCGTCATTGCCGGAATGACGGCTACGTTGTCGCCGTCCAACGGGATGACCGGCGTCTGTTACGATACGCCGCTGTACATGAATTTCACGGCCCCCCCGTTGCTGCGAGACTTCGGCAAGATCCGTATCTACAACGTAACGAATCCCACGACGCCGGTGGACACGTTGGACATGACCCAGAACTTCACCAATTCCAACTCGGCTGGCAGTACGACCAACATCGCCATCAATATTCAGTCACGGACCATCGCTGGCGAAACATTCAATACTTTCCCGGTCATCATTACGGGCAACACCGCCGCCATCTATCCGCACCTGGATGTGTTGACGTCGAATCAAACGTACTACGTCACGATTGACCCTGGCGTCTTTACCGACACCAACGGAGCGAATTTCGCGGGAATCACCAGCACCAATGCCTGGGTGTTCACCACCAAACCCACCGGCCCGGCCAATCCAACCAACCTCGTCGTGGCCGCCGACAACAGTGGCGATTTCCTCACGGTGCAGGGCGCGGTTGATTCCATACCCAACGACAACACAAATCACACGCTGATCAGCATCCGCAACGGCACCTACACGGAAATCGTCGATGTCCACTCGAAAAACAACATCACGTTCCGGGGTCAAACCCGCGCGGGCACGGTTGTCGGCTATCCCAACAACTACAATGTGGCGCCCAGCGGCAGCACACATTACCGCATGGCGTTCAAAGTCAATGGCAACGACATCGCAATGGAAAATCTCACCCTCGTCAACATGACGCCCAAGGGCGGCTCACAGGCCGAGGCGCTCATGATCGAGTCGGCCATCAAGCGGTTCATCTTCTTCAACGCGGAAGTGGACAGCTTCCAGGACACCATCCTCGGAAACACCAGCGGCACCCAGGCGTACTTCCAGAACAACCTGATTCAGGGCGATGTGGATTACATCTGGGGCGGGATGAATGCGTACTTTACCAACTGCGAACTCCGGACACGGACATCGCCCGCAAACCTGATCCAGCCCAGAACCGACGCCATTAGCAATGGCATGGCTTTCGTCGATTGCCAGCTTACAACATCGAGCAACTCGGTCACCGGCATCACGCTCGCCCGCGCGCTTGGTTATGCCGACGGCAATGTGGTCTATGCCAATTGCCTGATCAATTGCGGAGCCTTCACGGGTTGGACCAGTCAGGACCTGACCGACAACCCCACTCTGCGATGGTGGGAATACAACAACAGCAATCTGACCGCCACGGCAGCGTGCACATACAACGGCACGCAGTTGACCAACGGCGACTCGCGGGTGGCCCTATTCTCCTGCGCGACGAACTGGCTCTACGGCTGGGCTCCGCAACTGGCGCCCAATATCACCAGTCAACCGGTTTCGATGGTTGTGACCGCAGGTCAGACGGCATGGTTTACCGTCGGGGGAACCGGCATCCCGAGTCCGTCCTACCAATGGCTGAAGGACGGAACCAACTTGATCGCGGCCACGAGCGCAACGTTGACAATCACCAATGCACAGCTTGGCAACGCTGGCATGTATTCGGTGGTGGTTTCGAACGTCGCCGGCACAATCGTAAGCACAAATGTCGCACTGACAGTCATCGTCACACCTCCAGTGGCGAGCTTCATTGCCAACCCGACCAGCGGAGCGGCACCATTGAACGTGTCCTTTATGGACACTTCGTCGAACTCGCCCACAGGTTGGAGTTGGACGTTTGGGGACGGGGGAACCTCGACAAGCGAGAATCCATCGTACACCTACATGACGCCAGGCGCTTGGACTGCCCAGTTGATTGCATCCAATGCGGGCGGATCCACCACTAATATGGCGGTGATTAACGTCTACGACCCGTTCGCGTGGTGGCAACAACAATACTTCGGCACGAATACCAATCCTAACACCGGACCGAACGCCGATTACACGGGCACGGGCATGAGCAATACCAACAAGTTCATGGCTGGCTTCAACCCCACCAATCCGGCGGCGTACCTGCATATCATCAGTATCGCTAGGACAAATCGGACAGACGTCAACGTCACCTACCTCGGGGCTAGTGGCGACACCACGTACACTGGTGGTCCACTGTCCCGCACGAACGTGTTGGAATACACGACCGGTACCGCCAACGGGAGCTACACGGATAATTACGCGAGCACCGGCCAGACCAACATTCTCGGCGGAGGGACGGGACTCGGCACCGTCACAAACATGACGGATTACGGTGGCGCGATCAATGGCTCATCTCGGTATTACCGCGTGCGTGTATTGCTGCCGTAGCGAACGAAGATTGTTAGAAAGAAGGGCCTAGCCACGGTATTAGCGGGTTGTCTGAACAATGGGAATGTTTCGGGGTGAGGGTGTTCAGCGACGAAGTTCGCAGTCCTCGCGAGATGGAAAGGGCCGTGAAGGGCGTGGGAGAAATGCATCTCCGGGTGGCGCGAGAGCGTTCCAGCGGCAGGGGCCAACGAGTGCTGCCTGCAGTTGACTCACTCAATACTGGCGAGCAACTCTAGCTTGCCCATCCGCAGCAGGTTGTAAGCACTGGCCACGAAGTAGGCCCACGCTTGGGTGCGGTCGAGACGGCGGTAACGACTGCGTCGCAATCCACCGACGGTCTTCATCCAGCCAAAGATCTCCTCGATGCGTTTGCGAATCCGTTGGATGGTCTGATAACCGGAGGTGGTTCTTGGTGGCGACATGCGGACGGATCCCTCGGACAATGATTCTGCGACCTGACAACTCTTGCACAGTACGAAGGTCCGCGCCACCCAAAACGGGCTGTGGGTGGAGGTTGCCGGCAGGATTGCCACGCCGGGCCTTCGATCACACGGCTATCGGCGCTTGCGGGCGTGTTTCGGCGCATCGCCTACAGTCTGCTCATGTGCACGGACCGCCTTCCGGAACGGGACTTGCCGACGAACGAGCCGGGCGACGGCGATATCCATGGCCAGGTGAAGATGCTCCAAAGCAATCCCGGTCAGTTTATCCGGGTGTTCTACTTCCTGACGGCACAACCCGTGCAGTTGCTCCAGTCGCTCCCACAACTTTGAGCCAATCATCCATTGTCGATAGGTTGCCATGGATGGCCTGCACTCTCCACAGCGCGGAGGCGTGCGCCAGATCCACACGAGAAGATCGCACACACCATCAACCTCGTCCATCCAACCGCTTGCACATTCGGGATCGAACACCAACAAATCGCCCGGATTCAGAATCTTCTGTCGCCCGTGCAGCACGAGGATTGGATTGCCCTGATTGACGAGGACGTACTGCCAGCCAGGGTGACGCGAGATCGGAATAGGGGTCTACCCGTACTGTCGATGTCCCCAAGCCAGATAGAAAAGATCCAAAACCGCAGCCCTTGGCCGAACCCAACGCGGATTTCCCGGTGGCGGCATGTGCAAGGTCTTCGGAAGCTGGTGCGCAGGCTGTCGGAGAAGTCGGATGGCTTTGCCGCCACCGTCGATCTCGGATCCAATTTGCGAGGCAAGCCGGCCGGCCCAAGAAGTACCCCCCGGTGTGCCAGTAGCCTGTATCGTCGAGGATCGCATTAGACAGTTAGGGCTTGCCGCCGATCCGGAAGAAATCGAAGTCGGCATGTCCCTCCAAGTTCGAGGCGTTTGTTGTTGTGCAATAGATACCAATCTTGGCACCGATCCAATGACCGGCTCGCGCCTGAAAAGCGGGGCCTAGAATATACAAAGTGCCGTGTCCGCACACCACGCCAAACCGGCACACACCGCCGTCTCCAACATTCACACGCAAGCGCAATGTTCTCGACCTGGACACGTAATCCGCCCACGTCCCCACCTTCGTCAGGAGACTCACTTTGCAACCTTGCGGATCACGTGTGACATCGAGGGCTGCGTAATCCTGGCCCATAACGACGAGGCCGGCATGTACATGGGCCTGACCCGCGGGCAGTTCCAACTCCGTCTCCGCGGAGAACTCACGCGCGGGGAGCTTCTGCAACAACAGGTTGCCCGCCTGGCTGAAATCGTCCAGAGAAAACAGCCGGGGAAACAGCCGCAAAAAACCGGGTCGATCGGCCAGGGAAAACCAGTTCTCCTCGTGATTTGAATGCCATTGCCATTGGAGTCCCAACAGTGGTTGATCAAATTCATCGGACGTCTGGGGCGCCGTCGCGCCGTTGTCGTCTCCGATCATTGGTTTCCGGTAACCCCGCACCGGGCATCCCACACCGCCAGCATCCTGATCGACGCCAATCAGAGGCCAGTCGTCCTCCCACCGAACTGGCTGGAGATGGACGACACGACCATACACGCCGACGTCCTGAAAATGCACAAACCACCACTCTCCGGATGGCGAGTCGACCAAGGCACCTTGATGTGGGCCGTTGATCGGTGTACCGCGCTGGGCGAGAACAGTCCGCTCTTCGTACGGGCCATAGATACTGCGGGAACGCAGAATTACCTGCCACCCCGTGGCCACACCTCCGGATGGGGCGGAGATATAATACCACCCGTTCCGTTTGTAGAACTTCGGGCCTTCGAAAGCGGGAAGGTGTTCGGGAATTTCACTGACAATCACACCCTCACCGGTCAGCCGTCTGGCATCCGGCGTCATGGGACGGACGCGAAGCTTGTTGCGGATGCCGGCCCGCGAACCGGCGTAAGCGTGCACGAGATACGCTCGTCCGTCTTCATCCCATAAGGGGCAGGGATCGATCATCCCCTTGCCGGCAACGAGCAAATGAGGCTCGGACCACCGACCGGCCGGGTCGTCGGTTGTCGTAACGTATATGCCTTCATCCGGCATGGGAAACACAATCCAGAATTTGTCGGCGTGATAGCGGATCGCCGGCGCCCATATTCCCTGACCGTGCTGGACGTTCTGATACCGGGGATGTGGCAGATTCTTCACTGCATGATTGATGATCGTCCAGTTCACCAGATCGAAGGAATGCAAGATCGGCAAGCCAGGGGTGCAATTAAAACTGGACGCTGTGAGATAGAAATCATCGCCGACGCGAACCACATCCGGGTCAGAGTAGTCGGCATAAAGAACAGGGTTGCAAAACGTTCCGTTGCCCAGATCCGGGATCCAGGGATACGCGATCCGACCGGACCATTTTCTTCGGCTCCGCTTAGCGAATTGCTTCGCCGACCTGCCGCCGCGGAGTACGTGACGCGCGTATAGAGTTCCAGGTTGCATTAGTCAATTCTCACCGGTTTGATTTGCGGGACGGCGACGTGGAAAATGATCCAAGCCACGACGTACGCGCTGCCGCAGAGCAGCATGATCGTTCGATATTGTCCCTGATCCTGGAGAATGGTGCTGACGAGCCAGAAGAACCCCATCGTCATCAGCGAAGCCAGCGTCCCGCCAAAACCGACAACCGAGGCAACGGCGCGCCGTGGAAACATGTCGGCGACGACCGTGTACATCGTTGCCGACCAACCCTGGTGCGCCGCTGCCGCCAACGCGAAGAAACCTGCCGCCAGCCACACGCTGCCCACCCGCGGCGCGAAAATGACCGGCAACGTGCTGATGGCGCACAGGAACGACGCGGTCTTGCGAGCCGAATTGACCGGCCACCCACGCTTGAGAAACCACGCGGAGATTGCGCCGCCCATGACGCTGCCCAAGCCAGCAATCGCATAGACCACGACGAGAGGCGGCCCGAACTGCCGCATGTTGAGGTGAAATTGCTTGTTGAAGAAATCGGGCAGCCAGTACCCATAAAACCACCAGACCGGACCGACCAACACACACGTGCCGTAGTAGCCCCACGCCTCACGGAAATGCAGGAGCCGAGTCCAAGGGATTTTCGCCTCCGCCTGACCGTCATCGCCGCTATGGATGTGGGCGAGTTCGCCGGCGCTGACGCGCTTCGAGGTTTCCGGCGGATCATAGAAGCCGAGCCAGAAGCACAGCCACGCCAGATCGGTCATCCCAAGGGCGATGAAGGCCCCTTTCCATCCCAGGTGAAGTGCCAGGGCGGGCACCAATAATGGAGCAAACATGGCCCCGATGTTGGAACCCGAATTGAAAATGCCGGTGGCAACGGACCGTTCGCGGGGTGGGAACCATTCCGTCGTCGTGCGTATGGCGGCAGGATAATTCCCGGACTCGCCAAGGCCGAGCGCGAACCGTGACGAACAGAATCCAAAGACAGAGTGTGCAATCGCGTGGGACATGGCCGCGAGGCTCCACACCGTCACCGAAATTGCGTAGGCGGTCTTCGTGCCCAGCCAGTTGATGAACGGACCAAAGAGAATCTGCCCGATCATATAGGACGCCTGAAAGGCAATGGCGATATTGCCGTAGTCCCGTTCCGACCAACCGAACACACGAGAGAGATCGGGCTTGAGGATGCCGAGGATCTGCCGGTCCATGTAGTTGATCAGACAGGCGGCAAACAGCAGGGCGCAGATTACCCAACGATAGGCTCCTCGCCGGCTTGTCAACACCGAGCTATCGGTTGTCGCCATGGTTGCTTGCGGCACTTGAAGCCAGTCCTTCCACTTGGGCGTTGGTGCAAGACAGGTTATTCACGCCATCCGGCGTGACGATTTTGCAGTGCACCAATCGGACGCCTTGCGCATTGTAGATACCGAGCGGCTTGTCGGCGGTGATGTCGACATCCTGCAGCAGCACGTTGCTGACAGGCGCCTCCGGCAGACCCCAGATCAATCCTGCGCGGCTCCCGGCCTCCGCCGTGGCGGTGATGTTGCTGAACGTGATGTCGCGATAGATCGGGGTGCGGCCGGTGACCGGCGCAGCGGGATAAGCGGCGGCAATCTCGGGCGTCAGTTTCTGCAGCGCGCGATATTCACGGTTGGTAGCCATGTATTCCGCATAAATCAGGATCGGAAACCCGACGTTGGTCATCCGGAGATTGCGGTAGGTCAGATTTCGCACCAAACCGCCGCGATCCCGGTCGGACTTGATACGAATCCCGCAGTCGGTGTTGCGGAACGTGCAGTCCACGACCGTGATGTTCGATACGCCACCGCGGGTGGGGCTGCCGATCGAAACGCCGTGGCCGTTGCCATAGGTGCAATTGGTGATGACGACATCCGATGTGGCGCCGCCACAGGTGAAGTTGTCGTCGCCCACGCTCACGTCGCAGTTTTCAATCAGGATTTTCGTTCCGCTGACATCGCACGCATCCGTATTGTGGCTGGGGTTGACCGGGTCGGTTGACGCAGGGGCGCGAATGGTGACGCTGCGAACCGTGATGTTCGAGGAGTTGCTGCCGATGGCGATGTGGAACATTGGCGAATTGGCCAGCGTGATGTTCTCAATCAGCACGCGGTTGCTGCCAGGAAGGGCAATCATCCGCGGACGTCTTGCGCCTCTGGTCTTGGCGAAAGGCCACCATGGCGCGCCCTGCCCGTCAATGATCCCGGAGCCGCTGATGGCAACGTCGTGCAATTTCGATCCACTAATGAAGTCCGCCGGGTCAACAGTCCCGCCCGGATATTTGTCCAGCGGCAGCATTCGCAAAACCGCCCTGCGCTCGACGCGCAGATTGATCCCGCTTGCCAGTCGCACCGGCCCACTCAAGAAAACCCCGGTCGGCACTTCCACAATTCCACCGCCTTTGGCGCTGGCGGCGTCAATGGCTGCTTGAATTGCCGCGGTATTCACGGCCACGCCATCTCCGATACCGCCATAATTCGTCACGACAAACGTGCGGTCCGGAATGACTGGCAATTGAGGGTCAGCTGCAAGGGCGATGCCGGCAATCGCAAACCACAAGCTCACCAATACCGCGAACCGGAATCGCAGGCTACTCTGATCCGCTATCCACAAGGCTGGCATGGTTTGCTATGGCACCAGGCGAATGCGGTAGTACCGCGACGGAACATTCGTCGCGCCGCCCGCATCCGTGTAATTCGTGCTCGTGTCACCAGCTATGCCAAGAATAATCGGCCCACTGATGTCGGCAAAGCCGTTCGTGTTGTAGCTCCCGTCGACCGCACCAGAAGTTGCTTGTACCGCATTGGTACGAATGCCTGCCGCCTGCCAGACAATCACTACATCGGTGGTGTTCTGCGCGGTCGAGATGATCTGGAACTGCGACGCTGGATTTGTCGGATTGAGACCGGCCAAGAACTGATTGGTATTGCTGATCCCTTTACCCAACGGATCTGCGTTCGCCTGGGCGTTGGCGCAATTGGTGCAACCAAAATACTGGAGCTGCCATGCGACGAAAGGATCCAAGGGTGGTGGTGGAGCAATGGCGACAACGAGGTTCACCTGGCCAATTGTATCGGTGGAAATCGTATACGTGAGCCCGCCATAGGGCGTCGCGCCGACAGTAACGCCACCATACGTCAATGTACCTGTGTAGGTGAACAATGTGTAAGCAGTGTTCGTGAACCCGCCAGCATCAGTGATGTTGAGTGTGCCGCCCAGTGTGAGATTCCCCCTGACGACAGCCTTGGCGCCATTTGTGCCGAGCCCAAAATCGAGCTCGGCCGTGGTTGCAACCGTCAACCCATTGCTAAAGGACAGGGCGCCTGCGGGACCACCGGGTGAAAGCGTCGCGCCGTTGCCCACGGTAACGCTGCCCTTCACCAGGCCATTGCCAGCCAAGGCCTGCCCCGTCGCCAATGTAAAGGGCCCACCGGTCACGCCGGTCACGTCAAAGACCGCGCCGGACGCCACGGAGATCGTTGCCGAGTCTACAATGGAGCCAAAGTTCGTGAGCGCGAGAGTGCCGACATTGATTGTGGTTGGACCGGAATATGTGTTTGTCCCCCCCAGTATCAACGGGCCTGAGCCGGCCTTGGTCAACCCGCGGCCGGGCACATCCTGACCAATCGGACCGTTGATCGTGTTCGTGATCGTATTGACGATGATCTGATGCGAGCCGTTCGTGATGGTCCACGGGCCGGTGAACGTCATCGGACTTGTAATGCCCGACGACCCGAGCGTGACGTCGGCATTCAGGATGACTGTGTTGCCGGGGCTGCGTGACGTGCCATTGCGGTAGCAAGAGATCGCCCCCCCATTGATCAGTACCGTTCCCGTGCCAAGGCCGGTGCTCTTGTCCATCGATATCGTACCCGCGTTGAGAACGAGACTGGTATAAGTGTGATTGCTGCTGGTCTGGCCCAAGGCAAGCATGCCGGTGCCGTTCTTTGTCAGGCCACCGGGCCCGGAGATGATTTGCGTATTGGTGAGGGAGCTCGAACCCAGGACTTCGATCGTCCCGCCATTACTGTCCAGGGTGATGCCGCGGTTGCTGCCCTGCACAATGCCCGCGGTCACACGCAAGGTCCCACCATTGAACGTAAGCTGATCGGGCGTCAGGGTGGCGGGATTGGCGCCGAAAGCCGAATCGGCACTGATGCTGACCGTACCCTGATTGAGAAACGTCTTACCCGTGTAACTATTCCCACTCTTCAGGGTCAGCGTGTTGGCGTTCGTCTTGGTCAGCGAACCGGTCCCGCTGATCGAGCCGGTGAATGTGCCGTCGGCAGACTGATCGAAGACCATCGCGCCGTTATTGAGTATCGACCCCTGCAAACTGCTCGTGGTACCGACCAGAGTTCCAGTACTCACGACCGTGCCACCGTTGTACGAGCAGGTAATGCCAAGCGTCAGCGTGCCGAGACCAGAGTCCGTCAGCGACATGGAACCACTGAGAGATCCGCTGCCGGCAAACGTGTAGGTTTGGGTCGCCGTGACCGCCACGCTGCTGGGGGAAAGCGCTCCAATCAGATTGATCGCCGGACTGTCGGAACCCGTGTCGTCAAAAACAACGCCGGTACCGTTGGTGAAGACGCTCAGAGTGGCTCCGTTGAACCAATTGGTGCTGCTCTGAACGTCCCAATTGTTCAGCACGCCGTCCCCACGCCAGATCAACGACGGCGGCGGCTGCACTGTAGCATTGGTTCCAACCAACACCCCAAACGTGTTGCTCATCGACGCACCGTCCGCGCCGACAACGGAGAAACTGAAGCCCGCCAGACCGAAAAAGTTTGTGGTCGGGATAAACTGGGCCGTATGCCCATCGGCGAGCAAGCTGACCACGCCATTGCTTGGATTTGAAACCGAATACGTCGGGCTGTCGTTGGTAAATCCAACCGTGTACTGCGTGAGGTCGATATTCGTGAAACTGTTCACGGTCAGCACGGCGTGCGGCGCGGCCAACCAGTTCAGGTAGTCTTCGAATCTGGTATAGCCCGAGGGGGTGATCACGTTGCCGTCCGGGACGTTGGGGTTCGAGCCGATGGCGATCTCCCAGATATCCGGCATCCCATCCCCATCGGTGTCGACCAAGGCGGGTCCGCCATTGATGACCCCGTAGCCGCCATTGCCAAGGCCCGTCTGGCTCTCGCTCGTGTACAGGCTCGTGCCCGGGCCGGCCGTCCCGGCGACGGTCCCGGTCGATCCGTTGCCCAAGGACATTACCTGCCCGATGACCAGAGCGTCCACCTGGTCGGGGGGCTGAACGCCGGATGCGGAAACATCGTATCGAAACGCCGTCGGTGTCGCGAACGTTGGGATGTTTGTGGTCAGTGGCGACCAAGGCGAACTGAGAACGGTGACACCGCTGGGAGCAGTCGGGCTTCCGTTCAAGCTGCCGTCGTCGTTGCTGTCGAGCAGATTGCCGACTGAGTAGATGCTCTGATTGGCGTTCATCTGGAAAAAGTCGTCACTGGGAGTCGTGGTGGCCGGGCCGGTGATGAAGTAATTGTTGACGATGTCGTGGGAGAAAACACCAGACGTGTTGGCCACCGTGTAACCCAACTCGTAATTGTACACTACATTATTAACGTAGATGGTGTTGATCTTGGCGAGCGGCTGGCGGTTATGCCCGCTGGCGAAAATGGTGTAACACCAGGCAAAGTTGGCACCGAGCTGTTCGGTGTGCGAACAGAATTGTTGATAAACCGGGTCGGCATCGATGGAATTCTGGATGCTGATATTGTTGCACGAAACGGCATCAATATTGTCCCATTGGCCGAACTCAACGGAGATGTGATCGAAGATGGCATTGGTCGTGCCCCCCAGGTTGATCCCGCTCTTGCCGGTGTCCGTGTCGAGATCTCCCTGGCGGAATCGGACAAAACGACAGATGATGTTGGTCGAGCCACTGAAGGAAACCTCGCGGCCCATGATGCCAATCCCGCCGCCTGGCGCGGTCTGTCCGGCAATCGTGATGTCGTTCGCGACCGAAACCGGTGAAGCCAGTTGGATATAACCGCCCACATCGAAAACGACGATGCGGTTGTTCGCGCTGACCGCGTCACGAAACGTGCCGGAGCCGCTGTCGGCCAGCGAAGTGACGTGGTACACCGCTGCACTGCGTCCACCTGTGGCGTTCGCGCCAAAGCCCAGCGCACCGGGGAATGCGGGCTGCTGCGCCCGCGCAGCGGCTGCAGCTCCAAGCGCTACGCACGCGCACACCTTCATACTCCGCCGAAAAACGTTCTTCATTGGGGTGCCCCCTTCATACAGTTGATTCTATGGTACCAGTCGCACCCGGTAAAATCGAGAAGGGACGTTCGTCACCCCGCCCGCGTCCGTATAATTCGTCGTCGTGTCTCCGGTGACACCGATGACGATCGGCCCGCTGATGTCGGCAAATCCGTTGGTATTGTAGCTGCCGTCCGGCGCGCCGGAGGCGGCTTGAACAGCGTTTGTCCGTGCGCCAGCTGCTTTCCACACAATGACTACATCGGTGGTATTCTGCGTGGTCGAGATAATCTGGAACTGCGAGGCTGGATTCGTCGGGTTAAGCCCTACCAGGAACTGATTCGTGTTGCTCATTCCCTTGCCCAAGGGGTCGGCGTTCGGCTGAGCATTGGCGCAATTCGTACAGCCAAAATACTGAAGTTGCCAGGCAGCGAAGGGATCCAGCGGAGGCGCGGCGATCCCGACGATGAGGTTAACCTGATTGGGCGTCGAAATGTCGAGCGCGTATATCTTGTTTGTATCCGGAGTGTTGCCGATGGCGAGGACCTCAGGCGATCCGTTGGTGGTCAGCGTGCCTCCATAACGGAATAACGTGTACGTCGTATTCGTAAAGCCCCCGGCATCCGTGATATTGAGTGTCCCGCCCAAGGTCAGGTTCCCGCTTACCACCGTAAGATCGCTATTTGTGCCTAATTGATACTGGAGGACCGCCCCGCTGTCCAATACGAGGTTGTTACTGATCGTCAGCGCGCCGACGCTGTTGCCAGGGGCCAATGTGCCGTCCACCTTCACCGGTCCGCCGACAACACCCGTGCCGCAGAGTGTGCCGCTGCTGGCAACGACGACCGCTCCTGTTCCGGTGCCACTGCCAGTGGAATTGTTAACCAGTACCGTGCCGTTCCCGACTGTCGTTCCCCCACTGTACGTGTTCGAACCGGAGAGCGTGAGCGTCCCGGTCCCGACTTCGACCAGGGACACCACGTGCGGCGAGGTGGCGCCCGTGCCATCGGAAATCGTGCCGGCAAATATGGTGTTCGACCCCAGATTTCCGATCACATAACTATCCAACCCCGGACCTGCCTGATCGCTTCCGCGTAGCTTCGCTCCCGAACTGCCCGACAGGGCACCCAGGAAGATATTGATGTTGCCGGGAGCGCTGTTGTTGATCGTTCCCGACGAACCAGCGCTGAAAATCGCGTTGGACCCACCCCATGTGTTCGCGCCCTGATTCAAGCGGAGCGCGCCGCTATTCGTAAGGATGACGGTGAGAAGAGCAGGACCATCGAGAGCGCCGCCAACGGCATCGGTCCCGTTGGACAAGATCAAAGTGCTGGCGCCGATAGCGCTAATATTGTTGGAAAACGTCACGGCGCTCCGACTGAATGTCAGCGTACTGCGGTCCAGAGTGAAAAGTCCCGCGCCCAATTCATTCGTATCGGTGATCAAGGCCGACCCATTGAAGAACGACAGCACATTGTTTGTCGGAGGCGCAGCCAGTCCGCCGATGGTCACCCGGTTGCCGCTCGCGACGCTGTTCGTCACGCTAAGCTGCGTATTGTAAAGCACGAACGTGTTGGTGTTGCTCGGGAGCGTGAGCTGCGAATCGAGAAACTGGATTGCGCTGGCGTTATAAACCTCGCAGTTGTCAGCTCCCGTAATCCGCACCTGATCCAAAGTTACGTTCGAAACAAGCATTTCCGGCAACCCCCAGATCATGATGGGCGGGCGACCGCTGGTGGTGGTAGCCGTCACATTGCTGAAGGTGATATTTCGCCAGATGGGAGTCGTGCTGGTCACCGTCTGCACCACGTCAGTGGAAGCCATATAGGGATTCGCATTTTCGAGGGTCCCGACACCGTAGGCGTAATAGCTGTAAATCATAATGGGCCACTGCACGTTCGTCATGCTGAGATTCAGATATGTCAGGTTCTGGACCGGCCCGCCCCGACCACGTTGCGATTTCAGCCTGATCCCGTTTTCCGAGCCGTTCCACATGCAGTTGACAACCAACAAATTGCTCAACCCGCCGGTCGTGTAGCTGCCAATCGATACGCCATGTCCCGTGCCGAAAATACAATTGGTAACGACGATGCCACCATTAAATGCGCTGCTATCGCCCATGGCAATATGATCATCACCATCGCTGATGTAACTGCCAATGACCAGCGCGTTGGTAACCGACATGTCCATTCCATCCGTGTTCGGCGTGCCATCCGGAGTATTGATCGTGATGTTGGTGACCGTGACATCTCCGCACGGAACATGATTGCTGGAGCGAAACGATATGTGCGTGTTGGGCGGATTCTGCAAGGTCACGTTTTGAACCAACACCCGTGTACACGCGCTAGGCGCGAACATGGCCTTGGGACGCGCAATTCCACTGCTGGCGGCGTTGTTGGTTGCCCACCAAACCGCCCCCTGACCATCAATCGTTCCCGACCCGCTGATCTCAATGTCGTGCAGACTGGAGGCGGCGATGAAATCCGGCGGCGAATTGGTGGGATAAACGCCGTAGGGCAACATCTTGAGCATCGCTCCGCTGTCGATCTGCAAATTGATGCTGCTCTTCAGGCTGATGGCGCCGCATAGGTAGGTGCTCAACGTTCCGTTGGCTGGGATTTCGACAGTGCCGCCCGTTAGCGCGGCGGTGTTGATGCAACTTTGAATCGCGGTGGTGTTGTTGGATGTGCCATTACCATACGCGCCGAAGTTCAGCACACTGTACACGTTGGTGGGGATGTTCGGCAACGACGGTGCACCCTCGCAGACGAATACGCCCATTCCCAGCAACGTCAGGATAAACGCCATGACCCTTACGCCGGGTGGAGAAGGCGCCACCCCACTTGTATCCGAATTGATTTTCATTATTCACTTCGCATCTCGACAGGTCGATGACCCAAAACTGATACGATCATCAACGACATCTTCCTTTCGCATATCGTCCCTTATGGCAACAGCACGCGCACGCGGTAATACCGCGACGGGACGTTCGTTGCGCCACCGATATCCGTGAAGTTGGTGACCGCACCAAGGCCGGCCCCTCCACCGAGGATGATGTCCGACACGCCCGGAGTCGCCACGAAGTTGTTC
>DATJWQ010000065.1:0-97585 GCA_035501175.1 Verrucomicrobiia bacterium | reverse complement strand
GCAAGTAAGTCGAGTGCGGCATGGATGCCGTAGCCAAGCGGCTGCCAGAAACTGGTGAATCCGGGGGCCATATACTCCTATCCCTACAATTTCGACGGTTTTGCGGAAGAACGAACTCAGCTTCCCATCACCAAAGCGGATGCTCGTTTCAATAACACGGCTGGCTGTGCCTGTCGATGATAGACCTGTAGCAACCTGATTCAGTGAATGAATCGGCTCTGGCTATGCTTTCCCAGCCACAAGTACTCCGCAATTGGTCTTTGGGAACCCCGCGCTACGGTCCCAGGCGAATCCGGTAGTAGCGGGATGAACCGTTGGTCGCGCCACCCGGATCCGGGAAGGTGTTTGTCACGTCTCCGCTTCCTGCAATGGACATCGGTCCACTGACGTCCGTGAAGTTGGTGGAATAACCACCGTTGTTGTCGCCACCTGTTGCCTGCACCACATTGGTCGGTCCGGCTCCCGTCGCCCAGGTAATCTCCATGTCGCCATTGGTTTGTGGCACCACGCTGAGGATGCGGAATACGGAAGCAGGATTCGTCGGGTTCAACCCGAGCAGGAACTGATTGGTATTGCTGATGCCTTTGCCATACGGATCGGCACTGGGCGCCGCGTTAGCGCAGCCGGTGCAACCGAAGTATTGCTGCTGCCAGGACGAGAACGCATCGGACGAGGGGATTGCCAACGTCGCTGCCGTGCTGGTGGCGGCGCTGACGCTGTTGCTCACCACAACGAAATACGAGCCCACATTGCCCGATTGAACATTGGTGACGGTAAGCGTCGCGCTGGTCGCGTTGGCGACGGGCGTGTTCGTATTGAAGTACCATTGATAGAACAACGGTGCGCTGCCCCCGGCCACGACGGTAAATGTGGCGCTTTGGCCCTTCGCCACGGTCTGGCTCTGCGGGCTGGCCACGATGACCGGAGCTGTCGGCGCGTATGACGTCGCCAGCCAGTTTGTCCTGTCCCACGTCAACACGCCCGCACCGGCCCCGTGATTGGGATCCGTGATGATGGCCTGCAACTGAGCCGGATCGTCCGGGTAATAGTTGTAGGGGAGCTTATTCCCGGACAGGTTCCACGAGAACCCGATGACCGGCGCCTGTAGCGGGCCGAAATACGTGCTGCCGGGAGAATTGGTGCTATCGCCCTGGAAATCCGTGGTGGTACCATCGGTGTTGTCGAAGTGATAGATGCAATCGAGCGCCTCGATCTTGCCCGTGTACTCTGGATTCGATGGATCGGTCTGATTGTTCCGCAACGGCCACAGGCAGTCGATATAGACCGATTTCTCCACCATGATGGCCCCATCTTCCGTGGAGATGGTGCCATTCACGGGCGGGTTGAAGCTGTACGTGTTATTCAACGTGTTTTGATTGGCGGTGCTCATCGAGGCCGCAATCGAATCCCGCAGACGCTTCGCTGCCAACACCGTGGTATCGTCCACATAGAGATTGTAGTCGTGCACATTGCCCGCGCGCAGACGCGGCACGCAACGATCCCACACGCCGAGGTGCAAATGGTGAAAGGTCATCGTGATCGTATTGTTGCCCGAATCGAGATCATTCTGGCCCGCCAGGTGTGTTTTGTCATGCGCCTGCATGATGGTGACGATGTTGGTGGTGCTGTAGCCGTTCGTGCGCAGGAAATTGTACATCGCATACGAAGATCTGTTCGATTCCAACGCATTGATCTGCTGCCACACCCAGCTATTGGGATTGGTCGCGCCGTCGTCGCCGACGTAGTTGCACCAGGACAACGTGATGGCTGAGCAGCCAGCCTTGGTATCCATGATGCCGTCATAGGCCTTCGTGAACGTGCAGTGATCCACCCAGATATTGCTCACCACGCCGCCATCGCCCAGGGTGATGAAATCCCAATCATTCCTGTCGTATTGGCCCTTGGTAGATTCATCCCATTCCCACAACTGGTCGAACTTCAGATTGCGGATAATGATGTTGCTGGAACTCTTGATGTTCAACTTGGCGTGACGGATGGTCGCGCCGTTGGCGGAAAAGATCGTCAGGCCGTTCTTCTTCTCGATGTCAATGAGGCTGACACCGGTCTGAAGCAGGACGGGATGGAGCAGCGGGGTCTCCGCAGAGCGGAAGGGTTCGCTGTTCGTCAGGATTCCGGAGGGAATCTCGTTGTAGCCCAGATCGAGGTCATTCATGATCTCGATGACCTTGATGATCCCCTTCTTATCGTCCAGGGCGTTCGCAAGGTCGGAGGCATTGTACACTCGGAAGTAGCCGGGATCGTTGGTGGGAATCACGCCGCCGCCGGTCGTGCCCGAACCGAAGCCCGTGAGGTTGTACGCGCTGTTCACCACCGGCACCGTCGGCGTCACGGTCAACACCGCCGTGGAACTTGTCGCCATTCCCACAGAGTTGGAGGCAGTCACATAATAGCTGCCGTCCGCGGACGTTTGCACGTTGGGCAATGTCAGCACCGGCGACGTAGCGCCCAAAATCGGAGCGTCGTTGACGTACCACTGATAGCTGATGGGGGCGGTGCCATCGGCCGACGCTGAAAGTGTGGCCGTGCTGCCAGCCAATACGACTTGCGACGCCGGATCGGTGACAAAGCTGGGGCCCACCGGATTGGTGTTGACGTTGAGTATGGCATTGGAACTGGCAATCGAACCGGCCAGGTTGCCGATGACAACATAGTACGGACCGGCAGCGCCCGGCTGAACGTTGGTCAGTGTCAGGGTGCTTTCCGTGGCGCCATCGATCAATGTGCCGCCATTGTAATACCATTGATAGCTGAGGGGCTCCGAACCGCCGGCGTCCACTGTAAATGTGGCGGTGTCACCCGGCAGAACCGTCAGGTCTTGCGGCTGCGTGATAATCGTCGGCGCATCCGGAATACTGACAGACAACTGGGCTACCGCGCTCGTGACAACTCCGTAGGTATTAGACACGATCGCGGAGTAGCCACCAGCATCCGTCAACTGTGCGTTCGTGATCGTCAGGGTCGCGCTGGTGGCATTTGTTAATACCGTGTTGGTGTTGTAGAGCCATTGATAATACAAGGGCAGGGTGCCGCTGGCCAAGACGGTGAAGGATACCGGCTGATTCGTATAAACCTGCTGGTCCTGTGGATCTGTCGAAATCGAAGGCGGGGTGGATCCGGCGATGTATTCCACTTTGACTTCCTGAAAGATGGTAGTGGATGCCGCCTGGGTATTCGCCGAGGGGCGAATACCAATTCCGTCAAAGTTGAAGTTGGTGGCATTGGTGTCGGTCACGGAAGTCAGCAGTGTCGCGCCGTTGGTCGCATTCAGCCAGGAAACCGAGATCGACATCGAATTGCTTCCCGTTCGCTGGAAGGAATACTGCAGCGTGTACACGGTGCCGCTGACAAACCCACCAAAATTGTTTGTGTTACCAGGGCCGGTCCCCAGCGAGGTATAATCACCAGTAGTTCCGAGCAAAGAGCTATCCGAAAGTGACGTCCGGTCCATGATGGTCATCGGCGTGACATTGTTGAAGGTGGTCCCCATATTCTGAAACAGCGCATAGCCCTGAACGCCGGCGCCCTGAGAACTATTGCTGCTGAAATCCGCACTCACCCGATTGCTGCCGAATTCATAGACGCCCAACCGAAATCCCTGGGAAGAGTTTAAGGCGGCCACGCCGTTGAAGAGAAATGTGATTGTCGTCAACAGGGTGTCTCCGACTGACAATTGGACTGGAGCCGCAGCGTTCGTCGTGAAATACGAAACGGCCAGTACTGCACTGCCCCCGAGCGTGAGCGTCATCGAGCCTGTAGTCGCGGTCAGAGCACCCCCATTTGAAGCATACCACGCGGCATTTGTGGGCAAACTGGTGTTGCTGCGGTTCCCATCAGCCCAAGTGTCATCGAGGATCACAACTGCTCGGCTGGGTGAAGCGAGGATGAGCATTGAAATGGAGACAAAAAGACTGCGAATTACGTGTTTCATGGAGAGAAGACCCCTATGTACGCGAACAGGACGTGCATTTATTACATAAACAACATTTGATTCACCGTCAGAGTACTGATGGCTTGAAACAACAGGATAGGTAATTCTTTCCTCAAAGTCCATCTTGCAGGTATAGCAGCACCACTCATGCCGCAGATGATGCTCCGAGTCTGCGATGTCTGACACTGTTGCGTCTGAACGCAGGCAGGAGGTCGATCAAGCCTATTGCGTGCCAGCAGCGAACTCCGAGTCAACTCCGACGGAATCAGGCAGTTTATCCATCTCGATGCCGGCAAGAATGAAAGGACCGACGCCTTTGAGATCGTTGTCAACAACGCGTTCCTTGAGGTAATACTCATAAGAACCATCTCGGGGGCCTCCCAGACCGGCGACGAGACAGCAGTGCGTAAGCGAAACCTGGCCGCGCTCATCCACCCGAATGAGTTTTTCGATGATGCCCCGGTAGCCCTTCACGGTCGCGGGCACATATGCACGTGAGATGTATCCATGATTCACGGCCTTGGCCAGTGTGTACACGAACATGCAGGATGCCGATGCCTCGAGATAATTGCCCTGCCGTCCTCCCTGATCAACGACCTGGTACCAGAGACCGGTGGCGGGGTCTTGATATTTACCAATCCCCGCGCACAGTTTCCTCAGCGTCGCCACGATATCCGTCCGAGCCGGGTGGTTTGCGGGGAAATAATCCAGCACATCCACGAGGGCCATTGCGTACCAGCCCATGGCCCGGCCCCAGAAGCTCGGCGATGTACCGGTTTCCTTGTTGGCCCACTTCTGTTCACGGCTCTCATCCCACCCGTGATAGAAAAGATCGGCCCTCGGGTCGTACGTATGTGCTGCTATTAACTGGATTTGCTTTGCGACATCATCAAAAGAAGTCTTCGGTTCACGAAACCGACTCGCATATTCCGTGTAAAACGGCTCGGCCATGTACAAACCATCCAACCACATCTGATGCGGATAACGTTGTTTGTGCCAGAATCCGCCCTCGCTCGTGCGCGGCTGGACACGCAACTGCTCGCGCAACCGATCGACCGCCTTACGGTAGCGCTCGTCGCCTGTCAGCTCGTACAACTCCAGCGCTGTCCGCCCGGGATCGATATTATCCAGGCTGTAATCCTCGAATTTGTAAGTGTGGATGGCGCCGTTTGACGTGATAAATGATCCGATCACCGCATCGCTATACGCGACGTAGCGCGGGTCGTGAACGCGCTCGTGGAGCTTCAACAAGGATAACGTGAACAACCCGGTCGTATAATCCCACCTGGCCTTGCCGCGGTCCTTCCAAGCCAGCGTGTCGTCCCGCCGCGCCATTTCTGAATCGGCCATCCGGACCGACCATTGCAGCGGACTCGCCCCGCCAAACTCGCGCGGCACGAACCGCTCGGTGACGCACCCCAGCGCAACGAGGGCAACCAGCATGCCGGTCAAATAGAGGACCGATCGCCGGGACAAACCATCTCCAGGTGTCGTCATTTCCGCGCCGGATCTTTCCAGCCGATGACCTCGGCGTCCTCTGCAACGACCGCAGGACCTTCTTTGTTGTCCAACTGGACGTTCTTGAATTGAATCCCCCTGGCATTCTTCACGAATAGACCGGTTGTGGGCGCAGTAATCTGAACATTCTCCAGGAACACATTGGAAATCACGCTCTCAGGGAGCCCAATAATGATCCCCGCCGACTTCTGACAGGTCGCCCGCACATTGTTGAAGTAGATGTTGCGAAAGACCGGGGTGTGTTCGGACCTCGCCTGCGCGGGATCGGTCAGTGGCGGCGGGCGCTGGACGGGATCACCCGAGGAGTTATTCATGTAATAGCACGTCAACGTGATCGCGGGATCGACGTTGTTCATGGTGATGTCACGAAAGCGAATATTCTCCACCCGTCCACCCCGGCGCCGGTCGGATTTGATCCGAATCCCATTCTCAGTGTCCTGAAACGTGCAGTCCTTGACCACCACATCATGCACGCCGCCGCGCACGGCGCTGCCAATGGACATACCGTGTCCATGCAGAAATGTACAATCCGTCACGATAATGTTCTCGCAAGCAAACTCGCGACCGGCAACTCTGTGATCCGACTTGATGGCAACGTCGTCATCGCCCACGTCAAGCCGACATTTCGTAATGAGCACGTTCCGGCAATCGGTGGGATCGATCGCGTCCGTGTTCGGCGAATGGGCCGGCGCTTGAATCGTAACATTGGAGATGATTACATCTTCGCAATCCGTCGGATCCAAATGCATACACGGACCGTTCTGCAATGTGACGTCACGCACAGTGAGGTTCTTGCACCCTGTGATGACCACCAGCTTGGGCCGGGGCTGCGTATAGCCGGGGGTTATGTGACGGGCCTCCTCAGCGGCAGGCCACCACCGGCCGCCCGATCCATCAATCGTGCCCGGGCCAACGATCGCCACGTCGTGAATGCCTTTCCCACCCACAAACGGGACGAAGGAATCTGCCCCGTCGGGATTCACGAAATCCGCTCTTTCGTCCGTCGCCTTCAGGACCGCACCGGCGTCCAGCTTCATCGTCGTGCTGCTGCGGAGCACGATCGGCTTGCTCAAGTATGTGCCCGACGAAAACTCCACAGTGCCGCCGCCGGAGCTGCCACATTCATCCAGGGCTTTTTGGATTGCCACAGTGTCAAGCGTTTGCCCGTCGCCTTTGGCGCCAAATGCCCGGACATCGAAGACTTTGGCTGTCGACGCAACTGTGTCCGCGGCCTTGGGCGTTAATTGACTTGTCGGTATCTCCAGCCCTTCCACGTCGGCGTTCTCAACGACCACGGGAGGTCCTTCCTTGCAGGTCACTTGGACGTTCTTGAACAAAACGCCTTTCGCGTTCTTGACGATCAACCCCGTGGTTGCGGCACTGATTTGCACATCTTCGAGCACCACATTGCTGATCGCGCACTCGGGCAAGCCCAGGATAATGCCCGCGCCGCGTGTGGTCGTTGCCCGCAGGTTCTGAATTTGAATATTCCGAAAGACCGGGGTTGTGTCGGTAACGGGTTGCGCGACATCTTGTTCTGGCGTCGCGCGCTGAACTGCATCACCGGCAGAGTTGTACATGTAATAAGACGTCAGCGTGATGGCAGGATCAACGTTCTTCATCGTGATATCGCGATAACTGATGTTCTCAATCACCCCGCCCTTTCCTCGCTGCGACTTGATGCGAATTCCGTTCTCCGTCCCATCAAAAGTGCAATTTCGGACCGTCACATTGCGGACTCCCCCGACCGTCTCGCTGCCGATGGACATACCGTGTCCATGCAGGAACGCACAATCGGTCACGGTAATGTTCTCGCACGCAAATTCACGGCCTGCAACCTTGTGGCCGGACTTGATCGCGACATTGTCATCTCCCACATCAATACGACATTTCGTAATCAGGACATTCTGGCAAATGCTTGGGTCAATCGCGTCAGTATTGGCGGCGTGCGCGGGCGCAAGGATCGTCACGTTCGAGATGATGACGCCGTCGCATTCTGTTGGAACCAAATGGTATTTCGGTGAGTTTTGCAGCGTGACGTTTTCGATGCGCAAATTCTTGCAGCGGGTGATTACGACCAGATTCGGTCGCGGCAATGTGTACCCTGGCTGTTTTCGGCGCGCCTCTTCGGCTGCCCCCCACCAGTTTTGGCCGGCGCCATCAATCGTCCCGCCACCCGTAAAGGTGACATCGGCCAAGTCTTTGCCGGAGATAAACGGAATGAAATCGCTACCCCTAGCCTCCAGCCAGTTCGTACCTGATTTCAAAAAGGCTGTTTGGTCGCCCGTTGCCTGAAGCACTGCCCCCGTGTCGAGTTGGACCGTCGTTTTGGTGCGTACGACAATCGGCTTGCTCAGGTACGTGCCCGGTGAGAACTCCACCGTGCCGCCATCAGAATTGCCGCACTCATCAAGCGCTTTCTGGATCGCCCCAGTATCCAGTGTCTTGCCATCGGCCTTCGCGCCAAAGTCGCGGACCTTGAACACCCTGCCCGGTGTAGCGGTGGCTGGTGTGGCCGTGTCAGCCGCTTGACCGCTGATTGCGGGCAAACATGCCCAAAACAGCAACGCACACAGAACCGGACGACCTGCCCGCGTCTCTCTTATGCTTATGAAAAAACGGCTTATGCTCTTCAATCTTCCTTCTGGCTCCTTCGTTTCCAATGTGTCGGCTCATTTCTTCACGGCCATCTTTTGTTCGAGCCATTCAATGAGCTTCTGCTTGTAGCCTGGATCAAACTTGTCCCATTCGGTGATCCGGTGCGGTGCGCCCTTGATCGTAACGATGTCGGCAGAGACACCGTTTTCCTTGAGTTTGGACATGAAGGCAAGCGTCTGGCCATACGGGACAGTCTTATCAGCATCTCCCTGCACAAACAGAAACGGCGGCAGACCCGGCTTGACGAAATCAATCGGCGACATTTCCTTGAGCAGCTTGCGGGTCGAATCATCCAGTGTGTCACGTCCGAAGAGCATCTGCAGGGACTTGCTCAGGCCACCACGGCGTTCCGTGTCCGCCACCATGTCCGTTGGCGGAGAGAAGCCGACCACGGCCTGCACCCGAGTCTCCTCTTTGGCCAGCACGGCAGCCAGACACACCAGTTGTCCGCCAGCCGAGTAGCCCGCCAGAGCGATGCGCCGCGGGTCACCTTTGTACTCAGCAGCGTGGGTCTTGACCCAACGAATCGCCGTTTGCACGTCTTCGAAACATGCCGGCCATTGGTTTGTCGGCGCGAGACGGTAATTGATCGAGAACCAGGTGAACTCTCCAGATTTCGTCAGAGCATCCAGGATGACCGTCACGTCCTTGTGCTTATCGCCGCTGCTCCACCCGCCCCCGTGGACCATCAGGACCACGGGGAACGGTCCCGCACCGTCGGGTTGGTGCGCATCCAAGCGGAGGCTCTGGCCGGACGCCCGGCCGTATTCGATGTTTGGCTTATCTTCCGCGAAGGCAACGGCCCCGCACAAGGCGATCAGCGGCAGCACCGTTCGGATTATTCGGCTACAAGATCCCGTCATGCGACGACTTTTCTCTTGCGCCGAATCAAAACGCTTCCCAAACTGGATGGAAAGCGCAATCAAGGAGCATTTTCATGCAGCAGATTCTTCAGAAACGGATCGTCCCTGTGGTCGTCATCGATGACGCGGCAAATGCCAAACCTCTGGCAGAAGCCTTGCTGGCCGCGAGTATTGACGTGATGGAAGTGACGTTTCGCACCCCGGCGGCTGCCGCAGCCATCCGCAACGTCCGCGAGGCTTTCCCGACAATGCTGGTCGGGGCCGGCACGATTCTGGACCAGGACCAACTTCAGCGCGCAATTGATGCCGGAGCCCTATTCGGGGTCGCCCCCGGATTAAACGAGACCGTCGTCTCCAAGTCGCAGTCGCTGAAATTACCATTTGTGCCCGGCGTGATGACGCCGTCAGATGTCGAACGCGGACTGGCCCTCGGCTGCAAACTTCAGAAATTTTTCCCGGCGGAAGCGGCCGGTGGATTGAAGATGCTGCAAGCGTTGGCGGGTCCATACGGCCCGGCGGGTGTGAAGTTTATCCCCCTTGGCGGGGTCAACACCAAAAACGCTGGCGAATACCTCGCGTTGCCGATCGTCGCGGCCATCGGCGGCTCATGGATGGTCGAGCGAAAACTGATCGCCGATAAGAACTGGGGGCGAATCCGCGCGTTGACTGCCGAAGCCGTCCAAATCGCTGCCATGGCACCCCGTTGAGAGGGTCCACCCTCTCTTCCTTTGTCCACACGGGCTTGTCGGGCGGTTACAAAGGCTTAACCATTATGGTTACCACTGCCAGACGACGAAAAGTAGCGCGAAAGGCCATAATCGCGGCCAAGTAGTCAGGGACGCGCAGCCACGAAAAACTCAGGTTTCACATTGCGAACTCGTGAAACTGCTGGTATAGTTAGCCCCTGTTAGAGAAGAGCGTGAGAGGTGAGCAGATTCGATAGTGGCTGGGCTGTGTGTGTGCAGTTTCTTTCTGAGTGACTTCCGCCCGCCAAGAGTGTTTCTGTCATCAGATGAAAAAAATGGGTGACTATGATAACGGATGCAGCCTTTGGCCATACTTCCGCGGCGACCCGGCATCGCGGTAGATCAGTTAGAGACCTGGTGTCTGCTCAAGCAGCCGCCCGTCCCGATGCGGTGGCGATCGCCTCGCCTTCTTGTGTGATTCGGTATGGGGATCTGGACGCGCGGGCCGAGGCTCTTGCAGCGCAACTGCGAAGCCTTGGCGTGGGTGCGGATGTTGTGGTTGGCTTGTGCATTCCTCGCTCTCCGGCCATGGTTGTGGCAGCGCTTGGTGTTCTCAAGGCCGGAGGAGCGTATTTGCCATTGGATACGACATACCCCCCGGCGCGGTTATCATTCATGCTCGAGGATGCCGGCGCTCCCCTGTTGATCACGGCTCACTGCGCCAAGGATCAATCGCCCGCAGGCAACTACAAGACCATCACCATTGATAACGCGGGACGAATCATTGAGTCTCCTTCCGCCACTTCCTCCGCGGAAGCGGAATCGGACTTTTCACCCGAGCATCTGGCTTACGTCATCTACACGTCGGGTTCGACGGGCCAGCCGAAAGGTGTCGAGGTTCCGCACGAGGGACTGCTAAACCTCGTTCAGTGGCATCAACGCGCTTTCCGTGTTACACAGGCTGACCGGGCGAGCATGGTTGCCAAGGTCGGCTTTGATGCCGCCGTATGGGAGATCTGGCCGTATTTGACTGCCGGAGCGAGCTTGTACGTTGCCGACGAAAAGACCGTGAGCGACCCGGATGCATTGCGCGACTGGCTGGTCGCACAGGGTATTACCATCAGCTTTGTGCCAACACCGCTGGCGGAACGTCTCCTGTCGCTATCGTGGCCGGCAGGGACGGCGTTGCGCACGATGCTTACGGGCGCGGATACGTTGCACTTCTATCCGCCGGCCGGGCTTCCGTTCGAGTTCATCAACAACTACGGTCCGACGGAATGCACGGTCGTGACAACCTCGGGCCTCGTACCGGCCAACGGCACGACCGATCGCGTCCCACCGATTGGTCGCCCCATCGACAAGATGAGAGTGTACATCCTCGACGAGTCCGGCAAGCAAGTGCCCGCTGGGACGCCGGGCGAACTGTATATCGGCGGTGTGGGTCTGGCGCGCGGCTATCGGAACCGGCCCGAGTTGACCGCGAAGCGATTTGTGCCGAGCCCGCTGAATGGGGACACGGGAAAACGCCTGTTCAGGACGGGGGACCTGGCCAAGCTTCTGCCAGACGGGCAAATCGCGTTCCTGGGCCGCATGGATGACCAGGTCAAGGTACGTGGTCACCGCGTGGAACCAAATGAGGTGACCGCGGTCCTCAACCGGCATGCGCTGGTTCGGCAGAGCATTGTGGTTGCTCGTGAACTGACGCCGGGCGATGTTCGTCTCACAGGCTATTTCGTTGCCGCACCGGATGCGAACCCAACCGCGAGCGACTTGCGCGATTTCCTCGGCGCGAGCCTGCCGGATTACATGATACCCGCCGCGTTCGTGAAGCTGGAACAATTGCCCCTCACGGCGAACGGCAAAATCGACCGGGCAGCTCTGCCGGCACCGGACGATTCGAACACGTTGCGGGACAGCACGATCACGGCTCCACGAACCGATATGGAAAAGGCCGTGGCCGGCATTCTTGGCAAACTCCTGGGACTGGAAACTGTTGATGTACAGGAGAACTTCTTCGCGATGGGAGGCCACTCGCTTCTCGGCGCCCAACTCATGGCGCGCGTGCGCGATACCTTTGGAGTCGAGGTGCCTTTGCGGACATTGTTCGAAGCCCCCACCGTGGCCGAATTGTCCGCGGAGATTGAGCGGCGTCTCGTCGCCAAACTTCAGGCCATGAGCGAAAGCGACGTGCAGCGCCTTCTGGATTCGAGTTCGCAGACAGACGGCGGAACTCGATCACCGTGATCACGAACACTCCACCTTCTTCGGGCATCAAGAAGGCGGCCTCGGAACTAAGCTTGTTTCAACTGCTGGATCCAGAGGTCCTGGCCGACCCCCACCCGTTTTATCACCGGCTTCGCCGGGAGGACCCCGTGCATTGGGATCCATACATGCATACCTGGGTCGTCACCCGTTACGATGACGTCGTCCGCGTATTGCGCGATTTTTCCGCCGATCGCACGCCGACCCCCGAGCAACTGACCGCGATGGATCTTTCGTCCATGAATCCCATCGCGAATGTCATGGTAAAGCAGATGCTGTTTCTGGATCCGCCGGCCCACACGCGCATTCGCGCGCTGGCGTCGGCCGCCTTCACGCCGCAGCGGGTGGAAGTGCTGCGCTCGCATATCCGCGATATCGTTCGACAACTGCTGGAGAAGATCCACGAGAAGGGCCGTGCGGACCTGATTGCCGATCTGGCCGAACCGCTCCCGTGCATTGTGACCGCCGAAATGCTCGGTGTACCGATCGAAGACCATCGGCAATTGAAACTCTGGTCCCAGGATTTCGCGGAAATGCTCGGGAACTTCCAGCACAACCCCGACCGCATCCCAAAAATCCTGAAGAGCACGGAGGAGATGACCGCCTATTTTCGCCGGGCCATGCGCTGGGACAGGTTGCGGCCGGATGGACTCGTCGGCTCGCTCATGAACGCACGGGTCGATGGCGATCGCCTGACCGAGGAAGAAGTGGTCGCCAATTCCATCGTAACGATGATCGGCGGACAGGAAACCACGACGAACCTCATCGGCAGCGGCACTCTCTCGTTGCTGCGCAATCCGGACCAACTGGAGAAACTTCGCGGAGACCTTTCGCTCATCCCCTCGGCCACGGAAGAACTGCTGCGCTACGAAAGCCCCAGCCAGCATACCGCGCGGATTACTCCCGAGGACACCGAGATGGGGGGCAGGAAGATTCGGAAGCGGCAAGCCGTCATGGCGATCATGGCGGCGGCGAACCGTGATCCGGATCGATTCCCCGATCCTGACCGGTTGGATATCACGCGGAAAGACAACCGCCATGTGGCTTTTGGATATGGCGCTCATTACTGTTTCGGCGCGCCGCTGGCGCGAATCGAGGGTCAGATTGCTTTTGAGGAGATGCTGCGGTTTTTCCCGCATTGGTCGCTGGAACCCGGCCCTCTGACGTGGCGAACCAACTCCGGCCTGCGCGGTCTGACGCACCTGGGCATTAACTTTTCCGGCGACAAGTCGGTGTCGCGCACATGACGAAGATCGACTCGACTCCAAATGCAGCGACGCTATCTCCAGCCAAACTCCGGCTGCTGGAGAAATACCTGCACGGGAACGTCTCGAAAACGACTGCCGATGCGGCCCGGATTGCGCGGCGAACCGTCAAGACCCCGGCTCCATTGGCCCCCGTACAGGAGGAGGTGTGGCGGCGCGAGTGCGAGGCTGGAAATGTTCCGCCGTTTTATAATGAGTCGATCACCGTCCATCGCCACGGACGGCTGAATGCCGATGTCCTTGGGCGTTCCCTTACCGAGATCATCCGCCGCCACGAAGCGTGGCGCACGAGTTATGACGTGATCGAAAGCAGGCCGGTTCAAGTGATTCACCCGCCCCCCACAGCATTCCCCGTCCCCGTGGTCGATCTCCGAAATCTACGGGCCGAAGATCGCGCAGCGGAAGCACTACGGGTTGCGACCGAGCAGGCGCGAATGCCTTTCGACCTGAAGACCGGGCCGCTCGTTCGCGCCAAACTGGCCACCATCGCCGATGACGATCATCGACTTTTCGTGACCATGCACCAGAGCGTCGTGGACGGCGTGACGGTCAACAACGTTTTCCCTTCTGAATTGGTCACAATTTACGAGGCGCTGGCGGCGGGCAAGCCTTCTCCCCTGTCCGACTTGTCACTCCAGTACTCGGATTACGCGTACTGGCACCAAGAGTGGCTGCAAGGCGATGCCGCTGCGCTCCAACTGACCTACTGGAAAGACCGGCTCCAGGCGCTTCCTCGCCCGTTGGCCTGGCCTGCAGGACGGCAGCCTGACCGCGCGCGGACTTATCGTGGGATAATTCGTCCCTTCTCGATTCCGTACGGTCTGACGCAACAACTCAAGGCTCTGTGCCGGGACCAGGGCGTCACGCTGTTTATGGGCTTGACGGCTGGATGCTCCGCAGTGCTGGCCCGTTATTCGGGTCAGGAAGATTTCGTCCTCGGCACGCTGGCGCCGTCGGGCCGCAAACGGGCAGAACTCCAAAATCTCGTCGGTTATTTTCTCAATCCGGTCCCGCTGCGAATGGATTTCTCGGGCAACCCGTCGGCACGCGAGCTGTTACGGCGAACCCGGGAAACCGTCTCGGGCGCGATCGCCAACGATGACGTCCCGATGGAGCACTTGATGTCGAAGCTGGGGCTGACGTCGGATTCACGTCACCAGGCGTTGTTCGACGTCGTGATCTCGCTCGCCCCTGAACTCACCAGCCTGACTTCTGGCTGGACCCAGACATTCATGGACGTGGAAAGCGGCGGCTCTCGTTGGCCTCTGTACCTGGAACTGCGCGAGGGACCCGAGGGCCTGATGGGTCGTGCACAGTACAATCCGGACATGTTCACCGACGTGGATGTTGCTCAACTGATCGGCGCCTGGCAGACATTGTTGGAAGTGATTGTCCGCGAGCCGGATACTCGTCTTTCTGATTATCCAGTGGAGGCTCATGAGCGGTAGCAGACCCCAGCGCGGCGTCCCGCCCAGCCCGATCGGGTCTCCCCAGCACGCCCCCGGGCACAAGCCGTCACATGACCCGAAGGACTTGTTGGATCGACTTCGCAGGATAAGCCCGGACTTGCAGGCCGAGGATGCCTTTGTCGTACCGCGATGGTTCTCGCAACAGATCACGTGGCTCCAGGACCCGCAGCATTCGGATAACCATGTCTACAACTTCCCACTTCTCCTGTGCCTGCGCGGTCCGCTTAACGAAAGCGCCTTACGGCGCGGGCTTCAGGAGATCGTCCAGCGTCACGGAGTTCTTCGTTCTGTCTTCCGGATTCTGGATGGCGAACTCGTGCAGATCGTCTTGCCGGCTCCGGATGTCTCCCTGCCATTTGCGGAATTGAGCAGTTTGGCAGGCGCGGCGCGCGATGCCCGGGTCCATGAACTCACTCTCGAAGAAGCAAGCCGACCCTTCGATTTGTCACGGGACCCGCTGCTTCGCGGGCAATTGCTTCGACTGGCTCCCGAGGAGCACATCCTGCAACTGACCACGCATCATCTTGTGTACGATGACTGGTCCACGGGCATTTTGATCCGCGAGCTGTCCAAATGGTATGAAGCGTTCGCGACTGGTGCGACGCCCACCGAACCGATGCCGTCCTACCAGTACGGCGATTTTGTGCGCTGGCAAGAGGAACGGTTCCAGGGATCGGCCCTGGAATCGGAGCTGGCATACTGGAAACAACAACTCGCCAGCCCGACCGGCTTTCAGCATCTGCCGACGGATCACGCGCGCCCGTCCACGCCCAGTCACCGCGGCGCCAGGGAAACGATGGCGCTGCCGGTCGATCTCGCGAACACTCTCGTTTCGACGAGCCGCAAGGAGCGTGTCAGCTTGTTCATGGTACTGCTGGCCGGATTCCAATGCCTGCAGCACCGTTACTCGAAGGAGGAGGACATCGGCATCGCTTCTTGCGGCGCGAATCGCCCCCTGACAGAAGTCGAGGGACTCGTCGGCCGTTTTGGAAACGACATGGTGTTACGCACCAGTCTGGCGGGCAACCCCACCTTCCGCGAACTGCTCAAGCGCGTGCGCGAGGTCGCGCTGAGCGCTTACTCACATCAGGACTTGCCGTTTGGAATGCTGGCGGGTGGGAGGCCGAATGGAGCAGAAGCCCATCATCCGCCGTTCCAGACGATGTTCATCCTGCAAAATGCTCCCAAGGAGGCGTGGCAACTTCCGGGTCTGACGGCGAGCTGGATGCCGCTGCAAACCGGGACGGCCAAACACGATCTGATCGTCTGGCTGAAAAGCGAGCCTACGCTCGAAGTCTCCCTGGAATACAGCACCGATTTGTTCGATCGGCCGACGATGAAGCGGGTTCTTGAGGACTACCGCTCGATTCTGGAAGCAATGGCCAGGGATCCCGGAGCCCTCGTGGCCGATATTCCGATTGCGCCGGCCCCCAATCCGACCCGGACGCAGGCGCCTGCTGCGATTGCGAACGCGGTGGCCGACTCGGTGGACCGAAATCGCGTCGAGCCGCAATTGGTCGAACTCTGGGAGGCGGCGTTCGGGTTCCGGCCGATTGGCGTGAATCAGAACTTCTTCGAGCTGGGTGGGGATTCTTTGCTGGCCGCGCGACTTTTTACCCAGATCGAAAAGACCTTCAAAACCAAGCTACCCCTGGCGACGCTCGTCGAGTCGCCAACAATTGCGCAATTGGCGCAAATCCTCTCTGTTCCGTCAGCCCGTCCCTCGACATCGTGCCTTGTGGCGGTGCAACCGAAGGGAACGCGTCCTCCGTTGTTCTGCGTACACGGACATGCAGGCGAAATTTTCTATTGCTGGAATCTGTCGCGCTGTTTGGGCATGGACCAGCCGTTGTACGGACTCCGGGCGCGAGGTTTGAGTGAAGAATCGGCTTATTACACCGTCGAGGAGATGGCGACGCACTATCTTGCAGGAATCCGTTCCGTCCAGCCGCGCGGCCCCTACTACCTGAGCGGGTATTGTTTCGGTGGCATGGTGGCGTACGACATGGCCAGACAATTGATTGCCGAGGGGGAGAGCGTTGCCATGCTGGTGTTGTTCAATACCCCCTCGCCCGGCTCATTGGAAGGCTGGCCGTTGCGACAAGCCTACCTGACCAGGCGAATCACGCATGAGTTGAAGAAGCTGGGTGAATTGCGCATGCGCGAGAAACTCGAAGTGCTCGGCGCGAAGGCGGCGGGATTGGGTCGTCTGGCCCTCGGCAGCGCCAAGGAAGCCATTTGGAAGATTTCCGCCAGCTCGCCGCTGGGGGGCGCCGGGAAATGGACCCGGCGGTTGCTGAACGTGCCCGACATCAATATCGCGGCTGCCAAAGCGTATGCGCCCGGCCCGTATCCGGGGCGGGCCATTCTGTTTCTTACGGCCGAAGCGTCGTCGTTATACACCATTGGCCCGCGGGCCGGATGGACTCCTCTGATCAACGGCGGCATCGAGGTTTACGACGCCGAGGGTGACAACATTTCGATGTTTGATGCGCAGTATGTCGCAACGCTTGCAGAGAGGTTGAAGTCCTGCCTCGACCGCGTGCACGGGACTTAAGCTGCCTCCCATCGAAAACATCGGAAGGCAATCCCGCCGTCATCCACAGCCGCGGCGCCGAGATAACCCGGCTGCGGCGTCAAGTGCTCGAGCGTCCAGCGCCGGGATACATCGGCGTCGTCGTCGGCGTGCAGGATCGTGACGGGTTCGGACGGTCCCAGGGTGACTTCGAAGCGATCCAGACCGTGCGTAATGCCTTCCCCGCGTCCTTTCAGGTATGCTTCTTTACGGGTCCAGCAGCGGAAGAAAGCGTCCAATTGCTGATCGGGTGGCAACGTTTCGAGCTTCTCGAATTCATTCTTCGAAAACCAGCGCTTCGCCAGTTGCTGCATGTTGATATCCGGGCGAATGTGTTCGATATCAACCCCGATCCGACAGCGCCGAACGAAGCCAAACAGCCCCAGGTCTCCGGAATGCGAAACGCTAAAATTCACGATGCGCTCCGAACTGTCTGCAAGTTCGGGTTTGCCATAAGCGTTGTAAGCAAAGCGCACTTTCCCAGGGTCCCGGCCGATGTAGTCTCCAAGCAAATGCCGCAACAACGCACGCACCGCGCTATACCGCCGCGAATCCACCTCTCTCAAGAATTTGCCAGCGCGCTCTCGCTCCTCGTTTGACAGGACCGAGACGAAACCCGGACGGTTGTCCAGCACGGCATCAACAGCGGCGACCCAGACATGCGCCTCGGCGTCGCCGAGATCGGGTGGTCGCTCACGGGATGGCCACGGACCAGTCATGGATATCTTGTATACCATTGACCTTGCACCGGGCGAAAGGGTAGAAGTCGTGTCTATTTGCAGTAAACCGGGCAGGAAGGCAATAGACGACACGTGCCCATGAGGATGCACACGATGGTCTCGCAGTCCCACGACAGCCCAAGCGGTCCGCTCCGGTCATCGATAATGGCCGTGACCCTTGTCATCGTCATCGCATTGGGATGGGTATCCGTGTATCGCGCCGCCTATTCTGCGGATCATCGATCGGATTTCACGGTTTACACTGCGGCCGGGCGTGCCGTGTTGGCTGGCGCCGACCTGTACAAAGCGAAGAACCCTCGTGGCCTGTCGTATGTCTACCCGCCTCCGTTTGCCATCCTGATGGTCCCATTCTCAGTGCTTCCCGTCACGTTGGGGACACTGTTGTGGTACGCGCTTTCCGTGGTGCTGGCTCTCTGGTCGCTACGAATGTGCGTTCGAATGGTCCGGGAAGAACGGGGATTGCAGGAAGCGGTATTCTGGCCGGCGGTCGTGGGAGCCGTGCTGGTGCTGCCGTGGCTTGTCCAGGGAATCGTGGAAGGCCAGGCATCGGTAGTATTGGCGTGGCTTGTCGTAGCGGCGTTGTACTGGCAAAGGAGCGGGCGTCCCGGTCTCGGAGCGACCTGCCTTGCCGGGGCAATCCTGGTCAAAGTGTTGCCCCTGGTTCTGCTGGCGTATTTTGCCTGGCGAAAGCGGTGGCGGTTCGTCGCGGCCACCCTGGTGATGATGGTGATTCTTGGTTTCTGCATCCCGATACTGGTATTCGGACCGCGCAGCACGGCAGCGTACTGGCGGGAATGGGTTTCCCTCGTCGCCACACCCTCTTTGGGCAGCGATCAGGACCGGCGCGAAAGCCCGGTGGACGGTCAGTTGCTGAGCCCGTACAAAGCGCGAAGCCAGACTCTGACGGCGGTTTGCTGCCGGCTTGTGGGTTCGGACCACGGGAGAGAGCTGGCGAATTCGGTGGCGGTTGTGATGCTGGTGATTATCGGCCTGGTTGGCTGGCGGTCGAGGCCTGAGAGCGAGCTCCTGGTTATTTCGGCCATCCTGGTCTGGATGCTGCTCGCCGCGCCGCTTTCGGAGTTTCATTATCTCCTTGTGTTATTGCTGCCAATGATGGCATTGGTGTTTGTGGCAGCCTATGAAGCGGGAGCGGTAACCCGCTGGGGGGCCCGGGCAACGCTTGTGGCATTTGCCGCGGCCGGTTTGTTGACGCTGGCGTTTGTGCCGTTGCAGCAAATTGGTTTGTTGTGCTGGGCCATGATCGGATTGTGGGGCGTGCTGTTGGCGGTTGTCGTTCGTCAGGCACGAATGAGCAGGTCGCAATCTCTCGGCGTGTGAGGAACCGCATGCACGAGTGAGGACGGAAACAGCAAGGAGGAGGACGCATCCAGTGATGGACAAAAGTGACAGCCAGATCACGATGGAATTTGCCGACGAAGTGACGGTTCAGGACGACAGACGCGGGCGCGAAACCAATTCGCAATGGTTTGGATCATTGGTTTCCACACCGATTTCCCTGGTGTTACCGATGTTCAACGAAGGTCCTGCCGTCGATGCCACGCTGAAACAGGTGTTGGATGTGCTCGAACGCCGGTTCGCGGATTTTGAGATTGTCGTGGCCGATGACGCCAGCACGGACGGATGCGCGGACCAGGTGGACCAATGGGCGCGCAAGGATCCGCGGGTCAGGTTGGTCCGTCTTCCCCATAACCAGCGGTTCGGAGGCGCCTTGTGCGCCGGGCTGCAGGGCGCCAGGAAGGATCTGCTTGTGTACACCGATTTTGATCTTCCGATTCGTCTGGAAAGCCTGCCACGGCTCCTGGAAGCGTTCTCGGATGCGGATGTGTTGACTGGCTATTCCGACGATGGCGCCAAGTACGCCAACTGGAAATCGAAGCGGATTTCACTCGGCTACAATTTCATGGTCCGCACGCTGTTCGGGTTGCGGTTGCGCGATATCAACTTCGGCTTTAAAGCGATCCGTCGATCGGTGTGGGAAAAGCTCCAGTTGCGCTCACGGAGTCCGTTCGTCGATGCGGAGTTGTTCGTGCAAGCGGAACATCTCGGCTTTCGCGTGAAGGAGATTCCCGTGCCGTTTGTCCAACGGCAGTTGGGCGCGTCTCACATTCGGCGGCTCGATGTGATCGCCGCGACCATGCTTGATATGGCGAAACTGCGGCTCACGCTCTCCCGTCGGTTGGGGCGGGCGGCCCCGCGAAGAAGCTAGGTTACTCGCGGTTGGTGGTCAGACTTAACTTGTAATGAGTTGGCGTGTCATTCTGCGTATCGGGCTGGCGGGCATTGCTGCGGCGATCATGGCAATCCGGAGCCTGGCTGTCGAAGTGGGACAGGGTCCCATCTTCGCCCTTACCGAGGAGAACGATCTCTTTGGCACCCTGCTGGCGGGCAACAATACCGACCGGCATTACACCCAGGGGTTGAAACTCACCTACCGGGGAGCCGATAACGACCTTCCGCAATGGGCGGGACATGCAAGCGAAGGGCTGCCGCGAGTGGCGCTCGATCTCGAGGCGCAGAATCTCGGCTATGTTTTCGGCCAGAATATCTATACGCCCGAGGACCTGCACACGAACGGGCTCATTCGAACAGACCGTCCCTACGGCGGCTGGTTGTACGTCGGGATGTACCTGCAACGACGCGGCCTGACGGGCGCGGATGGGATACCAGTGATGGAAGATTTTGAGATCGATGCCGGAGTGACGGGTCCTCCATCGCTGGCCGAAACAGCGCAAAAAAACTTTCACGAATGGTTCATTACCAATGACATTCCCCGCGGCTGGGACAACCAGATCAAGACGGAACCGGGGCTGTTGCTGAAGTATGAACGCCTCTGGCGCCTGTCGCCAAACGATCAGACCGCCCGTTACGTCGACGTGATCCCGCACGCCGGCGTGAAGGTCGGCAACATTGAGATTTCCGGAGACCTGGGGACGATCCTGCGGGCGGGTTGGAATTTGCCGGATGATTTTGGTGTGCCGATCATCGATTCGGCAAGCTCGGATGGCGGCGGCATCACGCCGAATTCGCCGCCGTTCGCGTGGTACCTGTTCGCCGGCGTCGACGGGCGGGCGGTTGGTCAGAACATCTTTCTCGACGGGAACACACTGCGGAACAGCGCGAGCGTCGATCGCGTTCCGTGGGTGGCGGATTTCAGCTCCGGGTTTGCCGTCCGCCTGTTCCGCCACTTCCAACTGGCTTTCACACGCGTGGTCCGGACCCACGAATTCGTCGGGCAGCAGCACGACGATATTTTCGGCTCGTTCGATGCCAAGGCCATGTTCCGGTTTTGACAGCCCGGGGAGTCGATGAACTAGCCCGCGCTCTTGTTGCCGCCGGCGGCGACGAGAACCTTGCGGCTCCGGCGGCGCGCGCTGAGAAGTTCGTCGGCGAGCACGCCGATGAGGATCACCGCTCCCATCACGGCAAAATTCAGCGAGCTGTCGATACCCAACAGGTTGACCAGATTCTGCAATACCTGGAGCAATGCGGTGCCGATGACGATGCCGAGGATGGAGCCCTCCCCGCCCCGCAGGCTGCATCCTCCGAGAACCGCGGCGGCGATGCCGTACAGTTCGTAGAAGTTTCCGTGAGTGGACGGGGAGATCGAGTTGGTGTAGAAGGCGATGAGGATTCCCGAGACACCGGCGAGGGCTCCCGCCAGGATGTAGGAGCTGGCGATGATCGCGCGGCTGTTAATGCCCGAATAGCGGGCTGCCTCCTCGTTGCGGCCCACGGCGAACAGATAGCGGCCGTACACGGAACGGTGCAGGACGACCCACATCACCGCCGCGGTGACCAGCAACAACACAAACGGCATGGGCAACCCGAACACGCTCCCGGTGGCCAGGTTGCGTAGTGGTCCGAAGTTCTCGTTGACGAAGCCCATGGTTTCATCGTGCGCGATGTACCGGGCCAATCCGCGATAGAACAGCAGCCCGCACAACGTTACGATGAACGGTTGCATCCTCGCTCGCGTGATGAGAAGCCCGTGAAACCATCCCAGCGTCATCGTTCCGGCGATGACCGCCAGCACCGCGACGGCCCAGAACCAGTGCCATTCGCGAAGCATGATCACCAGCATCACGCCGAGCAGGGCGAACACCGACCCCACGGACAAATCGATGCCGCCGGTGATAATCACCAGCCCCATGCCGATGCTGAAAATCCCGAACATGCCGATCAACCGGGCCATGTTTTCCAGATTGGCCGCGCCGAGAAACCGGGGGTTCTTGATCGCCACGATCGCGCACAGGACCACGAGCAGGATGGAAATGCCGGCTTCCTTTTTCACGACGACACACTCTCCCCGATCTTCCCAACGGCCAGTTGCATAATTGCCTCCTCGCTGCATTGATCCCGCTCCAACATGCCGGCAACGCTCCCCTCATGCATCACGATCACCCGGTCACTGACGCCGAGGACCTCTTCCATGTCCGAACTGATCATCAGCAGGGCCACGCCCCGCTCGGCAAGGTCCCGCATCAATCGATAAATCTCCGCCTTGGCTCCGACGTCGATACCCCGCGTCGGCTCGTCGAAAATGAGCACCCGCGGCTCCAGCGCCAACCACTTGGCCAGCACCACTTTCTGTTGGTTGCCGCCGCTGAGATTGAGAGCCTGGGTTTCGATGCTGGGCGTCTTGACATTCAACGCGGCACATTGCCTCTCTGCGACCTCGGCTTCGCTTGCATAACGAATCAGCCCGGCGGTCGCGTGCCGCCACAACCCGGGCAGCGTGACGTTTTCGCGCACGGTCATCTCCGTAACCAGGCCGGTATTGCGCCGGTCTTCGGGCACCAGGTAAATGCCTCGCGCCATGGCGTCGCGTGGCGAGCGGATGACAACCGGCTTGCCCTCCAACCGAATCTCGCCCTCCAACGGTGTATCGACGCCAAACACTGCCTGGGCCATCTCCGAGCGACCGGCTCCGACGAGCCCGGCGAACCCGAGAATCTCGCCTGCCGCGGCGTCGAAACTGATCCGGCACTGCGGATGAGCGCGCGTGCGAAGTTGGCGCACCTGGAAGTAAGCCGTTCGTTTTGTTCCCTTGGGATGGACGTAGAAACTCTGCAGGTCACGTCCCACCATCAGGCGGACCATGGCATCGTGACGGATTTGATCGCCCTCCAACGTGCCGACGTTCTTTCCGTCGCGCAACACCACAACGCGGTCAGCACATAGTTTTACCTCCCCGAGCCGGTGGGAAATGTAAATGACGCTGACGCCATCGGCCCGCAAGTCTTTGATCGTGGCCAGCAACCGCTCGGTTTCCGCCAGCGTCAGGCAACTGGTCGGCTCGTCCATGATGATCAGGCGGGCGTTTTGGGACAGGGCCTTGGCGATTTCGACCATTTGCTGCTGGGCGATTGACAACTCACGCAACGATCGGCGCGGAGAAACCTGCAGCCCCAGGCGACGGAGATATGGCTCGGCCCGGCGATCCATCTCCTGGCGATGGATCAACCCCAGTCGCCCACCCCGAGCCGGTTCGCGTCCCAGAAAGATATTGCCGGCGACGTCGAGATTGTCGAGGACGTTCAGTTCCTGGTGGATGAACCCGATCCCGAGCGCGATGGCCTCGGCGACGTTGTGGATGGCGACGGGGCGGCCGTCAAAGTGAATCGTCCCGGTGTCCGCGAGATGGACGCCGCCGAGGATTTTCATCAAGGTGGATTTGCCCGCGCCGTTTTCCCCGATCAGGGCGACGACCTCACCCGTGCCGACGGTCAAACTCACATCGCTGAGGGCGAGCACGCCGGGGAAACGTTTCGTCACGCCCTTCAGCTCGAGCAACGGCGCGCTCATTCAACTTAATGGCCGCGGATCGTCTTCAGTTTGGCCGCAAACGCGTCGACATTGTCCTGTTTGATGGCCAGCGTGGAAATGATGATCTTCCTGCTTGCTGGAATCGCGGACTTATCGCCGGTGGTGATCACCTTGTCCATCAACTGAATCGCCTGGTAGCCGAATTCGTATGGCTGTTGGACGACGGTGGCATAGATGGCGCCTTCCTTGACGCCCGCCAACGTCTCGGCATCCTCATCGAAGCAAACGATTTTGACCTGCCCGACCTTGCCGGCATCGCGGACGGCGTTGAGAATCGCCGGGCCATTGTAATTCCAGAGACCGACGAGACAGGCGACATCGGGATACTTCACCATGGTATCCAATGCGTTGGCCTTGGCGCGGACCGCGTCCGTGTCATCGGTGCGCACGTCGAGGAGCTCGACATTCGAGCCTTGAATGGCTGCCTTGATGCCGTCGAGGCGGTCGCGGGCATTCTGGGCGGAGGTATTCCCGACGAAGACCATGATCTTGCCGCCCTGGGGCAACGTCTCACGGATAAGTCCGCCGGCCTGGCGACCCGCGGCCACGTTGTCGGTGCCGAGATAACACGCGCGGTCGCTTTGCGGAGCATCGCTGTCCTGCGTGATCAACAACGCCTGTTTGGCCACCTCGTTCAGCAGCAGAGTCTGGTTGGCGGGATCGATCGGACTGATCGCGATGCCATCCACTCCTTTGGCGAGAAGGTCTTCCACAATGCTCTTTTGCGTGGCGGCAGCGCCGTCCGCCGGAATGCGGAAATCCAGGTCGACATTGCCCAGATCGGCGACGGCCTTGTTGCAGCCTGCGCGGGCGATGGCCCAGAAATCGGCAGCGTTGTTGCTGACGAATGCCAGGCGAACCCTGGCTTTCGGCCTGGCGGTGTTGGCCTGGCCCTGCGGTGCTGATTTATCGCATCCGGCGACCAATGCGACGACAACGGCGGCGGCGTATATCCAATTCGTTGGCTTCATGAAGTGATTTCCTTGTTCAAGAAACTGTGGTTGATTTGCTGTCCGGGTCGGTGGAACGTTGCATGGCTCGTCGCGCGAGGATCACCATCACCGCGCCGATCACGGCCAGCACCAGGCCCCAGATCAGGTTGATATTCAGCCCGAGCGACTTCTGATAGAGGGCCGCGTCGGAGTAGGTCGCCAAACCGAACACGGTCAGAATGACGCCCACCAGGACGAACATCACTCCCATGGGCATGCGAATATCGAGTTTCATGTCGAATCTCCCTTACCAAAAGATAATGTTCAAGACCACCGCTGCCGCGACGACGATCAGGCCGAGCGTGGCGGGCTGCTTGTACCACGGCACATCGGGGTCCTTAATCCTGGGCGTCAGCGAGTACACGAGTCCTTTGAGTTCGTCGTCGGTCTTGTTCCTGCGGGTCATCAACGAGATCAGGATGGTCGCGACGAAGCAGACTGTCCACGCGAAAATGGCGGTCCAGAAATTCTGGGCCATGTCGCTGGGATACGTGTGGATGATGGAACCGAGCCAGCCGCCGTGGATACCCGCCGTGGCGCCGGCGGGGATGGTGAGCCCGTGGTGGATCGCCGCGGTCATGGTGCCAGACAGCAGCCCGAAGAACGCGGCATGACCCGTGGCCCGGCGCCAGAACATGCCGAGCATGAAGGTGGCGAACAACGGCGCGTTGACGAAGGCAAACACGAGCTGGAGAAAATCGAGAATGTTGTTGAAGCGCGTCGCTGCATACGCGCATGCCACGCTGAGGATGATACCCACGACGGTAGTTGCGTGGCCCACCCGAAGGTAGTGCTGGTCCGATTGGCCGGGCTTGATATAACTTTGGTAAATATCGTATGTCCACACGGTGTTGAAGGCCGTGACGTTGCCGGCCATGCCCGACATGAAGGACGCCATCAACGCCGTCAGACCGAGACCCAACATGCCGGCGGGATAGTAACGGCCGAGCATGGCCGGCATGGCCATGTTGTAATTCGGCTCGCCATGTTCCATCGGCAGAAATCCGCCGTTGGTCTGGTAATGCATCGAGATGGCAATCAGGCCGGGGAGGATCACGAGCGCGGGGAACACCATCTTGGGGATCGCGGCAATCAGCGGTGTCCGGCGCGCCGCGGACATGGAATTGGCGGCCATGGCCCGCTGCACCACCAAAAAGTCCGTGCACCAATAGCCGAACGACAGCACAAACCCAAGGCCAAAGACAACGCCGAACCATTCCACACCCATCGGGTTGGCCGCGGCCGATCCCGTATACGCCCAGGAATGCGTGAACGTGCCGGGGGCGAAACCTTTGCTGACCGAAACGTCGTTCAACCGGTGAATGAGCGCCTGCCAGCCGCCAACATCTTTGAGTCCGAGCAATACCAGCGGCAGGAAGCCGAGCACGATCAGAAAAAACTGCAAGACCTCGTTGTAAATGGCGGAGGTCAGGCCGCCGAGGAAGATGTAGGCCAGCACGATGACGCCGGAAATGAAGACGCTGAAATGGAAATTCCAGCCGAGGAGAATTTCGAACAATTTCGCCAGCGCGTACATTGAGATCCCCGAGGAGAAGACCGTCATGACGGCGAACGAGATCGCGTTGAAACCGCGCGTCTTTTCATCGTAGCGCAGCTTCAGGTATTCGGGCACGGAGCGAGCGCGGGAGCCGTAGTAAAAGGGCATCATGAAAATGCCCACGAACGCCATCGCGGGAATGGCGCCGACCCAGTAGAAATGGCAGGTCATGATTCCGTATTTGGCGCCGGAGGCAGACATCCCGATGACTTCCTGGGCGCCGAGATTGGCGGAGATGAACGCCAGGCCGGCAATCCACGCGGGGATGGAACGTCCGGCGAGAAAGAAGTCACCACCGGTTTTGATGTAACGTTTCAGAGCCCAGCCAATGCCCAGAACGAAAACGAAATATACACAAAGAATGACGTAATCGATGGTGTGCAGTTCAATTCTCATAAGGGATTGCTCTTGAAGGATGTGTTCGGGGCTCCTCCCATCGGACAATGCGAAGCTTTGCTACAAAACGCCAACCGTTTTGTCTAGCACTTTCTCGGAGATTTGTTCGGGCGCAAATGTAAATTACAGATTGTCCCGCGCAGAAAGGTTCCTTACAGTTGCTTCGACCGAGACTCCAGGAGGCACGCATGATTCGAAAAGCGTTTGTCATGTCGGTGAACGAAGGACAGGAGACCGAATATCAGGCGCGTCACAATCCGATTTGGCCGGAGCTTGAGGCGGTGCTCAAGAAACATGGCGTTCACAACTATTCCATTTTTTTGCATCCGCAAACCCGACAACTGTTTGGGTACGTGGAGATCGAAGACGAGACCCGATGGGAGGCGATTGCCAAGACGGCCGAGTGTCGGAAGTGGTGGGCGCACATGAAGGACATCATGCCGTCCCACGCCGACAATAGTCCGGTCAGCACCGCACTCCAGATCGTCTTCCATCTTGATTGAGGGGAACTAGTCCGAGCCAGGGAGGGTCGGGGGACACGGCCGATACGATCAATCCGGCAAGAGGCCGCTCGACTTGCCCGCATGCGATTGTTACGCTCCGTCCATGACGGGTGCCAAGTCGCCGCTTGAATCTTCTGCGGTCGCAGAAGCCACGCCTGCCCCGCCGCGATGGCGCACGGTCCTGGGCGCAACGTTGATTGTGCTCGCGGCCCTGGCGGTGTACTACAATAGCTTTGCGGTGCCATTTCTCATGGATGACGCCTCCTCGATCGAGGAGAATCGGACCATTCGCCATCTCTGGCCCATCTGGAATGTGTTATCGCCATCACCCTCCTCGTTCACAGGCGGTCGCCCGGTCGTAAACCTCTCACTGGCCGTGAACCATGCGCTGAGCGGAAACCGGGTCTGGGGATATCACGCCTTCAATCTGGGGGCACATATTCTGGCCGGGTTGGCGCTATTCGGTATTGTACGGCGGACGCTGTTGCGACCCGGGTTGCGGGAGCGATTTGACGCGTCAGCGGCCTGGGTGGCACTGGCGATCGCGCTCATCTGGACAGTGCATCCACTTCACACCGAGGCCGTGACGTACATCTCTGAACGTTGCGAATCCCTGGCCGGGATGTTCTATCTGTTGACCTTGTATGCCTTCCTTCGAGGTGCGGAATCGCAAAAATCAACCGCGTGGTTTGTGCTATCGGTGGCTGCGTGTTTCCTGGGCATGGGAAGCAAAGAGGTCATGGTGACAGCTCCCGCGATGGTGCTGATCTACGATACGATCTTCATCAGCGGGAGCCTTCGAGAAGCCTGGGCTCGGCACCGGTATTTGTATCTGGGACTGGCCAGCAGTTGGCTATTCCTGCGCCATTTGATGGCGGGCCTCGATAACCGCGGCGCGGGCTACGGCTTGGGCGTCGGTTGGTGGAGCTATGCGTTGGTGGAATGCCAGGGGATTGTGCACTATCTCCGGTTGGCCCTGTGGCCGCATCCGCTGGTATTCGACTACGGGGAATATGTGCCGGCGCAGCATTTGGCTGCCATCGCACCCTGCGCGTTGATTCTGGCGGCATTGGCGGGCGGGGTTCTGTTCGCACTGAAAAGGTGCCGGATGGTCGGGTTCCTTGGGATCTGGTTTTTGGGGATTCTCGCACCGACGTCAAGCGTGGTGCCGATTTTGGGCTCTCCCGTAGCGGAGCACCGGATGTACCTGCCACTGGCGTCGGTCGTTGCGCTCATCGTTGTCGGCGCGGTTGTGCTTGGCCGTCGGCTGTCCCCGCAACCGCGGCGGCGGATGGTGCTCGGGTGTGCAGCCGGTGCGTTTCTGGTGGGACTTCTTGGATTGGTCACGATCCAACGCAATCGCGACTACAAATCCGTGTTGTCCATCTGGCAAGACACGGTGGAGAAATGCCCCAACAACGCCCGGGCGCTCTACAATCTGGGCGTCGTACTCATTCAACAGGGCCGTCTGGAAGATGGTCTCCAACAATACGAACGGGCGCTGAAGATCAAACCTGACTACGCCGAAGTACACTACAATATGGGAGCGGCTTTGGCGCAAGCAGGACGGGTAGCGGAGGCGATCCAGCATTACAGACAGGCGCTACGGATTCGCCCTGATTTCGCGGACGCGCGCAGCAACTTGGGGATTGCCCTGGCGGGTCTGGGTAGGCTGCAGGAGGCGATCGATGAGTATGAACAGGCGTTGCGCACCGACCCGGACCACGCGGAGGCGCATTACAACCTGGCGCTCGCCCTGATGCAAAAAGGGGAGGTGCGTGCCGCGATCAGTCACTACGAGCAGGCCCTGCAGATCAAGCCCGATTTCGCGGAGGCGCACAACAATCTGGGGAATGCCATGCTGCGGGCCGGCATGATCCAGGACGCGATCGGCCAGTACGAGCAGGCCTTGCGAATCAACCCGCGCTATGCCGAGGCACACAACAACCTGGGACTCGCTTTGATCCAACTCGGAGGACGGCAGGAAGCGATCAGACACTGGAGGAGCGCGCTCCGAATCAATCCTGATTATGCAGACGCGCATTTTAATCTCGGGGTCGCGCTGGAACAGGAGGGATCGATGCAGGATGCGATCAGCGAATACGAGCAGGCCGTAAGACTAAAACCCGATTTCGCCCAGGCCGAGACCAACCTCGCTCGCGCGCGGGCTGCTCAATAGGAATGAGCGGTCCTAGTCCAAGAAATTCAGGATCGACATTTGCAGATCCTGAAACCCAACCGTTGCCTGCACCGCAGCCTGGTAGGCGGTCTGGGTCTGCGTCAATTGCGTCATCACGCTAGCGAGGTCGGAATCAGCTTGCGACGATGTCAGTTGGGACAATGACGCCACCTGGGTCTGAGCGATGTTGGCTTCGGCCGTCATCCGCTGTTGCAGCGCGCCATTGGTGGCGATCTGCTGCGTCACATTGTCGGAGTCATTCTGCAAATTGCTCAGGTCGGCACCATTGATCGTGCTGGCATTACCTGCAAGCAAATCGTTTTGGAGCGAAATCAGGTGATTGAACAGGTCGGCGCCGGTTCGACTGTCGGTGACCAGGCCCCCCGGGCCACTACCGGTTGTATTGGCGCCCACGGGCAACACGGACAGTGTAGTGCCTGCCGCGACTTCTATGGAAGGCACGGATGTATTGCCCTGATACGCAACACTTGTCACCTGGCCAGAGGAGTTCTGATTGACAACGTACGGTGGTGTGGAGTTGAGCGTTCCGCTGAACAGATAGTTCCCCTCAAATTGCGTGTTCATCGCCTGGGCCGCTTCCTGAATGAGCTGGGAGACCTGTGTCGCGTAGTTATTCAAGTCGCTCTGATTCGTGGTTCCGTCGGCTTCGGTGGCGATGGTGCTTGCCTGCGAGATGATCGACTGCAGGGACTGCATGGCGCTCGACGCGGTCGTGGCCTGTTGCTGCAACTGCGTGATGTTCGCCTGGTACTGAGTGACAGCCGATGACTCGGCCTCCAAATCAAGAATGCTCCGCATCGCCCCCGGATTATCGGAGGGATTCTGCACGGCCAAACCGGTGGTGGCTTCGTTCTCCAGTTTTTGCTCGTTGGCCGAGACCCGGTCGATCTGGTAGATCAATGTATCGGAAATGGAATTGGTGGTGACTCGCATCATGGCTCTGATCCTCCTCAGGAAGATTGTAGGCTTACCAAGATCTGCAGCATCTGGTCGATCGCATTCATGAAGTGAGCGGACGCCTCGTAGGCAGTCTGATATGCGGACAAATTGCCCATTTCTTCCACGAGCGAAACCCCGCTGATGGAGGACCGCTGTTGCGACAGCATCTGCTGCACGGTATCCTGGTCGCTGACCTCGTTACTGGCTGACGACAGCGACTGGCCCAGGGTGGCAACCGTATTATCGTAAGACTGGCCGAATGTCTGATTGTCCAGGTTGGGATTGAGCTGGTTCGCCAGTTGCGCCATCTCGAGGGCCACCGTGTTGTCGCCGGTGACCCCCTTCGTTCCGCTGGCCTGAATCAGGGACGGGTCGTTCACCAAGGCCGTATTAACCGCGATATCGCTGGCATCGGAACCGGTGAAGAACAGGGCCTTCGAGGTTCCGTTGAGGCCGTATCCGGTCTCGTGAACAGTATTGACCGCGGTGATCAATTGCGACGCCAGCGTGTTGAGATTGTTGTTCAGCGTCGCCACAGAACCATCACGGGCGTCGATCTCCCCCGCCATGCTTCCGCCGGTCAGGGTCAAGGGGGTCACCGTCTGCCCGTTGCCCGCCTCGACCAACATCTGACCGCCACCGGCATCGTACGTACTGAGGGTGTTCGTCACATTGAATCCCGACACCATCTGCACCCCACCGATGCTAATATCCAAGCTGCCGTTGGCCTCCGAGGACACACTGAAATTAACCAGATTGGCGAGATCTTCCAGCTTCTGCTCGCGCATATCCATCAGATCATTGGGAGCCGAGTTGGTATCAATCTGCTCGGTAGAGATCTGCTGGTTGAGCCCGGCGATATCGCTGAGGAGCTGGTTGGCGTTGGTGACATCGGTCTGCAGTTGATCATTTAACTGCGACGTGAGCGCCCCCAGTTGCTGGGATACCTGATTGAATTGACTGGCCAATGTGCTCGCCTTTCCAATCAGGACCTGTCGTTCCGACAGCGAACTGGGATCGGCGGAGAAATTCTGTAATTCGTTGAAGAAATCGGACAGGCTGCTGGCAATTCCCTGGGACGAGTCCGAACTGCTGGAACTGGCACTGGTGATTTGCTGGCCGAGGTCCGACTGCGCGAATTCGAGAGCCTGCTGCTGGGTTTGCCAATACGATGCCGTGCTGTTTTCGGATTGGATTTGACTGTTCAACGCCTGACTGACGATCTGCTGGACTCCCGTGGCCTGAACGCCGGTCCCCTCCATGCCAATATCCGTCGGCACGGAGATCGACGTGGAAATGTCCAGGACCTGACGCGAGTAATTGGGGTTATTGACATTGGCCAGATTATTACCGGTCACGGCGATACCGGCCTGCTGCGTGTCCATCGCCCGCGCCGATATGGTGAGCGCTTGAAACAAGCCGAGGCTCATCCAACCACCTCACAAAGGCCCGGCCGGCCGGTGCGAACCGCGGAGGATTTCCCCGCCTGGTTGTACGTGACCACGGAAGCCGCCGGGAACAGCATCGCCATGAACCGCTGCATCATCTCCACGGAGCATCGAAGGAGCAGATGATTCTGTCGCGCCTGTTTGTGGACGCGCCGCAAACATCCGTTAATTTCATCAACGAGAGCTTTGATCAGTTCCCGATGCGGTTCCGGCACCGCCACCAGAAGAACCTGGAATGTCGAGCTGGACGGAAGCAGAAGGGACGTACAAAGTTGACTTTGGACTTCTTCCCGTTGGCGTCGAGCCACCTGAATGACGGAGGCCTGAGCATTGATGGCGGCGAGGTTCTCCAGCAACGCCGCCGAGACCCGTTGGATCACAAGCTGCTGCTGCTGCTCCAGCAATGCCAGCATCTCGCCGTATTGTTGCATCTCATCTCGCAACGCCCTGATCAATCGTTCGATGAACTCATTCATTGGCCGGTCAATTGTTTCGTTAGTTCCTGATTCAAAGTCTTGGCGAGACCGAGTCCGCCTCCCCGGCTTATGCTCTCCGCCAACTGTTTGACGGTCATGTCGCGGTAAATTGAGGTGGCCGCCGACTCGTCGGAGTATTTCGACTTGATGGTCGTTTTTTGCGCTTCCGTCAGGATCTGCCGCAACAGGATTGCCTCAAACTGACGGCTGGCCTCCCCGATCTTCTGTTCCTGCGTCAGCGTTTTGTTGCCGGCCAGGCGATCCAGCGGGACATCCGCCGGACTAACTTTGGATTGAATGAGGGAAATGTCCACGGTTCACCGAATCAGCAGTTCCGCCTGCAAGGCACCCGCCTGTTTCATCGCCTGGAAGATCGCCATCATGTCGCGAGGCGTCACCCCCAGCGCGTTCAAGGCGCTCGCGACCTTCTCGACGGTCGGCAACTCAGGAAGTGGCACCAGCGAGGCCTTGGATTCGGTCACCTTCGTGTCCGTGCGCGGGGTCACCTCGGTTGTACCGGTTTGACTGAACGGATTGGGCTGGGAAACGTCCAGCGTCGACGCGATGGTGATCGTCAGATTGCCGTGAGAAACCGCGCAGCTTGAGATCTTGATGCGGGCCGTGGCCACAATGGTGCCGGTGCGCTCGTTGATGATAATGCGGGCCGGCGTGTCGGGAGAAACTTCAATCGTCCCGAGATAGGCAATGAACTCCACGGGGGACTGTCGCGCGTTCTCCGGCAATTTCACGAGCACGGACGTCGAGTCCACCGCCTCGGCGCTGTTGGTGAACTTCTCATTAACGGCTTCGGCCAATCGCGCCGCCGAGGTGAAATCGGGCTCGCGCAGCATCAGTTCGATGGTGTTATTCCGTACAACGGTCGCCGGTATTTCCGTTTCCACCAGCGCCCCATTAATGATCTGGCCGGTCGTCGGATGGTTCTTCTGGACGGTCGCCCCACCTTCCCCACCGGTGCCCGCCGAGAACCCGCCGATCGACACCGGTCCTTGCGCAACGGCGTAGACCTTGCCGTCCGCGCCCAGCAACGGCGTTTGGAGCAACACGCCACCGAGGAGTGACTTGGCGTCGCCCAATGACGAAACTGTAACATCGAGCCTTGCGCCCTTCTTCTGAAATGCCGGCACGTCCGCCGTGACCATCACTGCGGCGACGTTTTTCGCTTCCAAGGTGGTCGCCGGGACGTTGATCCCAAATCGCAAAAGCATGTTGGCCATGCTTTGGAGGGTGTGGACGGGGTTTTGATCGCCCTCGTTGTTCAAGCCCGAGACAAGGCCGTAGCCGACAAGCTGGTTGTCCCGATCACCAGCCACGGTGACGAGGTCTTTGAGGCGCACCCCCATCGCGAATCCGGTAGGGATCCCAATCACAAGCGTGACGATAATCTGAAGAACGAGGATGATTCTTCGTCGCATGGTAGTCTCGATAGGTCTAAAATGGACTGAATTTATCCCAGAGCTCCATCAACCAACCCTTTTTCTGGCTGTTGGTCACGGTGCCCTTGCTGACAATCTTGATGGTGGCGTCAGCGACGTTGTAACTGAAAACGGTGTTATTGGCGGTGATGTCATCCGGTCGCACAACCCCGTGCAATACCACGTCCTGTTGTTCACCGCCAAACGAAGTATGACGGGCGCCTTCCACAACGAGGTTTCGATTCGGGAGAACGTCCACCACGCGAACCGGAACTTCGTCCACAATGGTTTCGTTGTTATTGATCGCCCCACTGCCATCGAACGAGTGCGCCGTGCTGTACTGCATCGCCGGGAGGGCCCCGTTCTTGGTCAGGAAGGCGCTGCCGGCCGGACTGTAGAGGAACGCCTGCAACGCGTCCTTCATCGAGGACTGTTTCGACGTCTTTGTCTCATTGTTCTTGGTGGCCGTACTGTTTTCCTGAACGATGATGGTCACAATGTCGCCGACGCCAAACGCCTTGTGATCGGCAAACATCGACGGCGCGGTGGACTGCCGCCATAGCGAATCCCCACGGACCGTTGCCGTGACCCAGACACAGGCCACGAGCACTTCACAAAGAAACCGAGATCGCACCTTCATTCTCCACCTTTCCGCGAAACTCGCGGTTCGATTGCGGATTACGTACCCGCACCTGTTGCCCAATGGCTCCGTCCTCAAGAACCTCGACCTTGAGCGAGATCGCCATGGCACCGTCCCGGACGACAGCCTCCGCCACCTGCCCCCGATGCACAATGGTACGGGGTCTGACCTGACGCTCCAAAATAACAGCGCCGGCCGAGATGTTTTCCGAGATTTCCAGGGCGGAAGGATCGGCGTCACCGAGATACGCCTGACGACACGTGAGGAGATCACGACGCTCACGCAGGCAATCACTGCCGGAGAATAAATCCCCACGTCGGAGAATGGACTGGGCCACCCAGACATCGCGCCAGATGCGCGCGGCCACCGGCATCTGCCACGACCCCAGGCGCTGAGCGCCGGACAAGACATCGAACCGAACAATAAAGTCCTGCGTCACGCCAACCGTGGGCACTTCGGTGACCTCCAGAGAGACCGGTGCGTTGGAGATCACCAACGGAGTCCACGCACGCCCGAGGGTCAGCTCCAGTTCGCCGAGGTCGCGCACGTAATCGCGCTGGAGCGAGGCGGTAAGCAATCGCCGGAGTCCTCCCTCATCGAGCGTGGGAGGCGACGCGGGATGGGCGGCGTCGTTGGCGGAAGATGCGGAGGCGGAGGGCTCGGCGGCAGATGCCAGGTAAACGAACCCTCCGCCGGTGAGGATGGCAACCATCGCAGTCGATATGAAGGAAGAAAGTCTCATGGATTAGCGGCGCAGATTGTTGCTCATCTGCATCATTTCATCCGCCGCCTGGACAGCTTTGGAGTTCACTTCATAAGCTCGTTGCGCCTCAATCATGTTGACCATTTCGTTGACGATTTGCACGTTGGACAGCTCGAGGTACCCTTGTGCGAGCGAGCCGAAACCGTTCGTGCTCGGGGTTCCGAGCTCGGCGGTGCCCGAGGCGGTCGTCTCCTGATACAGGTTGCCGCCCATTGAGCTGAGGCCGCCCTCGTTCTCAAATCGGGCCAGCTGCACCTGGAAAGTCGTCGTACCGCTGGGCGTGGTGTATGACACCTGGCCGTTGGAGGAAATCGTGATGTTGGTCGTGCCTTGGGGTACAGCCTGGAACCCTTGGACAGGCAAGCCATTGCTGGTGACAACCTGACCGTTGGAGTTCGTCTTGAATCCACCGTCGCGCGTGTAGGCCAGCGTGCCATCCGGCAGTTGCACTTCGAAGAAGCCGTCTCCCTGAATGGCTACGTCCAGTTGTTCGCCTGTGCTGCTCAGTTCACCCTGGGTGAAGACCTTCTCGGTGGCCACGACCTGCGCACCATGGCCGACCTGGATGCCCGTCGGCAACTGGTCTCCCGAACCCTGATCGGTGCCGGCCTGGCGCTGTGTCTCGTAGAGCAGATCCTGAAACTCAATCTTGCTCGACTTGAAGCCGGTGGTATTCACATTGGCGAGGTTGTTGGAAATGATGTCCAGGTTGTCCTGCTGTGCAGCCATCCCCGAAGCGGCGGAATAAAGGGCTCGAAGCATGGGTAATTAGCCTGTGATTAGGGGTTGGGGTTGCCCAGATCGCTGATCGCACGGCCCATGCGGTCATCATGGATCTGTAATACACGTTGGTTGGCCTCGAATTGCCGCATCGCGGAAATCATATTGGCCATTTCAGCCACGGGGGATACATTCCCACTCTCCAAATAGCCCTGTCGAACCTGCGTGCTGCCTGGGGTGGCTGCGGAAGGCACCAGGCCGGGATTGTTCGCGACGAAGTAGCTCTTCCCAATCTGGGTCAGGAGTTGCGGATTATTGAATGTCGTGATTTTGAGTTTCCCCAGCAAATTGGCCCCTTGGCTAAGGGTTCCGTCCGCCGCAATCGAAACGGGCATGGGCTGCTTCAAATCGATTTGAATCGGGCCGCTGTCGGTCTGCACCAAATACCCCTGCTTGGTGACCAGTTGGCCCTGGGCATTGAACTGAAACTCACCATCGCGGGTGTACGCGGTCTTGCCGTTCGGCAATTGAACCTCGAAGAATCCGTCGCCTTCGATGGCCACGTCGGTCGGCACACTCGTGGGCTGAATCGACCCCTGCTGAAAGTTGGTGACGGTTTGCGAGGTAGGCATTAGCGCGCTCTGCCCTTCTGCCCCAACCATCGTGCTGAACAAAATGTCCCGCTTCTTGAATCCCGGAACGGAGCTGGCGGCCAGGTTTTCGGAGATCACATCCTGCCAGTTCTGGCTGGCGTTCATGGCTGCCGCAGCCTGATAGAGGCTCACATTCATCGCGAGCTATCACTTCGCAAATGGCGTGCCATGACTCTGATCGCATTGATTACCAATGGGTTGCGCATATACCAAGGCTGGGATCTGGCAAAACATGCCGACTGCGGAGTGAATTTTTTTCCGAACCAGATTGGTCAGTACTCGCACGCCAATTCGATGACCTGGCCACAGGTGCAGCGAATGACGATCTGGGTAATGCGGTCGCCGTCGCGCTTCAACGTGACCGCAGGTTCCGACGCGGCATTTGGAGCAAGCGCTCCTCCTGTGGAAGGCACGGGTGTCGATGCGAGTTTGTCGGGCGTCAGGAATGGAGTAAATGGTTTGGTCATTTTGACGTGACCGCCTCGAGTTGATCGTTGGCTCGAATCACCAACGCAATGGTTACGCGACTGTTGACTTCGTCCGCCGGATCCATGTCGTGCACGGGTTCGGTATCCGCAAATCCCGCGACCTTGGCGATTTGGTCGGGGGCCACGCCGTTCTTCACCAGAACACGCCGGGCGGCATTGGCGCGGCCGGCGGTCAAATCCCATTTGTCCAGCGCGCTGTCCCGGTCTGTTTCGCCCTTCGGACTGTGACCTTCGATCTCCATGGCAAATTGTTTGTACCGCGTGATCTCCCATGCCAGAGTCGAGAAGACCCAGCGACCGTACTCGGTGAACGTGTCCGTGCCGGGCTCAAAGACCGGCTTCTGGACGCGATTGAGCACGCTGATATTCAAGCCTCTCTCGGTAAACTCGATTTGCACCGACTGGTTGCGCTGGTATTCCGGATTGGTTCCCAAGACTTTGAGAAGATCCTCGTTCAGATGTCGCAGCATGTCCATTTCCAATGGGGACGGCATGTCGTACTGGCCATCGAGAGTCTTTCCACGCACGGTGTCAACGGTGTTGGGGATGATACCCGAGGACTGGCGCGGGCCACGCATAAACGGGTGCTTGAACGTCAGTTCAATGGCTTCCTTGACCTTCTTGTCCTGTGCCGTAATCCACAAAACAAGGAACAGCGCCATCATCGCGGTGACGAAGTCCGCGTAGGCAACCTTCCATGCGCCGCCGCCTCCTTTGCCAGCCATCGCGCCCTACCCTTTCGCCGGCGTGTTGAGCGTCTTCAGCATCGTTTCCATTTCCTCAGACGTGGGGCGAACGTCACTGCTTAATCCGCGACGGGCGATCTCCACCGCCACAATCGGCGCCATCCCGTTGGCGAACGCCACCACAGCGGACGCGATACAGCGCAAATAGGAAAGCTCAGCAATGCCGATGAATTCCATGTTGGAGGCGAGTGGATGGGCAAACCCATACGAAAGCAATATGCCAAGGAATGTGCCGACCAGCGCCGCCGCCACCTTCTCGCCGATCTGTTCGGGCGGCCCCGCAATCGCGCCCATGGTCACGATGATTCCCAATACGGCAGCTACGATTCCGAAACCGGGCAACGAGTCCGCCACCTTGACCAGCACCCCGATCGGCGCGTGGTGCTCCTCCGTTTTCGCCCCCAGTTCGGTATCGAGCAGCGCCCGTAATTGATCCGGCTTTACCCGTCCGTCAACGATCGGCCGCAGGGAGTTGACCAGGAATTCGACGGCGTGCTCATTGTGCACCACGGACGGGTACTTCGACAGGATGCTGCTTTGTTTGGGATTATTGACATGCTCTTCCAGTGCGATCATGCCCTCGCGACGGCCCAGCATGAACATCTCATACAGGGCCTTCATCAGATCTTCATAGGACTGGCGGCTGTACGGGGCGCCCTTCAGCGTTTGCAACAGTCCCTTGGCGATATCCACCAGCACCTTTTTCGGTGACATCACGATCAATGCGCCCGTTGCGGCGCCGCCGATGGTGACGAATTCAGAAATGTGCACCAGGGCGCCAATGTTTCCGCCGGCCATGGTAAAGCCGCCGAGAACCGCCCCCAGCACCACGATAGTCCCAACAATTACAATCATGTCGTCGTCCTTGACTCTCGATTCCTCAACCAGGATTTAATGGCCAAAATCGCCTGCGTATGAATCTGACATATCCGCGACTCCGTGACGCCAAACGCCTCGGCAATCTCACGCAACCGCAAATCCTCGAAATAGTACAAAGCCAGAACCTTGCGCTGTACGTCGGGCAGTTGTTGGATTCGTTGCGCAATCAGGCGGGCCAGTTCCCGTTTTGAAGCGGTTTCAACCGGCGTCTCTTGATTCTCATCCGCAACGCTCTCGTACTGTTCCGATCCTTCGCGCCCGATGACCGCATCCAGACAGACAAAGGTTACCGGCCGGATCTCGTCGAGCAACGCCTCGTATTCGGAACGGGAGAGCTTCAGCGCCCGCGCAACCTCTTCTTCCGTTGGCGGCTCTCCTTTTCGTTGCTCCAGATGGGCGATCACGTCCTGCACGTGCCGCGCTTTGCTGCGCATGGTACGGCTGACGCAATCCATGCGGCGCAGTTCATCGATCACGGCGCCGTGGATGCGGATCCTCGCGTACGTTTCAAAACTTGCTCCGTTGTTCTCGTCGAAATTCCTCACGGCGTTCAGCAGTCCAATTACTCCCGCACTGTGAAGGTCATCGAGGTCGACATGGGACGGCAACGTCATTGCGATTCGTCCCACCACGTTCCGGACCAGGGGCAGACTCTCCCGAATAAGCTTGTCCTCGGCCGCACTGCCCTGTACCGCATGGTAACGCCGTCGCACTTGGGTCGTATCCGGGTACGGAACCTCAATGTCGTCCCGTGTGGCCGATCTACTCATGCGCCCCCTCCTGTCTCGCATTCTGCAGGGCCTTGATCCAGACCCTCCCCCACCACCTCATCAGCAGCGCGCCCACGTACAGCGCGATACAGGCGTGAGCGAGCGCGTGAGGCAGCGACTGCTCGTGAATCAGGCCCAAACCGAACCCGATTCCGAACCCGATCAGGCCTCCGGTTAATAGCAACAATTTCATTCGCTCTTCATTCTCTAGCAGGGGACCTGCCATGCTCTACAGGCGCGGGAAAACATGCGCCAGCACGCGTTCCACTCGAGCCTCCATGAAGTCGCTGGGAATATTCTGCCCGGTCGAAAGGAACCGAATCGGCAAACCTGTTCCCAGCATCAGATTCCACAGCCGGCACCAGCGGGGTTCCTCGTCGAGGTGCGTCACGATCAGATCGTCAACCGGCAACGCCATCCATGCACGGGCCTGTGCCAGAGATGCGGCCGCGTCGTAGGCTGCATTGAGCACCAGATGAACGTGGACGGCTGGCACGGACCGCAGCCGTTCCACGATCTCGCGGACTCCCTCCACGTCCGCCCCGACGGCGCCCGGCAAATCGACAAACCCCATATCCTCGTTCATTTGCATGCCGGCCAAAGTCCGCTCCACCGGCACACCCAACAGATCGCTGTGTACGCTCAACGTCTCGGCCGTGTTGGCGAGCGCGCCATCCAAACGCCAGACGCGCGCAGACCGGCCTTCCAGCAGCGTCGATAACGTCAACCATTTGCAGAGAGTCGTTGTTTTGCCCACGCCGGGAGCGCCGACGAACACGTGGAACCGTCCGTACAACGGACGACAGGGGATCCACGTGGCCATCAGCGCTTCACGAGCCTGTTTGAGATCATCCAACAACCACTTCGGCTGTGTCGAAGGTGTTTGCTGCAGTGCCTGTTCGGCGTACAACGGCAGAAGGCCGAGAGATTCGAGCACAGTGGATGGGTCTCGCCTATTCCGCGACTCCGCCATTCGCTCGTCAGCGACCAGGGCGGGGCGCGCAGACAGGGAGGCCACGGGCTCCGTCGACGCAGGTGGTTGCGGAATCACCGTGGCTTCATCCACGGTGTCCAGCAGATGACCGACAGGAGGGTTGGCCACTTCCGCCGCGTGAGCCAGGACTTCAATGCACGACTTTCGAAACCAGCGGCCTGGAATCTGACGGATGTTTACGACCACGGCATCGGCGCCAAGCCGGGCACGAATCTGTTGCGCCGCATCAGCAGCGGACGAAGCGATGAACTGTTCCAGTTCCATGATTTACTCGGGGCACGCGATCATGGCGGCGTTTTGAACCTCGATGCGGGGCGGAATCTCGGCGTACGACAACACGACGAGATCGCCAAACGTGCTTTCGACGAACCGCCGGAAGCCGAGCCGGATTTGTGGTGCGCAAAGCAGCACGGGTGGATGGCCGCCGCTGATCATTTGCTGAACGAATTTCCCGACTGCGTCCATGACGTGGTGGGCCAGTTTCGGTTCCAGCACCAGGGCCACCTCGGTCGAGGACTGTCGCACGCCCTTGGCGATTTCCTGCTCGAGCTTCGGGTCGAGCGTGATCGCGCGCAGGTTTCCATTTTCCATTTGGTATGGACGCGCGATCTGCGCGCCCAACGCGCGTCGCGCGTATTCGCTGAGTTCGTCCGGGTTCTTTGTCACCATCGTGTAATCGCTGACCTTCTCCAGAATGCCGGCCAGGTTGCGAATCGACACGCCCTCGGCGAGCAGATTCTGCAGGATGCGCTGGATCTGGCCAACGTTGAGCTGGCTCGGGATCAGCTCGTTGACGACGGTCGGATGGGTCAGCTTGAGATTGTCGAGGAGCACCTGTACGTCCTGGCGGGTCAGGATCAAATGCGCGTGGCGTTTGATGGTTTCGGTCAGGTGCGTGACGAGCACGGAAGGCGCATCGACCACGGTATACCCGGACATCTCGGCGTTCTTGCGTTCCGTCTCGACGATCCACGTGGCCGGCAGGCGAAAGACCGGTTCGACGGTAGGCGTGCCCTTGAGTTGAGCCTTGCTGTTCGTCGCGTTCATGGCCAGCCAGAGACCGGGCCGGAGTTCGCCCCTGGCTATTGTCTCGCCTTTGAGGAGGAATCGGTACTCGTTGGCCGCCAGTTGGAGATTGTCTCGCAGCCGAATGGGCGGGATGATGATCCCCATTTCCGACACGAAATTCCGCCGCACCCCCGTCACCCGCTCCAGTAATTCGCCGCCCTTGCGGACGTCGGCCAGTCCCACCAATCCATAGCCCAGTTCGATCTGCAGAGTATCCACTGCCAGAAGAGTCTCCAGTTTCTCACCGGTGCCGTTGCCCGTGGTCTTTGCTCCCCCGGCCGCAGAGCTCTCACGGCCGGCCTGCTTCTCACCAGTGACGACGACGGCTGGCTCCAGAGGCGTCGTTAGACCATGCTTCTTCATGCCGTATGCCAGCGAGGCGCTGCCGACCGAGATGACCAAAAACGGGAGCATCGGCAAGCCGGGTACGACGGCCATGAACGCCATCATGCCCGACAACATCCAGATGGCGCGCGGGTACAGCAACAACTGACGGGACAGATCGCGTCCCAGGTTTTCCTTGGACGCGGCGCGGGTAACGAGAATACCCGCCGCAGTGGATGTGATCAGCGCGGGCACTTGTGATACCAGCCCATCACCGATGGACAACAGTGTGAACCGCTGCAGTGATTCACCGACCGTCATCCCCTTCTGCATCACGCCGACGGCAAAACCGCCGATAATATTGATGGCTGTGATCAGGATGGCCGCGATCGCGTCGCCCCGCACGAACTTGCTGGCACCGTCCATCGCTCCGTAGAAATCGGACTCCTGCTCCAATTGGCGCCGCCGCGAGCGCGCTTCATCCTCCTTGATCAAGCCGGCGTTCAACTCCGCATCGATCGCCATCTGCTTGCCCGGCAACGCATCCAGGGTAAACCTCGCCGCCACCTCGGCGATACGGCCCGCGCCCTTGGTGATCACGATGAAGTTGATCAACACAAGAATCAGGAACACGACAAGGCCGACAACGTAGTTCCCGCGCACCACGAAATTGCCAAACGCCTCGATGATGTGACCGGCGTATCCATCCAGAAGGATCAGGCGGGTTGACGAAACATTCAATGCGAGACGAAAGAGCGTCAGGCACAGCAGCAACGACGGAAACCCGGTAAAGTCCGAGGGCTCGCGCAAATACAGGATCACCAGCAAGGTAAGCAGGGAGAGTGAGATGCTGATCGCCAGCAGCATATCCAGCAACAGGCTCGGAATGGGCAAAATCAGCAACAGCACGGTGCCCAGCAACCCGGTCACCAGCCACAGGTCGCTGTAGCGGAAGAATCGTCCGAGTTTTGAATTGTTGGGCGGCATCCTTTATTGCCTCATTTCCATTTGCTCCGCGTAATACCGGTAACGGTTGGTGCGATAGACCCACGCCAGCACTTCCGCCACGGCGGTATAGAGCTGAGCAGGTATTTCCACCCCAACCCGACCGTAGCGATACATGAGTCGTGCCAATGATTTGTTCTCCACGATGGGGACCTGGTTCTGGGCGGCGATCTCACGGATCCGTAGCGCGTTCTGGCGGACACCTTTGGCCACGATCTTTGGCGCACGCATGGTTTTGCGGTCGTAGCGCAGGGCCACGGCATAGTGCGTCGGATTCGTCACAACCACATCAGCCTTAGGCACATCAGCAAGCTGCCTGCGCATGGTAATCGCGGACCGGCGACGGCGTTGCTGGTTTTTGACCTGGGGATTTCCCTCGGTGTGTTTTAGTTCCTCCTTCATCTCCTCTTTGGTCATCATGAGCTCGCGGTTGTTTTGCCAGAACTGGTATCCGTAGTCGGCGACCGCGATCAGAATCATCACCACGCCCACGCGCAAGCAGATCTTGGAGGTAGAACTTGCCAGAAACCCGGCAATCCTTGCCGCGTTCACCGAGGAATAGAAAATCGGATCCGAGAGCACTTCCTGCACAACCGAGTATGTCAGCCCAACGATCAGCGCCAGCTTGGCGGCCGCCAGGGCCGTCGGCGCCGCCGACTTCATGGAGAAAACCCGTTGGAATCCCTTCGCCGGGCTAAGCCGTTCCCAATTCGGCGTCAACGCTTCTGACGCCGTATTGAATCGGCTTTGCAGTCCACCGGCCAGCAAGGCGCCCAGCACTACGCAGATCAAGATGGGCGAAACGATCTTGGCGAACAGCAAGGCCGCGCCAATGGCGTAACCCTGCATCATCCCAGCGGAGAGCGGGACATTATGCAAATGTCCGAGCGATTGGGCCACCGTCAATTCCAGAGTCTGCCAGAGTTCCCGACCGAAAAACGTCACCGCCATCAATCCCGACATCAGCACGAACACAGTTTGCACTTCCGGGCTATGGGCAATCTGGCCGCGCTTGGCTGCCTCCTCCAATCGACGGGGTGTTGCTTGCTCGGTCTTGTCTCCACCCGATTGATCCAGCAATGCCATGCGTCATCTCCCCGCCATCAGTTGAGCGACTCGCACGATGTCCTCGGGCAATTGATGCAGGTAATTGCTGATGTGTTGGGCCATGAGGTTCAGCGTCAATCCGAATACGGCCAGCCCGCCGAGGATTCGAAACGCGAAGCTTTCTCCGAACACATTCATCTGGGGCACGGCCCGACCGAGCACGGAGAACACCAGTGAAATGACGAACGAGACCGCGATCAACGGAGCCGAGATTTGGACGGCAGCCACGAACATCCAGGCCGACTTGGCGATGGTGCTCGTGAACAAGGCCCCGGTCAGATGAGCCGCCCCGATCGGCAGCAAATCGTACGTCCGTTGAAATCCAATGAGCAGCCAATGATGCATATCGAGACTCATGAACAGCGTAACCCCCAGAAAATTCAGAATGGTACCGGGCGCCTGAGAGCGACCGGAGCTAAGCGGATTGAAATCCAGAGTCATCATCAGCCCCATCTGCGTGGCCATGATGTTTCCCGCAATATCCAGCGCGAAGAAGACCATCCGGCCGATAAACCCCAGCAAGAGCCCGACGCAAATCTCCATCGCGAACAATCCCACCACCGCGCCGACCCCCAATCCGTCCAAATGAACCGGAGGCAATACCGACGCGGTAAAGAACGCCAGGAGCGCGCCCAGGGCCACACGCAGTTGAACGGGAAGATAACTGGCCGAGAACATGGGAAGCATGCCCAGCAACGCGCTGACACGGGCAAACACCAGCATCCAAACGATAGGCTCGCTCCAGGTCATGACGGTCCCCTCCTAGTGGACCATCTGGGGCATTTTCTGAATGACGACGATCGTGAACTCCATCAGCGTGCGGATCATCCATGGAAGCAACAACAGCAGCACTCCCACCACTCCCAACGCCTTCGGCACAAAGGTAAGCGTCTGTTCGTGAATCGATGTCACTGCCTGAAACAGACTCACCGCCAGTCCGATGACCATTCCGGTCAGCAGAAATGGCGCGGCCAGGGTGATGGCCTCGAAGACCATCGTTTTCAAAAGTTCAGAAGCAAATGCAGCATCCATAATCAGGTCGCGAAACTTTGGATGAGCGACTGGACGACCAGTGTCCAGCCGTCCACCAGCACAAACAGCAACAGCTTCAACGGCAGCGAAATCGTCATCGGCGGCATCATCATCATTCCCATGCTCATCAACACCGTCGCCACCACCAGATCGATCAGGATGAACGGCACGAACAGCAGGAACCCCATTTGAAACGCCGTTCGCAGTTCGCTGATGATGAATGCCGGCACGACAATTCTCAGCGGCAATTGGTCTGGTGGCATCGGTCCGGCCTTCGCCAGCGCGACGAACAACTCAACATCCTTGGCCCGCGTTTGCTTGAGGAGAAACGTGCGAATGTGCGTGGAAGCGCGGTCGATAGCCTCGGAACTGGAAATCTGGTTTGCGGAATACGGCTGAAGGGCATCCTGGTTGATACGTTCCCACGTGGGCGCCATGATGAAGAACGTCATGAACAACGCCAGCCCAATGATGACCTGGTTGGCGGGCGTTCCCTGCAGGGACAAGGCAGTGCGCACGAATGACAGGACAACCACGATGCGCGTGAAGCTGGTCATCAACAGGATGATCGACGGCGCGACCGTCAGCAGCGTCATCAGAAATACAATCTTGATCGCCACGTCCGTGTTTTGCTGTTGGCCGCTCTCTACCGCGAAATTGAATTTGAATGGCAGGGTCGCGCCGCCTCCGGCGGCCGACGGGACATTCGTTTGGGCATGGGCGCTGGCCGCGCCGAGGAAAACCATCAGCGCCGCGATGCTTAAAATCTGGGGGATCCGCCGGTTCATGACTTTCTCTGCAATACGTTTTGCAGGGCGTCGGCAAAACTGGGCGCTGCCGTCTTCGTTTCGTCTTCTGCAGATGCTTCTGGCAACTGGCTCACCAGCGAGACGCCGGCCGGCGACGTGCCCACGAGTATGCGCTGGCGCCCGTAGCCGACCACGCAAATCGACTGGCGATTCCCGAGTGATTTGACCTCAACCACCCGCAGTTTGTTGACGCCGTTCGGGCGCCCGATCGCCCGTTGCGAATTCTTGAACAGCCAAACGCCGCCGAGAAACAACGCCAGCACGAGTACAAGTCCGCCAAACACCCGAAGGGCCGACACGCCCATATCTGGCAGTGGCGAGGCGGACGGTGCGTTGACCGCTTCAGCTAATGCCATTGTGGGCCGAACCCATGCCGCAACTGCCGGCAGAGTCCAGCCGAGCCATGAGAGGCGGTTCATGCCTTGGCTCCGACCAGCTCCGTAATGCGGATGCCGATCCGACCCTCCACCACGACCACTTCCCCGCGGGCAAACAACTTCCCGCTGACGTAAAGATCAACCGGCGCATCCGACGCCTTGTCCAACTGCACGACGGAACCTGCCGCCAATTGCAGCACATCACGCATCAGCATCTGACAGTTGCCCAATTCGACGGTCAACTTGACCCCGACATCCAGGAGCACATCCAGATTGGGAAGTGTTGCGGCGGTTGCGCTCATACGTTCATGCCTCCAGTTTTCCGGTCAATTGTATCGCCCAACGCCCTTCGCTTGTGCCCAGAGTCCCTACGAACTTTGCCAGGTCTCCCAAACGAATCTCCACATGGTGAAATCGTTGCGCGTCGACAGGCACCATGTCCCCCGCCTTGAGCGTGCCCAACGTCTGAAGATTCAGGTTGAGACCCGTGCAGATCGCCGTCAGCTTCACGGACACATCGTCCAATTGCGGGTTCCACGGGGGAGCAGCTGCGACCGCGGCGGGCACGGATCCGCCTTGCTTCGGATCGCTTTCTCCCGAAAGACGGCGAATCAGCGGTTCGAAACTGGCGTAGGGCAGACCAATCCGAAAGCGTCCCTGGGTTTCGTTGACTACGGCATCAAAGGTGATCTCCAAAATCATCGTCTCGCGGGAAATGGCATTCAAAAAGCGCGCGTCAATCTCGTGCCCCAAGATCGCTGGCTTCAATTCCTGCAGGCCGCTCCAGGGAGCGGCCCATTCCGCCAGTATGACACTTGAGACCTGATCCAGAACCGCCGCTTCGATATCTGTGAGCGCGCGGGCGGCATTGTCCAATGCTCCCGCCCCTCCCAGCAACCGGTTGACGATGCCCAGCCCGAGTTGCGGCGGAATCTCCAGTAATCCGATGCCACGAAGCGGGTCCAGCTTGAACAATGTGAAGTGCAGCGGCGTGCCGGCGAGTTCGACGAATTTCTGGAAACTGATTGTCTGGATTCCTGCCAGGCTGATGGGCAACTCCAGGCGCAAGTTGACAGAAAGCCGTGCTTCGAGATTGTGGGCGAAGTCCTCTTGTTGCGACCGCAATTTGCGAAGAGCCGTTTGCGATAGTAATCCGCCGTGCCCCAAGCCCTTCGAACCCGTCGACGGGGAGCCTGTGGATGGCGCTGGCGGCGCCGGCGCGACGGTTTGAGTCTCGGGCGAACTGGCTGGCGCGGCTTCTTCAGTAGCGGTGGGAGCGGTGGCTGTCATGACGGATCAAATGGTGTCCTGCTACTGAATGGCGAATTCCGTGAAGTACACATCTTTCACCGTGCCGCCTCCCAAAGCATTGTTGAACACGGTTTCCAATTCGGATCGGATCACGGTCCGCGCTTCCGGCTTTTCGAGGTCGGCGATGCTCTTCGCGCTGAGCACACCCGAAGCGAGATCGACCAGTTGCGCCTGGTTGTTCAAAATCAGGTCTGGAAAATCCTGTCGATCTCCGGCCAACGTGAGGCTGGTCAGCAGATACCGCGACCCCATCGTCCCGGAGAGGTTGACGAGTATCTTGTTGAGCGGCACGGTAATCTTGCCATCGCTGGCGGTCTTGACACCGGCCTCCTTCCAGCCCGCGTTCCCCGCTTCCCCTTCTTTCCCTTTTTCTCCGCCCTTCGCTTTGCCTTCGGCGGCCTTGGGCGCCGGTGCGGGTTTATCCGCGGCGGCTGGCGTCTCGGTGGCCGAAGCGACAGCAACGGTGCCGTTTGTGGTTGTGGCGGTGGCCGCGGCAACCGCCTTCTTCATTTTTGGCAAAAGCAGGAATACGGTGGTGGCATAGGCCAGCGCCGGCATGGCGACAATCGTCACGATCAGCGGCAGCCATGCCTTGAGCCCTCCGCCGCTCGAGCCGCTCGTCGTTGATTCTGCCGCTTGGTCGCCTTCGGAAGGGGTCGCAGCAGCCGGGGTTTCCTGTTCAGTAGCCATGGCTCATCAGTGCTTCATGTCGACGAGGTCTTGAAGCATCTCGTCACTGGTTGTGATGATTCGGGCGTTCGCTTGAAACGCGCGTTGCGTCTGAATGAGACTGGCGAATTCGCTCGAGAGATCCACATTCGACTGTTCCAGCGCGCCGCTCTGGATGGTGCCCATCCCATTGGTGCCCGGCGCGGCGGGCGTTGGGTCGACAGCGCCTCCAATCGGGCCGGATACGCCGATCCCTCCATAGAGATTGTTGCCTTCCTTGACGAGGCCATTCGGGTTGGAGAAGTTCTGCATCAGAATCTGACCAGTAACGTACGTGGTGCCATCTGACAGCGTGATATCAACACGGCCCTGCTGATCGATGGCGTAGGATGTCATGGTCGCATCCACCGCCGCGTCCGCCGCCGGCATGTTGGAGGCATCGATCTTGATGTCCCCAAGTGTGGTTAATGACGGATCGGTATATCCCTGCACGCGCAGCCCGCCGGGCGTCACCAAATAGCCGCTGGCGTCCAACTGGAAATCACCCGCGCGCGTCACAAATTCCGCGCCACTGATGGCATCTTTGACGACGAAGAAGCCATTCCCGGAAATCGCCAGGTCCGTCGCCACGCCCGTGGGGTTAATGGCGCCCTGGTTGAACTGATTGAAAATACCCGCGGTTACGACACCCAAACCGATCTGGACTGACGAGTCGCCGCCCAGGTCGGAATTGGCCAGCGTCTGGCTGAATGAATCGGCCAGGTCGGTGGTCGCGGACTTGTAGGCGATAGTGGAAACGTTGGCGATGTCGTTACCAATTACGTCGATCTCTTGCTGAAACGCATTGAGGCCACTCACTGCGGATGTTAGTGCTTGAAGCATGGTTTACTCCTTGTCGTTCGATTTCTCTCTCATTGTCATTGCGCTATTACTGTTTACGAAGAAGATGCTGAAGAGGTCGCTGAGTTCGACGTCGTCGTTGGTACCGTAACGCTCTGGATATCGCTCAGCGGGTACGCCTCGCCATTCACCACGACTTCAGGCGAACCCGAGTTCATCAGCACCGAGCTCACCATACCGGTGTCACTTACCCCACTCGTTCCGTCGCTAACAGTCACCGTCGCGCCAATCAGATTGGCCGCCTGGTTCTCCGAGATGGATTCGTAGGTCTGTTGGGCCTGTTGCAGGGTCGAGAATTGTGCCATCTGTGCAATAAACTCGGTGTCCGACATCGGATTCATCGGGTCCTGGTTCTGCAGTTGTGTAACCAGAAGATTGAGAAAATCCTGCTGGTTCAGCGTTTGTGTCGTCGACGTACTCGATGTCGAGGATGAGTCGTTCGTGGATGGTGTACTGGAATTGACGGTGCCAATTTGCATACTGTGTACCCTTTACGCCCACATCTCCCAGCCGCGGTTCACTGTCACCGGGCCGCTCTTGCCACCGGCGCTCCTGGACGCGGCAGCCTTCGTGACGACGGGCAATTCCTCGGCATCGTCCGTCGTGCGACCAGATGAACGCTGCTCGTGACGATCGGCGGACCCCTCCATCGCCGTCTGCGAAGATGTGGTTTGGTTGTTCTGTTGGTTGTTTCCCGCATTCTGATTCAACGACGCGTGATCTAGTTGCCCCACGCGGATTCCCTGTTGAGCGAGGGACTGCTGCAGGTCGGACCAGCGCGAATTCAGTGAATCGAAGTTGCCGTGCTCCAACCGCGCCGCCACGTCCACCTGACCGTTGTTGAGGCTCAGATGCAAACTGATCTCCGTCGATTTGTCAGGGCGAACACTCACCTCCGCCGAGTCGGTTCCCATCCGCCTGAACGAGACGACGGCTTCATTCACATCGTTGGCGATCCTGGTCATCTGGGGAGCTGGTGGGCTCTCGACTCGAGCTCCGACGGCAGTAGCCACCGCCCTTTCGCCACCCGCGCCATTGAACGTGGACATAGAAGCGATAGGCGCTGCGGTTGTCTGAGTTCCAGACGGCGCAACAGGCGTACTGGTGCGGGGCGCGCTTTCAACGGGTTCGGTTTTCGCCTCAACCTTGCCACTCTCAGGCAGAAAACTCCCACGCGGCAGATTCTTCTCTCCGCTCCGGGCAACCCCTTCCGTTTTTCCCTGAGATTTCATGGGCACAGCCTGTTTTGCACTCCCCGTGCCAACAACATGGCCATTCTCGGGTTGTACCGCCGCTTCGGTGGTGCCGGGCAATTGTCGCGCGGTGGCAATGATGTTCTTCGAATCCTCAGGTACAGAGATTGTGGACGATGTGGCAGCATGCGGCTCGTTGACAACCTGCTGATCGGGACTCGCGGCTGCGGTTCGGGGAACTGTGGTAACCGACTTCTTCTCGGCGCCTGTTTCCAAATTGGAGGAGGCTGAAACGGCGGTTGTGGATGAATCGCTGATGGGCAAGTTGGTGGTGGCGGCCCTGGATGGGGTGGGCAAGTCCGTGGCCGTGGGCTTGGATATGGAAGGCGTGATTGGGATCGCAGTCGCCACCGTCGCTGCCGTCGCGGTCTTCTTCAAGGGGACCTGAGCGGGCGCGGACGATGACGGCACCGACGAGGTCGACACAATTGCTACCGCAAGGCCGGCTGACGTCGCTTCAGTTGTCACGTTTGGAGCAGGCAATGGCAATCCCGTTGCGGGGAGAGCCACAGGCGTTGGCGCAGACCCGCTCGCGTCTTCCGTTTTGCTCTTCTTGGCGCCGCTATCCTTGGAGCCAATCCCCGATCGCAGCAGCATGGCCAAACCGCCTGCTCCATGCTGTTCTCCCAACGTTTCATTGATCACATTGGCGAATGACAATTGCGGCACCGCACCGCGCATAGCGGACGCGACCGATGCCGGGACAGCTGTTATGGCGGTGTCCGCACCAGCGGGAGCCGGGGCTGGGGCAGTTGCACTGGATGTGACCATGTTTGCCTTTACGATGGATTGTTAGTGGGGCGGTACATCACAACTTTGAGCCGTTCGGAAATCTGAGCGGCGCGCTTGGCGTCGGCCGGGCTGCCGTGGGCCATCATGTCGAGGATGGGGGCCGTATCCGCATCCTTCATGTAGGCGAAGATCTTGACGATGTCGTCGTCCTTCATCTCCTTGAGGATGGTGACGGCGCCGTCCGGCGACATCGTGGCGTAGATTTTGGCGAGCCGCTTCAAATTGGCGATTTCCTCGTCGTGAACGCGCACTACATCATGGTCGAAGGCCGTCTGCATGCGTCCCACATTCTCGGTGATAACGACGATTTCCTGGCGCTCCGCTTTGAGGCGCGAGTCCAATTCGTTGAGCTGGCGTTCCCGGTCCCCCAATACCTGTTTCTGGTGCTGCAGATCCGTGATCAGTTCATCCACTTCCGTATTTTGAAACTCCCACGACGGAGCGTGCGGGGCGGCCTTGGCGACCATGGCCCCAGAGGGCGGCAGGATAATTTTCGGTGTGCGCCAGAGCGCGATCGTCACTCCCACGTACGTGAGCGCGCCGATCAGCGCCGTCATCCAACTCGACTGAAGGAATTTGATCATCGTCAGGTCACTCCTCAAATTCGCCGGATGACCCTTCTGCCGCTACTCCCGCGTGCTGCGCCAGATCATCCAGAAGCTTTTGTTCCTCGCGGTGGCACTCATGGTCGTATCGTTGGCGTTGCGCTCGACGCACCCGATCCACGGATTCGCGGGACCGTCGCGCGCTCAGCAACCGCGCCAGCGCGCCATCCACGGACCGGTCCGCGCGCCGCACATCCTCCAACCGAAGCTGTTCGAATTCCTTTACGGATCGGCAGTACTCCTGAAGTTGGGCAAGATGCACGGCGGGAGCGCCCGTAACAGCGCGTTCCCGGCCCAGGCGAAACGCTTCCTCGCATACGCGCTGCGCCTCGCGCCATTGTTCGGTGGCCTTGCGTTGATCATCGAGGGATCGGGCGTACGCCGTAAGCGCGGCGTGCTCCTTCTGCTCGAGGACGATCAGCAGCGCCTGAAGAGTGAACCGAAACCGTCTCACCTGGCTTTCTCCTTCCGCGCCATTGCCGCCTGAAGCTCCCGCCAGCATTCCTCGATCTTCCGCCCCTGGTTCACCGGCTGCCGCAGAAACAGGCGAAGCGGTTCGTGGAGGCGGATTGCCTCATCAATGGCCGCGTTGCTGCCGGCCGGGTACGCGCCGATCGCAATCAGATCCTGATTGCGACGGTAAATCGCCAGGTATTCGCGTGCCACCGCGGAGGCATCGAGTTGTTCCGGAGTCAGCAGATCGCGCGTGAGTCGGCTTACGCTCTCCAGCACGTCGATCGCCGGGTAATGATTCTGCGTGGCCAGCTCGCGGGTCAACACGACATGCCCGTCCAGGATCGAGCGCGTCGCATCGGCGACCGGATCGTTCATGTCGTCGGCTTCGACCAGCACGGTGAACAATCCCGTGATCGAACCTCTCTCCCCCATCCCGGCGCGCTCCAGCAACTGCGGCAGAAGCGAAAACACGCTGGGCGTGTAGCCGCGGGTCGCGGGCGGCTCACCCACGGCCAGACCAATTTCTCGTTGCGCCATGGCAAACCGCGTAACCGAGTCCATCATCAGCAGCACGTTCAGGCCCTTGTTGCGAAAGTACTCCGCGACGGCCATTGCCAGGAACGCGCCCTTCACGCGCGCCAGAGCCGGCTCGTTCGATGTCGCCACCACCACCACCGATTTCTTTCGCCCGGCTTCATCCAGGTCTTTCTCCAGGAACTCACGCACTTCGCGCCCGCGTTCTCCGATAAGGGCGATTACGTTGACGTCGGCTTCCGCCTGGCTGGCAATCATGCCCAACAACATGGATTTTCCGACGCCGCTGCCGGCGAAAAGGCCGAGCCGCTGGCCACGTCCACAGGGGATGAACGTGTCGAGTGCCTTGACGCCGGTTTGAAACTGCTGGCAGATCCGCTGCCGCTTGAGCGGATGGGGCGGCAGGCTCTTGATACTCACAAATTCTCCGTCGGGAATCGAGCCGTGCCCGTCCAGCGGATTACCGAGACCATCGATCACCCGTCCCATCAGCGCGCTACTGACCGCGACCTGCAATGGAGCGCCCGTGGCAATCACTTCGCTGCCGACGTGGATGCCGTGGGTCTCCCCCAGAGGCATCAACAACAAGTGATGGTTGCGAAACCCGACGACTTCCGCATAGGTCACGTCATCCTGGCGCGACGAACGAATGCGAACCACTTCCCCGATGGACGCAGCCGGCCCCTCTGACTCGATCACCAAACCGATGAGTTGAACGACCCGACCTCGCGATTCGACGGCCCGGGCGGTCCGGGTCCGCTCGATCACGCGGGAGAATCGTTCCAAAGTCGGACTGGATTGATCGGCCAACATTGTCATGAGAGAGCGGTCTTCTTTAGCAACTCAACCTTTGTTTCCCGTCGTCCGTCGATCACGCCGAACCGGGTTTGCACGAGGCATCCACCCCGGGTAACATCGGGGGAACTGCGGAAAGCCACCTGGGGCTGCCCCTTCCCTGAAACCAGCCCGCCCTCCGGATGTTTTTCGAGCAATGCCAGATCTTCGGCGTTCAGCAGCACGGTGACCTCGGACGTGTCGGCCACCTGCGCCAGCGCCTCGCGTACGGAAGCCTCCACCATTTCGGTGGAAACAGGCAGTCCCGCCACCAGTCGCTGGGCGGATTCGATCGCGAGATTGATTACCGCGGTCTCCGAATCCCGAACCACCTGGGGCACCGCCTCGCGCAGGGCTTGGAGCACACCGTGCTGCAGGTTCAGAAACTCGGTACGCTGCGCCTGCAACTGCCCTTGGAATGCGCTTTCGGCTTCCTGGCGACCCCGTTCGTAGGCGGCCTGCTCGAGAGCCTCGGTACCCGTCAAGGGTCGCGAGACGGACGGCAGCGCCCGGGAACGGACATTGCGAAGTGGCTGCTGCAAATGGACGGTCTGCGCCATGATTTCAGGCTGGTTGCTCCTCGGGGATTTCGATTTGTCCCTCGGACTCGAGCCGGCGAACAATCTCGATGATGGTTTGCTGGGCCAGTTCGATGTCCTTGGCCTTGACCTTGCCGAGGAACCCCATTTCCTCCTGGATCGCTTCAGCGGCGCGTTTGGAGAGGCCCGACAGGATTTTGGTCTTGAGCGTGTCGCTGGCATTCGAGAGCGCGGTCGCCAGCGCCCGTGAATCGACTTCGCGAAGGATCTTCTGTAAGGCCGCAACGTCGAGTTTGGCCACGTCGGCGAAGGTGAACATTTGATTGCGAATGGACTTGCCCAATTCCGGATTCGTGCGCTCGACGGCTTCGATCAGCGCTTTGCTGGAGTTGCGATCCATTGCCTTGAGCACGGTAGCCGTGGGTTCCACGCCCCCGGTCTGGTTGAACGGCAGCGCGGTATGGGTGCCGATCCTGGTCAGCAACCGTTGCCCAATGGTTTCCACGACGCTGACGGGCGTGGGCACGAGCGTGGCCAGGCGCTCGACGATTCTGGAGCGCAACTCCTCGGGAAATGCACCAATCAACTCGGAGGCCTTCTTCCGGTCGAGAAAGCTCACCACGAGAGCGATGGTTTGTGGTTGCTCGGACTTTACCGCGTTGTAGATCTGGCGCGCCTCTTTCGCAGCAAGAAGATCGATGGCTGACACGGCCCCTCCCACGGCAAAGCGCCCCATAAACTGGCGCATCCCGCTGGGTCCGAGCGCCTTCTCAATCGCCGCTCGGGCAAACTCAGCCCCGCCGGAAACACCCACACTGGCGGTGACCGCCACATCGGAAAACTCGCGCAGAATTTCGCGGTGCAATTTTTGGTCAATGACCGGCAACTCGGTCATCGCCGACGCCACAGCCGCCATGTCCCGCTCGTCCAATCCCCGCAACACCTCTGCGGCGCTATCGGGCCCGAGAATGATTAGCAGCGCCGCGAGCTTCTGGGTTCGTGTTAGCGTCTTGATGTCCAGTTCCGCAGACTGGCCCTGAGTTAATGTAGCAGCCATGGTGAATACTCAGTTTCGCGGAACGCCGGCGCCGCGGCTCAGCCAACTGCGGACGGCCTGGTTCATGTTTGCCGGGTTTTCACGGATCAGACGATTCAACACCTCGACCGTGACCACGCCCTCCTCTGTCCGCGCCTTGCCATTGCCGTTGGCGGCGGCGGCGGGCGGAATGAGCGATTCGCTCTCCGCCGCGGCCTTCTTGAACATCCGCAGGAAAATGAAGACGATGCCCAACGCCAGCACGACGTATCCGGCGTTGCGCCCGACCTCCCACCACATTTCGTGCGTCTGTTGTTTTTGCATTTGCTGCGCGACATCGACCGGGAATGCATCGTTAAACGGCATCTCTTCCAGCGTAATCTCGTCCTTGCGTGTGGGGTCGTTCAGCTGGAGGCCAAGGGCGCTCTGAACGATCTTGCGAAGCTTGTCCATCTCCTCCGGGGTCCGCGGCACCGCTTTTCGGTCGGCTCCTGTTCCCTCAAACTTGCTGGCGACAAACACGGCCGCAGACACACGCTTCAAGCCTCCGGGCGAATCCAGGATGTTGCTCACCGACTTGTTGATTTCGTACTGATTGTTAATGGTCTTGTGTTTGCTGACCGTGGTGGTGGCAACCGCCGGAGCAGCGTTGGTCTGCGATGCGGCGTTGGCGGCCACTCCGACCACACCGCCACCGTTCGCCGTGGTGGAATTGTTATCCTCCTCGCTCGTGGTGTTGGAGCGAGCGACCTGGCCATCGGGATCGAATTTCTCTTCGGTCCGGTTGATCGTCTCCGTGTTGACTTCCACCGCGACGCGCACGACGGCCTGGCCGGGTCCGAGAACCTTTTCCAACATGCCCTGCGCTTTTTGTCCGAGATACTGCTCGATGGCCCTGCGGCTGGCCAGTTGGCTGCCGGTCAGGCCCGCGACGCTGTCTTCGTCTTCGCTCCCGGAGAGGACGGTGCCGCGATTGTCGACCACCGTGACGCCGCCGGGCTTCAGCCCTTCCACGGAATTGGCGACGAGAAACCGGATCGAATTGACGGCCGAGGCGGAAAGTTCGCTGTTGCCGCGCAAACGAACGAAGACCGATGCCGTCGTCTTCTGCTGATTATCCGTCAACAGGCGATTTTCCGGCATCACTATCATGACGCGCGCGGCTTCCACTTCGTCCAACTGACCGATCGTGCGGGCCAGTTCTCCCTGGAGGGCACGGAGATAATTGGCGCGTTGCACGAAATCGGAAATCCCGAAATTGGGCTTGTCAAAAATCTCGAACCCGACGCCATCCCCCTTGGGGATGCCTTTGGATGCAAGCTGCATCCGCATGAGATGGACCTTGTCGGCGGGCACATACACACTTCCCCCACCCCCGGCTCGATAGGGCACCTTGGCGTCATCCAGGGCGGCGATCACTCTCGCAGCTTCGCCGTCGTCGAGTTTGCCATACAGCAATGCGTAGTCGGACCGGCTGGACCACATCGACAGCACAATCAATCCGCCAATGACGGCAATGGCGGCGAACACGACACTGACACGCTGGTTGGCGCCGAGCTGTTTCCACACGGTGCTGAGCTGGCGCCCCAATTGAGAAAGTGGTTGGGCCATAGATTATACCTGCATCCTCATCAGTTCCTGATATGATTCGAGAAGCTTGTTGCGAACTTCCACCATCAACTGAAACGACACACTGGCTTCCTGCATCGAGATCATCGCCTGATGCAGCGAAACGTTCTGTCCGCTGATTAAACCATTGATGGAGTCGTTGGCGGCGACCTGTTTGGTGTTGATCTCGCCCACAGCCCTGCTGAGCGCATCGCTGAAGGACGACGTCGCGTCCGAACTGGACGCAGGCGTGATTTCCGGAGCCGTCGCGATCTCGGCCGCCGGGATCGTCGGTTTCGAGGGATTGGCCTGCGGCAGAAACTGGATCAAACCGTTGGGCTGCAGGTAAGCGCTGATGGAAGAGAGGGGGCTCATCAGATCATCATGCGCGTCTGCCGATCGACAATGTCTGCAGCGCCATCGCGTGGGCGTTCTTGATCACGGCGAGATTGGCCTCGAACGCGCGCGACGAGGATATCAGGTCGGCCATTTCTTCATGGATATTGATGTTGGGCATGGCGACCATCCCGTTCTTGTCGGCATTGGGATTGCCCGGGCTGTAGACCATTTGCGGCGGACGATCGTCGCTTTGGATTCGCGCCACGCGCACCGGCTGCGGTTGCGCGTTGGTGGGATCCCCCACCTGTTGGTTGAGAACATCCTCGAAGACAACCTCCTGGCGCTGGTACGGCTTGCCGTCCGGCCCCTGCGTGGTGTTGGCATTGGCGATATTCTGTGAAATGACGTCCATGCGAATGCGTTCGGCGCTGAGCGCCGCCGTCGTGGACTCGACTCCTGGAAGGAAATCAATCATGGTTCAGCTTCAACTTGTTTTGCCCGTGATCGCCATCTGTAGATGCGTCAGATCGTAATTGATCACTTGCGTTTCCACTGCGTGCGCCAGTGTGTTCTGCTGCAGGTCGGCCAATTCGGTTTCGAGATTCACCGTATTGCCATCACGTGATTGGGCAACAGCATTGGGATCGAGGGAAAGCTTCGGCTGCAACCCGGTGACTTGATCCCCATTGCCCGAGGCCAACGCACGGCTCAGCTCGCTGCTGAACGATGCATCCACATCCATCCGCTTGTAACTGGGGGTATCGACGTTGGCGAGATTGCTGGCAATCGCCTCGTGCCGCAGCACTGTGGCGTCCATCATCTTCTTCGCCGCAATGTAGTTAATATCGTTGAACAGTGCGTCGATCATTGCTGGTCCTTCCCGTGGTCGAACAAGCTTGGTGTGTGCCATACATGACAAGTTGCTCACAACCAACATGTTATGAGTGTCACACGCTCGCATCCAGGAAAACTTTGCCCCCTAACCAAAGCTTGATGGGAAGGATTGACCGCGAGGACGGGATTGCCGTCAGGTGACCGTCAGGGCTGTCTCGGCGGATTCAAGACACGACACGATTGTCTGGTCAGCGCTCTGCCAGAGCAGTCTGCCAACTCGACTCTATACCGTCAGGAGTCGCTTCCAGCGCCTGCGGGAACTGTCGCGGCGCTCTTGCCGTTGTATTCGTTGAGCTTGTTGCGGAGAGTACGCACACTGATGTCAAGAAGCTTGGCCGCGTGAGTCCGATTGTTGTGGCATCGCGCCAACGCGGCCATGATGTGGTGCCGTTCCAGTTCACTCATGGAAAGAAAATGGGAATCGCCCGGAGCGGTCGATACGATCGCCAGCGGGGATTTGCGGAGAGGTTCGACTGGCACGACCGAACCAGCAGTGAGCATTCCGAGATGATGCGGCTCGATCATCTGATTGTCTCCGCAGAGGATGACCGCGCGCTCGACCACATTCTGCATTTCGCGGACATTGCCGGGCCAGGAATGCTGCTGCAAGAGTTGCATTGATTCCGGAGAAAGGCCGCGGACGCGGACGCCGTGCTTGCGCGAGAAGCGTTCGACGAATTGGCCGGCGAGGTACGCGATATCACTGGACTTTTCGCGCAACGGCGCCACGTGAATCGGAACCACATTGAGACGGAAAAACAGATCCTGGCGGAACTGGCCTTTATCGATCCATTCCTGCAAGTTGCGATTCGTGGTGGCGATGATCCGGACGTCCACCTTGATGGTGCGGTTGCCGCCAATTCGCTCGAATTCGCGTTCCTGCAGTACGCGCAGGAGCTTGGCCTGAATATTCGGAGAAATCTCACTGATTTCATCGAGCAAAATCGTGCCGCCATGAGCCAGTTCGAAACGGCCTTCACGCTTGTTCAGAGCGCCTGTGAACGCGCCCTTCTCGTGGCCAAAAAACTCACTCTCGATAAGGTTTTCCGGCACGGCGGCACAATTGACGCGGATAAACGGGGCGTTGGCGCGAGAACTTTCGCGATAGATCGCCCGGGCGATGAGTTCCTTCCCGGTGCCACTTTCGCCCTGGATGAGAACCGTGGCTTCTGTACGGGCCACTTTGCGAATCAATTGACGCAGCTCCTGCATCGGCGCGCTGTCCCCCAACAACTCTGTCTGCTCGTCCTCCGGAGCCTCGCGGCTGAGGAACTTGTTGACCGTGACGAGGCGGTTGTAGTCGCCGGCCTTTTCGATGGCGATGTCCAACTGATCGAGTGAGAACGGTTTGACCAGGTACTCGAACGCGCCGTTGCGCATGCATTCGACCGCGGACTCAACCGAGGCGTGTCCGGTCATGACAATGACCAGCGGCCGCTGGGGTCGCGCCTGCAACTCCTTGAGCAAATCGATCGCCAAACCGTCCGGCAGGCGGAGGTCCGTCAGGAGAACGTCGAATGTTTCACGTGCCAGGAGCTGGCGCGCCGCTTCCAGTGATTGGGCGGGGAACACACTGAACCGCTTGCCTCGCAACGCTTCTTCGAGGCATTTGCGCAGGGAGTTGTCGTCTTCCAGAATCAGAATTCGTTCGATGGACATCGTAGGTCCTCACAGGGGTTTTCCGTACACGCGATAAAGGTTGGCAACGAAATGGGGTCGCGGCCGGACTTCAGCGGAGGGTTGGGCCTCTGGAACAAGCCCGCGACGAAGCATCAAGCGTTCATTCTCGCGGTCCAAGAGCACAACATTCATAATGACATCCTGGTTTTGCCGGATCAGCGAACATATCTCGACATACGACTGGCGTTCGACCGAATCCAGTTTCTGCCAGATGGAACCAACCTCCTTGATGTCCTTGTACGCTTGCGAGAGGGCCGGAAGCAAGCTTTTTCTCGCGTCGGCAAATTCTTTGGCCTCAAACGGATCGGGGCTCTGAAGCGCTCGATTCTCGCGCTGGATCAGGGACAGCAGTTCCCGGCACAAAGCGAGATGCTCGCGCAGAACGCGGGCGGCCTGTGGGGGGTTCAGTGTGTTGGAGCTGGTTCCGGCAGGGAAGATACTGCCGGTCGGACTTGCGGCGCCTGAGATTGCCATGCCAGATACTTTTTCCGCCACTGGCTCATGTCAAGCACAACCTGTAAGGCCGGCTCAATCGGCTTGGTCAGGGACGGGCCAAGCTCTTCGACCTGGCCGTAGGCGGTGATCGCCTCGTCGGTCTGCTGAAGTCGTTCGTGAATCAACCCAATCTGGTACAGGATCGGGATTCGCCACTCCGGGGCAGGATCGTCATGGTTGAGGTGGTGATACACCACCAGGGCGTCGGTATAATCACCTTCAGCGTAGAAGGTATTGGCGATCTGATTGCCGATGGATTGCCTCCACGCCTTGCCCTCGGGCGTCTCCAACAAAAACAGGGCTTGGCGCATGGCTTCCTGTTTGTGCCCCAGATGCTGAAGCGAAACAGCAAGAAGAAAACGGGCCTCGGTGTCGTTGGGGTTCGTTGCCAGCAGATTCTGCGCTTCCCGCACGGTCTCCTCGTAACGCCCGGAGGACGACAACGAGCGAACCAGCTTCAAGCGAATCTCCGCCTTGTTAAGTTCCGCGGAATCAAGCTTCAACAACCGATTGAAGAAGTTGGCGGCCTCATTGAAACTCCCCTGAAGATAGTAGGTCTCCGCGATTTCCGTTTGAGCCTGCAATACCAGGTGCTGGTAATACCCGTTGTTATCGAGCTTGAGATTGAGAATCGTGGTCATCACGGCGTAGAATTTCGATAGCGCCATACTGTACGCGCCCATTTGGCGATACAAGAGAGCCTGACGCAGCATCACTTCCGGCACCCCCGGGTCCTCGGGGAACCGTTGCAGATACTGGGCGAAAATCTGGATGGCGCGCGCGGGCTGGCCCGAGTCTTCCGCCGTCAGCGCCAATTCGAGCAATGCGGTCCGTTTGAGGTCATAGGGAATGTCCGACTTCAGCATCACAATCAACGTCTGGCTGGCCTGCTCGAAATCGTGTGCCTGCCGTTGGTGACGCGCAAGATCCAGCTTGATCTTCGCATCGGCAGTTACGGCCGACGTTACGTTGGAAGTGGCAATCTCGTCCTGGGTCCGGCTAAGGGCAGGGTCGAGGTTCGCAGGTGTGGCAAGTGCCAGGGCTGGAGCCAACATCAGTGCGAAGGCCAGCGTCACAAGAAGATGGATGTGCCGATTCGGTTTCACACGGTTATCACGGACTGCTATAGCTGGCCGTGCTGGATTGGGATTGGGGTGGTGGCGGCGAGGGTGGCATGAACCCGAACGGCACGACGACGCCATTGCGGTTTGTGGCCGTGTTTTCCGCACTGTAATAGCCCGTCAACATTTGAGGTGTCACGGCGATATCATTGGTCGCGGGCATCTCGGCGTCCTGGATCGGCTTGGGGGATGACGCCGTTACTGTTTGATCGTTGGACTCCGCAACGCGGTTCGTTGGCATCGGTATGGCAGCGGCTATCGTGTCTTCGGGAGATGGTGGCAGCACAAACCGTCCCGCGCTCGATGCTTCGGCGAAGCGAAGCGGGGCCAGGCGGCCGGCGTTAAGATAGCCCGGTCGCTCTGCCGGCACCGCTCCGACAAGGACAAGCAGCACCACCAGAACAAGAAGTACTCGAATCATCATCTACCAGGTTATCAATCGGCAGAAACCGCCGCCGGCTTGAGTGGTGATTCGCGCTGCCACCGGAGGCGTCAGGCATAGACCTGAAAATACTGATTCAACGGGCTGACGCGGTCATGGGCCTTGAGTTTGGCAATCCAATTCTCGTTGAGCGGACGGCCGCCGGGTATGATCAACATCCCTTGGGAATTGTACACATTTGAGGCGAGCACCATACCCGGCTTCAACTCGCCGATCAGCAGTCCCTTCTGTTGCGGGGGCAATGCGGCCTGAGGAAGCGACCGGAGCAGCGCGCGCACGGCCTCGGGATCGAATTCCGTTCCGCGGGCGGCGGTGATGGCCGCGACGGCATCCCGCCCGTCACTTTGATGGGAGGTGTATCCGATCGCCACGGACAACAGGCGCGCGAGCCACGGGATTTCGTCGCCACGGAGCCCATCCGGAAACCCTGAGCCATCGAATCGTTCGTGATGGGCGCGGATCACGATGCCCACATCCTTCAGATCTTCCGTGAAACCGGCCAATTCCTGGCCGATCACAGGATGGCGCTGGATTGACGTTTTCTCGGTGTCGTTCAATTCATTGGGACTTTTTTGCCAACGATCGATCAAATCTCGGCGCATGCCGAGCATCCCGATGTCGTGAAGCAACGCGCCGATTTCGAGCACGCGGCGCTGTTCTGCTGGCAGCTTGAGATCCTCGGCCATGGCGGAGCACAACGCCCGAACACGGCTGGCGTCACTGCCAAGGTTGGGGTGAAAGACTTGCATCGCGTGCAGGCAGAGTTCCATGCTCCGTTGCAGGTTCTCCTGGAGAACACGTTGCTGCCGCTCCAGTTCACCCCTCTGCGTCTCGGCCTCCTTCAACTGGACTTCCAGGGAAGCATTCAACTTCTTCAGCTTTTCGTTCGTCGAAGCAGAATCCAACTCAAACTGGGCTCCCTGGCAGGCCTCGCGATAATGCTGGGCGCCTTCCTGAACGGCGGCAACAAGGTCCTCTCGCTGCCACGGTTTGACCAGGAACCGGCAGATTTTACCCTGGTCGATGGCGTTGGTCATCAGGTCGACAGCCGCGAAGGCCGTCATCATGATGCGGGAACACTGCGGCTGAATTTCGCGAACAGCCTTGAGGAAGTCCAGGCCGTTCATCGGTTCCATCATGTAATCGGTGATAACAACCGCGAATTCTTCTGCGCGGACAAGCTCCAACGCGCGCGGAGCGTTTTCCGCGACCTTCACGGGAAAGCCGGCCCGTTCCAGAGTCAGTTGTACGAGGGAACGGATGCCGACCTCGTCATCGACCACCAGAATCTGATTGGAGAAGTTCGGGGCACTCATGGCAACTTACGAGTACGCCTCCCACGCGGGGGGTCGATAATTGACGTAGACGCGGCGAAGCTGGTGAAGTTTCTGGGTGATCCGCTCCACCTCTTCCCGCTTCTGCAAAAGTTCTCGCTTCCGGGCTGCCAGCATCTGGATGTTGGCACTTTCCAGGTCGAGTAGTTTGCGGATCATCGGTTGGAGATCCCACTCCACACTTGCAGTACCCGGAGTGCGGCCCCCGGTTTCCCGCAGTTTGCGGCTGATTTCGGTAATCGTGGCTTGAAGTTGTCGCTTGGTCTGTTGTAGGCGTTCCAGCGTATCGTGCTCACCAGCGGCGATGGCCGCACCTTCCGCCTCGGTGAGGACGCGCCATTGTTCGTAATGGGCCCATAATTCGTCCTGCCACCGGGACTGTTGCGAGGCTTGATCCACCGGCTCAACTCCCCGACGCTGCTTGTTCGCGTTGCCGCAGCATCTCCGTCCACGCGTCGCGAAGTACACTGAGGCGCTCGATCACCTCACGGATGCCCTGGGGACGTTTGTATCGATTGCTCTCGTTAAGTCGCATGTCAAAATACAGGTACAAACGCCTCAGCACCAACGCCAGTTCTCCCCCTTCCTCGGTGTTCAAGCACGTGTTCAATTCATGAATGATTGCCTGGGCGCGGCGGAGGTTGTTGTGAATGCCCTGATTGAACTCACGGGGATCGGGGTTATCGAAGCAGACAAGCGCACGATCGAGGAATCGGATCGCCCCATCATAGAGCATCACGATGAGTTGGCCGGAACTGGCGGTCTCGGTGGCGACCCGCTGATAGGAACCTGCGATATTGGTCGCCGTAGTCATGAAATACCCGGTGTTGGCGGAAAACTAGGGCTGGGCGTCATTCGAATTCAGTCTTGCGGCAACCAGTCTCGAAATTGAGTCGATCATTGGTTGCGTCGGGTACTGAGTGTCTGTAATGAGCGTGCGTGCCCGTTCAACGGCGTCCGGGCGGACGGCGGGTGTCTGCTGCAATGCGCCATTTACGGCATCGGCCTCTTCAAATGAAACAGAATCACGGCCCTGCGGTTTTGCCGCAGAGGTGACGGGCGTGCTGTTTGTCACGCCGCGGAGAGGATTCGTGCCAGCGTTTGGATTTACTTCCATACCCAGCATATCGGCAGTCTCCCAAAATGCTTTAGTGAGCCGGCAATACCGCCAGGCTGGCGGCAGCGGCATATTGGCCGAACAGCCGGGGAGACATCAACACAGACTCCGGATCGGCAATGGTGGCAGAGCGCTCTTCAGACCGCGCGTAATACCGCTGGGCGGCGCTGGCGACCTCCGTTTTCCCCGCGTCGAACACCTGATCCACCGCCCAGAGCACCGAGCGCTGATTGACCTCGACCAACCTCAGGTCCCATCCGACAGACAGAGGCGGGTAAGCACGAAATTGCTTGAGCCGGCAGAACAGAACCGCATCACATCCCGTGGCGGCATGGAGTCGTGAAAAGAGATCGGGCGGCAGCAGTTCGGTGGCTTCCCACCTGGATTTCCCGGTGACAGCGCGGAGTTGATCGGGACTGATCGGTACAACCTCGAACGCGTTGACCTTCGTCAGTTCGGCAAGCAGCACAGGTTGAAGCGCATCCCGACCGACTTCGGCGTCCGGGGTGTTGTCGCACGTGACGGGCAGTACGACAACGCGACGTAAATCGGACGGAAGATGTACCCTCGCGGAATACGCATTGGGAGCGGGATCCGCCTGACGAACGGCACGCACCGACGTACACCCGGACAGCAACCCGGCAGCGAGAATTAGCGCGGAGGCGATGGGCGGCTTCATAACGTGCCGTTGTCGAGCGCCTGCGTAAGGTATTGCTGGTCTGAGTTGACCTGCGCCATGGCATTTTCCATGGCCACAAACTCGTTGGTCAGGCGCTGGCCGGTCGCGAGCACGGTTTGTTCGATCGTGTTAATTTGCGCGGTCAAATTGTTGTACTGTGTATTGAGACTGCTCTGTTCGCTAACCAGCGTGCCGGTCGCGCCCAGGTCGTTGCCGACGAGGTCGGTCAGCATCGTGCTCAGCTTCGTGGTCAAGCCGTTGGTTGAGTTGGTGAAGAAATCCTGGATGGCGCTGAGATTGTTGCTCAACTGATTGGACAGCTCGGTCGAGTCGCTCTGGGTGAGCGTATTATTGGTGCTGTTGCTCTCGAAACCCAGTTGAGACAGTTGATTGATGGTTCCGCTCAGTCCACTGATCTCACCGAAGATGGCCGCTCGCAGTTGCGTGCCCAAATTCATCACGTTCGGATCGCTGGAGAGCGTGGAGCCCGTGACGGTGCCGCTGCTGCTCGTAGTGACCGCTGTCTCGTTGGCGATGTCCGTCTGGGCGGTGTTGTAGTCCGTGACCAGTTGGGTAATGGCCGAACTCAGCGACGAGGTATCAGCCTGGACCTGGACGGTGGTCTTCCCCTTCGACAGCGCCGTGACGGTTAGACCGCTAATGCCGCTGCTGGTGCTGTCAATCGTGTTCGAGTAACTCACGCGCTGACCACCGCCGTTGATGGTGTACTCCAGATTTGTGCCGGCCGCGAGCGTGCCGCCGGAAATGCCGGTGGCCGCGAGGAAATTGCTGCTGGCGCCGTCCTGCAATGAGAAGCCCAGGTTGCCGGTGCTGGAATTGGTCAGGACAAAGCGGTTGCTGATATTATCGTAGCTGGCGGTGACACCGGCCGAGGAGGAATTGATCTTGTCCAGCAGGTCGTTGATGGTGTCGGTATTGATGTTATAGTCGATGGTCACGCCGTTGATCGTGAACGAGCCGTCGCCATTGGAATCCCCCGTGATGGCTGTGGCGAGGTTGGAGTTGGCCAGCGTGGCATCCAATTGGACCGACCCGAGCTTGTTCGCACTCGTGATCGTGTCGGTGGAAGTGCTGCCGTTGTAGAGTTGGGCGACCTGGAGGAAGTTGCTGGTGTCGGTGGCGCTACCCAATGTGATCGCAGTGCTACTGGAAAGCGTGATCGTGTCGGGGTTGGTGCCGCTGGCGTTATAGCTGCCGGTGACCGCCCCGTTGGTGGCGGTGCTGATCGCATCAAACACCTGTTGGAGCGTCTCGCTGGTGCTGATAGTAATCTGCTGGCCGTCGACCGTGATCGTTCCCGCCGTAACGGGCTGCGAAAAGTTGGCGTCGGCCAGCGTGAGATTGGAAACATCGCTGCTGGAATTCAGCGCTCCGACGATATTGGTGGCGCCGTTCTGCACACTGGCACTGGCCAGTTGGTTGATGTCGAAAGTGTAGGTGCTGGTGTTCGTGCCGTTATCGGCCGAGGCTGATGCGACCGTCGAATCGCCCACGCTGGTTGTGCGGGCATCGTACAAGGCATCTTGTTGCAGGGCCGTTACATCGCTTTGAAGCGTCTGCAGAGCAGAGACAATGGTCCCCAACGCGGTGTTTTGTGACTGCAGGGTGGTCTGTTGGTTTTCCAGCAGCGTTTCCGGCGCCCGATCCACCTGCTCAATTTCGGAAACGAGCGTTTGCCAGTCCAAGCCGGATTCCAAACCGGAAAGAGCCAGACTCAACTGACTGGTTCCAGCTGAGGAGCTTGAGGATGAGGAGCTGGAGCTCGAACTGCTCGTGCTCGATGACGTGGGCACTTGGGTCGTACTGCCCAGCGTGTAAATACTGGGCGACGTCGCAGAATTTACCGAGGAGACGGCCATGATTATTTATCGACTCCCTCCCTTTTCATTTATTACATCGGCAGTTTTGAGAAGAACTAAAGCCCGGACGACGCCGTCGTCGTCCGGGCCTTGATACCGCTCGTTTGTAAAGCGGGTGAAGCGCTGTTATGACAGCAACTTCAATGCAATCTGCGGAATCGCGTTGGCTTGCGCCAACATTGCCGTACCAGTTTGCACCAGGATGTTGTACTTCGCGTACTGCGTACTCTCCTGGGCCACGTCAACGTCCGATATCGTGCTGACGGCTGCCTGAAGGTTCTGGTTCAAGGACGACAATTGATTCGCGGTGTAACTCAACCGAATCGAGTTCGCGCCCACAGTCGCCGTATCAGCGGACAACTGATTGATGGCGAGCTCAACGTTCTGTAGCGCGGTGGCCGCGCCGGCCGTGGTGGATACGTCGCCAGCCGCAGCAGTCGTATACACATTGGCGCCCAGATTGATGCCGGTCATGGCAAAACTGTTGCCTTCGGAATCGATCGTGACGTTCAGTGAGGCACCGTTGAACAACGACACACCGTTGAAGTCCTGCGTCGCCGCGTTCGTCAGGTATGCGGACAACTGCTGATATTCCGCCTGGTACTGAGTACGGTCGGTGTTGGACTTGGTTACGTCTTGCGATTGGATGGCCAATTGGGACATCTGGCTGAGGGCGCTTCCGACCTGACCCAGATAACCTGTTTGGGTTTGGTTGTATGAGTTGGCGTCAGCGATATTGTTGCTGGCCGCGTTCACACGGTCAATTTCAGCCGTCATACGCAAGGCGACAGCGCTTCCAGCAGGATCGTCGGCAGGGCTCGTGATTTTGGAACCCGAGGACAATTCCGCCAGCGCCTTCTGCAACGCCGTGGTCGATTGCGCCAAATACAAGGTCGTATTGGTCGCAGCGGTATTGGTATTAATAACCATGACTATTTAACTCCTTCCGTGAGTCTGTTTCTGCTCCACCGCCAGCATCCATACTGGCGTGCGGGTTCTTTCCTAGGGCGCCCGCTGGTCCTCGTTGGCTCTTTCAGGTTGCCAACCGCCTTTGTCGTTTGTTGACAAGAGGTGTATCGGCAGGGGCCGGCGGCGACTTTAGGAAAATGACTTGGATGGGGGAAAACCCTACAGCCCTGCCCGTCTTTGCCGATGGAGTAATGTGTTAGGGGAGCTGTCAAATATCCAATAATCCAATGAAGCGAGCTTCGGACCTGTCAATCAGGGCCAAACTGATGCTGCTGGCCCTGTTCGCCAGCACCACATCTCTGGCACTGGCATGCATAGCATTTACCGGCTATGAGCTATGGTGCTCCGGCGCCGAGCAGCGCGGCCTGGGTGTCAGCGATGATCTCCTTTGGGCTTATGCCTCCCTGATTGTCCTTGCCGCCTGGGGCGCGGCGTTCGTGCTGGCGTGGCGCATGCAACGGGCCATCGCCCACCCCATCCGACACATCATTCGCATCGCCCGCCAGATTCAGGAGCAGAACAACTATTTCGTCCGCGCCGTCAAGTCCTCTAATGACGAAACCGGGCAGTTGATCGATGACTTCAATCAGATGCTCGACCGCATTCAACAGCGCGATATCGCCGTCAGCAATGCCCGTCACCGCGCCGAGGAAGCCACGCGCGCCAAGAGCGAATTCCTCGCGAATATGAGCCACGAGATTCGCACTCCGATGAACGGAATCATCGGCATGACCGACCTTACCCTCGACACGCCCCTCACGGAGGAGCAACGCGATTATCTTCTTACGGTGAAAGATTCCGCCGATACTCTTCTGGCGCTCATCAATGACATCCTGGACTTTTCCAAGATCGAAGCCGGAAAACTGGTTCTCGACAACACGGAATTTCGATTGCGTGAAACCGCGAGCCGCACGCTGAGTCCGCTCGCGTTGCGGGCGCGCCAGAAAGGCATCGACGTTCGTTGCGATGTCGACCTGAACGTCCCCGATGCCGTCATCGGCGATGTCGTGCGCTTTCGCCAGATTATCATCAACCTCGTCGGCAATGCCGTGAAGTTCACTGAGAAGGGCGAAGTAGCGGTACTGATTCATGTCGACTCGAAGACCGAGGAGAAAGCCACGTTGCACGTGGCGGTGCGGGACACCGGGATCGGCATTCCTCCTGACAAACAGCGGGTTATTTTCGAGGCGTTTACCCAGGCCGACAGCTCGACGACACGAAAATTCGGCGGCACGGGACTGGGCCTGTCGATTTGTATGAGTCTGATTCGAATGATGAGCGGCGAACTCTGGGTGGAAAGCGAATTGGGCGTGGGCAGCACATTCCACTTCACGCTTACGGTTGGGATCTCCCAGAATGCCGCAGCGCGAACAGCGGCCGTTTCTCCGCAAGATCCCGGTCAACAAGCGGCGACGGGCGTCGAAGCTGCTCGCCCCTTGCCGGTTCGTCCATTACACATCCTGCTGGCTGAGGACACACCGGTGAACCAAAAACTGGCCCGACGGATTCTCGAAAAGCGCGGCCATACGCTCGTGGTGGTCGAGAACGGGGAGAAAGCGATCGAAGCGTGGCAACGCGAGGCGTTCGACGCCATCCTTATGGACGTCCAGATGCCCATACTCGATGGGCTTCAAGCCACCGTGCGCATTCGTGAGCTGGAGAAGGACACCGGAAATCACATTCCCATCATCGCGATGACTGCTCGAGCGCTCGCAGGAGACCGCGAACGCTGTCTGGGGGCGGGAATGGACAATTACATTTCCAAACCACTGAACGCGCAGGCCCTGCTGGAGTTGATGGAAGAAGGAGTCAAATCTCTCGTTGGTTCGAAACCAACGGCACCACCGATTCCTGAGAAGCCGATTGACACGCCCGCCTTTGATCTTGCAAAGGCACTCGATATGACGGGGGACGACCGCGAGCTGTTGAACGAAATCGCCGAGTCATTGATCCGCGACTTGCCAGAGATGCTGGCATCCATTCGTCAGGCCGTGGAGTCGCAAAATGCCAAGGGCCTTGAACGCGCGGCTCACAAGCTCAAGGGGTCGGCGGCCGTCTTCCATGCCGACAGCAGCGTTGATCTTCTTCACCGCTTGGAAATGACGGGCCGGGAGGGTCGGCTGTCGGATGCCCCCGTAATCCTCTCGCAGTTGGAAGCCGAACTGGGCCGTTTGATGGAAGCCCTGCGGCTTCTTGTTGGTGAAGAGTTGGCGTGCGAAACCTGATGTCGCGCGGAATGCACGGGATACGAATCCGCACTGCTTACGAGGCTGACGCGGCTTCCAACGACGCTTTCGCCGTCTCCACAGTCTTCACTGCACTCGGTAGTATCCCGCTTAACTCGGGCAATCTCTCATCCACCGATGCGATCGCGGACAGCTGTCCGGCGGCGAGAAGACGTTGGTACCACTTCAAGAACTCCCGGCTGACTGCCGGTTCAATGTCGCGACCGACCGCGCTCGCCGATTCGCCAGCTCCGATTTCACACAGGATTTGCGCAGCATGGTGGGCGGGATTCTCGCGCGTGCCGACCTGTCGCCATACTGGCAGGGCTTGTGCGAAACGTCCACGCGCCAACAATGCCTCGGCGTGCTGTAGCGCGATCATCCTGTCTTCGGGGAAATGTTTGATCGCTTCCCCGGTCCAATCGCAAGCGAAGTCCACAAAACGAGGTTGACTCAGGGTGATCTGGCCGCCCAGCAGCCACACCGGCAGAAGATTCCCCTGCTCCGTCAGCAAACTGTGGAGGATCTTCACGGCTTCCAGCGGCTGGCCGCGTTGCCATAGAAAGGTGGCGTAGTCGAATCGTACCGGCACGGAGGAAGGATCGGCTGACTGAGCCGCCTGAAATGCCTTCTCAGCCGCGTCGAATTGTTGCAAGGCATTGTGGCAGCGCGCTATACAGTGATGCGGCCCTGCCTTACGTATATCACGATTCGTTGGCGAGAGGCTGGGCTGATCCCGTTTGGCCAGGCATTGCTGGAACTCGTTGATGGCTTCCTCGTGCCGCCCAAGTTGCATATATGCCAGTCCCAAACCGAAGTGGACAGAGGCGGTTACCCCGTCACGCTGGGCCAATGGCTCTTGCATCAAGTGCACCAGTTCCTCAAATCGTTTGGCGGCGATCAGTTGTGTGCACAGCTGAGTCAACAAGCTTTCGCGCAACTCGGGCACCACCTGCTCTGGTGGCTTCGCCTGGAGGATACGAAACGCCTCTCGGTAGTTCTCAAGGCCCTCGTCGAGACGACCGACCCGCGCCAGTTCCATTCCGTAGTTCATGAGCAGGTTCGGCTCATCGGGCATTTCCTGAATGGCCAGTTCCAACAATCGCAGGTTGCGGGCGCGCTTGTCGCGATCCACAACCACTTCCTGAGTGTAGCCGTGGTGTATGAGCGTGGCCGTGCTCAACCGGTTCTCCAATCCCCATTGTTTCCGTCGCACTTCCACGCTGCTGAAGACCTGCTCGTGAATTCGCCCGACATAGAACAAGCCGGGGGCATTGCGGAACAGGCGTGGCACGTAACTGCATCCCTCCTCTTCCCTGCCGATGTCGATGATGCGCAATCGGTACGCCATCACATTCTCGGCTTGCATTGCCTGACGGATCACCTCGCGGCTTTCCGCACTCAATTCTTCGTCCGCATCCAACATCAGCACCCAATCCCCGTTGGCATGTTCCAACGCGGAATTGCGCGCCGCGCTGAAGTCGTCGCACCACGTGAAGGAATGGACTTCGGCACCGTACTCCCTGGCGATTTCAACCGTGCGATCCGTCGATCCTGTGTCCACGACGACGATCTGATCAGCGAATCCGCGAACCGACGTCAGACATCGAGCGAGGAACTTCTCCTCGTTCCTGGCAATGAGGCAGACTGTAAGCCGGGTCGCTAACGGTGACGCGTGATCGGCGACCACCGCGGGCAGCGACAACCAGTCGAGACGTGCATTGCCTTTCAAGCTCTGGTTAAGAAACTGACGGGCTGGCTTCCAGTCGGGTGCCAAACGCCGTGCATGTTCGGCACAGGATCGGGCCGAGGTGGAATTGCCAGCCGCCCTGGCGATCTCAGCCAGTAGCAGATAGGCTTCGGGATGAAACGGACGGACTGTGAGAGCCGCTTGGGCGCTTTCCCATGCGTCACGGAACTTATTTCGTTGCACCAGCTTACGAGCCTCGCCGATGTGACCGACCAGCCCGCAGGGCGGCAGTTCGATTGCAGCAGCTTTGACGGGCTTGGCCGGGCCAACGGATTTGGCTGCGAGCGTCTTGCCGGTGCCGGTCTTGTCTGCGTGGCCGGTCGCCTCGCCCACAAAACGCTGGAGGATCGTCTCCCATTCGTTCCATTCGCGCTCGCGAGGATACTCACGCGCCGTAGCGAGTCCGCCTTGGATCAGCTTCTCGCGCAGTTCGTGATCCTTGATCAGGCGTTCCACGGCATCGGCGATCGCCGCCGGCGATTGGACAGGAACCAGGAGGGAATTCTCCCCATCGCGACAATATTCCATCGCGCCCCCAGTCGCGGTGCACACGACCGCGCAGCCGGCGGCCATCGCCTCCTGCGGCGGGCGCGGACAGGAATCGTAGTGTGACGCGTAAATGAGGATGTGCGATGCGCCGAACAGGACGGTCTTCATCTCGTCGCCTGGCGCAATGTAAAACTCGCACGGGAAGCGAGCGAAGATGTCGGGAGGCGTGTTCGACATGCGGACCGCTGAAAAATGCGGATAACGCTGGTTAAGGATTTGCAGCGCATTGTGTATATCCTGAATCCCCTTGAACAGGAGAGGTTCGGCCTCGGTACCCCGCGCATCGGGTCCGACAATCAACAGGCGCAATCGCGATCCGGGCAACGACCGTTGCAGGGGCCGGAATATCGTCTGGTCGGTGCACACGGGCAGGATCGCATCGGCCTTGCGGCCGCAGAGCTTCTCGACGGCGCGGGCGAGATTGTGTGAATTGGGCACAAAACGGATGCCGGGCATCTGGTACGAGGCACGCGAAAGCTCACGAAGGTGCCGGTTCTGTTCCGTGGCGGCCATGGAGGAGTCAGCAAACACATACTGATCGCCCTGGGCGTAGTAGACTTTCACTGGCGCGGTAATGGCTCGCAATTCCATGGCATTGGTAAAATAGGTGGCCACCACCACGTCGCTCGGCGGCACACAGGTTGCCATCGCCTGGCCAGCGGGTACTTGAATCACACGGGTCTCGAATCGGAACCAGTCCGGCTTCGGCGAATAGGTGACAATGGTCACATCGTGACCGCGACGGCGCATTTCCTCAGCTTGCCGCAACAGCGTTTGATTACCGCCGGTCACGCCGAGAATGCTGCTGATCAGGTAGGTGATCCGTCGACGAGGTTTATCGGAGACAGCGGAAACGGACATTGTGTTATTGAGAGCAACGGCGGGAAGTTGTGCCGGGATGGTGTTCCGCGGTGCGGGTTGCGCCGGCGGCTCCGAGATGTTCCTTGCTGATTTCTGCGATGGCGCGCCCTTCAACATGGTAGTGAGCTTTTTCAGACCCTGCTCGACGGTTTGGCGGACTTCCGAACTACTCAACAATTCGGCCAGCGGCAGGGCGCCCGCCAGGATCGTCTCCGCCAACCGGCAATCCAAGGGGATCATTGCTTTGGAGATCTCGATTCGCGCGGCCAGTTCCACGTTCGGTTGTCCACTGGCTGCAGCCGAGGCCACACCGTCTTGAAGCAGTCGGATCGCCGCGGCGGGTTGCTTCAGGTCCGCCAGCGCCTGACCGGTTCGTAGCGCGGATTGCCACTCGATGGAATACTTGGCGTAGGATACCAAATGCTGGGATTTGCGATTATACTCGTCCGCCACATCGCCCATACGGAGTTGCTCGATGACTTCCGTCATGTGGAGATTGGCCTGCTCGCGATCCATCACGTGCTGCGCGGGCGCGGCGCTGCAAATCGCGCAGGCCTGATTGAATACCTCGTTTGCACGACGACCGAGATCGTTGATGTGAAAGCGCTCGGACACCCGCCGCCGTCCGGCCTGACCCATCTGGCGGAGGCGCTCCGGCGCATCAAGCAGCTTCTGCAACGCGCGGGCATAGTCGGCAGCTTCTTCGGCCCCACGCTCCACCAATATGCCGCAGTCGGGCGTCACGAGTTCTCGTTGGCCGCCGACGTCAGCGACCACGGGCACCACTTCCATCGCCATCGCCTCGTAAACAGCCAGAGAGATTCCTTCCCACTGAGATGGCAAAAGGAATATATCAGAAACAGCGAGCAGCTCCCTCATGGCTGCGCCGGAGACCAGACCGAGGAAGCGAACTTGATGGAGTTTCTCTCGTTGAACAAATTCCTTCAACTTGGGCATGTCCGGACCGTCACCGGCAACAAGCGCAACGAAGTCAGGATGCCGCTGCGCCAAGCGACGAATGACCTCGGCGAAAACCATTGGCTGCTTCTGATCGCAAATACGGGCCGCGTAGAGGATAACGGGCGTTCGCGGTTTGTGATTGTTCTCGCCAGACGTCGATGCCGGTTCGGGCTTGCTTCGCGACCATTCCTCCGTGTCGATATTCGTGTAGCAAACGTCGATTCGCGCGGCATCGCCGCCGCGCTCGACCATCCAGTGCTTGAGGTGCTCCGACGAGACGGCGGTGCGGGCCAATTGGCTTTGATAGAGGATCGAAAAGCGTGGATAGCCTCCGGCGAGCCATTTTTCCTCTTCGATGTGCAGATAATCGACAAACGGCAGATCGGGAAAATAGGAGCGCAAGTAGGGCAGCAACTGATACCCGATGTGGCTGTGGGTGACGCAGACAACATCCGGCTGCCGGCTCCCAATGAGATAGCGCAAGAACAGCGGGTAATCCGAGAAATGCAGAAAATGGTGAAGAACAAAGACATCGGGTGTCAGACTCTGGAATTCATGCTGCCATAGATCCCTGCCGATGCGGGTCGTGACGATGGAAATCTCCCAATCTTGTGTCTTCTGGAGTTGGCGGATGAGATCGAGATTGAATTTGTCCGAGCCGCCCGGCTCCAAGTGAGGAATAATTAACAGGAGCCGACGTTTCTCCTTCGTCAGTCGGTTTGCAAACGGCACTTCACCACTAAACGATTTATCCAGCGGTCGATGCGCTGGAATGACCATGGGGAAACGCTCCCACAAACCCGGGTAGCGCTGGCGCAGCCGCGCCCGGAATGCGCCGGCCTTTTGCTTGTCGGAGACATTTTCCCACTGCTGGCCGAGCGCACCACGTCGACGGTACCAACCAAGAAACTCCATAACGGTGGTGCCCCAGTGGCCTGAGGACGCCGCCTTGAGCCAGAAATCCCAGTCCTCGCATCCGCCACGGATTTTCTCGTCGTAGCCGCCGATGGCCTGGTGAACAGACTTGCGCACCAAACATGTGCTTGTCACCAGCTTTTCGTTGAGGCAACGGCTGCCAAGATGAAAGCCGTTCGGTGAGAGATATTCTGACGCCCCGAAACCAACGGCGAAGCCCGATGTGAATGCCACCTCGGGGTGCGCCGTCAAATGCCACGCCATTTTCTCCAGCGTGGTCGGTTCAATCAGATCATCGGCGTCCAATTGAAAAACGAATTCGGCGCGGGCCTCGCGGAAACCGGTATTGCGCGCGGCACCCGGACCTCTGTTCTGCGAATGATCAATCACCCGGATCCGCGGATCCTTGTGCCGATACTCGTCCAGAATGCGAAGCGATTCCGCCTCCGAGGAACCGTCGTTGACAATGATCCATTCCCACTGCTGGAGCGACTGACGAAACACGGACTCGGCCGTTTCGTGGAATGTCGCGTCCGCATTGAAAAACGGCGTAACGATACTCACGACCGGGGGCGCGGCGGGATCAGCGGACCGATAGTTCAGCCTGGGACGAGAGGGTGATACCGGCGTGTTCGCGTAATTTGGATTGGCCCTGTCAAGAACAACGGCCGCCGAATGCGAATCGGTAATCCGTCCCAACAATTCCGCGGCCTGAATGTCATCCGGATGCCGGCGTAGCAACCGACGAAGAAGCCTCACGGCCTCCTCGCGGCGAGCCGCTTTCTCGCAAGCGAGAGCGAGAAAGAACATGAGATGCTTGTTGTCGGGGTTCTCCCGGAGCAAGCCCTCGAGTTCGCCAACATCTCGCATCGGGGGACGACGATGCCATCCCGTCGGCATTTCCTTCAAAAGGCGTTGGGCTGCCTCAACTTCTTCACGCGAGTAGACCGACGGCTCGTGTGAAATGATATACGCCCGGTACATGGGCTCAAGCCGCTGGGCCGAGTAGCTCAATGACGATTTGAAGTGGTGTCGATAATGGAACAAAGGTTCGTTCAACAACTGTCCGTGCCATCCTTTGGCGCCGAGACGAATCCACAACTGCCAGTCCTCGTAGTACCCGAAATTCTCCGGATCATATCCGCCCACAGCTTCGAAAGCCTCTTTGCGGACCAGCGTGCAGTTCGGCACGAGGTTCCCGCGGCAGAGCTGGGAAAAATCATATGGTCGCACCCAGCAAGGGATTCCCTGACGGTCGCCGAACTCGCTAACCTGCGGGTAAACAAAGCCCAGCTTGGGATTGGCTTCCAAGAGCGGAACGGCTTTCGCGAGATACTCGGGCGCGATTTTGTCATCGCCGTCGAGCGGGAGGAAATACCGGCCGCGGGCCTGACTCACGCCAAAATTGCGTCCGATACTTGGGCCGACATTCTCTTTGCAGAAAAGTCGGATCGGAATGCCGCTCTTGTCGTCTTCGGCGAGACGACGCGCGACCGATGCCGTGTCATCGGTGCTTCCGCTGTCGATCACGAGGATTTCGAAATCCCGGAACGTCTGGCTCTGGATGCTGCCAAATGCTTCGGGCAGATAGTGACTGTAGTTGTGACAAAGAAGAATGACGGAAACCAACGGATCGCGGGGAAATGTAGGTGCCGGCATGATGTTTTCCACCATTAACCGGCCGCGGCCGGAGAAGCCGCGGTTTCGGGCTGTTCCGCAGAATGCGCGTCCAGCAGGCGCCAGTGAAACACAGGCCGACGCCACAGCGCCCAACGATGGCTCGTTCGCGAATCCAGCGTGCGGGTGACCAGGATAAACTCGTGATGGCCTCTGGCGCAGGCCGGCACGGGCACGCTCACGTCGTGCCAGCAGCGTTCATCGGCAAACAAAGAGGGGTCCACCACCCTGGAAAATGCTTCATGCCCATTTACGATGAGGGAGAACTCACAAGCTCCCGACTCCGGGTTATCCCAAACATCCGGGTGCAGGGCAACGGCGGCGGTGAACAGCCCTTCTTCCGAGGTCGGCACTTCAAAACGCAATCGCGCTGGCGGATGAAGAAAAATGCTGCGTTCGGCGACATCGGATCCAATGGCAACTGTCCATACAGCCGCTTGGGATGCATCGCCTTCCAGAAGCGAGGCTTCGGACAGATGGGCTTCGAACGAAAAACTGGTATCGCCGAGGCGAGGCCGCGCGTCACAGCAATGACGACAGAGCAAATCCGCGTCATGGCTCCTCCATGCCTCTCGAATTGCCGAGGCAGCCCGGCCGTTTTGAATCTCGGAGTAGCCGTCCGTGAGCAAGTTCCCCAAGACGTGGCGCATCCCGTAATCCATGCAGCACAGCAATACCCTGCCATCCGGGAGCAGTACATTATGGTTTGTATCTGTTCCGCAACGGCGGCATTCAATCGGGCCATAAACGAATTCGGTCTGGGGAACATTGAGCGCGCTCACTTCCTTATTCGAGAGGTTCCCTGCCCGATCGATCAGTTGGGCTTCCAGATGGAAGTCGCGGGGATAACCGGCCGCACGGATCAATTCGAGCACACGCGGATGGGGCGCGCCATGGGACTGCACGCTAAACCAAGCAGGGCGCCCGTTACTGCAGTACGTGCGGACAACGGCTTCCAGCACGCGGAAAGCATTCTCCGTCACCGGAATCCTGGCATTGTTCTGACTGTCCGCGACATGGACCACAAACTCCTCAAAGGCGATGTGTTTGATACGCTCGAAATCTTCGATCTTCATTCCCACGAGCGTCGTAAAGATCGCGACCGGGTGCCCCCTTTCCACGGCGTGCAGAACCATGTCGGTACAGTGGGGATTCAGCCAAGGCTCGGCCATTCCGGCGAAAGAGATTCGCACGTTGGTTGGGACACTGCTCAGGATGTGGCGAAAGTCATCGAGACTCAGCCGTTTCGCTGCGGGCGAGCTGGTGTAGCGGCTCATCAATTTGTCTTGGGGACAAGCCTTGCAGGCTATCGGGCACCCGATAACCGTGGTGATTTCCAGCATGCCTTCCGATTTCATCGCCTCAACAATTATTCCAGACCGCAGATTTCGGATTTTGGTCGGCGGTTCGAGGGCTTGTTCAGCGGCAGTTTCGGGATGGCTGCCTGGCGAGGAGCAACGGCCTGCCGGTTGGTGCGCTGTATTTCGTCATACACCTCCTGGCGATGGACGCTGATTTCGCTGGGAGCGTCGATCCCCAATCGGAGCGAGTCGCCTTCCACGCGCAGCACAACGACCCGGATCCGCCCGTCAATCACTACACTATCCCCCACTCTCCGTGTCAGGACGAGCATGAGCGGCCCCGCCCCTATTTTGAAACAGGCAATAGGTACTCGCTGCTATAATCATCGGCATTAACGGGTACAACCTGCTTCCCGATACGCGTGCGGGCGTTGATCACGAGCGGACCTTTCAGATTGATGGTGGCTCGTCTCGGACCGCTAATTGTCACGATGGTGAGAACCAGGGCATCATTGGGAGACTTCAATCCCAGGAACTTCACATCCTCGTCGGCCAGATCGGGCTGATAGTCCGGCACGAGCTGTCTCGGGGGCACGACGATGAACGAGATCCGCGAGTCCTCCGGGCCGTCCATCCAGAGAAACGGAGCTTCCTGGGTCCGCCCGACCAGGGCGAACTTCTTCAGCTGCTCAAACCCGAGCAAGCCGGAAGGAAACTGAATCACATTCGAGACGGGCGGAGTCGTCGACCGGGGGGCCGTGTTTGTTTCCGCTTTTGCTTCCAGTAGTGTGGTTGCCATGACTGGCTGCTTTGCACCCCGTATGCCAGCGGCGTCCCGGCCGTAGAAAATGACGCCGGAGGCAATGCTTTACTGGGAGGACAAGTTTCGGCACCAGACCGGCTCGGCAGTATTTTCCGGGCGCGTCGGGCAGATTCTTCCAGGCAAATTGCCGTTTCCCAACATCGGTCAGCCGAGGTTGTACATGCCCTTGACCTCTTTCAACTTTCCGAAGGTCGCGCTGACATACTGGGGCAGACATTCCGCCGACAGCTTCAGAATCTTCAGCGTCTCATCCCGCGCCTTGAGGTCCAATGAATGCCGGCCGTAACCCTGTCCCATGAAATACGCCACGAAATCCCCCAAATACACGCACGCAGCCAGACGCTGGTCGTCCCCAGCGGCCGCTGGATGATGGTGGTAGCGGACTGCGGACACAAGATTCTGCGGAAGCTTCCATCGTTCCAAGAGGCGACCGCCGACCTCGGCGTGATTAACCCCCAGCAGCTTCATCTCAATTTCAATCGGCGAAAGTCCGTTCGCCTCCGTTTCCAAAACCACCTTGTCGCGGAAGTCTTCCAACGCCAGGGACAAAATGATCTTCCCGATGTCATGAAGGATCGCTGCGGTGAATACAACCTGTTGATCGACCTGCGCGTCGCTCGCAACGAACTGTGCCGCCACCGCTGTCGTAACCGAATGCTCCCACAACTCGTTGGCTTCCACCCCGTAGCCCTTTTGAGGCCGCGCCAGCGTCACGGACGAAAGCACCGTGACCACAATCTCATAGATCTGCCGAAAGCCGAGACGAGTGACGGCATGCTGCAAGTTGTCGATGGGGGTTCCCCGACTGAAAAAGGCGCTGTTGCAAACGCGCAATACGTTGGCCGTCAGGGACTGATTGTAGGAAATCAGGTCGACCACCTTTTTCGAGTCCGCGTCGGGCTGATTAAGTAGCGGCAGTATTTGAGGGAGCACCTGCGGCGCGGGGACAAGATGATGCGCGGAGTTAATGTAGTCGTCAAGCGCGTGCATGGTGCGAGGTCGTAACACCCTCAGCTTCCAATATCGGCACAATGCTGCTCTGCCTTAAGCATCATCGACATTTTGTCACCCGCAAGCAGGAGCTTTCTCAATCGCGCGAGATGCCGCTCCCGAAAGCCGCCCCGCGATATCACCGCGCGACGGAAACACCAGCAGCCAGCGCGCGATCGAGATTGACCTGCGCTTCCACATAATCAGGCCTGATTCGCAACGCCTCTCGATATGCCTCGATCGCCTCTTGCGTCTTCCCCGCCTGAAGAAAGGCGCTCCCGAGATAACTGTGTGCCTCGACGAACCTGGGCTTGAACCGCACCGTCTCCTGGAAATGTGCGATGGCCTGCTCGATCTTCCCCTCTCTCCCAAGCGCAAGACCAAGATTGAATTGCGTCATCCACGCCCCGGGATTGTTCGCCGCCGTATCGAGCCGCAGACTTTCACTCGTCGCATAAACACCCGCCCGCGTCCATGTCCCCATGCCGAGCGCCCCCACCACCACCGCGCCCAACACCCGCCCGCGCGTCCCCGCCCGCCGACTCAACTCCGCCCCCGCCACGACCACCGGCGCCACCATCCCGATCATCGCCTGATACCGCCAATGGTCCGCCACCAACGAGTATTCATAAAATCCACAACCGATAAGCCCCAGCATCGGCGCCAACATCACCACGAAATACGCCGCCCGAAACAGGCCCCCTCCCCCAGCCCCGCCGTGCCCTCCGCAGCCCCACCCCGCACGCCGCCAGGCACAACTGCGGTACCCACGCCCCCCACCAACCCGCATCCACCTCCCACTTCGGGTGCACCACGCTCAGCCCCACGGTCCACACCACTTTCCCCGCCTTATACGTCCTCATCTCCCCGCTCCCCCGCCGCCAACCCTCCCGATATCTCTCTTGCCCGACTCCGCCCCACCGAGTATAAACAAACCTGCCACACCCAATTAGGAGGTCGCACCATGAGCATCGCCTATCGCATCGACAAGGAAATTGGGCTCACGTTGGTCCGATGGGATGGAACCGTCACCGCCACGGAATTCCTCGCTCAAATACGTTCACTCACCTCCGACCCGAACTGGCCACCTCCCCGCCGCCGCCACATTGCCGACACACGCAACGCGCGCCTCGATTCGTCCATGGACCAAGCCACACTCAAACAGGCCGCTCACATCTACGCCGAGCACCGCGACAAGATCGCCAACATGCGAATCGCCATCATTGCCACCGACACCTTTAAACAAGCGGTGGCTTACGAACAAGTCCTGCTCCAGTATGGCGCAACGACCGTCGTGTTCAATAACATCGACCCCGCAGTCACCTGGCTTGGGTTAGCCCCTGATACCGTCCAATCCGCATTCCAGCAACTTCCCCCTCTCGCTCCACCCCCCAACCGCGCTCGCTGAGTGCGGCCCCGCCCACACCCGTGGGAAATCATGCGAAAGCTTGCTACTTGCCACAGTGTGAAGATACAAGGGCGCGCCGCTCCCTCGGACATTTCGTGCGCAGCGTGTAACAGTCTGCCAGCGCAGGGCAAAAAGAAGGGAGAGTCGAGGCTCGAACTGCTCTACTCTGTGCTAGCAACTTCTACTTGCCCTCGACTCTCCACCGCAACATAGGCCGAATTGGCGAAATAGCAACTGATACTTTCCCGGTTTGTGGCGGGACGGGCCGCGGGAACATTCTCGAAGCCGGCAAGGGGTGAACACCCCATTGTCCGTCGATGAGGCATTGCATGGATTCCGGGCTTGTGACGAGAGGAGCACGCTGTTCTTCGGGGGTTTATTACCCCGCACCTCCTTGACAGACGGAGCTTATGTCGCCGGGGCGTCGCAGGTGGGTCTCGGCTGATGTCCCCACGCAGCAGAGGCTGAGGCCGGTGCGATAAGGCAAGAACAGCGGCAGGACTGCATCAACTGCCGCCGTCCTCCAAACACGTGTGCAGCCAACCGGCAACAAGGAACACGAGCAACGGAAAATACCTTCCGAAACAATTAGGTTTTTCCCAATTATGGCTTATCTTATACTATCCGATAAAGCGAAGCCTCGCCGGGCGGCCTCTCCAGGCATCCAGCAGGATGGAAAGTAGTCGAAACGTTATATGCAGTTCAATCGCCCCACCGCCGAACAAATCCGTAGCCTGGCCCGTGAAGTCTTTCTCCAGCATGGCAGCCAGCCCGGGCATGACCTCGACAATTGGCTGCAAGCCGAACACGAGCTCCTGCAGTTGCGGGTCCGCAAGGTCGCTGAGCTTGAGCGGCCCAGTGCCAATCAACGCAACCATCAAATGGTGCCTGTATGAGCGGGGACCGGAGTCTTGCTTGGTATAAATTCAGGGTCGGCTGCAAAGCATTTGTACTGATATTCTTGATCGCCTATCTGCTGGCGCTTGGCCTCGCCGAAGCCATCCTCCGCCCCATCCCGCCGTCGTCAGCGTTCATCTACTGGCTACTGCTGGTGCCGATACTGCCAGTTGCTGTGTGGGGCGCATTCGTCTCCGTTGATTGGCACGAACGACTGATTATCGGGCAATACCTTGGATATGCCGGACGTCGCGCAGCCCGGAACTCTCGCCATAACAAGTAACGCCATCCCTCGGGCTCAACTCGGCAGCTCTGGATTTCATCCCTTGGCCGCTCTGGCTCGTTGCAGGTGGATGGTCTCTGCACCTTCTCTTCCCCCGCCCACCCGAACTTGTCCACCTCGGGTGGGTTCCGCTCCTTCGCGCTATGCCCCGCCTGACATCACTGACCTTATAGATAGTGCGATCCATACCCCTGCGATCCGTCTCACCCCGCGCGCAGGTTGCGCTTGACTTGACGCGACGACGATGGAAGATTCCTGATCGTCGCAGTGCGAGTGGCCAACGCTGGCTTGATTGGATGGTTCGTCTGGCTTGGCGCCCAGACACACATTCCGTGACATCTCCGTCGTGCCACCGGCCTTGCCAGCGTGACCTCAATCAGGAAGGAACTCTTTATGAGCAAGGGCAACGTCGAGCAGGACGTTCACCACGACGCCACCGTTCTCGGAGCCGGCATCCCCGCGCCCGATTTCTCTCTGCATAGCACGCCGGACCAGAGCGTCTCGCTGAGCGATTTCCGCGGGCAGCCTGTCATCCTGGCATTCTACCCGGCGGACTGGAGTCCGGTTTGTGGCGATCAGATGGCGCTGTACAACGAGATCCTCCCTGAATTCCGCCGCTTCAACGCGGAACTGATCGGCATCTCCGTCGACGGCATCTGGTGCCATCTGGCGTTCGCCAGGGATCGCAAGTTGCGGTTCCCGTTGTTGACAGACTTCGAACCGAAAGGCGCCGTCGCGCACGCCTACGGTGTCTATCGTGAGCACGACGGTTTCACCGAGCGCGCTCTCTTTGTCATCGACGCGGAAGGAACAATCCGTTGGAGTTACGTGTCGCCGGTCGGCGTCAACCCCGGCGCCGATGGGATCCTCGCCGCCCTCGAAGCTCTCCCCACGAAGGGCGCGGTGACGGCATGAGAACCAGTTGGCAAGCCCGTCTGTCGCTCCCCGTGGGCGAGCGCGATCATATTCAGGGACCCGCCACCGCGGCGATCACCCTCGTGGAATACGGCGACTATGAGTGCCCGTATTGCGGCCAGGCGTATCCGATTGTGAAACAACTGCAGAAACGGTTGGGAAAACGCTTGCGGTTCGTGTTTCGTAATTTTCCACTGAGCACGATGCATCCCCATGCCGAACACGCTGCGGAAGCCGCCGAAACCGGTGGGGCGCATGGCCGGTTCTGGGAAATGCACGATGTGCTCTACGAGAACCAGAAAACCCTCGACGACGACGCGCTCGTCGAGTATGCCCTGGCGGTTGGCCTCGACGCCACGAAGTTTGCCACGGACATGGCCGGGCACACGCTGGCCGCGCGCGTTCGCGAGGATTTCCTCAGCGGCGTCCGCAGCGGCGTGAATGGCACGCCGACGTTCTTCATCAATGGCGTGCGCCACGACGATTCGTTCGACCTCGAAACACTGTTGAATGCCATGGAGCAATCATCATGAAAAAGTCAACCTCCGATCAATCCGTCCTCAACCACATCAAGGGTCTTGCCGCCGAGGAACATCGCCTCTACGAGCAGGAGTCCCTCGCCCAAGCCGACGCGGCGAAACTCAAGAAAATCGAGGTCGAACTCGACCAGTGCTGGGACTTCTTGCGCCAGCGCCAGGCCCGACGCGCGGCGGGACAGGACCCGAGCCAGGCGCGCGTGCGTCCGCCGGAAATCGTCGAGAATTACGAACAGTAGTCTCTTCGGTTTCACCTGCATCCCATTCGCCACTGGTCGCATTGCCCTCATTTGGCCCAACTTTGTAAACGGCCGGTCCGTGCACCCTCTCTTCCTCCTCCCGGAGGCAGCCCCTTTCACAAACGACACCGGGCCGCAACAAATTGCTTTGACGAGAGCCGCCAACGGGCGCAGATTACATTTCGTTCACCCCGGTAGTACGGCAGGAGCGTTGTATGAAGGGCCATGTCCGCCCGCACGGGCTGGCCGAGACTTGCGTCGGTTCGATCGTCTTGTTGGTTTTGCTGAGCGTCGCGGCCGGGGTGTTCGTCAAGCAGTTCCATTACGACCGCGCCATATTTGTCGCGGCATCCCCGATCGCCGCTGCGCCCACGTCCACCCCAACACCGCCATCACAACCGCCCGCCTCCGCCGCATTCATTGACCTGCCCGCCGACCTGACCCCGCTCAGCGCCCCCGAAACCTTCACGCCCGACAATCTCTACGACAAAATCGACGGCAAAGCCGAACTCTACACCTCCGCCGGCGTCCTCGGCATGCGCTGCCAGCGCCTCGCCCTCAAGTCCGACCCCAACACCTGGCTCGAGTTCTTCGTCTACGACATGGACAACCTCCGCCAGGCCTTCGCCGTCTACAGCATGCAACAGCGCGCCGACGCCCAGCCGCTCGACATCGCCACCTACGCCTACCAAACCAAAAACGCCCTCTTCTTCTGCTGTGGCCGCTACTACATCGAAGCCGTCACCGCCATGCCCACCGACCCGATGATCGCCGCCATGGTCTCGCTCTCGAAACTCTTCATCGCGAAAAATCCGCCCACCGAAACCCGCATCGCCGAACTTGATTTCTTCCCGTCCGCGCATCAGGTCCCCAACAGCTACATGTTCCAGCCCGAAAACGCCTTCGGCTTCGACAAATTCAAAAACATCTTCAGCGCCCAGTACACGGTCGACGGCTCAAACGTGATGGCGTTCCTCACCATCCAACGAAGCGCCGACGCCGCCGCCGCCCTGAGCGCCGCGTACCAGCAGTTCCTCCTCACCAACGGCGGACACGCACTCTCCGGCACCGGCAAAGTCCCGGCCGCCAATCTCGCCGAACTGATGGGCAGCGTCGAACTCGTCTTCGCCCGCGGCAACGTCGTTGCTGGCGTGCACGCCGCCGCCAGCGCGCCAGCCGCTGAACAAGCCGCCGCGCTCCTCGACGCGAAGATTTCCGAAGCAACAAAATGACCGATCCCCGCGACATCAATGCCATCAGTCGCCGCGATTTCCTTGCCCGCTCCGCCAGGGCCGGCGCGGCCATTGTCGCCACCGGCGTCGTCGGTTACTGGCTTTACGATCGGACCGGCCCGAACGCGTCCAGCGCGACCGATCTCGTCTCACTCCCGGATTTCTCCGTGCCGCAGCTCGGCCCGAAAATGAGCATCGTCACCGGCGCGGATCGCGTGAAAACGATCAATCGCGCCTTCGACAGTCTCGGCGGCATCGAGCAATTCATCAAAAGAGGCGACCGCGTCCTGCTCAAGGTCAACGCCGCCTTCGCCTCCCCGCCCGCGCTCGGCGCAACCTCTCACCCCCAGCTGGTCGCGGAAATCGTCCGTCTCTGCCTCCAGGCCGGCGCGGTCTCGGTCGTCGTGTCCGACAATCCCATCAACGATCCGCAGAGTTGTTTCCGCTTGACCGGCCTCGCCGAGGCCGCCCAAACCGCCGGCGCGCGCCTCTTTCTGCCCCAGGATCAATTCTTCAAACCAACCACCGTCCGCGGCGGCGCGCTCATCAAAAACTGGCCGCTCCTCTACGAACCGTTCCACAACGTCAACAAACTCATCGGCATCGCCCCCGTCAAAGACCACCATCGCAGCGGCGCGTCGATGTCGATGAAAAACTGGTACGGGCTCATGGGCGGCCGCCGCAACATCTTCCACCAGGACATCCACAACATCATCAAGGAACTCGCCATGCTCGTCACGCCGACGCTCGTCGTCCTCGACGGCACCATCACGATGATGTCCAACGGACCCACCGGCGGTTCGCTCGATGATCTGAAACAGACCAACACGATGATCGTCAGCACCGATCAGGTCGCCGCCGATGCTTTTGGCGCTACGCTCCTCGGCAAAACGGCCGCCGATCTGCCGTACATCGCCAAAGCCGCCACCGCGGGCCGCGGCACGCCGGACTACGAATCTCTCAAACCCGCGCGGGATCACGTGGATTGACCGTCCATTGAACAGATCATGAACATCATCACCGTCCGCCGCATCAGCCAGATCTTCTTCTTCATGCTGTTCGTCTGGTTCTGCATCCTCTCGTCGTTCGGCGAGAGCTGGTGGCAGTTGCGCGGCTGGCCCGTGAATTGGTTCCTCCAACTCGATCCGCTCGTCGCGCTCGGCACGATTCTGACCACCCGCGCGCTCTACGCCGGCCTCGCCTGGGCGCTGCTGACCGTCGCCCTGACTGTTGTCCTCGGTCGTTTCTTCTGCGGCTGGCTCTGCCCGTTCGGAACCATCCATCAGTTCTTCGGCTGGATCGGTCGCCGCAACAAGAAATTCGCCGCGCGCGTCGCCGCGAATCAATACCGGCCCGCGCAAGCCATCAAATACTACCTCCTCATCGCCATGCTCACTGCCGCCGTCGGCAGCCTGCTCGCTGATCTCCTCGCGGCGGCGCGACGCTCGCCCGCAATTCCGTGCCTCGTATTCGCCATCGGCCTTGTGGCGCTCTCGTTCCTCGCGGTCCGCAAAGTCGTGCCGAACCGGAAAAAGGCCATCCTCACCCTCGCCGCTCTGATCGTCGCCTGGTTCGCGCTCGGCGCGTTCCTTTGCACGGACGCCTGGTTCGCCGCATCCCTGCAAACTGGCTGGCTCGACCCGATCCCGCTGATCCACCGTTCCGTCAACCTCGTCCTCCTGCCCATCGCCGACCGCGCGCTCGGCGCCTTGTCCACCAGCCCGCGCTTCTACGTCGGCGCATGGATCATCGGCGCGGTCTTCCTCGCGGCGATCCTCCTGAATTTCGTCATCCCGAGATTCTACTGCCGCTTCGTGTGTCCGCTCGGCGCGCTCTTTGGCGTGCTCAGCGAACCCGCCCTCTGGCGCGTCGGCAAACGCGAAGGCCAGTGCACCAATTGCGAACTCTGCGAAAACAATTGCGAGGGCGCGTGTGAACCCTTCGAGAAAATCCGCACCAGCGAATGCCTCCTCTGCATGAACTGCCTCGACGCGTGCCAACAAACCCGGATGACCTACAGCACCGTGCGCTCCGCCGCCGGCGAAGTTTCCGGCCCCGACCTTTCCCGTCGCGGGTTCATCATTTCCGCCGTCAGCGGTGTCGCCGCGGTCCCGATGATGCGCCTGAGCGGTTTGCTCGGCGCGAACTGGCAGCCGCGCCTCGTCCGTCCCCCGGGCGCGCTCAACGAAGCCGAATTCCTCGAACGTTGCATCAAATGCGACCAGTGCATGCGCGTCTGCCCGACCAATGTGATCCAGCCTGCCATGGCCGAGGCCGGCCTCGAAGGCGTCTGGACCCCCGTGCTCAATTTCCGCGCCGGCACCAGTGGCTGCCAGCTCAACTGCGTCGCCTGCGGCCACATCTGCCCCACCGCCGCCATCCGCCCGCTCACGCTGGACGAAAAGCTCGGTCGAAACCAATTCGCCTCCGCCGGCCCAATCCGCACGGGCCTGGCCTTCGTCGATCGGAGCCGCTGTCTGCCATGGGCCATGGAAAAGCCCTGCATCGTTTGTCAGGAAAACTGTCCGGTCAGTCCGAAAGCGATTTATCTCCGGGAAGAATTCGTCACCGTCCGCGACGGCACATTGACCGTTCAGAACGCCACCACGACGAGCGTGGAATTCGACGGCGCGGACCTGACACCGGGCCAGTTCGCGACCGGCGATTACTTCTGCAAACCGGCCAGGGGCGCCGACGAGGACCGGCGAAAAATCGTCGAAAGCAGCGCCACCTCCGTGAAGATCGATTCCGCAACACCCTGGTCCTCCACGCCGGCTTCCGGCACTCGCGTCGAAATCCAGGTGCGCCTCCTGCAGCCGAATGTCGACCCGAAGTTGTGCATCGGTTGCGGCGTGTGCGAACACGAATGCCCCGTCAGCGGGCTGCGGGCCATCCGCGTCACCGCCGAAAACGAAACACGAAATCGAAAACACGCTTTGTTGTTGTAACCGAAACTCAATCTCGATCAGAAAGGGGATTATCACAATGAATGAGAAACAGGTATCACGGCGGGACTTCATGAAGACGGTTGGTGTCGTCGGCGTCGGTTCGTTGGTGGGAACCGCGGGGGTGCTCGCGCAGGTCGCTGCGCCACCGCCATCCGCCTCACCAAAAAGCGACAACCACAGAGTGCCCACGCGCCCCTTCGGCAGGACGGGCGTGAACGTCTCCTGCCTCGCCCTGGGCGGCATTTTCGACATCGTCTCCAACCAGCTCGTGCTCAAGCAGGCGCTCGATTGGGGCGTCACCTATTGGGACACCGCCGCGGGCTACAACGGCGGCAAGAGCGAACTCGGCATCGGCGCGTACTTCGAGAAAAATCCCGACACGAGAAAATCCGTCTTCCTCGTCACCAAGGCCAGCGGCGCTCACACCGTCACCGACATGACCGCCGCGCTGAATCAGTCGCTCGAACGCATGAAGACCGATTACGTCGACACCTATTTCCTCCACGGCATCAACAGCACCGACCCGTTGACCCCGGAAGTCAAAGCCTGGGCTGAAAATATGAAGTCCGCTAAAAAAATCCGCTTCTTCGGCTTCAGCACCCACAGCAACATGGAACAATGCCTCGCCGGCGCCGCCAGGCTCGGCTGGATCGACGTCATCATGCCCATGTACAACTACCGCGTCATGAACACCGACACAATGAAAGCCGCCGTCGACGCCGCTTCCAGGGCCGGCATCGGCCTGACCGCCATGAAAACCCAGGGCAAACGCCAGAAAGGCGAGCCAAGCGACGCCGAGGCCGAGGTGCTCACTCATTTCCTCGGACGCGGATTCACCCGCGAACAAGCCTGCCTCAAAGTCGTCTGGGAAGATCAGCGCATCAGCTCGATCTGTTCGCAGATGCCCAGCCTGACGGTCCTCTCTTCCAACGTCGCCGCCGCGCTCGACAAGAGCAGCCTCGCCGCCGAGGACAGAGCCGCGCTGGAACTCCACGCCGTAGCGACCCGCTCGCTGTATTGCGCGGGATGCACGAGCTTGTGCGAGAATGCGCTCGATGGCCGGGTGCCCGTCGGCGATGTGATGCGCAGCCTGATGTACTACCACGGCTACAACGACCGCGACCTGGCCCGCTCGGTATTCGGGACGCTGCCCGCGGCGACACGCCAACAGCTCAGCGCGATGGATTATTCACGTGCCGAACGCGCCTGTCCACGCGGCCTGCCAATCGCTTCCCTGATGAAGGAAGCAACCGAGTTGCTGGCCTAAACCGCGTTCGCCAAAACTCCGCGCTCGCGAATCCCACTCACGGATTGGGCGGCGAAGCCACCCCGCCGTTCGTGAAGTGAATGTCATCCAACTCGATGTTGGAGATCGGGCCCGCCGTGCTCAGGATCTCGAAGAACTGGCTCACGGCGGTCAGGTCAACTTCCGGTCCGAATGTCGACATCGGTATGTCCACCACATGCCATTGACCGTCCCGGACAAATCCGTACGGATCGGCGCCCGACCCGCCAAACGTAATCCACTTCTGGCCCACGCCATCCAGCGCGCCGCTCTTCATGCCCAGCGTGAACGCAACGGTGGACGTCGTCTTCATCGCGAATTCCAGGTAGCAGTTCGAGTATTGGTACGCCGACATGTTGAATTTGTTGTTCGGGGTAAACGCCAACCCCGACCACGTCATCCCGGGCGCCGCTGTCAGACTGATGTCCGCGGAGCCCTCGTAGGGATGTTGCGTCGCCGCCACCATCGTGTTGGCCCAGATGAAGAAGTTGCCCTGCACGCCCAGCGCGAACGATCCCGCGTTCTCGTGAGATGCCGTTTCGGTGAACACACCGAAATTGCCGCTTTGGGGTGTCACCCGCGCGCCACTCGGCTCCCACCAAACGTTGTCCACCGACAAGGTCAGCGCCTTGGTCGGATTGGCGGCGCTTGAAATCGTGAAGAATTGATTGACCGTGCGGAAATCCACGTTCTCGAACCGGTTCAACGGGATCGTCACCGAATGCCACTGGCCATCACGCGGGAACCAGAACTCCGACGTCGAGTCGGATCCCAGAGGCAGGGTGAATTCTCCGGCGTCGCTCGCCACCGAGCTCTCAATCCCCACCTGCATCGGCGTCGCATCCCCGGCAGTGGCCTGAATGTCAAAGTGCAGATAGCCGTCGGAATAATTCATCATGTTGCGGAAATTAGGAACAAATGCTCCCAGGCCAAACCAGTTGCCCGCCCCGATATTAAATGACCAGCAACTGCCTCCCTCGGAAGGAGTTGGTGGATTGGGGTTCACCGTCATGTTGGGGACATTCCACAAGTAAAGGGCGGCCAGACTGCTGTAATTGAAGTTCGACTCCGTGCCGGTGCCGTAGACCAGGGAATCGTTGACCGGCGTGTCCCCTGCAAATACGCCAAACGGCCCGCTCTCGGCGTTGCCCGTGCCCGTATACAACCGCGTGAATCCGTTGTCCGTTACCTTGATGTAATCGACATACATCCGCGCCGGGAACGGCGCCGTGACCGCGCCGGCACTGTACACGCCCGTGTACGATGGATTGTACCCGCCGATCGCGATGTTCAGGATCAGATACATCGGCTGCTGGAACATCGGGATGTTGCGAATGTCCCATGAACCGCCGGGAATCGGCACGTTGTCGAGGGAGAACGTGATGTTCGTCGGCGTCCACGACATCTGGTACAGATGGTAATCCTGCGTCAGATCTTCCGGAGCCGTGTACCAGGCCGCGGCATTCATGTCGTTGTTGGTGCCGCCGGCCGGGACCGCATAATGAATCGCGCAGTCCGTATACTCCTGTTGCTCGCCCAGGGTAATGCCCGCGGAGGAGCCGAGTTCCATGACATCCAATTCACCGCAGATCGGCCATTCAATCGCCCCGGCATTATTCCCCATCATCCAGAACGCCGGCCACAATCCGTTGGCCGTGTTCGGGACCTTGATCCTCGCCTCCAAATTGCCGTACAGGAAGGCGAATCGCCCCTCGGTAACCATGCGCGTCGACGTGAACGAGTTGCCCATGTAATTCGTTCGATCCGCCTCGAGCACCAGCTCGCCATTCGAGATGTAGGAATTTTGCGATGACCCGGTGTCGTACTCGAATTGCCCGTTCCCCCATCCCCCACCGCCAACGTTCCAGGTCCATATACTCTGATCAATCCAGCTGGTGGCGAATTCTTCCATCCATACGACGCTGCCGCTGGTGCTGGACGCCTGCGCCAGGATCGTCGCCGCGGGACTCGGCCCAAACGGACTCAGCGCGATCAGCGATACCGAATACGTCTGACCGGAAGTCACCCCGGAAATGGTGTAGCTGCTCACGACTCCGATGCTGAGCGTATTGGTCGTCGTCGTATTGGTCGCGCTGTACAAAATCTGATAGCCCGTCAGGCCCGGCGTGCTGCTGCCGGTCCAACTCAGCCCAATCGCCGTGCTCGATCCGGACGGAATCTGTTGCAGATTCGTCGGCGGCTGCGTTGCCACCGGCGGAATCCGCAGATGGAAGAACGTCGCGCTGTTCGTCATCGGCGCCAGGAACGATTCCGTCGAGCCGCTTCCCGCAAACGACGGATAGTTCGTGTCCCAGCTCGATGACGCGAGGTTCGTCGTCGATTCCGGATAGTACTGCACACCGAGAGTGCTCGGCCAACTGATCTGCGCCATCGGCAAGCTCGTCACCGCCAACACATTCGTAACGGTCGGCGTGCCGGGACTGGACGACCCGCTCAACGATACATCATCGATATCGATGTTCGCATACTGGCTCTGACTCGCCGCGCCCGCAAAATGGAAATAAATCGTCGCCGAGGTCGCGCTCGCCGGAGCGGTCACGGAGTTGCTGATCGTGGCATACGTGTTGTTGCCGGGGGTGAATGTCTGGTAGCCCGTGTCGCCCCCCGCGTTCCAGAGTATGCGCCATTGCGCGTTATATCCGCTGCTGCCGGTCAGGGCATCGGCGTAGAAAACAAACGGGTAGGTTGTCCCGCCCTTGACGGCCACGGCGGACTGATTGAACTCAACCACCGGTCCGGCGCCAATGCTAGCCAGGTGAACTTCGAAGTTGTACGAGGAGCCGTTGCGCGGATTGTCGTTGGTGCGAATCCCGTACACAGGGCCGCCGGCTGCCGTGTCCACCGTCCAATTGCTCGCCGTGCCCGAGCTCCCGCTCTCGAATCCCCCGTTCGCCGGGATCGGTGACGTCGCCGGTGTGCCCGGAACAATGTCCAATAGCTGATACAGGCGCGTGCCGCTTGCCGCCGCATCAAAATCGGTATTGATCGTGCCATTGCCCGCCGCCACCACGAGATTGCTCCACGTGCTGGCCGGATTCGTCGACCACTGCAGTTGATAGTTGTCGTTGGTGTTTTCCAGCCAGCTCAGCTGAACGCCCGTCTGGATGTTGAGCTGGGGAGCGGTTTGGGCGTTGGCAGTAATGCCTTGCAAACAAATCAGTATGGCCGGGACGCCCACTGCGAACAGGACAGTCAAGCGCTTCTTCATGAAATCGATTTTCCCTTTCCGCCTCGGATAACCCACGTGCTTTCCTGATTCAAGATGGAGAAAGGCGGAATCCGCATCCCGAAGGTGGTTGATTATGTCGTCCGGAAAACTACTGGTACGGCGAAGATGTCACCACGGAGCGCGCGCCGCGAAAACCCTTCATGAGGTCATCGCGCACGCGCGCCCGCAGTTGTTCGGATTACGCCCGTCGCTTGCGCAGGCCCAATACGGCGCCCACCATGCCCAGAGCGACCAGCGTCAAGGTCGTCGGCTCGGGAACCACACTCAGAACGACATTGTCAACGCCCATTTGATCCGTGCTGCCAGCGTTGGCACCCGTGCTCGCGTCGAACTCAACATACATGTGATCACTGTTCGCCACAGTCGTGTACGTTCCAGAGTAAGGAGTCCATCCACTGGCAGATGGGAAATAAGGCCCGAGGATGGTCTGACCAATTACGCCACCGGAAGCGTTTTCATCTTCTATGTGAATGTAATCAACCCCGCCAGCGGCTTGATTCCCGCCCAACAGATCGAACGAATAACTGACGGTTAACCCTGCGCCAACAGCACTGCCAGCGGCAGTCGCCTGGTACAAATAAAGATTGGAAGGTTCCAAAGTATTGTTTAACCAGGCATAGTCCCCCGGGTTTCCGCCAGTGGGAATAACGGTTATTGTGGCCCCGGAAGCTACACCCCCCGCCGACCATCCAGTCAGATCTCCAGTATCAAATCCGGGGTTGCTGACCAAATTCGCCGCGAAAACCTGCCCCGCCACGAACATCAGGGCTGCCGCGGCTACGACTCCTGCAAAAAACTTGTCCGCCCGTCTCATCCAGCACCTAACCTTTCCTCTTTCCGTTTACCCTTGCCAACTCGTTCAGCGTCCCTAACCGCCGAAACATTTCCTCGCCCGGATCTCACCACGAAGAAATCGTATCGCTGGTAATCGAATCACATGCATTGTCAGGCAGCGACTTCCTCGTCGGATTCCAAAGCTACAGTAGTCTGGTATCATACTAGTTCATGACCAGTCAAGAATATTGTCGCTTCTTGTGCAAATTAATTGTAACAGTCTATTGCAACGAAGGTTACAATTGTATTTGAGACATCGTGATCCTTCCACAAAACGTGCTCGTCGACCCCCTCGAGACGATCACGAACCGGGCCTCTTGTCGGCTGACATACCTCCCTTCGCTCACGCAAAACCGACGGTCGGGAAAGTCCCCATAAGACAAACTGTCGTTCCGGCCCCATGGAAGGATTCAAAGCCCGAATTCTCCCCGCATGTACCCTCGTTGGCCGCCAGTTTTGGCGAAAATGGCACGTGAGTTGCGCTCCTCGGAACTCACAGATCACGTGATTTTCAAATCGATAATCCAACGGGCGATCGCATTGCTAAACCCGCCGAAGCAAGCGCTTGCGAAGGAAACTGTTACACGAGAACGGCTGTCCCGGGACACGCAACTCTCCCGACTCGCCACCACGGTCCCCGGGGTAATCTATTCCTTCCGTCTGAAACCCGATGGTTCCGTCTCCATGCCCTATGTCGCCTCGGCCGTCGAGGAACTGTCCGGTTTACGTCCTGACCAGTTGGCAACTGACGCCTCCCCGCTCTTCGGTGCGATCCACGCTGAGGATGCCGACCGAGTCAACGAGTCGATTCGGATCTCAGCGAGGGACCTGACGCCATGGCGCGCCGAGTTCCGGATCCACCACCGAACCAAGGGCGTCGTCTGGCTCGAAGGCCGCTCGGTCCCGGAACGTGAGCTCGACGGCTCCACGCTCTGGTATGGCTTCGTTCATGATATCACCGAGCGTAAGCAGGCGGAGACGGAATTGAAGTACCACAAGGCGCTTCTGGAGGAAACCGGCCGCATCGCGAAAGTTGGCGGATGGGAGTTTGATCCGGCCACCGGCGCGGGCCATTGGACGGATGAAGTCGCCCGGATCCACGAACTCGATCCCGGCGTGAAACCCAACATGGGCTTCGGGATCCGGTTCTACCACGGTGAATCTCGCTCCACAATCCAAACCGCCGTCAAAGAAGCCATCGAGTTGGGCAAACCATACGATCTGGAATTGGAGATCTGCACTGCCAAGGGCCACCTCCGGTGGGTCAGAACCATCGGCCACCCCATCGTCGAAAACGGGAAGGTCGTGAAAGTCACCGGCTCCATGCAGGATATCACCGAGCGCAAACGCACCGAGGAGTCCCTGTTGGACCTGCAGCGGCAACAACGCGTCCTGCTCGACAACATCCCGGACATCGTCTGGGTCAAAGACAAGCAAAACCGTTATGTCGCTGTGAATGAAGCTTTGTGCAAAGCCTACGGACACACGACCGACGAGGTTGTCGGCTGCACCGACTTCGATATGGTGCCACATGAGTTGGCCGAACGCTACCAGGCTGACGACCGTCGCGTCATGGAGTCACGGAAACGAACGCGAATTGAGGAGCCGTTCGAGGATTCCACCGGCCACCGCATCTGGATCGAGACGATCAAAACCCCGATCGTCAACAATCAAGGCGTCGTGATCGGCACCGCCGGCATCGCCCGCGACATCACCGAGCGCAAGACGGCCGAGAGCCAGTTGCGAATACAAAGCGCCGCCCTCCAATCCGCCGCCAACGGAATCGTCATCACGGACCGGAACGGCGCGATTATCTGGGTTAATCCGGCGTTCACGCAGTTGACGGGTTACGAGGCCCACGAAGTCATTGGTCAAACACCCCGCCTGCTGAAGTCCGGCAAACATGATGCCGAGTTCTATCGGGATCTTTGGGAAACCATCCGCAAGGGGAACGTATGGCGCGGCGAAATCGTCAACCACCGGAAAGATGGCCGCGAATACACCGAAGAGATGACGATCACCCCGATCCGCGGCGCGGATGGAGCCATCGAGCACTTCATCGCCGTGAAACAGGACATCACGGATCGCAAACAGGCCAGCCGCCGCCTCCTGGAAAGCGAAGAGCGGTTTCGTGAATTCGCCGAGAACGTTGGACTGGTCTTTTGGATCGCCAACCCGGATTCCTCGCAGATCCTCTATGTGAATCCGACGGTCGAAGCGATCTGGGGCATACCGGTCGCCGAGATCTACCGCGACCCGGAGGCCTGGCTCAACGCCATTCATGCGGACGACCGTCCACGGGTGGCGGAAGCCTTTGGAGCGTGGATCACCGGAAAGGTCATGGATTACGATGTCGAATACCGGATCATCCGTCCCGACGGACAGGTTCGTTGGATTCGTGACTCTGGGTTTCGAATCTGCAATCCATCCGGCCAGGTCTGCCGCATCGCCGGCATCGCCGAAGATATCACCGAGGACAAGCGCGCGGAGCAGGAGCTTGCCGAGCTCGAAGTCCAGTTGCGGCTCTCCCAGAAGCTCGAATCCATCGGGCGCCTCGCCGCCGGCGTCGCGCACGAGATTAATACACCCAACCAGTACATCGGCGACAACACGCGATTCTTGCAGGATTCCTTTGCCGATCTGCAGCGGATCCTTTCGGCGTATGCCGAGTTGCGGCAAGCCGCCGCGACAGCCGGCCTCCCGCCCGCGTTGCTGGCCAGGATCGATGCCGTCATTCAAGCCGCGGATATCAACTACCTCGAAGCCGAAATCCCCAAGGCGATCCAGCAGACCCTCGAAGGAGTCGACCGCGTCGCCAAAATCGTCCGCGCCATGAAGGAGTTCTCCCACCCGGGTTCGGACGAGAAAGTGTCCATTGACCTGAACCACGCCATCGAAACTACCGTGACCATCGCCCGCAACGAATGGAAGTACGTCGCCGATCTGGTCACCGACTTCGACGATTCGTTGCCTCGGGTCCCGTGCCTCGCCAACGAGCTCAACCAGGTCATCCTCAACATCGTCGTCAACGCCGCTCACGCCATCGCCGACCTCGTTGGCAACGGCGGGACCGCCAAGGGAGTCATCACCATCAGCACGCGCCGCATCGATGATTGGGCGGAGATTCGGATCCGCGATACCGGACCCGGGATACCAGAAGCCATCCGCGGCAAGATTTTCGACCCGTTCTTTACCACCAAACCACTCGGCCAGGGTACCGGCCAGGGCCTCGCCATCGCCCGTTCCGTCGTGGTGGACAAACATCACGGCGAACTCACGTTCGAGACCGAGCCGGGCAAGGGTACCACCTTCATCGTTCGTCTGCCACTCGCCCCCGAGACATCCGACACCGAGCCCGCCGTCCTCTGCCAACAAACAGTCTGACTGCCGCGTCCGGACAAACCCGGCCCCGCAGCAGGAACTCGCGCCGCCGCTAAAACGGAATGCTCACCTGGCCGCTCAGGGCTTGGGAATCATGGTCGCTACCAAGGTCGGCACTGTATTTCAACGATGTCGTGACCCCGCCTTTCCCAATGTAGCTGATCCCGGCGCGCAGGACGGCGCTGTTCCTTGCGAGCCCCTGGCCGGCCACCGTGAACGGCTCATTGGGCTCGCTGGTCAGGGACGCCGTGATGTTCCGATCGTCAATGCCGAAATCATACTCCCAGGCGGCGCTGACCTCCGGAATCAGGCTCCCGTTGGCCATGCGAACATCCCCCGCCACCCGCAAACCCAATTCGGATATCAGCGAGCTCGTTTCGCGACTGTCGACTTTCATATCCAAACCGTCCGCACCGGATTCCTCGAAGCTATTCTCGGCGAGGTAGGTGTAGAGCAGCGAGCCGAACGGCTGGAAGGCCCATTGCTTGTACGGGAACACGTGGCCGCCTCCCACAAGCAGCGAGAATGCATTCCCGCTATGATCGCTTTGCGCCGCCTCGCTGATCGATCCCACCGTGATCTGGCGCGTGTTGTCGTAACTGTGGTTGCTGTAGGAGGTAATCGCTTCCAGGTACCACCGCTCGATCAGGTACGTGCCGTATAACGACCCGTAGTAGCTGTGAATAC
>DATJWQ010000064.1:0-8713 GCA_035501175.1 Verrucomicrobiia bacterium | reverse complement strand
TACGAGCATGCCATTGGTTTGTGGGGCGACTGAGACAATTTGAAACAGGTTCGGGTTCAATACCAGATTGCTGATGATCAACGTCCCGCCGGTGTGAATGAACTGGGCACAGGGGTTCGTGATCAACAGCGTGTCAGCCTGGAGGGCGCCGCCGTTGAGAATCAATGCACCGTTGCGCACCTCCAACACGCCGGCTCCGTTGTTCGTGACAGTCACAGTGCCGTTATCCAGCTCAATGGTGTTGTTGCAGGCGGCGGAGGCGAATCCGATCGTCAGGTTCGTGGCGGAAACTGATCCGCCGGCTACCTCCAAGAGGTTGCTAGTGCCCTGGTAGCCAACATACAAGCGGCCGGCGTTGTTCCACATCGAACCCGAGCCGGTAACGAAAACACTGTTGTTGCTGCTGACGGGAAAATCGCCGATGTAGGCGTTGCTACTCACTGCCGTTGCGCCATCGCTGATCACGAGACGATTACCCGCACCATTATCGTAGCCCACGTACAAGTCGCCGAGGTTGGTCCATATTGAGCCCTGTCCGCTGACCAGCACCATGCTGCCGCTGTCACTGCCGGGATTATCGCCTATCTGGGCAGAACCGCAGTTTACCAACCCGCCATCGAGGATCGTCAGGTTGTTGGCCATGGTCTTGCCGCCACCGACCCAGAGGAGGCCGGTGATGCTCCAAACAGAGCCGGTGTCAACAACGAGCGCGGCATCGTTGCTGCCCGCCGTACCGCCCACGTAAGCGGTACTCGTAATGACATCCGCGCCATTGCTGATGATCAGGAGGTTGTTTGCTCCGTTCCCGCCGACCGTAACGTTGTCGAAATTCGTCCAGACCGAGCCGGGATCCGTGACCATCATGCTATTGCCGCTGCTGGAAGGGCCGTTTCCCAGGGTAACGCCATCCTGGAGGGTGATGAGGCGAGCGCCATTGCTGACGACGACACTGTTACCGGCCCCCGCTGCCCCGACGTACAAATGGTTCCTGGTGCCCAATATCGATCCCGGGTCGGTGACGAGCACGTGATTGTTACTACTAATCGAGAGTTGTCCCAGGACGGTTTGGACACTGCCCGTCAGGACGCCGCCGTTTTCGATCAGCAGCACATCGGCGAAATTCCCGTTCCCCACGTAGTAGTTCCCGGACCAGTTGCTGGTTACGCTGCTGATAATATTGGTTTGGAAGTTGGCCGTGTACTGGGCGAGAGCGAGTGAAGAAGGGAATGCCAAGAGGAGAAGCAATCGTCCGATGACCGGCAATTTGTATCGCCGGTGAACCAGTAGCCCGTGATCTTTGACAATGACAGGCCGGGGCTCCAGCCAACGATTGTGAATGGTACTTTCGGGGCCATTTACGGTCAAGGCAATAGAAATCGCGTTTTCCCTCCAGTGCCAGGGTGTGCCAAGGGGTGATGGCTTGAGCCTACGCCGTCAGGCGCTTCAGGGCTTCGAGGTATTTTTCGGATGTCTTGCGGATCACGTCCGCGGGCAGAACGGGACCGGGAGGCGTCTTGTCCCAGTCCAGAGTCTCGAGGTAATCGCGCACGAATTGCTTGTCGAAGCTCGGCTGAGGTTTGCCGGGGGCATAGCTGTCCGCCGGCCAGAACCGCGAACTGTCCGGTGTCAGCGCCTCGTCGATCAGCAACAGACGGTCGCCGTCCAAGCCGAACTCAAATTTCGTATCGGCAATGATGATTCCCCGTGTGGCGGCGTAGTCACGGGCGTAACTATACAGTCCCAGGGAGATGTCACGGACCTTCTCGGCGAGCGGTTTGCCGAGAATGCTGGCGCATCGGTCGAAATCGATGTTCTCGTCGTGCCCGGTTTCCTCCTTGGTCGCGGGCGTGAAGATGGGGCGGGGGAGTTGGCTGGATTCGACGAGCCCGTCGGGGAGCTTCATCCCGCAAAGGGTGTGCGATTGTTTGTACTCCTTCAATCCCGAGCCGGCGAGATAACCGCGCACGACGCATTCGATGGGCAATGGCTGGCATTTGCGCACGAGCATGGAGCGGCCGCGCAAATCGGGCACCGCGGCGACGACGGACTTCGGCAACCGGGACGCTCGTCCGGCAAGATCGGAAGTGAGGAAATGATTCTCGACGATGTGGCGCGTCTTGCCGAACCAGAATTCGCTCAGGGCCGTGAGCACGCGTCCTTTCTCGGGAATCGGGTTGGGCAGGATCACATCGAACGCGCTGATGCGATCGGTTGCGACGAAGAGCAGCGAGTCGCCGAGGTCGAACACCTCGCGCACCTTGCCGCTTTTGAGTTTCTTGACACCGGGGAGATCGATTTGAGTGATTGTGTTCGCCATAATGCTCGCCTAGACTGCCGGCACGGATTGTATGCAACCCAGCCGGAAATTTAAGGAAAATGTGCTGGTTGTCGGCTTTTTTTTACTGAGCGTCGCGGTGGTCGTGATTCTCATCGTCGGCGCCTGGAAAGGCCGCACCTCGGCGCGTCCGTCAACTCCACCCGCGGAGCAGGTCAATCACTAGCCGCACGCCGAATCCCGTTGCCCCCTTCGTCAGATAGGGAAGCTCCTCGGTGGTCCACGCCGTACCCGCGATGTCCAGATGCGCCCATGGCGTATCGTCGACGTATCTGGCCAGGAAGGCCGCCGCCGTGCTCGCCCCGCCGTAGCGGCCGCCCGTGTTCTTGATGTCGGCGACGTCGCTCTTGATCTTGTCTTTGTACTCCTGCCACAGGGGCAACGGCCAGACGCGGTCGCCGGTGGACTCGCCGCAGGCGCGGATTTGTTTCAGCAAGGCATCGTCGTTGCCGAACAATCCGGCGGCGAAACTGCCCAGGGCCACCACGCAGGCACCGGTCAATGTCGCGAAATCAATAATGGTCTTCGCTCCGCGCTCGCGGGCATACACCAGGGCATCGCCGAGCACGACCCGCCCTTCGGCGTCAGTGTTGAGCACCTCTATCGTCACGGCGCGCTGGTCGGCGCCGCGATAACTGGTCACAATGTCACCGGGTCGATAGCTCGTCGAGCCGGGCATGTTCTCCGCCGAAGAAATGACGCCGAGGATGTTCAGTGGTAGTTTCAGTTGGGCAACGGCTTTGAGGATGGCGAGCACGGCCACGCCGCCGCACTTGTCGAATTTCATCTCGTCCATCTTGTCCGAGGGCTTGATCGAAATGCCGCCGGAATCGAACGTGATCGCTTTGCCGACAAGAGCGATGGTTGGCGCGTCCTTGGAACCGTAATACTCCAGGACAATCAGATGAGGCTCATTGGCGCTGCCGCCGCCGACGGCGAGCAATCCGCCAAAGCCGCCCTTTTCGAGTTCCGTCTTCGCGAGGACGGTGCACACCAGCCCGGCTTCACCGGCCAACGTGCGGGCGTACTCGGCCATGACGCGGGGGGTCACGACGTTGCCGGGCAAATTGCCGATCTCACGGGCGAAATTGGTTGCCTCGGCGATGATCTGCGCTTCCGCGGCGGCGTTTCGGGCCGCTTTCATATCGGCGCCCGCAGGAATACACAGCGTGAGCGTCTTCAGCTCGGTGCCGTCGCCATCGTCAACGGGTTTGAATTGACGGAACTGGTAGGTCGCGAGGATCGCGGCCTCAACAATCGCGCGCACGGACGTATCCGCATTGCCGGTGATCTGTACCGCGGCGCGTTCGATTCCGATATCGCGCAACTTCTTCGCCGCGCCGCCCATGGCGCGACGCAACAATTCCGGGGTGAACTTGTCGCGCTTGCCCAAGCCGACCAACAAAACGCGTTTGGACGAAAGCTTGCCCGCCGAATGCAACAGGAAGAGTTGGCGTTCGGCGCCGCGGAACTCTTTGGGACCGACGGAGCGCAGGAGGCTTTGGAGAGCCGCAGGACCCTCGACGCGTTCTTTCTCGAACGCAAAGAGCACGGCGGCGGGTTGCTTTTGAGAGACGGCCGAAGATGTCGTGACGGGGAAGTTCATATGTTATTCGGGGCGGATTATAACAGTGAGTATCGCGTCGTCAACGGGCGTTGGTGTATTCGTGTTACCGGTTAGCAATCAATGGGTTACGCAAGTCGTGCTGGTAGCTGCCATGGATGGTTGGGCCGGGAAGTGAGTCACATTCCCTGTATCACGGCCTGCATTTGCCGTGGCAAGTTTCGTGCTTTCTGTGAGTTATGACATCCGGACGTTTCGTGACCGGAGGTCTCGAGACCGGACAAGAGAACATTCATGATCGAGAATCTATTGACGAACGTCGTCGCGTTCGTAAGCGTAATTTTTCCACCTGATGGGTTGAGGGTTGCGCTGGCGCTGGCATTGTTCAGCACCTGGATGGTCGTGATCGTCCTTGGGTGTTTGAACCTCCATACCGGTTCGGCGTCATTCCGGTTGTGGGCAATTGCCTGGCTGTACTACTCGATGTATCTGGCGACGGTCCTCGGGCTCGACGAGCGACCGGACCTGGCGGTGCTGTCCACCCTGGGTCGTGCCTGCATCGGCATCAGTGCGCTTTTCATGGTGTGGGGGGCGCTGCATTTGGAGAGTCGTCCCCGATCCGACCAGGAACTGGCGCTGGGAGCGCTGGTGATCTTCGTGTGGAGTTATGCGATTCAACTGGTGGCCGGCAATCACACATGGATCAGTGCCCCGACGTTCGTGCTGCTGGCGTTATCGGGTCTGGCGGTGGCGAATTTTCATTTCAAGCAATGGAAAGGATGTCCGGGCGCGAACGTTCTCGCGGCGAGTTTTGCGGTCTGGTCCTTGCACCAGTGTATCTTTTTCTGGGTGGTTGCCTGGGAACCGCCGCTGGCGGCGCTGGAGTACCTCGTGTCGGCCGTACTTGGTTTCAGTGTGTCGACGGGGTTGATCGTTCATGCGCTGGAACGGGCACGAGCGCAGGGCGATGCCCTGGTGGAGGAGCGCAATGAGATCGCCGCAGGGCGCCGGGCGGCGGAGCAGGAACTGAAGATCTCGGAGCAAAAGTACCAGCAACTGTTCGACTCCACATGCGACGCCATCCTGTTGGTTGATATTGCCACGCTGCGGATCGCCGAGGCGAACCCGGCCGCGGAGCAACTGGTTGGGACGAAGGCCGGGGAATTGACCGGGCGTCCGTTGCGGGATTTCTGTCCGAGCCTGGCCGAGCACACCGAGAGCCTCCTGGAGAACAAGAAGCGGGTGGAATCGCTATTTGACGCCGCCGGTGAACTCCAGGTCACGCGGGCCGACAGCGACCAGATATTGTGCGAAGGAATGGTCACGCTGGTGGATTGTCACAAGCGGCCGGTGCTGCAGATCAACGTGCGCGAGATCACGACCCGCAAGAAGATGGAGCAACAACTGCGGCAGGCGGAAAAGCTCTCCGCGCTGGGACAACTGGTGGCGGGTGTCGCCCATGAACTGAACAATCCGCTTGCGGTCGTCATGGGCTACGCGCAACTTCTCGTGAAGAACCGCAGCCTGGAGGAACGAATCCGGCGGGATTTGGACAAGGTGCTGCACGAGAGCGAGCGGGCCGCGAAGATTGTTCGCAACCTGCTGACGTTCGCGCGTCCGCGCGAGCCGCACATGACGATGGTGGACGTGAACCGCATCATTGTCGACGCGTTGGAGACGCGCGAAATGCAGGTGCAACGGGCCAACGTGGAGGTGCGCCGCCGATTGGGCAAGGACCTGCCGCCGACGATGGCGGATGCGGGGCAGGTCGAGCAGGTCGTGGTCAACCTGCTCATGAACTCCATCCAGGCGCTGGAGACGCGCGGGGACAAGCGATTCGTTGAAGTGGCGACGGAGTTCAGCAATAACCGAATCCGGATCACGGTTGCGGATAACGGCCCGGGCATACCCGACGCGATCATGGAACGGATTTTCGATCCGTTCTTCACGACGAAGAGTCCCGGCAAAGGCACGGGGCTTGGACTGTCGATCTGCTACAGCATTGTGGAGGAGCACAAAGGCAGGATCCTGGTCGAGAGCAAGCCGGGTAAGGGGGCGCGCTTCTGCGTGGAGCTGCCGGTGGCACAATCTGCGGCCCCGGCGCGCGCGCATGTGGTGGAACCGCCCATTCCGGAGCGCAATCCGGACGCTTCTACGCAGCGGGTACTGATTGTGGATGACGAACCCGGGATCGTTGACGTCCTCCGTCAGGCTCTGAACGAGAAGGGGTATCAGATCGACACGGCGGGCAATGGGACCGAGGCGCTGTCGCGTCTGACTTCGGGCGAATACGATTTGATTATCTCCGACATTTGCATGCCCGAGATGAGCGGCGAAAAGCTGCACGCGGCGGTTGTTGATCGGTTTCCTCATCTGCAGCATCGGATGATTTTCGTCACGGGTGACACCGTGAGCCCATCCTCGAGGAATTTTCTGGAGCGGTCGGGAGTGCGCTGGCTGAACAAGCCCTTTAACATCAGCGAAGTGGACCGGGTCGTGACGAGCACGTTGCATCACGGAACGGTGTTTGCGGAGCGGTGACGGGGAGGAGATTGTGGTGTGCGGCGGCGGCGTTTGAGGAAGGCGGAGAGCGAGACGATGGCAGGGGTGGTAAGGAGCAAGGACAACGTTGCCAGGGTCATCAACTTTTGAGGGCCTGTTGCCAAAGGAGATTTGACCCAACTGCTTTTGCAGGTCCGCCGGACGGCGTGGTCTCGGGCGGGCTCACCTGTGCGCCCCGAGCCAGTCGTTGGGGTCTTGATTCATGACAATGTTCCCGGCTGCCGCCGTGCTCTACAGCCTCTCGCGCTCCCAATGTGTCAATAGTCAGTGCCTGACCCCTTCCACCACGCTCCCAATGTGTCAATAGTCAGTGCCTGACCCCTTCCACCACTGACCCCTTCCACCAGCACTTGCGGCGGCACCGACGGCCGTCCGATCCCGCTGTACAACGGCTCGGTCAACCGATCAATGAACGTGAAGTCGATCGCCCGCTGGATGCGTCGCAGCAACTGATCGCTGGGAATCATCTCTTCCAACCGCACGCACGCAAACAGGCTTCCTTGTGGTGGCCGTTGCCCTTTCATCCTCCGGCTCCTTGGTTGCCACCGGTTATACAATGACCCGCGCCAACTGCAAAAACTTTCCACTCACGCAGGCGACTTTTTCAACAGTCTCTCAATGCCTGACCCCTTCCACCCACCACCTCGTTTCATAGATGACCCCTTCGACTATTGACTGACACATTCATCCTCATCACTTCACAAGCTCGAATGCTGACTTGTCGTCTCCCTTTTTGACTGGGTGAACCTCGACATTGCCGTCTCCTTTAATGACGAAGAAGATCCTGCCCTCAAACCCTTTCGGCACGCCCTCCAGCTTTGCTTTGACCGCATGAGAAGCGCTATTTTCAGTCCATCGCAATTCCGCCTCTGCCGGAATCGGCAGCGTCAGCGGGTCCGAGTAATCGACCCGTACCCGTGCGAGAAGATCACCTATCGCGCCGACTTTCTGATCGCCATAGGATACCGACACTCCGCCTAAATCATGCCCCGTCTTATTGACAACGCCGAGCCGGTACTCTCCCTTTGGCCTCAGACCATCCATCACTTCATTATATCCGTTTTCGTCGCCCGATTCGACTGCTCTTATGAGAACTGTGCCGTTGCTGTTGATGACAAAAAACAGCGTTCCGTCAGCAAACTTGCTGGGGACCGTGCCCTCAAGTGCCGTCTTGACAGCGTGATGCACGCCATTGTCTTCCCACTGTACTTCAGCTTCCTTGGAAATCGCTAGAGTCACCGGCCCTTCTGTCTTATACCCATATCTTACCAATCCGCCGGGCAACGCAACCAGCTTATCACCGAAATAGGCCCGTACGTTGCCCAAGTCATGTCCCGTCTTGTTGACGAAACCAAAGTAATACTCCGTGCTTAGATTTGTATGCGTACAGCTACACGTTAGAAGCAGAATCACACCCAACTTGAACATAGTGGCTCCTCGTTTGCCAAGATGACCATGCAATACCGTCGTACGGAAATGCATAAACATCCCAATCAGTACGGATTGACTGATGGGTCAAACCACGGACCTTCCTGAACAAAAGGAACACGCTTTCCAAATTGAAACAGAGATGACCACGTCTAATCATCGTAACAATTCACGTTTCGGTTGTTCGTAATCGTCAGGCTCAACTCTTGACACATGACAGATTCTCCCGTGTTCGCGCGAGGGAGGGGTCGTGAGCGGCTTCGGCTTCCAGCCGTTTGATCCGTTGGGTGATGCCGCTGCCGTCGCGATCGCCGGCGTCGCGCGCCAGGTCGACGTGTTCGAGTGATCGTCGAGTGGTGTTTCGATCATCGGTCGTCCTTTATTTGCAAGTGCTTGACGCACTCCCAAGCTACCTGGATGGGTCGCCGGCTTACATTGGGCCCTGGGCGTACGGCAATGCCTCGGTTGTGATGAAATCAGATTGTCATGGTTATTTCAAGGTTAACGAGAGCGGGGGGCGGCCACGTGATGCCTTCGGCAAACGTGGCTTGGCAGGACGGGCCACGTGATGCCTTCGGCAAACGTGGCTTGGCGGGGAAGGCCACGTGATGCCTTCGGCAAACGCGGCCTGGCAGGGAACGGCTTGGCAGGTCGAGGGCTGCGCTGGCGCTACGAGGGGGGCAGCGGCGGGAAACCCTGCGGGCATTCCCGCCCTACAAAGCGGCAAGGGCGGAGCGCGGTCGGTGCCCGCGGTGGCAACGGCAGCGGGCGGGGCGGGTGGTAACCGTGGTACCGGAATTAGATTTGACATTCGTATCGGATGG
>DATJWQ010000063.1:0-22252 GCA_035501175.1 Verrucomicrobiia bacterium | reverse complement strand
ACATCCGCCACCAGACCGCCCCCCGCACTCACCGTCAACGTCCCATCGCGCAAATCGAGATACCCCGTGTGCGTCGCATTCGTCACATACAACGTCCCCCCGCTCACCGCGATCTGCCCGATCGCATTCGACGCGCAATTGCCGACGACCAGACTGTCAAATACCGTGACCTGCCCGCCAGCGACGGTCAAAGCGCTCCCGTTGGCATAATTGTTCGACGAGATAATCATCGAACGAATCACGGCGGTGCCGCCGGAAACGGACACCGAACCGAGTGAGTAACCTCCGATTGCGAAGGGGGCGTTCGGCGCAAGAAACTGTCCTCCTGTAACCCACACGGAGCCGGTGCCACCAAAGTAGCCCACTATCGAATTGCTAACCACGGAAAAACTGCCGCCGGCAATCGTGAGTGTGCCCGAGCCTTGGACGATTCCCTGATAGAGGCTTCCGACCGTAACTGATCCGTTGGTCAATATCCACTGACCCGGGCCTTGCTGAGCCAACCATAGTGGGCTGTTGCTGGCCGTGATGGTTCCGCCATTGATCCAGACGAAACCTTGTGATTGGTAACCACCGACGAACCAAGAGCTCGCGTTGGTTGCCGGCGTGGAAAGCGTGCCTCCATACATCGTGAGAGTTCCCGTACCGCCACCGCCGACGGAAAAGCCACCAACGAGGACGTTGCCACCCCAGATGTTCATCTGGCCAAGAGCATTTCCTGCGGAAACTGAAACTCCGTTTGTAGCTAGCAACGTTCCACCTGAGACCACAACTGTCCCGACTGAAGGACTCGCATTAGAGAAGCTATTGAAGCCTATTTGCAAATTGTCGATCACTGCTGTGCCTCCAGCCACTGTAAGCGTGCCGGCTGACGCCCCTCTCGTGCCATTCCCGCCTGCTACGAACACGAAACGACTGCGCAAGGTGGCTGCATTGGATACGATCACTTGAGCGTTCCCGAACTCTGCAATATCGCTCCCGAAATCGTACCCGGGGGACGCGTTCGTGGCATCGAGCTCTCCGCCATTCAGCCAGATGGCTGCAGTCGAGTTTGTAGAATCGCCAAAGAAAAAATGGCTGCATGCCATGCTTCCCCCATCCATACTAAGCGTCCCGACAGATTCGGTGTTGGACGCAACGATCAGCGTGCCCAACGACGCCGAGCCGCCGGTTATCGTGACTTGGCCAGTCGATACGGCCCCTACACACATTGTCGAGTTCGAGGCTGAAAGCCGTCCATCCGGTTGCAGGGCCAAAGCGCCGTCCAGTGCGAATGCGCTGTCGACTTGCAGCACCGCATTCGTAATGCTGATCGCCCCGCCGTTGGTCACGATCAACGAATTCACCACGTGCAACGGATTTGTCGGGCCGGAATTCGCCAGGCTCAGGACATTGGTGCTCCCCGCCGGCGAGAACACGGTCAGATTGCCGACCGTCAGGCATTGGTTGACCGCGTTGCTCGCGGCGGTCGTTGCATCAATAGCCACCGTGGTGCTGGTCGGATTGGTGATCAACAATCCCAATTGCGCGCTGGACGGAACCCCTTGCGACCAGTTCGGTCCAACCTCCCATTTGTCACTCAACGGATTGATCCACACATTCGTCCCGGATGCCGTCGACGCATTCGCCAGATTGCTGTACGGCGAATCCCCGCTCGTGTTCGTGGCGCGGACGCGGTACCAATACCGCGTCGTCCCCGCCAGCCCGACATCGCTGTACGTCGTGACGTTGGTGCTGACCACGTTGATCTGCCCCCACGTCCCCGGCGATCCAACATTGTCCAGCGCCCGCTCAATCTTGAATCCGCCCTCGTTGTTCGAGTTGTCTATCCACACCAGATTAATCTGGTTCGTCGCCACCGCCGCCGCCGTCAGCCTCGACGGCGCGGCAGGCAACGCGGGAATGCTAACGGACACGGAAGTGGAGAGCGCCGAGCTTCCATATGAATTGAACGCCTGCACCTGGTATGAGTATGTCTTATTGGTTGTCACTCCGAAATCGCTGTAACTCGTGACATTCGAGTTCACCGACGCAATCTGGGAGCCGTTTCGAAGTACCCGGTAACCGCTCACAACCCCGGAGTTGTTCTGCCAGGTCACATCCACCCGGTTGCTGGCCATGGCCACGGCACTCAAGATTGTTGGCGCGGGGGGAGATCCCCACGTGGCCGCGCAGGCAAAATTGCTGTAGGGAGAGTAGCCGAGGCTGTTGTGCGCCCGAATGTTGTACCAGTAAATCGTGCCCGTCGCCCCTGAATAATCAGTGAAACTCGCCACATTGGTGCCTAAAGAGGCAAGTTGACTCCATGTCCCGGGTACCCCGCCATTGTCCAGAGCCCGCTGCAGGATGTTGCCGGTCGCATTGGTGGCGTTGTTGATCCAGGTGAGAGCGATGGAGACGCCATTCGGCGAGGAGGTTGCCGTGAGATTCGAGGGCGCGGCGGGAAATGAGTATGTCGAAGCGTGAACCAAACTGCTGTAGGCGGAATAGCCCACGCTGTTGAATGCCTGCACGCGGTACCAATACGTCGCACCGAGAGGCAACCCCGAGTCGGTGTAGACACTCAGCCCCGGGTTGTTTGCCACGGCAAGTTGTGTCCATGTGCCCGGAACGCCCCCGGCATCGGGCGCATGATCGACAGCGAACCCGTCCTGATCCTTGGAAAGCTCACCCCAATTGACTCTGATCTGCGTGCCGCTAATCGGAGTAGCGGCAACCTCAAACGGAGCGAGCGGGATGATGTTCACAAAGACCGGGTTGCTGTCAGGAGAACTGCCGAGACCATTGTATGCTTGGACCTGATACCAGTAGCCCTCGTACGGTGGCACGTTCGTGTCACTGTAAGTTGTTGTGTTGGGACCGACAGTGTCAATTTGAGCCCACATTCCAGGGCTACCGCTCACATCCGGTGCCCGTTCGATCGTAAAGCCGCCCTCCCAGATGGAGTTGCCGGTCCATGATAAATTGATCTGATTCGTAGCAACAGCTACCCCGTCCAGGTTCGACGGTGCGGCTGGCGGAGCGACATCCACCACGACCTGGTTGCTGTTCGTGGAGTCCCCGCATATGTTAAACGACAGTACCTGATACCAGTATGTCGTGTTTGTCGTCGCACCCGTATCGATATAGTTGGTGACGGTCGCGCCTACGGTGCCTATCTGCGCCCAGATTCCCGGGCTGCCGCTGACGTCTGGCGCGCGTTCGATATTGATTCCATCGACGGCCTCAACGGTGCCCCATGCCAGACTAATCTGGTTGGAAGAACTCACGGCAGCCGTAAGGGCAGCGGGCGCCGCAACTGGCTGGGCAATGGTCAGCGTGGCCACTGAAGAAGTCTGCGATCCGCAGGTGCCCGTAACGACAACGTCGTATTCACCCCCCCCGTTGGAGAGGCAGGCGTTCCACGAGCCGTAGTTGTCGCCGTATACGTCGTCATTCATATACAAAGTCAGAACCCCGGACTCGGGAGCCACGATGAATCCGCTGCTTCCTAGCTGGATGCAAGTATTTCCGAGCTTGCCCACCAGAGACCATGCGCTCAAGCCCGGACAGGTGAAGTCTGACGACGCCGTGGCCGTGCTGTATGGCCCGCCGCAGTTTGCGACATAATCTCGCCCATCAGGGTCAGTAACATCCTCACTCTCGTCGATTCCGGCACAGCCTGCCGCCTCATAAGCGTACATTTGTCCCGCCGTGACGTTCCCCCACGCTACTCCCGCACTGCTGTTAGCAGGAATATTTACACAGGCACTCGTTATGTTGCTGAGTGTCAAAGTAGGGGTCGTCGACCCCGATACGCCCGAGCCGTCCACCAGATCTACGCCGTTCCAACGCCACTGATAAGCCACAGGATTTCCGGTCGCCATCACGGCAAAAGTGACGGTACCCGACAGACATATGGATTGAGACACGGGCTGCTGGGTAATGATCACGACGTTTGTTGGGTCGCATTGTGCGTGGACATTCGGCGACAGGAACGAGCCAAGAGCCAGGAGCAGAATGCCAAGCCCTGGAAGTAAAAGCCCGCACCTCACCCCGCGTTGAAGTCGTCTCACCGTTACCCCTCTCGCCTGCGCTCCGAGACAAACTCGCACTTTTCCTAGCCTGGCCAGCCAGCGCAACGAAGGATACTTATAAGGTCGCCCGATTACGAGCACAAAAACTCTGGCTCCGGTGACCTCGAAGGGCCATTAAAAGGCAAACCGAGGAACCGCCCCTCAAAACCTCTTGCAGCCCTTGGGCAGCGCGACAATTGGCGGCTCCCTGCTGGCGCCCCGCCCCACCCCGCCCTACGGCACCAGCCGCACCCGGTAAAACCGCGACGGCACATTCGTCGCCTCACCCGCATCCAGAAAATTCGTCACCGTCCCCACCGTATTCGTCACCGTGAAGATGTCGGCGAAGCCCTGGTTGCTATAGTCGCCGAATCCATCCCCCACCGTCGCCTGCAACGCGTTCGTCCGCCCCGGCCCCATCGCCCACGTAACGAGCAGATCGTTGCCCGTTGGCAAAATCGACGTAATGCGGAACGCCGCCGCGGGATTGGTCGGGTCCACGCCGGCAAGGTAATCCTGCAGATTGCTGAACCCCGACCCGTCCGCATCATCGCTCGCCAGCGACTGATCATTCGTCTGCCCCGTCGGATGCCCGAAATACTCCTCCGTCCACAAATCCGGCACCCCATCCCCATCGCTGTCCACCGGCGGCGCGCCGCTCAACTCCTCCAGCGCAATCCGATAAAACGCCCCGCCTCGCAACGCCCCGCCGGTATCCTTCACCCACTGCACGCCGCCATTGCCAGGCACATTCGTCACAAGATCCGTCCACGCCCCGCCCACAAAATCACACCGCTCCAGCGAGTAATAATTGCTGGTCACCGACGTGAAGTACACCCGCACATCCACGCCCGCCACCGCGATCGCCGTAATCCGCAGCGCCGAGTTCGCGTTGGTCGGGTCAAGTCCCGCGTCATAATCCTGCAGCACGGTGAACCCCGTCCCATCGAGATCTGCGTTGGCGAGATTGGGATCCAAAGGATCAAGGCCGTACCGCAGCTTCCAACCATTCGGAATCCCGTCGCCTACCGCGCTCAGGTTCGGATCGAGCACCAGATTGCTGACGACGAGTGTGCCACCGTTACGGAGCAGCAGTGCGCAGGAGTTGGTCACGTAGAGATTGTCTGCGAGCAGCGTGCCGCCGACACCGACCGTGACCGTGCCGTGACGCACATCGAGGAACGCCGAGTGAGTGGCGTTGGTGACAAGCAGGCTGCCACCACTGACCACGCTGGCGGTCGACGAGCAGTTGCCCAGGATGAGACTTGAGGAAGCGGATACGGTGGCGCCGGACACCGTTAGCGAGGTTGGGAAACCCGAGGAGAACCCGAACGTCACCGAAGAGAATTGCGCGATACCGCCAGTGGCGAACAGTTGGCCCGGGCCGGTAATGCCGAAGGAGGCGGTGGCATTGGTGCCGACGAATTGGCCACCTGTCAGCCAGATAGAGCCCCCGGCGCTGGTGCTGCCAACGTTCAGGATGGAGGAGGCCACCAGCTTGCCGCCGGCAATGGTAATGCTGGCGCCGCCGCCGATTTGAACGAGCCCCGACAACACGGTGCCGTTCGACACCGTCATTTGGCCTGAACCGGCCAATCCGACGGTCAATATGTCGGCCTTGTTGCTATTGGTTAGAGTCAGCGCTCCGCCGGTGATCCATACCGAGCCTGTCGCGCCGGCCAGTTGGCCAATCGTTAGCGACGAGAGGCTGGCGATTGCGCCATTCGAAATGACCAGCGTTCCGAGTGAGCCGGTCCGGTAGCCAACATCGACACTCGTTGCCGAAAGCGTTCCCATGGATATAACCATCTGGCCGGTCGCCACATTTCCGACGGCGAGTTGCGGGGAATCCTGAACAGAGGAGAGAATGACCCTTCCGCCGTTCTGAACCAGGACCGTACCATCCACGCCGAATGCACCTTCGGTAACGAAATTACTGCCCTGTAATGTGGAATTCTCGATATCCAACACGCCGCCGGGAGAAATCGTGAGGCCGCCGCGCAACACCGTCAGCGGCATATTTGTGCCCCCCGTGCTCACCAACAGCGTGTTGGTCGCCCCTGCCACGCCCGAGATCGTCAAATTGCTGATCGTCATCGTAGCCGGCGCATTGCTCACCGTCGTCGCGTCGATTGTCACCGTCTTCGAGCCGGCATTCGTGATCAGCACTCCCCAGAAATTCACCGACGGCGGCACGCCCAATGACCACGGGCACAACACTCCGCAACCGGTCTCCCACTTCCCACTCAGTGAAGTAACCCACGAGTCAAAGGCACCGGAGGTCGTCGCGCTTGTCACATTGCTGTAGGCCGAATCGCCATTCGCATTGTAAGCCCGGACGCGATACCAATACCGGGTGCTCACGGTCAGTCCCCCGTCGCTGTATGTCGTGACGTTGCTACTGACGGCAGCAATCTGCGCCCAATTGCCCGGAACGCCGCCATTGTCGGGCGCCCGTTCAATGAGGAATCCGGATTCGTTCGTAGAGTTGTCCGACCACGACAGGTTGATCTGGTAGGTTGCAACCCCCGTCGCCGCCAGACTTGACGGGGCCGCCGGCGACGGCAGGGTCGGGTCGGTGCCCGCCTCGAATTCCTGCAAATTCGTGAAGCCGTCCCCATCCGGATCAGCGCCGGGCGCCGCCTGCGGACAGGTGACGCACCCGAAATACTGCACCTGCCACGCATCGGGCAGCCCGTCTCCATTTCCATCGTAACTTCCAGCGGCGTAAATGACGTGCCAGATGTTGGTGAGGGAATTGGGAGGAACTGCCTGGTCTGTGGCGATCACGATCAGGGTGTTGGTCCCGACACTGAGCCCGGAAACTGTCGCGGCCCAGTTCGCAAAACCATTGCCGCTCGTCGCCATTACCGAGTTGACCGTGACGACGGCCACACCCGCGCTGGCCGACGCGCTGCCCATCACCACCATGTTCGAATCGATGGTGTACCCGTAGTCCGACAGCGACGTGACGCCCACTGCCATGCACCCAGGAGTTGAGTTGACGCTCAGAATCGCGCCGGACGAAATCTCGGTCCCGCAAGTGCCCGTGATAATGACATCGTAGTTTGCCTCGGAATCGACGCAGACATTCCAGGATCCTCCGTTGTCCCCGAACAAATAGAGTTGGTCGTTGCAGTACAACGTCAGGCCACCCGTTGCCGGAGCCACAAAACTTCCGTCCGCCCCCAGTTGAATGCAATTGCCAGCCACTTCACCGATCAGGGACCAGTTCGTAAGTCCGGGGCAGGTAAAGTTCGCGTAGCCACCAATCATCCCCGGAACACTGAACCCAGAGCACCCATTCGTGGACCGCATTCCATCCGGGTCCGAGTACGCGCCGCTCGCATAGCTTACGCAACCCGATGCCTCGTACGTATACGAGCGCCCGGCAACGACGCCTCCAAAAATGTCCCCGGCGCTGTCCGTCCCCATCACCGTCCCACAAATGACGCCATCGGACACGGCATTGCTCACCGTCAGCGTCGGCGTCTGTGCCCCGGAAATACTGCCGCCATCGCTGAGATTCACACCGTTCTTTCGCCACTGGTACGTCAGCGCGTTTCCCGTTGCGACAACGGTGAATGTTGCCGAATTGCTCACGCACACAACTTGTGACACGGGTTGGGTGACAATCATGGTCATGTCTTGCGCGGCACACGGCGTCGTCGCGTTCGCCTGATTGCTGTAGGGTGAACCACCGTTCCCGTCATAGGAACGGACCCGGTACCAGTACTTCGTCCCCGAGGACACGCCCAGATCGCGATACGCCGTCACTCCCGTGCCGACACTGCCAACCTGCGACCACGTGCCGGGAACGCCCGCATTGTCCGGGGCTCGTTCGACCGCAAACCCGGTTTCGTTGCCCGATTCATCCACCCACGTCAAATCAATCTCCGTGTACGAAATGGCAGTCGCCGCAAGCCCGGCCGGCGCAATAGGACCACACGTCGCCGCCAGGCTGTGAAGGTACCCGGCAGAAATGGACGTCACCCCGGTCAGCCCGTCCGGGGGGCTGATCTGGCCGTTGCTATCGTCGCCCCATCCGATAACCGTGCCATCGCTCATCAAGGCCAGGCTATGTTGCCAACCCGCCGCGATCGCCGTCACTCCGGTTAATCCCGCCGGCGGCGTTGCCTGGCCGTAGGTGTTATCACCCCAGCCGATAACCGTGCCGTCGCTGCGCAACGCCAGACTATGGTGGCCACCAGCCGCGACCGCGACCACCCCCGTGAGGTTGGTCGGCGGTGTTGCCAGTCCGGACCCGCCATCACCCCAACCGATGACGGTGCCATCGCTTCTCAACGCCAGGCTGTGATAACCACCGGCCGCAATGGCCACGACCCCCGCCAGATTTGTCGGGATGGTTATCTGACCCGACTCGTTCAATCCCCACCCAATAACAGTGCCGTCGCTTAACAAAGCCAGGCTATGTTGCCACCCATTCGCGATCGCCACCACCCCGGTCACATTCGGCAACTCATCCCACTCAATGCCCCACATCGCCATCGTGCTGTCGCTCTTCAGCGCAAGCACACTGGCAACATTGGCAGATATGGCCACCACGCCGGTAAGACCGGCGGGTGGAGTCAATATCCCATAAATGTCGGCCCCCCAACCGAGGACTGTGCCGTCACTGCGCAAGACGAAACTGTCCTCCATCCCGGCAGAAACGGCTACCACGCCACTCAGATTCGTCGGGACCGCCGTCTGGCCATACCCGTTCCAACCCCAAGCCACAGCCGATGCGTTGCATACCGATGGTGCAGCCGCGCTCGCGATCCCGGAAATACCCGAACTGCCTCCCGCATTGTACGCCTGCACGCGATAGAAATATGTCGTGCCGGGCCATGCTCCGCTGTCCCGGTACGTCGTCGTGTTGGGCAACACCTGTGCGATCTGCGTGAAATTCGTCCCATCGATCGACCGCTCCACGATGAACCCGTCTTCATTGGTGGATGTGTCGCTCCAGCTCAGGTTGATCTGGAATGGCGATACGGCCGTGGCCTGAAGATTGGTCGGAGTGCTCGGGATCGTCTGCCCCCGCGCAGAAAAAGCAATCGCCACAAGCCCAAGAAGCCCGCACCTCAGCCCGCGTCGAAGCTGTCTCATCATACACCTCACAGGGTTCTCGCCTGCGCTCCGAGACCAACTCGCCGACTCCTGGCCAACGCCACGAACGATACTGATAACCTTACCCGATTACGAGCACAAAAAGTCTGGCCCTGGCAGCCCCGGATCGAATCCCAGCCATGGCCCGCTCCGCTTGCCCTGGCACGTGCGCTTCCGGGTCCTTCCCCTCTCCCTTGCCGTCCGAAGGGGAGCCGAGTCTTCGAGACGCCGCTACGCCGCCTTTCCCGGCGGCAATGGGTCAGGTCGAGGGTTCAGCCATCAACTCAATCGTATCTCAGCCCTACCGCTTCTTCCCGCGCGTCTCCGCCATGATAATCTGCGGTATCGCCGCGTAAAACGTGGTCGCTTTGATCAGCGCATCGATCGGCACAAACTCGTTCACCGTGTGCGCGTAAATCTCGTTCTGCGGACCGAACCCGATCGTCGGAATGTTGTGCCGCCCGGCCGTGGCGACGCCATTGGTCGAAAACGTCCAGCGACTCACCCGCGGTTTCTTGCCCAGCGCGAGCGTCGCCGCCTTGACGCCGGCCCGCACCAACGGATGGCTCTCTTCGAACACCCACGTCGGGAAAAACTTCTCCTGACCGACCTTCAAACCCGTCCACGCCGTCGCGTCGTAGTGCAGAATCTCGACCTTGCCCTTCGCCTTCTTCACCGATGGCAACGCTTCGATCTGCCTCACCGACGACTGTGGCGTCTCGCCCTTGGTCATTCGCCGGTCGAGATAAATCGTGCACTCATCGGGCACCGAGCATTGCGACGGCGTCTTGCATTCGATGCAACTGACACACACCGTGCCCTTGCCGAGGAACTTGTTGTCCTTGAGCCCGCGCAGGTTGAGTTTGTCGATGTCCTCGATGATGCCCGCCATCTTCGTGACCGGATTGTCACCGCGCGATGGGTCCGAGCCATGACACGAACGTCCCTTCACCACCACTTTGATCTCCATCCGGCCCCGATGACCTCGATAAACCCCAAGGTTCGTCGGCTCGGTGATGACCACATAATCCGGCACCATCTTCTCCTTCTCAATCACATGCAGCATGCACAACCCATCGCAATCCTCTTCCATCACACTGCCCACCACCCACAAGGTGTAATCCCCCGTCAACTTCAATTGCTTGATCGCTTTCCCCGCGTACACCATCGACGCCACGCTCGTCTTCTGGTCGCACGAGCCCCGCCCGTAAATCTTGCCATTCGCCACCTTGCCCTTGAACGGGTCCCACTTCCACTGGCTGCGGTCGCCCACGTGCACGGTGTCCACGTGCGAATCGATCATGATCTTCGTCTTGCCCCGCCCAATCTGCCCAATCACGTTCCCCATCTTGTCGAACCACACCTTGTCAAACCCGACTTTCCGCATCTCCTGCGCGATCCGCTTGCACACGTTCCCCTCCGTCCCGCTGAATCCGGGAATCGCGATGAGTTCGCGCGAGAATCTAACGATGTCCCTTTCGTACGACTTGACGGTCCGACGCAACTGCTCAGCAGAAATGGTCATTGGCTCTATTCCTTTCGTGAATTGCTCGCTTGTAGTATTTTGCCTCTTGCCCGTCAACAAATTCGTTGACATAATATCCCCGTGTTCTACCAGCCGAAGGTCATCGCAGAGGCTCTCGAGCTCAAAGCGCAACTGCAAGAACGCGCCACTTTCATCGCCGGTGGCACCGACCTCGTTGTGCTGATGAACCACGGCAAAGCCGCTCCCGAGAATTTCATCGACTTGACCCACATCCGCGAACTCCGCGCGATCCACCGCCAGAACGGCTCGCTGGAACTCGCCGGCAACGTCACCCACGCCCAGGCGGGCACGTTGCCCGTCCCCTGCCTGGCAAAAGCCTCGCTCAGCGTCGGCGGACCGGGCATCCGCGAGCTCGGCACGCTCGCCGGCAATCTCGCCACCGCCTCCCCCGCCGGCGACGCGTCCACCGCCCTGCTCGCGCTCGACGCGGAATTGGAAATCAACAGCATCCGCGGCACACGCCGCCTGCCGTTGGAGAAATTCTTCCTCGCCTACCGCAAAACCGCTCTCGCTCCCGACGAACTGATCACGAAGATCATCGTGCCGACGAACTACAAGTCCGACTGGGCCAAAAACGGCAAGCGCGGCGCGGTGAACATCTCGATCGTCGCCGCCGCCGTGGCGATCACTCCGAAGAAGGAAGTGCGCATCGCGCTGGCCTCGGTTGCGCCCACCCCGATCCGGTGTTACAAGACGGAAAAGTTCCTCGAGAAGAACGGTCTGGGCAACGGCACGATTCGGCAGGCGGCCGAGATGGTTCGCGGCGAAATCAAACCGATCACCGACCATCGCGCCAGCGCCGATTACAAGGTCCACATCTCCGGCGTCATGGTCCGCCGGTTGTTGGAGAATTTGGCGAAAGCATGAAGAAGGCTCCCAGGAAAAACTCTGCGCCGGCGCCAAAGAGCAACGGCCTCTGGCCGTTGAAGTTCACCCTCAACGGCAAGAAGGTCTCCGCGAAGGTGCAGCCGACGCAAACGCTGCTCGACTTCCTGCGCATCGAAATGGGTCTCACCGGCACGAAAGGCGCCTGCCTCGAAGGCGAATGCGGCAGTTGTTACGTTCTCGTCGACGGTAAGCCAATGAACTCCTGCCTCATGCTCGCCCCGCAGGTCCAGGACCGCGAGGTGACAACCATTGAAGGCTTCGCCCACAACAAGAAACTGGACGTGATCCAGCAGAAGTTCGTCGAGTGTGGCGCGGTGCAGTGCGGCTATTGCACCCCGGGCCTGATCGTCGCCGCCAAGGCGCTCCTGATGCAACATCCTCATCCGACGCATGAAGAATTCCTCGTCGGCATGGAGGGCAACATCTGCCGATGCACCGGCTACAACAAAATCCTCCGCGCGTGTGAACTCGCCGCCAACGAAATGAGGCTGAAGAAAACGAAGTGAGCGATTCCGTCGACAAACTCCAGGCCGCGATCGCGCAACTCCACGCGGCCAGCAAAAGTTCTTCCGCCTACGAGACCGGGCCGACCAGGGTCGTCGGTAAGTCCGCGCAGCGCCTCGACGGCATGGACAAAGCGACCGGCGAAATCAAATACGGTCAGGACCTGTTCGACAAGAAATCGCTGTTCGCCAAGGTCCTGCGCGCCGCCCATCCGCACGCCGAGATTCTCAGCATCGACGCGCGCGACGCCCGAAAACTCCCCGGCGTCGTCGCCGTGATCACGCACGCCGATGTGCCAGGAACCAATCTCCACGGCCTGATCCGTCGCGACCAGGAAGTATTGTGCAGCCACAAAGTCCGTTATCTCGGCGACGCGCTCGCCATCGTCATCGCCAAAACCGAAGATCTGGCCATCACGGCGCTGAAAGCCATCAAGGTCGACTACAAGGTCCTGCCGAACATCCTCACAATGGAAGACGCGCTCAAGCCCGATGCGCCGAAAATCCACAACGAAGGCAATGTTCTCGGCGAGAAACATCTCCGCAAAGGTGATGCCCCCGCCGCCATGCGCGAGGCTGACGTGGTCGTCGAGGACATCATCCAGACGCAGACCGTCGATCACGCGTTTCTCGATCTCGAAGCCGGCCGCGCCCGCTACGACGGCAAAATGCTGACCATCGAAGTGTCCGGCCAATGGCTCCACGAGGAGCGCCGCCTGATCGCTCTCGCCATCGGTTTGCCGCTCGAGAAACTCCGGATCATTCAGCCGGCCACCGGCGGCGCGTTCGGCGGACGCGAGGACATTTCCATCCAGATCTATCTCGGCCTCGCGGCGCTGAAGCTGAAAGGCAAAACCATTTGCCTCCGTTATTCGCGCAGCGAATCAATGATCGCCCGCCACAAACGCCATCCGATCCGCGTCCATTACAAACTCGGCGCCAGGAAAGACGGCACGCTGGTCGCCGCGCAGGTCACATTCTATGTGGACAAAGGCGCTTATGCGTCGACCGGCATCGCCGTGATGCGCAAAGCGTCCAGCCACGCCACCGGCCCATACAAAGTGCCCAACGTGTGGGTCGACGTGATCGGCGTGTTCACCAACAACAATCCCTGCGGCGCGATGCGCGGGTTCGGCGCGGCCCAGACCGCCATCGCTTACGAAGGCCTCATGGACCGGCTCGCCGCGAAGCTCGGCATGGACAAGGCCGAATTGCGGATGAAAAATCTCATCCACTCCGGCGACGAGGTCACCACGGGCCAGATTGTCCCCCACGCGACCGGCGTCGAATGCTTCGACGCCGTCCTCAAGAAGATCGATTGGAAGAACCGCAGCTACGAGACCGGCGCGCCCCATCTCAAACGCGGTTACGGCGTCAGCGTCATCTGTTTCGGCCTCGGTTACGGCGACGGTTTTCCCGATGCCTCGCGCGCGCGATGCAAACTGACCCCCGACGGCATCATCGAGGTGTACTCCAGCGGCATCGATGTCGGCCAGGGACTCATCAACATGATCGCCCAGATCGCCGCTGAGGAAATCGGCGTGCCGCTCGAGCGCGTGCGGCCGATTCTGGCGGACACGCAATTGACCCCGGAATCCGGCAGCACCTCGGCGACGCGTCAGACGTATTTCACCGGCTCGGCGGTCCAACTCGCGGCGTCGGAACTCAAAAAGCAGCTCCAGGACATCGCCGCCACCCATCTCCAGGAATTGGTTTACGAGATCAAAATCGAGAACGGCGAGGCGTACAACGTGTTTCACCCCCGGCGGCGATTGACACTCCGCGAACTCGCTCGCGAAGGCAAGCGCCGCGGCTTTTCTCTGGAAGCCATGGGCGTCTATAAACCGCCAACCATGCCCGAGGATACGAAGACCGGCCAGAGCATGCGGGCGTTTGTCACCTACTTGTTCGGCAGCCACGCCTGCCAGGTGCTCGTCGATACCGAAACCGGCGAAGTCAAGGTCGAGCGCTACATCGCCTGCCATGACGTGGGCAAAGCCATCAATCCCGACCAGGTGATCGGCCAGATTCAGGGCGGCGTGACGCAGGGGATCGGCATGGTGTTGATGGAAGAAGTGGTGATGAAAGATGGCAGAATCATGAACCCCGGATTCACGGACTACATTTTGCCGACCATCCGCGATGTGCCGGAGATCGAATGCATCATCCTCGAGAATCCCGACCCCGGCGGCCCGTTCGGCGCGCGCGGCGTCGGCGAACCGCCTCTCATTGCCTGCGGCCCCGCCGTGATGTCGGCCATCTACGACGCGATTGGCAAACCGGTCACGACCCTGCCCGCCACTCCCGAGCGCGTCTGGCGAACCATGACCGGGAACTAGGCGACTCACTGTCGCCCTGCGGACAGGGCTCTCCGGATGACTTGCCGCCAACTAAACCGGTGCCAGTTCCGTTGAGTCTTCCGCTTCGACCGGCGTGTCCGCTTTGGGCGTCTCGATGGGCAAACGAAGTATGAATGTCGTTCCCTTGCCTACCTCGGATTCAAACGTGACCTGCCCCCCGTGCAGTTTGACAATGCTGCTGTACACAACCGTCAGGCCCTGCCCCGTTCCCTTGCCCACGTCCTTCGTCGTGAAGAACGGCTCGAATATCCGCGCCCGAATCGCCTCGGGAATCCCCGCGCCGGTATCGCCAACGCGGATTTCGACCTCCCCACCATCCCGCCGCGTCTGCACCGAAATCACACCCTTGGTCCCGGGGTGACCCTTCACCGCATCTCCGACCGCTTGCGCGGCGTTGATGATCAGGTTGAGGATGGCCTAGTTGAACTCGCCGACAAAGCAACTCACAGCCGGCAAGCTCGAATCCAGATCGAGCTTCATTTCCGCGACGTGCTTCCATTCATTGCGCGCCACGAGCACGGTCGTTTCGATCGCCCGGTTCAAATCGACCACCGACCGTTCCTGGCTCCCCGGGTGGGAGAACTCCTTCATCGCGCTCACGATCTTCGTAATGCGATCGAGCCCTTCCAGGCTTTGCTCGATCGCCACCGGTACTTCGGAACGCAGATAATCCATGTCGATGGATGCCAGGATCTCTTCCACCTCGGCGATTCGATCCGCTGTCAAAGCGTTATCCTTGGCCGCTTTGAGCAACCCCTCCAGAGCCTCCATTGCTGTGCGAAAGGCCGTACACGAGTCCTTGATAAACCGGGTATTGTCTCCCACGTACTGCGTCGGCGTATTGATCTCGTGGGCGATACCGGCCGCCAATCGTCCCACCGATTCCATCTTCTGGGCGTGCCGGAGTTGAACCTCCAATTCCTGCCGTTCCAGCTCCGCCTTCTTCCGGTCCGTGACATCCAAGGTAAAACCTTCGAAGTGCGACGCGGCGTTGTCCTCGTTTCTAACGGTGAACGCCGTCAGGCTGAGCGTCCCGCGGGTGCCGTCATGGCGTTTGACTTCGAATTCGAAATCCCGGACGATCCCGTCTCGTTCCATCAGCCGGCGAAATTCCTCCCGACGGGGAGGATCCACATACAGCTGCGGGCCGATCGCGGTGATTTCCCGCGCCATTTCTTCCGGTGAGTGGAAGCCGGCCATTCGGGCCAGAGCCGGATTGGCGCAAAGCACCCGGCCCTCGGGTGACGTCTGGAAAATGCCCACGGGCGAATTCTCAAAAATCGCCTTGTAGCGCGATTGTTCCCGAACGATTTCCGCCGTCCGCTCCGCCACCAGCCGCTCCAATTCGGCCATGCGGTTCTTCGACTCCTGCAGAAACTGCCACTTCTTCGTCAGGCAATCGGCCAGTTGGCGGACTTCGATCGGGTCGAACGGCTTTTTGAGAATCACGAGCCGATCGGATCGTCCCAGTTTCACCAGCATCTCCTCCCAGGAGTAGTCCGAATAGGCCGTACAGATCACCACCTGTAGATCGGGGTCCGCGGCCCACAGTTTCGCGGTGGTCTCGATGCCGTCCCATCCCGGCGGCATCCGCACATCCATGAATACGACGGTGTAGGGAATCCCTTTGGCCTTTTCCTCGCACACACGTTCCAGGGCTTCCTTGCCCTGATAAGCGGAATCGATGTCAAAACCATCGATATTCAGCGAGAATGCGCCAGCCTTGAACGCGGCCGCCTCGAACGCGTCCGTCTCTTCCTCAGCCGTGCCAAATATCTTGCGAAAATCCTCGTGGATCGCGGCATTGTCATCCACGATCAACAAACGTCGGTTGGTCAGCGTGTCATTCATCGGCGTTCCTCGGCGGCTCCAGTGGAAGTTCGAGTGTGAATGCGGCGCCCCGCTGCGGGCCGTCGCTGCGCACCGACAATGTTCCGCCCATCTCCCCGGCGGCGAGCGCGGAGCTGTGCAGACCAAATCCATGGCCGTTCTTTCGGGTCGTGAACCCGTGATTGAAAATCCGGTTCATGTTCTCCGGCAGGATTCCCACGCCGTTGTCCGCGACGGTGACGGCGATGCGCTCTGCGCTGGCACTCAGCCGTAACGTCAGGATCTTGTCGGCGTGCCCGGATTCATCGCACGCGTACTTCGCATTTCGGATGAGATTCACGAGGATCTGCAACACCTTGTGCTTCTCGACCATGATCTCGGGAATGTCGCGAGCGTACTCGCGGACGACCTGCACATCATGGCGCACCAATGCCCCGGCGTTCATGCGCACCGCGTCTTCGATCAGATCTTTCGGCTTCACCCTCTCGACCACTCCAAAAACCTTGGCATAGTTCTGCTGCATTCCCACAATGTCTTTGACGTGGTCCACATTGTTCTGGATCAGTCCGATCTCCTTGAGCAACAGGGCGTTCTCCTTCGCCAATCGCGCCGCCAGCCGGTTCAGGTATGCGGGCAACTCACGCCCCGTCGGATCGGTCGTCAGGAACGCCACCAGGTCCGCCGCGTGCGCATCCAGCAACCCACTCACCTGCGCCACGCTGCCGATCTTTGACGAGGACAACTTCTCGGCCAGGACCGTTGCGGAAACATTGATGCTATTGAGTACGTTGCCCACATTGTGGAGCACGCTCGTCGCCACCTCCGCCATCCCGGCCTGACGGGACGCCAGCAGCAGTTCCTTGTGGAGTTTCTCCACCTCGCGTTGAGCTTCCTTGCGGGCCGTAATGTCGCGGTGGACACAGTACAGATACGTTCGCCCGCCCCATTGCGCCGGACTGATGCTTACCTCGACATCGTAACTGCTGCCATCTTTGCGCCAGTGCCGGGTTTCGATTGTGGCGGCCTCCTTCTCGAAGGACCGCAGTCGGGCTAGGACCTCGTCTCGTGTGCGGTTCTTGTTCCAATCCCACACGTGCAACTGGTGCATCTCCTGCTCGGTATACCCGAGCATCCGCGCGAAACTGGCGTTGAATTCATACAAACTCCCGTCCACATCCAGTACCGCAATGCCGTCCTTGGACTGCTCAATGAGAATCCGCCGTCGCACGCCTTCCTGTGTCCGAGCCAACTCCGTTCGCTTGCGCTCGGTAATGTCGCGGTACGTGCAGCACACGTACGTCTGCCCGCCCCATTGTGCCCCTCCCCATACTGACCTCGACGTCGTAATAGCTGCCGTCCTTGCGGCGGTGACGCGTCTCCAGGGTAACGCTCTCCTTCACGCTCGCCCGCATTTTTCGCACGGCGTCTTCCGGCTTGTATTGCGCGTTCCAATCCCAGACGTGCAACGAACGCATCTCCTCGGCGGTGTACCCCAGCATCCGCGCAAAACTCGCGTTGAACTCCAGCAACTTCCCGTCCAAATCCATCACCGAGATGCCGTCTCTCGATTGCTCGATGAAGATCCGCCGCCGCTCCACTTCCTGCGCAACGGCCGCCTCCGCCCGCTTGCGCTCCGTAATGTCGCGATGGACGCAATAGAGGTAGGTCGTCCCGCTCCGCTCCGCGGCGCTGGCGCTGACCTCAACATCATAAAAACTGCCGTCCTTGCGACGGTGCCGGGTTTCGAACGTGGTGCTTTCTCTCTTGAAATCCTGCAGTTTTGCCAGCACCTGCTCCCTCGTCCATTGCACGTCCCAATCATACACATGCAACTGTTGCGTTTCCTCGGCGGTGTACCCGAGCATCTGCGCAAAACTTGCGTTGAATTCGCGCATGTTCCCGTCCAAATCCAACACGCAGATGCCGTCTTTCGATTGCTCGATCAGCATCCGCCGCCGCTCCGCTTCCTCGGCGACGGCGGCCTCTTTCCGCTTCAACTCGGTAATGTCGTGGGCTTCCGGAATCAGGTACTCGATCTTTCCCGCTGGGTTCCTCAGCGGCCGGAGCGAAAAATCGATGATGCGTACTCCCCCATCGCTCGCCGGATGAGTCGCCTCAAAACGCACCGGCTTTCCCTCCGCAGCCTCCTTCACTGCCTGGCGGAGTCGCTCCTGGAGTTCTGGCGAATGTGCCCACCACGGCGTATCCCAAAATAGCTTCCCGATCACCGCCGACTTCTCGACATTCGCCGACCGCAGGGCCGTTTCGTTTGCTTCGATCAGTACCCCGTCGGGTGTCGTCAAGCCGATATACTGAAAGGTCCCATCGAACACGGCCCGGATGGTCGCCTCGGCCTCCTGTAGCGCGGCCTCTGTCCGCTTGCGGACCGTGATGTCGCGGCAAACGCAGTAGAGACGCTTCTGCCCCCCCACTGACACCGGTTGGAGCTGATTTCAACATCGTAATAACTCCCGTCCTTTCGGCGGTGGACGGTTTCAAACGTGGCGCCTTCGTCCTCAATCTCTCGGATTTTTCTCAGAAGCTCTTCCTGCGTCCACTGCCCGTCCCACTCCCATACGTGCAGTTGATACATCTCTTCGCGGCTATACCCGAGCATCCGCGCGAAGCTCGCATTGAACTCGCGTAACTTCCCCTCCAGATCCAGCACGCAGATGCCGTCCTTCGACTGCTCGAAAAGAATCCGCCGCCGCTCCGCCTCCTCCGTCAGGATCGATTCCGCCCGCCGGCGCTCGGTAATGTCCCGCGCAATGAACATCATCCCCTCGGAAATTCCTTGCGGAGACCGGATCACGGCTCCGCTGAGCTCGGCCGTGAACGCATCCCCGGTTTTCTTCAGGAGCGTGAATTCCTTGTGGGTGGCACATCCTTCGGTAAGGATATAACGCAGGTTCGTTGCGGCATTCTCCAAGTCATGGGGAGCTACGCAATCCAGAATCTGCTCGCCAACCATCTCGTTGTGGGAAGAGAACCCGAAAATGTGCGCGGCCGACGGCGACGCGTACGCGACCACCCCCGTCAGATCGGTTGCCACGATGGCGTTGGGGGAGGCGCTGATCAACGCATTGTAAAGATCCGCATCCCCGCCGAGCCAGCGGCCCTGGCCCACGTCAACAGAATCCGATTCTGTTCCGCTCTGCACGGTGTCGCTTGAGTTCATGCTTCCGGTGCTGCTGGTTCCGCGCGGATTCCGGTACGGCTCACTTCATGTCGTTGGTCTGCGACCCAATCATCCTTACTTCCTCTTCAGGCCTCGCAAACCTGTCATTACCATTACATCGACAATAATGACCGTAGGCTGGAGGGCAAATAGGGGAATTACCCATGCGATTTCTGGCGGGGATACTGCACGCCTCTGCGCGATTCCGCGCACCACCCCTCCTCAACCCAGCGCGAGATCCGCGATTCTACTGCTTTCGCGCGGTGACCTTCCGGTGCATCTTCGCGTAGTACTCCATGAAATCCTTGTCGCCCGCCAGCTGCTCCAACGTTTGCGCGTACAGGGGTTGGTTGCGATACAACTGACTGAGCGCCATGTATTGTACCCGGATGTCGGGACACTTGAGCGCGATATTCACAAAGCAATTCTCCACCAGCGGACTGTGCGTTCTTCCCATGGCGGACACGGTATCTCCCAACAGCACTGCGTTATTCGTTGAAAGGTCCGAGGCCACCTGAAACAGTGTGTTGGTGAATCTGTCAGGGCAATATTCCCCCACCCGCCAGACCACGCGACACCGATGATAAATGTCCCTCCCGTGAAGTATAAAGTCGCTGACCACATCATCGGCCTCGTCCCAGTTCGCCGCAGTCAGACGGTTCGCGGCGATGACGTATGCATCGTTGTTCTTCCACAGCAACGCCCGGGCACGATTCAACGTATTGCTGTCATGACGACTCAGCCCGTCCGCCAGGTTCGCCGCGTCCGCTTCGTCCTTCTTGATCTGCTCGGAATACGTTGCGCTGCTCCGTTGAATCTTGTCCCGCACCGCCTGCATCGCGGCATTCATTCTCAGGTAGGATTGATACGCCCGCTCGTCCGAGGGCCGGAATCGATGCACGAATCGTGACGACAGTATCGTTCGGATCGCCCCCGTATCAGGATTCATCATTTCCAAGCCAACCGCCGGATCGGTGACGATGATGCCCGCTTGGCACCACGCCTGCGGCACCCGCTCGGCCCGATAACCTCCATGCAAATCGGGCAAGGTTTTCATCACCCGCAATTGCTGGTCAATTATCTCACCCTCGGACGTCAGCCAGCGGTTGGTCTGCGGACCCGCAATAATGTTCCAGCAAACACTCAGCGGCGTGCGCCGCCCATTGTCCACTTCCAAATGGGCCAGGTCCAGGGGCGTCACTTGAACTCCCCGCGGATCATCGTACACAACCAGGTTCGGCCCCAGCGCGCCCATCCACAACAACGTGCGGCGCGGCGCCGGATGCGAATACCGCCCGCGCGCATCCATCGCGAATTGCGGCGGCTCTTCCCATAGTTTCTCCGGCCGAAAATACGTCGCCGGGGTGGACACCACCACGTCGCGGCCGCCGGAGTTCCACGTTCGATGCCGCGAAATCCACAACAGCACGTGCTCGTCGTCGGGCAGCCACGTAATGAATGGACATCCGTGATCGTACCGAAACTCGTTCGTCGAGGCTCGCGGCGCCAGCCACGTCAGCCTCGAGTCCGTCAGGTTGACCACGTAGAGCCCGCCCCAATACTCCTCGATCGCGATCTTGTCCCGTGCCGGCGATAACCGCAGCCGGACGTCCCGGCTCGATGCATAGCATCGCCCGCCCCGGTACGGAAACGCTTGCACACCGACGTAGAACGACGCGGGCAACCGGCATACGCGCTCCCGCCCCGTGCCGTCGAGATTCATCCGTTCCAGCCACATGTCCGCCTTGACCCGGCTCGGTGGCCCGGGCGGTTTGTCGTCCAGCAGCGCTTCCTGCGTCGAAACAAAGTAGATCTTCTGGTCCGCAGGATTGTAGTCCGCCGCCACGTAAAACTCCGATTCCGTCCATGCCCTCGGAGCGATCCACCGGACCCAGACGGCCGGTACGAGCGCCAGGGCAACAAGCAGCAATCGAATCCACCGCTGAAACGTGCTCAGCAGCGCCCAGCCAATGAACGTTACGATCACGATCGTAGCCATCACCGGCGACGCAATCCCCCACGCCCCCATCGCCTGAATCCCCCCCTGCGGCGTCCACGACCCGACCATGATCAAACACGTGGCACTGATCGCCACCGTCGGGAGTAAACAAAGAAAAGAGATCGCCAATAGAATCCGGCGAACAATCTTCCGCAAATTCATACAATGTCACCGCGCAATGCGGGACCATTGCCTCCTCGCCTCGGAAACGGGGTCGTCCTCGGCTGTGGTTGATGTACCACCGGCGCGTTGCGCTTGTCCAGCCTCCAGCGCGAGCCCCCTCGTTGGCCTGCGCCTTCACTTCGCGGGCTCCGCCGATTTGGTCGCGGGCGGTGCTGTCTCGGCTGGCGGCGGCGGATGCCGGGCCTCCTTGATGGCTCTCTTCAGGACGGACGAAGCGCCATCTCCGTACCCCGCAACAAATCCCCGACGAAAATCATCCCGCGCATCGAGCGGCGCGTTGATGATGTAGGCGCGCAGGTATTCAACCAACCAATCCTGGGAAACGGTATGCAGCCGCAACGCCCGGCCGGAATCATGTCCGAGCATCAGATAGTCGCGATCATCGTATTGCGGATACGCGCCGTCATAATCATACGGCCCGGGATACCCGTAATCGTCATAGTAACCATCGTAATCGTACGGCCACCAGTACGGACCGCCCCACCACCAGCCCGGCCAAAAACACCAGAACCCACCATAGAACCCGCCGTGCCCATGACCATGCCAATGCCCATATCCATAAAACCCCCGCCCAGCGTAGCCGTGCCCTCCACCAAAC
>DATJWQ010000062.1:0-44644 GCA_035501175.1 Verrucomicrobiia bacterium | reverse complement strand
GTCCAAACCTGGCTCATGTTGGACAGCATCCAGCCCGCACAACCGACAACCTCCACCTGAGACGAGCCTCAGACCAATGAAACCAGGCCGAAAAACAACTGCCCTCTGTCCCAAATCAGATTATCTTGGACAGCAGTGACTGACCCTGAAAACAGGTCTGAGGGGATGGAGTACGGTCTGGTGGCGGTCTGGCCAATTGTTCGGGAGGGAAAGCTTCGAAGCGGCGAACCTCGATGGCCAATCTGGCGACGGATTCGTTCCTTTTCGATTCCATACGCGGCGAGAGTGCCACGTATATCTTGCGGGCATAATCCCAGCAAAAGCCGGGGTTTCTCTTTTGGCCTTTTGAAAAGCCGGGGATTTTGGAAAGAGTTGACTACAGCTTCGCGCGCCCGCCTTTGGTTGCGGCGTGCACGGGCAGCTCGCCTTCAGGTAGGAACGGGAACAAGCTGCGGAAGTTCCGCAACGCGCGCTTACGTGCTGCGCTCCAATGCTTGCTTTCCCAGCCGTCAAAATGTTTTGCCGCGTCCAGGCATCGGGCTTTCATCCCGGCCACGGTACAAAAGTTAAGCAGCCGCATAACGCCGAGATCGCGTAACGCCGTGCGCTTATCGTGCGTGCGTGTGCGTCCTGTCCTTTTAGGATTTGGAACACTCTTGGGCCGATTCACGCGCACCCACTTGCGAAAGTGTTCGGCAATGGCGTCGTCAGTGTGGTGTCGCCAATCTATTTCGAGTAAAAGAGTTTCGCCTGAGCTGTAGAAATGGCCGGGGCGGATTGGCTCCGGCGGGGGCCAGGGCAAACGTGGTGCCTTCACGTTACAGCGGTGTGTAAGCCAAGACAGTAAGCCTCTGGCAAGGAATTCCCGGGTCTTCGTGTCAGTCTGTCGCAATATCGATTCGCATTGCTGTTTGATGAACTCTGGAACTGAAGCCGGCGCAAACTCTCTCTGGCAGTCAGCCAGCCATTTCTCACGCTGCGGCGTTTGTGTCGCCGCCTCACTTTCGCAGCGTTCCGACATGTGCTTTAGAAAGTTGTAATCCCCTAACTTCACAGGCGTAACTGGGAATAGCTCCTTTTCGTCGATGACGTACTCAGCGCGCGTTTTTTGCTCTCGTTCGTCAAGTGATTGCCACGGCTTGGGAAGGTGGTCGGGGCCAGAAAGAAACACCATTGACCGAACGCCTGTAGCCAGCGTGATTCGTTGGTCGTTCCGGTCTATCTCTTCAGAGCCAGGGTATTCCTTTGTGCCGCCCGCCTTTATCCACGCATGGCGTCGTGCAACCGTCTCCCGGATAAACTTGGACTCCCGCGCATACTCCCACCAGCAACACGCCTCAAGTTGTGAATCGGGCACATTGTTGAAGTTCCAGTCGTAAGGGTTCACGCCAATTTCTTCGCAATTTGCTCGTCGAGGATTTCGCGGACGGTGAAGGGGATGATGGCTTTGCCGGATTTCTTGAAGAAGCGGTCGATCTCGGTCAGGGCATCGCTGGAGTAGTCGAAGGCGATGAAGAAGCTCTTGGTGCGATCTTCGCGAGTCATGACGGCCTCGAACTGGTCAACATCGGGGCGGCCGACCTTGTCCTTTTGTTTCACCTCGATGGGACACCATACGTCCATAAATTCGAGGTGGCCGATTTCCTTGCCGACGCGGGCAGGCGCGGCGCTGACGGGATAAATGCGGCCGTCGATACCCATGCTCGAGGTTATCGCCGCAATAGATGACGCGGGTGTCCACGAGCGAGGAAGATTTCGCGGGGCCTGCGGTCGGTTCGGGAGCGGCGTCGGGACGCTCGCGCACAACTTTGGCCGCGGGAGAAGTCGCTTTCTTCGCCATGCCGTGAAGTCTAGCCAAACGGTGTGCCTTCGACAAGCTCTGGCGCGACAGATTATCTATGAAGAGAAGCGGACGGCCCGCGTCCCGCCTCGCCCCCGATGCCGTCATGCGGAAGCGCGAAGCTACGAGCGGAGTCTTCTCACGCCTCGGCGACCTTGGTCGCCGTCTTGCCAACGCGCTTGCGCAGGTAATACAGCTTGGCGCTGCGGACGCTGCCGGCGCGCTCGACTTCAATCTTCTGGATGAACGGCGAGTGCAACGGAAACACGCGCTCCACGCCTTCCCCGTAGCTGATCCGCCGCACCGTGAACGTCTCGGCAATGCCGCGCCCCTGTTTGTTGATAACGATCCCCGCAAACATCTGGACGCGCTCGCGATCCGCTTCCTTGATGCGCGAATACACCTTGATGGTGTCGCCCACCTTGAACGGCACAATGTCCTGGCGCAACTGCTCCTGCTGAAGCTTCTCAATCACATTCATGTTCCAACTCCTGTTATCGCGTAACGCGTCTGAAATTCACAGCCTATTCTTGCTTCCACAAATCCGGCCGACGTTCCTTCGTCCGCTGCCGGGCCCAGTCGGCCCGCCATTTGGCGATTGCCTCATGGTTGCCACTCAACAACACCTCGGGCACTGTCAGCCCGCGAAACTCCGGCGGCCGCGTGTACTGCGGGCCTTCGAGCAGCCCGCTCGCAAACGAATCATCGCTCGCGCTGTTCTCGTCGCCGAGCACGCCCGGCAACAACCTCACCACGGCATCGACGAATACTGCCGCGGCCAGCGCCCCATTGGTCAGCACGTAATCACCGATGCTTACCTCATCGGTCACCAGCGCTGCCCGCACCCGTTCATCCACGCCTTCGTAATGGCCGCAGATGATGACCAGATGCCCGGCCTGCGAAAACTCCTGCGCCTGCGCCTGGGTCAGCAACGATCCCTGCGGGGTCATCAATACCACCCGTGACCCCTCCCGCCGAAATCTCTCCACCGCTTCAAAGATCGGTTCGGGCTTCATCAACATGCCCGGCCCGCCGCCGTAGGGCCTGTCATCCACGACGCGGTGTTTGTCGTGGGTGAAATCCCGAAGGTTGTGGACGCGTACCCCGACCAATCCCTTCTGCTGTGCGCGCTTCAGTATGCTTTCTTCGAGCGGTCCCTCGAAGATGCGCGGAAACAACGTCAGTACGTCGATTTCCATTCCTGCCCCGCCCCGCGGGCGGCTTCTATTCCGACGGGGCTTCCGTCGATGGTGTGGAGGCCGTTACGCTCTCGGGACGACGGCCTTCGGGCTCGATAATCTCCAGCATGGCCCGCTTGCCCTGCTTGGCCGCCGCACTGGTCAACAACGTGCGGATCGCCGTAATGGTTCGACCGCTTTTGCCGATGACCTTGCCCACATCAGTTTGGTTGAGCCGCAGCTCGAAGACGACGACGCGTTCACCATCCACTTCTTTCACATCCACCTGGTCGGGATGGTCAACCAATGCCTTCACTACGAATTCGATAAACGCTTTCATGTCGTGCTCCGTCGTCTGCCGCCTGCTGCGCGAGCGTCCAAAACAACCGAACGCGGCGCTAAGTCCCTCAGGCTGCCTTCGTCGCCCGTTCCGCCTTTTTCAAAATGCTGCGCACGGTCCCGCTGGGTTGAGCGCCCTTTTGCACCCAATACTTCGCGCGCTCCAGATCCAACCGAAAATTGTCGGTCGCCTTCCGCGGGTCATACGTCCCGATATTCTCAATAAATCGCCCATCACGCGGGCTCCGTATGTCCGCCACTACAATACGATACGCCGGAACGTTCTTGGTTCCAACTCGACGCAAACGAATTCTGACCATCGTCTCACCTCCCCAATCTCATGTTCGGCATGACGCCCTTGCGCGCCATGGCTTTCTGCATCTTGCCCATTTCCTTCATCATCTTCTTCATCGCATTGAACTGCTTCAGCAAATCATTCACTTCCGCCACGCTGGTGCCGCTCCCACGCGCGATACGCGTCCGCCGACCCGCATTCAGGATCTCGGGAGACCGACGCTCCGTCGGTGTCATCGACTGGATTATCGCCTCGATGCGCTTCAGTTGCGACTCGCCAACGCTAAGGTCTGGCATTTTACTCATTCCCGGCAACATGCCAAGTAGATTCTCCAACGGCCCAAGCTTCTTGAGCTGTTGCAGTTGCGCCAGAAAATCTTCCAAATTCAGGCTCTGGTCGGCGATTTTTGCCTGCATTTCCTCGGCCTTTTTGGCGTCGAATGTCTCTTGCGCCTTCTCCACCAAACCCACCACATCGCCCATCCCCAGTATCCGTCCCGCCATCCGCTCCGCGTAAAACGGCTCCAAATCATCCAGCTTCTCGCCGACCCCCGCAAACTTGATCGGTTTGCCCGTCACCGCCCGCATCGATAACGCCGCGCCGCCGCGCGCGTCGCCGTCAAGCTTCGTCAGCACGATTCCGGTGATGGTCAGCGCCTTGTCAAAGTGCTCGGCGATGTTCACCGCTTCCTGCCCCGTCGCCGCATCCGCGACCAACAAAATCTCCTGTGGCGCGACCGCCTCTTTCATCCGCACCAGCTCTTGCACGAGTTCCTCATCAATGTGCAATCGGCCTGCCGTGTCGAAAATCACCACATTGCGGTCCTGCGACTGCGCAAACGACATCGCTTGTTTGGAGATCTTCAGGACGTCCGTCTCGCCGCGCATCGCGAATACGGGTATCTGCACCTGCTTGCCCAGCGTCTCGAGTTGGTCAATCGCCGCCGGCCGATGCACGTCGCACGCCACCAACAACGGTTTCCGCCCTTGCTTCGCCAACAGCTTTCCCAGTTTCCCGCACGTCGTCGTCTTGCCGCACCCGTGCAGCCCCACCATCATCCAATTGCCGGTCGGAAACTCCTGCTTCGATGGCCACCCCGCTTCCTCCCCGCTCCCGCCCATCAACGCCACGAGTTCATCATGCACCACCTTGATGATCTGTTGCCCCGGCGTGACGCTGCTCAGCACCTCCTGCCCCAGCGCCCGCTGCTTGGTCTTCTCGATGAAATCCTTCGCGACCTTGTAGTTGACGTCCGCCTCCAGCAACGCCAGCCGCACCTCGCGCAACGCGTCGGCCACGTTCTTCTCCGTCAACTTGCCGTACCCGCGCAGGTTCTTGAATACCGATTGCAGTTTCTCTGAAAGCGTGTCGAACATGTCTCAGCTCGCCGCGCGAATATCAGCGCACTTGGGGTTCAGGGCAAGGAAATTTGCCCAAAAACAAACGGCGGGCCGTAGCCCGCCTCAGTCTCCAGTCGATCTCTCGTCGTCCGCCGAATTCCGCTACGGCGACGACGGTTTGTCCATGTCCTTCAGCGCCTTCTCACTCGGCGACTTGAGCCGGTTCTGGTTGGCCGCCGCATTCTGCTGAACCAACTGCAAATACTTCCACGCGCCGTACGCGACGCCCACCAGCAACGCCAGGAACAACAGCTTCTTCACGGCTCACTCCGCCACGCGTTCGATCTTCGCTCCCAAATGCCGCAGCTTCTGGTCGATCCGCTCGTACCCGCGATCGACGTGATAAATCCGATTCACTTCCGTCTCGCCGTCCGCGGCCAGCCCCGCCAGCACCAGCCCCGCGCTCGCCCGCAAATCGCTCGCCATCACCGGCGCGCCGCTCAGCCGTTTCACGCCCTTCACAATCGCGCTGCTGCCCTCCAGCGAAACATCCGCGCCCAGCCGCGCCATCTCGCTGATGTGCATGAACCGATTCGGGAACACCTTCTCCGTGATCACGCTGATCCCCGGTGTCACCGTCATCACCGCGCTCATCTGCGCCTGCATGTCCGTCGGAAATCCGGGATACGGCATCGTAATCACATCGACCGGCTTCAAATCGCCATTGCCCCGTACGCGAATCGTGCCGTTGGTGCGCTCGATCGTCACGCCCGATTCCTCCAGCTTGTCGCGCACCGCGCTCAAGTGCTCCGCCCGCGCGCCCTTGATCTCCACGTCCCCACCCGTGATCGCCGCCGCCGCCATGAACGTCCCGGCCTCGATCCGATCAGGTATCACCGTGTGCTCCGCGCCGTGCAACTCCTTCACGCCCTCGATCTCCAGCATGTGTCCGCCGACGCCTTTGATCTTCGCGCCCATCTTCACGAGAAAATTCGCCAAATCTTCAATCTCCGGCTCGCACGCCGCGCCCTCAATCCACGTCGTCCCGCTCGCGAGCGCCGCCGCCATCAGCACGTTCGCCGTGCCCAGCACCGTGGAACCGAACCGCCCGCCCATGAACACATCGTTCCCCGTCAGCTCGTTGCATCGCGCATGCACGTACCCGTTTTCAACCCGCACGTCCGCCCCGAGCCGCTTCAACCCCTTCAAATGTTGATCGATTGGCCGGTCGCCAATCACGCACCCGCCCGGCAGCGAGACCTTGCAGTTGTGCAGCCGCGCCAGCAACGGCCCGAGCAGACACACCGACGCCCGCATCTTGCGCACCAGCTCGTACGGCGCCACCCCCAGCGGATGCCCCGCCCGTACCTCCACCACGCCCTCGTCCTTGTGATGCGTCACCGTCACGCTCAGCCACTTCAAAATGTCGCACATGAATTGGATGTCGCTGAGATTCGGCACGCCGCTGATGACGCACCGTTCGCTGGTGAGTAATGTCGCCGCGATGATCGGCAACGCCGCGTTCTTCGAGCCGCCAACTTCCACGGTCCCCCGAAGCGGACTTCCTCCGCTGATGATGATCTTTTCCATAGCTCCCTCCTTGGCGTGAGCTATTTCCAACGTCTCTTGTAGCCGCGAATCTTGTTCGCGGTTCAAATCTCTGCGCTGTGCGCCGGTCTCCCGACCGCGCACAACTCCCCACTATTTCCCGGGCCGAGCCACAATCACCCGCTCGTGCCCCTGCAAATCCTTCACGACCTCGACCACCCCGTAGCCTTCCTGGCCGAAAAATCCTTCGACAGCCGCTCGCTGCCCGGCGCCAATCTCCAGCGCCATCCATCCGGAGGGAGACAAAGAACGCTTGGCACTCGTAACCAAGCGTTGGATGACTTTGAGACCATCCTCACCCGCCCGTAAAGCTGTCACAGGCTCAAAGTCTCTAACCTCCTTGGGCAGCATCGCGATTTCCCCATCGGCAATGTACGGCGAATTCGAAACAATCACATCCACCGCGAAGCTGCTGTCCAGTTCCTCTAACAAATCGCTTTCCAAAAAGCGAATGTTTTTTTCAACTTGATGCAACGCCGCGTTCCCGCGCGCCACTTCCAAGGCCTGCGGGCTCACATCAATCGCCACAATTTCCGCATCGGGAAATTTCTTCGCCAGCGCAATCGCAATACACCCGCTCCCCGTCCCCACATCCACGATCTTCACCCCTGCTCCCCGCTCTTCGCTCCCGCCTTTCAATCCCTCCACAACTCTTTCCACCAACAACTCCGTCTCCGGCCGCGGGATCAGCACCCGCTTGTCCACCATCAGCCGCAACCCGCAAAATTCCGCCTCGCCCGTGATGTACTGCACCGGCTCGCCCCCCACCCGCCGTTTCACCATCCCCCGCAACTCCGCCACCGTCTTCTCGTCCAGCTCCCGCTCAAATTCCAAATACAACTCCAACCGCTTCTTCTTCAACAAATGCGCCAGCAACAACTCGATCGTCAGCCGCGGACTCTCCACCCCCTGCTTCTCAAAATACGGCGTCGTCTTGTTGATGATTTCGAGAATGGTCACAGCATCACGCTATCACGGACTCCCAATCCCCCGAAAGCCCCTTTCCCATAGCGGCGCGGGCGTCCCCCGCCCGTTCCTTTGCAGATGTGTTCGGCGCAGGTCTCCAATCCCCGACCCGTGAACCTCGAAGTCTGCGGACACATCTGGGTTCGTTTCGGCATTTCTCGGGTTCGTTCCCGCTATTCTCGGGTTCCTTCCCGCTATTGTCGGGTTCGTTTTCACGATTCTCGGGTTCGTTTTTGTGCCATATTGACGCACTTCTGCCACAATATCACGTTCGCAAAACGTTATCCACCACTGTATTGCGTCAGAATCAGGCATATGCCGTTTCTCGGGTTCGTTTCGTCATTTTATGTTTTTCCGGCCACCCCCTCCCCTCGCAGCCGCACTTGGTAACCGCGGACGCCTCCGCCTCGGGCAGATCGGTGTCGTTCGTGTCTGACGCTTGCGCTCGCGACGTCGTCCGCCAGAGTTCGTGATCCTCGTGTCCCTTGCTATCGTGTCTTATTCGTGGCATTCGTGTCCCCATCTTCACGCGCCCATCCTACCACACAATCGACCACCAATCCACATAATTCTCCGCAATCGATATATGCGGCGCCAAGTTTTGATAGACAGGTTTTCCAGCCAAAGCGATTGAACTCAAGCCACTAACCAGACTCTCAGTACTGCAGGATAACGCCTTGAGTAGCAGACAATACCGTGGGTCAATCAAGCCGGCCGAACGAACTCCAACTCAAAGGGTTCGATCCAGCTTTCCCTGCCTTGAACGACGAGCTTCGCTGACAAACCGGATACTTTGCTTCCAGGGCCATAGGCCACAAGCAGCCCCTTCTCCCGCCTTCCCACAAGAAGAAGGGCTCTTGGCCACTTAAGCTCTTTCGCCTGTAAGGTCAGGATACAATGGACACTCCCCGCGATACACTCGAACTCTCGAAATAACCGCCCTCCATATCCGCCACGCGGACCAAGTGTAAACGGATGCCACCAATTCGGCCTGTGCCGTTGTCCGTGGAACTCCCGATTTAAGAACTCTTCAACAGCCGTCCGGAGTTCGGCCTCATTTTCTCCCACGTATGTCTCGATGAACGTCAATTCGTTCCTTCGAAAAGCTGCGCACCGACGTGCAACCAGAATCGCAATAGCCGGTGCGCCGGTGATGTGAATCAGTCTGCTCTCCGATCAGATGCGATGCCAGCCAAATCTACTCCACCACTTCCACCGGTGTCCCCACCTGCACCATCTGCGCCAGACGCGTGGCGTTCCAGTTGGCCAACCGAAAACACCCGTGCGAAAACGTCTTGCCGATCTGGTCCGGATGCGGCGTGCCGTGAATCCCGTACCCCGCCCGACTCAGCCCGATCCATGCCGACCCGACCGGATTCTTCGGCCCCGGCGGCACAATGAGCTTTCCATATCCATGCTGAACGTCGTCCAACTCGGGAAAATTCACGGGGTCATACGTGTAGTTCGGATTCACCGCCACAGCCGCCACGGTCAGTTCCCCCGGCACACGCTTCGCCTTGTCGGCCGCAATCGAACAGGGAAATAACGCCATGATCTTCCCGCTCTCGTCGTACGCCGTGACCGTCTTCGCCGACAGACTCACCTGCACCTTCGCCGCCAACCCCAACCGCGTCGGTGTCAGATTCAACACCGTCACCGATTGACCCGCCGCCACGCCCGACCAGTTCGTGATCGCCGGATTCAGCGTCTTGATCAATCCCTCCGACGCGTGGCATTTCTCCGCGACCATCTGCAGCACGGTCTCGTACCACATGTTGCTGAGTTGCGACCGCGCCTTCCAATCCTCGGGGATCGGCGTGAGCTTCGCCACGTCCGCTGCTGTGACCACGTAATTCGTGTAGTTGCCTTCGCCCGCGGGAAAATTCGCCTGGGTCATCGGATCAAACTCGCCTGTCGCCTTCACCGCATTCGCCTGCTTGTCCGCCATGGCCGTTGCGGCGACGGCGGATTGCCACGCCATCAGCGCCTGCCGCGTCATCCCGCCCCATTTCCCGTCGATCTGCCCGCATGAAAACCCCGCCTCATCCAGCCCGATCTGAATCGCAATCACATCCTCCCGTGACATCTTGGTCGCCGGCTCTTGGGCGAACAGAGAACACGCCCCGGCGAGAATCACAACCGCAGCAACAAGCGTCTTTCGGTAGGTCACGAACATCACGCAACGCTTAGCATAATCCCCCCGCCTTGTAGAGGCGCTTCTATGAAGCGCCTGTCGTTGTCGTGGTAGGTCGCGCTGTCCGAGCGCGTCGTATTGTAGCCGCGAATCTCATTCGCGGTGGCTGTAGCGTGCGCCGTCCCCAGCGCATCCGGTAGCGAATTCCATCCGCTGAGATAGCCGACGCTACAACATGGGTGGCGCAAGCTCCCTGCTTGCGATCGTTCGCCGTCCCCTCGGCTACTCGGCTACGGGCTACTCGGTTACTATCTGTTCGTTACTTCACCATCCCCCCAGCCGCTTGCTCCCGGTTCACTAACCCCGCCGCGGAAACACAACTCGTAGCGCGACAAGACTCACCGCAATATACGCGAAGATGATCCACTGCCGATTGGGGCCAAGGGGAACCACAAAAATAAGCAGCAGTAGGACAGCGACTTGAAGCACGTACGCGATTGGGCGAATAACGCTCATGGATGCCTCCCCTGTCGGTTTGATGAGAACATCTTGCCTCCTCCCGCCGCAAGGTGTCAACGCCGGCATTCGCCCCGCGCTACGCCGCTGCCCCCCGTTCTCCTGAATCCTGGATTCTGACTCCTGAATTCTCTTTCCGTCCCCTCGGCTACTTGGCTACGGGCTACTCGGCTACTATCTGTTCGTCACTTCACCGTCTCCGCCAGCCGCCGGCGGCTTCCCCTCGCCCTTTCTAAGGGAGAGGGTCAGGGTGAGGGTTCACTTTGTCGTCTCCGCCAGCCTCTTGTTCAAATCGTCCGTCATCAGCGCCGCGATCAATTCCTCCAGATCGCCCTCCAAAATCGCCGGCAAATTCTGAATCGTCAGGTTGATCCGATGATCCGTCACGCGGTTCTGCGGGAAGTTGTACGTCCGAATCTTCTCGCTGCGGTCCGCGCTCCCGATCTGGTTCTTCCGCGCCGCCGACATCCGCGCCTCTTCCTCTTCCTGCTTGTGCGCCAGCAACCGCGACCGCAGCACCCGCATCGCCTTGTTCTTGTTCTTCAATTGCGACCGCTCATCCGCGCACCGCACAATCAACCCGCTCGGCTTGTGCTGGATCTGCACCGCGCTGTCCGTCGTGTTCACACCCTGCCCCCCCGGCCCGCTCGCCCGGCACACCGTGATCTCCAGGTCTTCCGGCTTGAGTTGCACGTCCACTTCCTCCGCCTCGGGCAATACCGCCACGCTCGCCGTGCTCGTGTGAATCCGCCCCTGCGCCTCCGTCTCGGGCACGCGCTGCACCCGATGCACCCCGCTCTCGTACCGCATCTTCTTGTACACGTCCTGACCCAGCATCGAGAACACCACTTCCTTGAACCCGCCCCGCTCGCTCGGGCTCGTGTCCATCAATTCAATCTTCCACCCCTGACCGTCCGCGTACCGGTTGTACATCCGAAACAAGTCCCCCGCGAACAACGCCGCTTCTTCCCCGCCCGTCCCGGCGCGGATTTCGATAATTGTGTTCCTCGAATCGTTCGGGTCCGGCGGCACCAGCCCAAATTGTATGTCCTGTTTCAGTTTCTCGAGCTTCCGCCGCAAATCTTCCAACTCGCCCTTGGCCAGCTCCGCCATCTCGGCGTCGCCCGATGCCGCCAATTCCTGGTTGTCGGCGATCTGTTTGATCACCGCTTCCGCCGCCGCGTAATCGGAGAGAAGCTTCTTCACGCGCTGGAGTTCCCGCGCCAAATCCCCCGCCCGCCGCTGATCGGCGTACACCGCCGGATTGGCGAGCTCGTTCTCCAGCTCCACCGCCCGCTTGCGAAATTTGTCGATGTTCGGAAGTGTCGTCATTCTCCGTACTGTAGCGGCGGTCTGCGACCGCCGGCCGTTCTCTGTTGTAGGGCGCGGTGGCCCACCGCGCCGCTCGTCGTTTTGTAGGGCGGGATCGCCCCGTGTTGTCTTGAGTATCTCGCTGTTCTGATTCTACTGTAGCGGCGGTCTGCGACCGCCGGCCGTTGCCCTCCCCAAAGCTGTCACTCTGAGCGAAGTGAAGAGTCTCAGTCGTTTCCGGTTAAGCCGCTTCCCAAAAAACAAAAACTTCGCGCCGACACAAATCAGCGCGAAGTTCTCGGGAAAAACCGCTACTTCGTCTTCTTGGCGTACCGCTTCTGGAACCGCTCGACCCGTCCCGCCGTATCCACAAACTTCTGCGTCCCCGTGAAAAACGGATGGCACTTCGAGCAGATGCCGATACGCATGTCCTTGTGCGTCGAGCGCGTCTTGATGATGTTGCCGCAGGCGCAGTGAATCACCGCGTCCACATATTCAGGATGTATCTTGGCTTTCATGGAAATTCTCTCAGGGCCGCGCAACATACAGGACTCCCCGCCCCCTTGCAAGTCCAATCTGGAGAGCCCAAAAGCTCGCCCATTGCAGGCCGCGTGCCCCCACGCGGCGCCATTTGTAGCCGCGAATCTCATTCGCGGTCTGATTCCTGAAGGCACGTCCCGCCCATCTCTTACTGGTTCCCCGCTCCCCTGCCGTGAAAGGGGAGCCGAGTCCAAGGAGACGCGACCTCGCCGTGCCCCGGTCGCAAAGGGTCAGGGTGAGGGTTTGCTCCACGGTCTCAGTTTGATCCCCTCGCCCTTCCTGAAGGGAGAGGGTCAGGGTGAGGGTTCATCTTCCTTCCTCCATTGCAATTTCCCTACCTATCTGGTAGGCTGCACCAGATGAATAAAAAGCCGTCCAAACCCGCCAAATCGAAGAAAAAGGCCATGTTGTTCGGCCTCGGCCTCGATAACAATGACGGCCATACCCGCATCACCATGGGCGAGAATTTCAAGCTGGTCGGCGGCAGCGAGGAAACCCACGGCACCATGCAGGAAAAAGCCATCAAGCTCAACGAGCACCTCAAACGCCGCGGCAAAACCCTCGATACCGTCTCCCGCGACGAATTCCACGAGATCGCCGACAAAGTCGGCATGCCCCTCCTCGAAAAACAGCCGCAGGCCAACGAGCGAAATTGAGATACGCGGACTGTTCTTAAAGTCCCGAATCTAGCCTCTTAATACGGATACCTTCTCACGGCATACTTCGGGTGATTCGGCTGGCCTATAATGCCTTAGTTTTCGAGCCTGATCCGGAAATGCCGACAAGAGGGCTGCGTACCCAAATTGTCGGCGCAAAAAGGAGTCTGATTCCATCATCCTCACCACGAGCGCAAAGTGTTCCTGAACGTTTTCACCGCGCGATTTCAGCTCCATGAGAAAGTAATTAGGGGTCATGCACTTCGAGTCGTATAAGCCTTCCCGCAATTGTCCGACAGTCAACTGAGAGAATTTTCTCCTTTCCCTTCGTATAGTCGCTCGCTTCGGCAAGCTGCCGAGATATACTCCAATCACAAACCCCACAATGGCTCCTGTAATGGCACCTAAAACGCCGCCTTTCTGACCGGCTATCATTCCAAAGCCCAAGCCAAGGAACGCAAAAATCAGCTGTATCAGATCGACAAGAGTTATCACGATGACTTTCTCTTCCCGCATTTCTTTTCCCGCCCAAATTCCGTCAGCGACAGAATGTTCCCATCCGGATCCGTAAACCACGCCACCTTCGCGTTGTCGGGTGAAGTCCACACGCCATCCTCGTCCTGCTTCATCCAATCGTACCGCTGAAATTTCACACCCCGTTCCACAAGTTCCCGAACCTCTTTCGTAATGTCCTCGACGACCCAGCCCAGCACCGTGAAACAAGTCGGCTCAAAGTCCTTAACCGGCGTCACCCGCAACATGATCCCGCCGGCATCGAACACCACGGCGAACTCGTTCTCGCTGACAAACCGCAGGCCCAACGTGTCCTTGTAGAATTTCTTGGCTCGGGATGGATTCGCGGTCGCCACAAACGCAATGATGCGATTCGCCTTGAGCATGGCGCCGGCAAAACTAGCGCCGCCTCAGTTCGGTCGCAAGTTCAAAGCATGCAGAGTTTGTCACCCTGAACGAAGTGAAGGGTCTCAGTCGTTACGGTCCTTAAGGGAAAGAGAGATTCTTCGCTTGCGCTCAGAATGACAGACTTCGAGGGTAGCCCCGCGGCTCAATACGTCTTGCGCAGATTGCTCGGCAGGATGTTCAGCTCGTTGCGGTACTTCGCCACGGTGCGCCGGGCAATCGGAATGCCCTGCTCTTTGAGGATCGCCACGATCTCCTGGTCGGACAACGGCTTGCCCGCGTCCTCGCGCTCGATCAACTTCGAAATCTGCTCCTTCACGCTCGTGTTGCTCATCGCCCCGCCCGACGCGGTCTCGAATCCCGGCGTGAAGAAATACTTCATCTCGAACAACCCCTGCGGCGTCTGCATGTACTTGTTCGCCACCGCGCGGCTCACGGTCGTCTCGTGTACGCCCACGACTTCCGCCACCTGCGCCATCGTCAGCGGACGCAAACACGAAATCCCCTTGTCCAGAAATTCCCGCTGCCGTTCCACGATCACCTTGGCAATGTTGTAAATCGTCTGCTGCCGTTGGTGGATGCTCTTGATGAGAAATTTGCCCGCGCGAATCTTGTCGCGAATGTAATCCCGCGCGTCGTTGGATTTCTCGCCGCTCGCCATCAATTCCTTGTACGTGTTGCTGATCCGCAAATGGGGAATCTGTTCGTCGTTGAGCAGCACCACGTAGTCGTCCCCGACCTTCTGCACCACCACGTCCGCCGCCACGTACTGCTGTTGCTCGGTCGTGAACATCCGCCCCGGCTTCGGCTCCAGCGTCGAAATGAAATTCGCCATCTTCTGCACTTCTTCCACGCTCAGCCCCATCGCCCGCGCAATCTCGGGAAATCGTTTCCGCCCCAAATCGTCCAGATGTTGGTTGACCAATACCGCTTCCACCGACTCCGATTTGCCCAGCCGATCCAACTGAATCAACAGGCATTCCTTCAGATTCCGCGCGCCGACTCCGACCGGATGAAACGTCTGCACCAACTCCAGCGCCTCCTGCAGTTTCTCCAGCGCAATCCCGGAACTCACCGCCAGCTCCTCGATCGGCGTCAGCAGATAACCGTCGTCATTGATGCTGCCAATAATCAGCTCCGCCACCTTCCGCCGGTCTTCATCGACGTTCATGAACCCGAGCTGCTGAATCAAATGTTGCTGCAGCGATTCCTGCTGCACGATCGAATCGAAGAAATGTTGACGCTGCTCCTCCTGCTCGGGCGACCGCGACCGGAAACTGCTCGTCTGGGAAAAATACTCGCGCCATTCGTCGTCGAGCTTGGAGAGAACCTCAAACTCTTCCTTGAATTCCTGCCGCTCCTCGTTGGTCGGCGTCTTGTCGGCTGCCGCCGCTTCCGCCACACCATCACCCTCGGGCGACTCCACTTCCACCCGCGGCTCTTCCTTGGGAATCTCTTCCAGCAACGGGTTCTGCTGCAGTTCCTCCTGCACCAGCGAGCGCAGCTCCAGGGTCGGCACCTGCAACAGATGAAGACTCTGCTGCAACTGCGGCGCCAAAATCTGCTGCAGCGATAATCTCTGGACTTGATGTAAACCGGGGCCTGCCATCGTTCCTTGCGTTCTGCCTTGTAGGCCTGCGTGTCGCGCGACCTACCTCACTATATTCGTGACATTCAACAAGTAAAGGCGAAATATTGTCGTATACATGTGTCAATCGTCACTCGCCGCAAATTCCTGAAGCGATTATTTTGGTCCTCCGCCCTCGTCGGTGTCGGAAGCGTTGTCTACCCCACTCTCATCGAACCCCGCTTCGCCCACGTCCGACGCCTCACGGTTGCAATCCAAGGACTTCCGTCCGCGTTTTCGGGCCTCACCATCGCCCACCTCACCGATCTCCACCGCAGCAGCTTCGTCAGCTCCCATTACATAGCCGAATGTATCGCCACCGCTAATGCTCTGGCTCCCGACCTCATGGTCTTCACCGGCGATTACCTGACCGTACCCCATCCGCTTTCGTATCGTCATCCGCAGATCGATCGGCTGATCCAAACTTTGTTCAAGGAAACCGCTCCACCCGCCGAGATGATCCGCGATTGCGTCCGCTGCCTGAGCCAGGCCCGCGCCAAATACGGCGTGTTCGCCTGCCTCGGTAATCACGATAACTGGTACGACGGCGATGCCGTCGCCAACGCCATCCAATCCGTCGGCATCCCCGTCCTCCGCAACGCCAGCCAGACCATCCGCGTCAACGGCGAACCGCTCGCCATCGTCGGCCTCGGCGATTACTGGACCGAAGGTGTCGATGTCTGGAAAGCGTTCGCGGGCGTCAACGCGCCCTTCGCCCTCGTGATGATGCACAACCCCGACTCGTTCGAGGATTGGCCGCGCCCGGGTTCGCACCTGATCCTCGCCGGCCATACCCACGGCGGTCAGGTCGTGATCCCCTTTTACGGCCCCCCATTCGTCCCCTCGCAGTATGGACGCAAATACGCCCACGGCTTGTTCACCCGCGAGGACACCCATATGTACGTCAGCCGCGGCATCGGCCTGATCCCTCCGCCGGTCCGGTTCGATTGCCCGCCCGAAATCGCCCTCCTCCAATTGCAGAAAGCTTGAGTCCGCTCGCGCACTGTGTATCATCGCTCCTCGTGGGGATGCACATCACGATTTTGGGCAGCGGCAGCGCCGGTAATTGCAGCTTGATTGAAACCGACTCGACCCGGCTCCTCGTCGACGCCGGGCTCAGCGCCCGCCAGATCGCCCATCGCCTCGCGCTCATCAATCGCAACGTCGACCAGGTCAGCGGCATCATCCTTACCCACGAACATTCCGATCACGTCCGCGGTCTTGGCGTGCTCTGCAAATCGCGTCCCATCCCCGTTTACGCCAATCGTCTCACCGCCGAAGCCGTCGCCGCCGATCCCGAGTGGCCGCCGGCCGTCCGCATTTCCTGGCGCCTGTTTTCCACGGGCAGTTCGTTCGAGGTCGGCGATCTCCTCGTGGAATCGTTCAGCGTATCCCACGATGCCTACGATCCCGTCGGCTATGTCATTCGCCAGCCCGGCTCCGGCGTGTCGGTCGGCGTGTTGACCGATCTCGGTCACGTGACCAAGCTCGTCACGGAACGCGTCCGCCAGATGGATGCGCTCGTCATCGAAGCCAATCACGACCTGAAACTTCTTCAGGAAGACCCCGCGCGCCCCTGGGCGTTGAAGCAGCGCATCATGAGCCGTCACGGCCACCTCAGCAATGATGCCGCCGCCACGCTCGCCGGCGATGTCGCCTGCGACAGGCTCCGCCATGTGTTCCTGGCCCATCTCAGCCGCGATTGCAACCGGCCCGAACTCGCCGAGCAGGCCGTATCCGACAAACTCCGCAAAATCGGCGCCCGCCACGTCGCCGTGGCCGTCTCCAGCCAGGATAAACCCACCGCAACCATCACGTTGTGATCCCATGATCATCGGCGTTCCCCGCGAGATCAAAAATAACGAGTATCGCGTCGGTCTGTTGCCCGTTCATTGCGAAGCCCTCGTCGAGTCCGGCCACACCGTCCTCGTCGAGTCCCGCGCCGGCGAAGGCAGCGGCGCGTTCGACGCCGATTACCGGGCCGCGGGCGCGCGCGTGATCGGATCGCCTCGCGACATTTTTCGGCGCGCCGACATGATCGTGAAGGTCAAGGAACCGCAACCGACCGAAATCCGCCTGCTGCGTCCCGGCCAGATCGTGTTCACCTATTTCCATTTCGCGGCGGACAAACCGTTGTTCGATGCCGTCCTGCGCAGCGGTATCATCGCCATCGCTTACGAAACGATCCAATTGCGCGATGGGTCGTTGCCGTTGCTCACGCCGATGAGCGAGATCGCCGGGCGCATGGCGGTCCACGAGGGCGCCAAGTATCTCGAGGAACCCACCAAAGGCCGCGGACTATTGCTCGCGGGCGTGCCCGGCGTCGCTCCCGCCAAGGTCGCGATTCTCGGCGGCGGCGTGGTCGGTGCCAATGCCGCCAAGATGGCCGCCGGTCTCGGCGCGGATGTGTCCATTCTCGATATCAGCCTGCCCCGGCTCCGCTACCTCGACGATGTGATGCCGAAAAACGTGAAGACGTTGATGAGCAACACTCACAATATCCGCGATCAGGTCCGCGAAGCCGACCTCCTCATCGGCGCGGTGCTCCGACCCGGCGCGCGCGCGCCCGTCCTGGTCTCGCGCAAGCTGGTCCGACAAATGAAACGCGGCGCGGTGATTGTCGATGTCGCGATCGATCAGGGCGGTTGCATTGAAACCTCGCGCCCGACCACACACGAACGCCCGACCTATCTCGTCAGCGGTGTCGTGCATTATTGCGTCACGAACATGCCCGGCGCCGTTGCCCGCACGTCCACCACCGCATTGACCAATGCCACGTTCCCGTACGTGTTGGAAATCGCGAAGAAAGGTCATGCTCGCGCCGCGCGCAAAAACCCGGCTCTCGCCGCCGGCCTCAACATCGTCCGCGGCCGCGTCACCTTCCCCGATCTCGCCACCCAGTACCGCAAACCCCTCACAACTCTCCCCGAGGTTTTGTAGCCGCGAATCGCATTCGCGGAGCCGCCCCGTTCCGTTGCTGCAAAATCCCTGCTTGCGGTCGTTGCTCAACTCACTGGCCCACTTGCATCAATTCAGAAAGTACGAAATACTGAGTCTTATGACCAAAGTCATTAACGTCAACCAGCGCGGCACGCTGACCCTCCCCAAGGAAATGCGGGACAAACTCGGCCTGACCGACGCCGGTCAGGTCGTGGCTGAGGAGACTGCCCAGGGCATCCTCATCCGCGCGGGTGTCACCTTCCCTGTCGAGATCTACACGGACGAGCGCGTCGCGGAATTCGATCGCGTCAACGAGCAGGCCCTCCGCCGTTACCGGCTCAAGTCAAAACGATGAGGGTGTTTCTCGACGCCAACATCCTCTTTTCGGCCGCCAAACCGAACAGCCGAATCCGTGCCTTGCTCGCCGTCCTCTCCCAACACGGCGAGTGCATCACCAACGCCTACGCCGTCGAAGATGCCCGCCGCAACCTCGCGTTGAAGGAGCCAATGCTCGTCGCCGAGCTTGACCGCCTCACGGCAAAACTCGAAATGGTCGGCGCATTGATTACGCAACTCGACATCAAGTTGGAGGCGAAAGACGTCCCGAGCCTCGGCGGCGCCATCGCCGGCCATGCCATGCATCTCCTGACAGGCGACGAACGTGATTTCGGTCCGTACTTCGGCAGGGCCATCCAGGGCGTAAAAATCGTCTCGCCCCGCCAGCTCGCCGATGACCTGGTCCATCGCGGCTGGCTCGCCCGGGATCGGTAGAAGCGATCTCGCAAACAGGCTCTCAACCTTGATTTGAGAGGCGAAGCCGACGAGGCGCGCCCGAGACGTGCTGACCGCGCAACTCCCGCTGAGCAGCCGACGCTCCCAAAAACAGAAAGGCAGGGCTCATGTGAACCCTGCCTTCTTCAGTTAACTCTGGCAGCTTCGCTTACCGGTAATACCAGCCGCCACCACGATAGTAGTAATACCCGCGCGGCCCGTAATAGTATCGATACGGCCGCGGTCCATAGTAGTAATACGCCGATGGACCGTAGTAGTACGCTGGCGGCGCGCAATAATATCCGTACGCCGGATAATACGCCGGGCCGCAATAGAACGGGAACCCAAACCCGAAGTTCACATACACCCGCGCCTGCGCCGGCGCGCTCAGCAAGCAAACCGCTGCGACCACCACCCCGAAACCAGCTACTGCCTTAAGGATTCTTTTCATGGTTAATCCTCCATTCCACCTTCACATCTTCCAACACCACAAGACGGCGGAGGTGTCGCCCTGGTTACACTCAGAATCCGCCCCTTTCAACAAACCGGAAAGTGTTCCCCTCGCCCTTCTTAAGGGAGAGGGTCAGGGTGAGGGTTCATTTTCCCGCCGCGCCACACCGATCAAATCAAGCGCGTCGTGGGAGCGGTCAGAATCCGCTCTTCTCAATCGACTGCAGCGCCCGTCGCGGTATCTCCTTGAGCTGTCCCATCTTGGCGATGGCCTGGCCAACAATCCGATCGAACCGTGCGGGCGTCAGCAGCTCCGGCCGGCGCCGGGCACGCCGCACCGCCCCCTCCATGCGTCGCGAATAACTCTCCAATTCCCGCGTGACCCGCTGCGTCGTCCGATGCAGCAACTCCAATTCGTCAAATGTCACCAGCGTCGTCGCTGCGCCCCGCAACAACAGCTCCACGTCGTCCGCAACTTCCTCCACCACCTCACGGCTCACCGCAAAAAAACCGGCCGACCGACGCGCCCCCACTGTCCGCAGCCGACGATCTTCCCGGCAAATAAACAGCAGCGGACGCGCCCCTTCCTTGATCGCAAAACTGTATCGCGCCAGCGGATTGGCCGCGATATCGTAGAAATCCATCGCGGTATCGCGCCCGCCCACCGCCCGAGCCGACCCGATCGTCAACACGCGAATATGATCGACCTTGCCCGCCACGCGCTGCAGACGACGCTGCTGCGCGTGCACCTCACCAGGAAACGGACAGCAGACCGTCAACCGCCCGCCGCCATCCCGCGCCCCGATATCGATCACGGCATCGTGAAATGCCTGGGCGGTAATTTCATCGAATTGGTAAAAGGTCTCCGGCGTCAGTTCCGAAAGCTTCACAAACACGGGGCGGCGATGTTCGGTCGTGAACGCTTCCTGGATCATCCGCGAGCCGGGCGGCACACGATGCTTCACGTCGCCGAGAAGTTCCCAGAGTGGATTGGTTTGACCGCGATACATACTGGCCGGCATGCGTCCTTAACCTTTCAATGCGCCCAACTGAATCCCGCTTATAAACCATTTCTGACCCACGATAAAGACAATAATCACCGGCACGATCATCATCATCGACCCGGCCATCAGCAGGTTCCATTGCGTGCTGTACAACCCCATGAACGATAGCAGGCCCAACGGCAGCGTCTTCATCGAATCCTGCGTCAGCACCACCAGCGGCCAGTAAAAACTCTGCCAGTTGCCCATGAACGTGAAAATCGTCAGCGTCGCCAGCGCGGGTTTGCTCAGCGGCAGAATCACCGACGTGAAAATGCGGAACAGACCGCACCCGTCAATCGTCGCCGCCTCCTCCAGATCCCGCGGGATGCTCATGAAATACTGTCGCAGCATGAAGGTGCCGTACGCCGAAAACATCGCCGGCACCGCCAGCGCAAAATACGAATCCAATCCCACCAGCCTCCCAACCTCATACGTCCGCCCAAACAAATACACCACCCGCGACGCGTCCCAATCCGCCAGCGGCGCCACCGACGTCAGCCATTCGGTAATCTTCCGCATCAAAATGAAGTTCGGGATCATCGTCACCGCGCCAGGAATCATCATCGTCGCCAGATACCCCAGAAACAGTTTATCCCGACCGGGAAACTTCAACCGCGCAAACGCATACGCCGCGCACGCGCTCGTCGTGACCTGCCCGAGCGTTACCACTACCGCTACCAGCAGGCTGTTCAAATACCACCGGCCAAACCCGCCGCCCATCGCTTTCGTCGTCTCATACACCTGACCGTAGTTCCGCCATTCCGTTCGCGCCGGCACGAGCGCCGTCATCGGATTGTCCACCGACGCGAACACGTCGCTCGCTGGCTTCACCGATGTCGATAGCATCCACAGAAACGGCAGCAGCATGAACAGCCCAACGCCGCCGAGCACCAAATATGTGACAAGTTTCTTCACCACCATTTCATTCGACTTGCGAATCACCCTCACCCTTACCCTCTCCCTTCAAGGGCGAGGGAATTTTCCTCGGCCCGCAAGTGATAGCATCACGGTTGGGCAACAGGCGTGTCTCCTCTCCCCTCACGGGGAGAGGATTAAGGTGAGGGGCGGTCCTTACAGTCTTGTCAGTAATGGACAATCCGCCCTCCCAGCCGCCAGTTCAGCAGCGTCACCCCGAACACCGCCGCAAACAACACCCACGCAATCGCCGCCGCGTACCCCATGTGGTTCCATGCGAATGCATGATTGTAGATGTAGTAACTGATCGTCGTCGTCGCTCCCGCCGGTCCGCCCCGCGTCATGACGAATGCCTGCTCAAACCCGCCCTGCAATCCGCCAATCAGGCTCATCGTCAGCACGAAAAATGTCGTCGGACTCACCAGCGGCCATGTGATCGCCCAGAACTTCTGCCACGCGTTCGCGCCATCGATGTTCGCGGCCTCGTACAACTCCGGCGACACACCCTGCAGCGCCGCGAGATACAAAATCATGTTGTACCCGCCCACCACCGTCCAGAAACTCATGAACATCAGCGCGGGCTTGGCCCATGTCACCGATGTCAGCCACTGCGGCGGCCACTCCACGCCGAGCCGGCGGATCGCGTCGTTCAGCCAATGCGGAAACCAGTTCGTGATGATCGCGTTGATCAGTCCGTAGTCGGGATTGTAGATCCATCGCCACAACAGATACGTGCCGACCCCGGCCACAATCGTCGGCAGGAAATAGATCGTGCGAAACACGACGATTCCCCGCAGCTTCTGGTTCATCACCACCGCCAGCAACAGCGAGCCCATGATGTTCACAGGGATCGCCAGCATCAGGAACACCGTGTTGTACGCGTAATACCAGAAATCGCGGTCGTGCATCAGCGCGCTGAAATTCTGCAGCCCGACAAATCTCGGCGCCGTGAACAGGTCCCACGCGTAGAAACTCAGCGCCAGCGACGCGAGCACGGGCAACAGCGTGAACGCCAGGAAGCCGAGCAGGTTCGGCAATAAAAAAACATAACCCGCCAGCGCACCGCGCCCCCTTGTCGTCTGTGCCATCCGAGATCTCCTTGGAATCTCGCCGCCTTCTTACACCGCGCCCCGCCACCCCCGCAAGCCAATTGGCTCGGTCGAGCACGACGAATACTGCCAGATTAGTGAGCCGCTGCGTCAGCACCGGATGTGACCGGAGGACCAACTTCGGCCAGTTCCCAACTGGTGTCGAACGCCCAACCCTCGGCGATGTCGCGAGCTTTACGGAAAACCGGGAAACTGTCGTCCGTCACCTTGAAGCTGATGTACTGCGTTTTCCGGTCCGACCGCAGCAATGCCGCTTGAAATCTGCCGTCGGGTTTCGCCAAATCCTCCAGACTGATTCCTGACGTCTCGCTCTGGCCGTCGCCACCAACCAGATAAACCTGATTGTCAGAACACTTGATTTCGACAGCATGCTTACCGGCAGGAATTGGAGACCTTTGCTTGTGACTGGACGTAAAGCGAATAACCCTGTTGGTTGTTCCGTTGGAATCCACTCGGATGCCAGCATTGTCTTCATCCGCGGGCTCGTATTGCACAGTGAGCGGGCGACCGCTGACGGCATTTTGGATCGCGTGATACGTTGCCATGGAACCGGGTTTGATCATCACAAACATTCTGTTAAACGAGGGGTTAGTCGCCGCCTCGTCCAGCAGCTTCTCGAACGAGTTGCCTTTATGCCCCAGATCCTCGAGGCTTAGCTTGGTCGCTCCGGGAGGAATCGTCACTCCATCTGGCCCGCAGTCGATGAAAAGCACGGACATCTGGCGTTGCCGCGCTGCTGCCGTCGCCGCCTCTGCTCTGGCCTGCGCTTCCGCAAGCTGGCGCTGCGAGTCAGCCAGCATGCTCTCGATTCCTGCAACCGACTTCGCCTCCGCTGGCGGAGTAAAACTGAACGCCGCGTCGGGAATATCTCGATTCATCTTGATCAGCCGATGAATTTCTTCCGACGCCGTAACCGTGCCGTCGGGAAGTTGAAGCTGCTCCTTCTTCTGTCGCAGCAGGAAATCTTTCTTGCCAATCCACAATGCGCAACTTCGGCTCGCAACCGGAGGCGGATAATCGCCAGTGACCACATAGCAGTCCACTCCTTCCAACGCCTCTTCCGGACGCAACGCCAGATTTTCCAGATCCGTTAGCTTGATGCCCCCGAGGGCGTCGCTCAGCAAGCTCGGGATCGTACGGGCCGACCCGCCGGAAACGCCGGTCGCGCCCGCAAGGCCCTTGCTCAGACTTGCTTCTGCCCAGTAACTATTCGCCGACTGCCAGTACGCGTGCGTTTGCGTCCCATCGCTCCACAGCACATACCGGTTCGTTGGTGAGTTTGGGAAATGCTGGCTGGTGAACTCGAACCGGAACAAAGCGGGACGGCGAAAGTGAATCTCAAATGGTTTCGTGTTCGTCCAAACCCGTGACGAGGAAGTGAACACCGTCTCGACGACCCCGGAATCCTCGTAGCAACTGCAATTGCGATAAGTCATTCCCATTTGAGAAAGGACCTGCTGCGCAGTGGGTGCGGGATTGTCAGCCAATGCTGCAGTTGTGCCGAAAGCACAGAGAATCAAAGCCCATTTCATGGCACCGAAATCTTATACGCTTGGAATCTTGGGGCCGCAACGTGTTTCCCACAAACGACCGGGCTTGCACTCGACGCGCGGCGATGTAAGCTGCTGGCAGTTTCATAGGAGGCCATCAGGTATGAAGAGATTGCAGGGGTTCATCGTTCTGTCGCTACTGCTCGCCACGCCGCTGTTGTCGCGGGCACAATCAAACAACACAACCACTTTCAATGACGTGAAGCAGGCGGGCAAAAACGCCGCTGTCACGACAGGCCACTTCACCCAGCAGCAAATCAAAGAACTCGACAAGGCCGCCGACAAACAGTTCCGCGAGCTTGGCAAGAAACTCGATGACCTGAAGCAGTCAGCGAAGACGCAAACCGGCCAGGCCAAAGCCGACATGGACAAGAAAATCGCCGAGGCGCAAAAGAAACTCGACGAGCTCAAGCCGAAGCTGAAAGAACTCCACACCGCCGCCACCAATGCCTGGGCCGACGTCAAATCCGCATTCGACAACGGCATCAAAGACCTGCAGAAAACGTTCGAGTAACTCACATGCTCAGATAGCCCGCAGTTCTTGTTTCAGCGCGCCGATAAACCGCCGGTTCTCTTCCATCGTCCCCACCGTCACGCGCACCCATTGCGGCATCTTGTACCCGCGCATCGGACGCACGATCACCCCGCGACGTTGCAGCCCTTGAAAAATCTTGTCGCCATCGCCGACGTTCACGAGCACAAAGTTCGCCCAGCTTGGCACGTACTCCAATTTGAGCCGGTCGAATTCCTTGCACAAATACGCCAGCCCGCGCCGCGTCACGCTCTTCGTCCGCCGCGTGTGCGCCGCATCTCCCAACGCCGCCAACGCCCCGGCCTGCGCGACCGCATTCGTATTGAATGGCTGCCGCACCCGTTGCAGCAGATCGATGCACTCTTTCTGCGCCACGCCGTACCCGATGCGCAATCCTGCCAACCCGACGATCTTCGAGAACGTCCGCAGCACAATGACATTCCGCTTGAGCGCCCACTCGATGCTCGGTGGCGGATCATCCAAAAACTCAATGTACGCCTCGTCCAGCACCGCCATCACATGCTGCGGCAACGCGCGAATGAATTTCTCCAACTCCGCATTGCTCACGCGCGTCCCGCTCGGGTTGTTCGGATTCGCCACGAACACCAGCTTCGTCTTCGGCGTGATTGCCGCCAGCATCGCCCTCAAATCATGCGTGTGACCGTTGAATGGCACCTCCACGCATTTCCCCTGAAACATCCGCGCCATGATGCTGTAGATCACAAACGCTTTGTCGCCCGCCACGACTTCATCTCCAGGCCCGACAAACGCGTGATACAAAAACTCGATGATCTCGTTCGACCCCGTCCCGAGGATGATGTTGTCGATCTTGCAGGAAAACTTCTTCGCCAGCGCCTGCCGCAAATAAAACCCGCCGCCGTCCGGATACAAATGCGCCGTCGCCAGCGCCTTGCGCATCGCCACCACCGCTTTCGGCGATGGCCCGAGCGGGTTCTCGTTCGACGCCAGCTTGATGATGCTCTTCGGGTTCAGCCCGAGCTCGCGCGCGACCTCCTCAATCGGCCGCCCGGGCTCGTACACGGGCACATCACAAACAAATTGATTGGCAATAGATTGGATGCTCACAGTCCCTCCACTCTGGCAGGGCCGCGATAGGCGGTCAAACCCGAAAACTGCCGACCCGCTAATCCTTCTTCAGTTCGCTGCCGCTGTCGTGCGGCTCGTCGTGCTTCGGCTTGGGCATCGGTTCGCCGAGGATCTGGCCGATCAGGTTGTTGACGATCTCGATCGGGTCGGGAAATCGATGCATCCACCCCTGCTTGTATTCCGCCGAGGCGATCAACCGGCTCGTTTGCGGGTCGCGCAGCTCGATGTTCATCTCGGACAGATACATCGTCATGTCCCACTGCCATTTGTCCGTGTACGTGAAATACCCGTCCACGTCCTTGGGCATGGGTTGACCCGGCTCCACAATCACCGCGTCGATCCCCCGCCGCTGCAGCACCGTGGCAATGTCCTGCGCCCGCCGCGATTTCTCCCGTGAATTCGGCTCTTCCATCACCGCGGCCCGCTTGAGCGTTGGCGGCGGCCCCTGACTGCTCATGTACGGCTTGTACGTCTCGCAGCCGGCAAAAACGACACCCGCCAGCAGCACACCCGTGGCGCGAATCAGTCGTCCAGTCATAAGAAGCTTCTCCTGTGGACATCGTTATCCTCCACCTCCCGCCCCTTGGCAAGCTCCATCCCAATCCAGCCCGACCCGCGCCACAAACCGCCCCAGCACCACCGAAATCCATCCCAAACACGTCCTCACAACCCTCCAAAACCCCCGAACGAAGCCAAACGAAGCCAATGCGTTTTTCGGCTTCCGCGGTTGTGTAACCATCTGTAGCCACGCTGGATGCAAAGCACCACAACCCAAAAAAGCATTGGCTTCGTTTGGTAGTATATACCCCCCCGCCCTCTGAACCACCCCTACCGGCCACCGCACAGCCCCTCACGGCTGGCCAACTCCACCCTCCAAGCCTCGGTGGTAACCACCCGCCACCAGGCACACCATCTCTCCCATCATTCACAAACTGCTATCTTATCACTGCACGATAATATGTCAATATCCAAAATCACATCATGACGAAACCCCGCCCATCGTTGAACGGGCGTCTCGCCTGTTCATCCCGAGTTCGCATCGGGGTTGCCGTTGCCCGCCCACTTGCCAGCCCGCCCTCAGCCGGCTATAATTCCGAATTATGGCCGTCATCTCCATGTTCTACGGCATCATCGTCAGCCTGTATTACATGGACAAAGACAAACACAAGCGACCCCATCTTCATGCGCGCTATCAGGAACACGAAGTCGTGTTGTCCATCCCGGAAGGCAAAGTCCTTGGCGGAAACCTGCCGCCCAACAAAATGAAGCTCGTGCATGCCTGGATCGAGATTCACCGCGACGAACTCCTTGCCAATTGGGCCCTCGCCGAGCAGGGACAAGCCGTTTTCAAAATCGAGCCGTTGCGCTAAATTACCCCATGCAACTCAATCCCCGAGTCAAAGCCGTCCGACCTCAGCCCAACTACACGCTCCGGCTCACGTTCACCAACGGCGAGGTCCGCATCTTCGACGTGAAACCGTACCTGTCGACCGGCGTATTCCGCCCGCTACAGAATCTCGAAGTCTTCAACTCCGTCCGACCTTTCCTTGGCAGCGTCCAATGGTCCAACGAAGCCGACCTCTGCCCCGACACCCTCTACGAAAAAAGCGTCCCGCTCACCGCCCGCAAGCCGCGCTCCCTCCAAATCACCGAATCCCGCGCGAAATACGGGCGCAATAAGTAGCAGCGGGTAAGTTGGCCACGGCTGCGCCATCGCAATGGCACCGCACTACGGGCCGCATTCATCTAACCACACTGCAATATCATCCAGACTTTGCTGAAATCCCTGCAGCGCGCGTCCTGTTCGCGAATCCAAAAATAAAGCGTGCCGACATCACCCCACATCATGCCGGTGTCATCATCCGTATCGAGTTGAAGCAGCAGTTTCCACGCGGGCGCGGATGGTTCCAATTCTGCGCGGCGCGGATCGCGATAACCTTCGGGATTGCCAATATAAATTCCATTCGATGCCAACTGGCATTCCAGTTCCATGCCCGTGTTCTGCACCGGACTCGGGTATCCCATCATTTGGTGGCGGCTCAATCCTGCAAAAGGCGCGTTGCGCAATTCATCAAAGGCGTCGCCGTCTCGTTTCCAATCCAGTCCTTGATCTTTCATGCGTTCCCAATCAGGTAGCAGATCAATTAGCTGAGGCACAACGTACTTTTCCCGGTAGATATTTACAGGGCCCAGACCCGTCGGAGCACCTCGTGGCGTCTGTGTCGCCGGTGAATCTTCGCGGTAAACAACCTGCCAACTACCGGCGTCCTTCGGATCAAATCCCCAAGTAGATTGCTCTTGATCGTAGAAGAAGTAGAGCGATCCACGCTCCGGTAGGAATGACGGCAGCACTTGATGAATTTCGCCCAAATCAATCTGTGCAAGAAATGATTGCGGAGCGGCCTTCCATAGCGGCCAGCTAAAATCGCCTGGCAACGACGGCAACCCGCCTATTCTGGAGAATCCCTTCTTGTCGGATTTGCGAAGATGAACAGCAGGTGCGTAGAGCGACTTAAGACGCGCTCGTAAAATCTCCGGAGTCGAGACTTCGCTTGACACCGAGCCATCCTTTGGCCTGTGAAAGATTCGTTCCAGCCATTTCATTGCTTCTATATCGTTCGCTTCACCCGCTCACATTGGGATAGCTGCCCAAGATCCTCACGAACATCGTGTGCTTCGCCAGCTCATCGAGCGCTTTCTTGACCCGCGCGTCTTCACGACAATCCGGCCTCAGCAGCTTCACAATCGACAGTTTGTCATCCACATACGCCGCTGTCACGGTAAAAACTGTGGTCTCGTTTCTCTCGCGAAACCGGCACATCCCCGGTTACACGCACCCGCCAATCGTTTCTGCAGTTATGGATAGTGCTATCCATAAATCGCAATCACTAAATCCGCGCACGCATGGCAGGAGATCTTCGACAGCACTGGACAATTGGTCGAAATTCATGAAAAGTATCCTCTCGACAGAGGACATCGAAAGACGCGGTAATCATGACCATCACCCGCAAAACCGTCGCCGATAAGATCGGCGCGTACCTTCACCACCGCCTGTCGCTCGCCAGCCTCGTGGATTGGGCTGAGAACGCAATGATGTCCGCCGATTTCTCCGCCCAAAGCCACCAATGCCTCCGCGATGTCGTCGCCCGTCTGGGCGTGGCTGACGTCCGCGCTTTCGGCCTGACCTGGGAGGACTGCGAGCAATTCCTCGAATCTCTCGGCTATTCCGCTCGCATCGAAATCGTCGCCGGGCGGACCGCCCGCTCCGCCGCCACCGTACAATGGGCGCCTCTCGCCCGTGGCCGTTCCCCATCAAAAGCCATACGGTTCGTTGTGGCGGCGCTTCTGTGAAGCGCCGTCTTGTATATGCATCAGCCCGCGGTGACCCACCGCGCCGCAATGTCCTCCCGCGCCTCACAATTCCGATTCCCGCCATCACCAACCGCATCCTCGGTAGGGCGGACACGATCTGACCCCCGATCCCTTTCACGAAACGAATTGACTCTTCCCCTCGCCCATGTGAGACATGTCCGTGTCAGGTTGGGATTTGGTGAGTCGCAGCGGCCTGCCAAGGAGGAGCGATGCGATCAATGTGTCAGCGATGGGCCTGTCTTAAGACCAGTCAACCCGTGTCGTCTCATCAATCCCCGCGCCTTTTCGAGAAATTGGCCCGCGGATGTTGCCGCCTGCTCGTGATCGCTCTTTTGCCGTTTGTCTCGCCGCCCGCAATCGCGCAGACAAATGACGTCGGCGACGGTGATCTCGGCTCTTGTCTGATGGTTTCCGCCTTTGGTGCGACATCAGCTTCGTGCATCACCCTCACCATTACCGGCACCGAGACCGGGCACTTATACGACGTGTTCTATGCCGACTCCCTCGTCTCGCCCGTAAAATGGAAGATTGCCGAGAAAGGCGTTACGGCCCTGGGACCAAATCTCACGTGGACGGATTGTGGTAACCCCAACCGATTCCCCCCCTCTGTGGTCTCCTCCAGGTTCTACACCGTCGGGATTGGCGATGATACGGACGGCGACGGCCTGGGTGACGCCTACGAAGTGCTGGTTCTCCACACCGATCCCTACCAGTCGCACACGGGCAATGGACCTCTGTCAGACGGCGACGCGGACCTGGATGGGGATGGTTACAGCAATCTTCAGGAATACAATGCGGGCACCGACCCGACGGATCCGAACAGCTTCCCCACGTCGGTCCAAACCTTTGGGACATTTGCCCTCTGGAGTCACATCAATAACGGGATTTATTTCGTCGCCGGTGACGTCTTCACCGGTCACGTTCATGCCGATGACGTCCTTTACTTCAACAACGCGGGCGGCGGACCGGTCTTTCACGGGCCTGTCACCTCGGCCACCAATGTCTACTCCGGTAACATTTCCGGGATCGAATTCGACCAGGGCCTGACCCTGAACTCGTACCAGGGCTCGATGTCCGATGTGGACTTCAATTCTGCCTCATCGAATTCGCTGAAGAATATCGCGACCAATCAGGGCGTGATGCTGCAGGGCAACACAACCATCACCTTCAATGGCGGCACGGTCTCGATTACCAATCCCACCAAAGGCTGGACGAATCACGGTTATGTGTTCCCGGCCAGCGGCGGAATCATTTATGTAGCAAACAACGGAACCATCACGGGCCCCAGGGCGGGCATCATCTACCTGGAAGGCGGCGCAATTGCTGGGCGGTTGACGGTCGTCAGCGAGAATGACATGTATGTTCAGAACAACATCACCTATACTCACAATCCGTTGACGATCCCCACCAGCACGGATGCGCTGGGACTGATCTCGCAGGACGATATCTGGATCGCTACGAGCGCGCCGAACAATTTGACAATTGATGCGGCAATGATTGCCACCGGCACTTCCGCCGACGGCAACCCCGGCAGCTTCGGCGTCATCAACTACAATACCGGCGCGCTCCGCGGTGTCCTGACGGTTCTCGGCGGCATCGTGCAAGAGAAACGCGGCGCGGTTGGAACCTCTAACCCCTACGGCCAGCCACTTTCGGGTTACATGAAAAACTACATCTACGACCCGCGGTTCCTGAATAACCCGCCACCGTATTACCCGGTGATTCTCGCCCCGCACTAGTAACGGGGCGCCACCACGCCTCTGGCGGCTCGTCGTCCACCTACCCGCTCACATTCGGATAGCTGCCCAAGATCCTCACGAACATCGTGTGCTTCGCCAGCTCCGCCACCGCTCAGTCAAAAACCAGCCGGCCCTTGGGCTGCGGCATGGGACGGCCAAGCTCCTGGGCGGTCTCGATCCATTCCTTGATAATGACCTCGACGTTTGCCAACGCCTCTTGATACGTCACGCTCACCGCCCGCAAGCCTCGCTCCCTCCAAATCGCCGAATCCCGCGCCAAGTACCATCCACCAAAATCGCGCCAAGAGTAACAGTCAGTCCAAGAACTCCTTTGCTCACTTCCTCGGAAGTATAACAGGTGGCATGTTCGAGATACCAACGTGGTCTCCGAGGTATCGGAGAATTGTGTACTCCTCCACAGTGGTTGGCTTGACAGGGTCATATCGCCATCCATAGCCGGGCCCGCACGGGCCAACCCCGTAGTGTTCACCGTTTATTACCCGAGTGTCCATTGCAGTAACCATCACAACCGTGGTGCTTGAACTAGCGGCCACCAGATGCAAATAAAAGCTCGCAACAAATGGCAGCCCACCGTTTCTTCCTCGATAAAGCGGCGACAAGGTGAATGGCATGTCGAAGTTTTGCAGATAAATGTCGTTGTCGTTATCAAGATTCGTGAATACGGAACTGAAGACGCCACCAGCACCTGATAGCTCCACGGAAAAGTTTGAACTCCACAGCATTTCTCCCCGTAGAGAAGTCGCCTCAGGGGGAACAGGGAATATCGGATCCTTTACCTGATGGTCCGTAGAGAAGGCTTCGACCGCCCGCGCATGAAAATCCCCCACGGCCAACGGGAAGGAATACGTGGTGGGGTTCGGCTGGGATAATGCCAGAATTTGAATCCGTGACACACCGCGGTTGCACGACACCGCGAAGGCCGCGAGAAGAATACACGCTATTTCAAACCTAGCCATCCTTTCACCCCCAAGACGTCGAACCACTCCACGAAGTCCAGGCAGTCATGTCCAGCAGCACGGTGCCGGACGAAATCTTCCTCTACCCACTCACATTCGGATAGCTGCCCAGAATCCTCACGAACATCGTGTGCTTCGCCAGCTCGTCGAGCGCTTTCTTGACCCGCGCATCCTCGCAATGCCCGAGCACGTCCACGAAAAAGTAATATTCCCACGCCTTCTTCTTGCTCGGTCGCGACTCGATCTTGGTCATGTTGATCTTGAACTTCTTGAATGACGCAATCGAATCGTGCAACGCCCCGACCCGGTCCTGCACGGAAAACATGATCGACGTCTTGTCGTTCTTGGTCGGCCCGGGATATTTCCGCCCGATCACGAGAAACCGCGTGACGTTCTCGCTCGAGTCCTGGATGTTCTCCTCCAACACCGCCAGCCCGTACATCTCCGCCGCCAACGCGCTCGCCAGCGCGCCCGAGTTGGGCTCGTCCTTGGCAATCTGCGCCGCCCGCGTGCTACTCGATGTCTCGATCAATTCCACGTGCGGCATGTTCGCCTGCAACCATTGCCGGCATTGCGCCAGCACCTGCGGGATCGAATACAGCTTCTTGATCTGGTCGCGCGCGCACGCGGCCATCAAATTGTGCCGAATCTGCAGCACGATCTGCGCGCAAATCTTCAGTTCGCTATCGAGAAACATGTCGTACGTGTGCGTCACCGCGCCTTCGGTCGAGTTCTCAATCGGCACCACGCCGTAATCCGCCCGACCCTTCGCCACCTCGACGAACACATCCGTAATGCTCGGCAACGGCTCGTACTTCAGGCTCGACCCGAATTTCTTGATCACCGCCATGTGCGAGTACGTCGCCTCGGGGCCGAGATACGCAATCACCAGCGGTTTCTCCAGCGCCAGCGACGCCGACATCACCTCGCGGTAAATCGCCCGCAACGAATCCGCCGGCAACGGCCCGGTCCCTTGCGCCACGATCTTGCGCAACACCGCGTCCTCGCGGTCGGGCGCGTAAATCTCCCCGCCAAACTCGTGCTTGATCTTCCCGATATCGAGCACCAGTTTCGTCCGCTCGTTGAGCAGACGCACCAGCTTCGCGTCGATCTCGTCAATCTTGGTCCGCAGCTTGTCGAGCTTGTCCTTCACTCGCGCTCCTCGTCCTCCTCGTCGTCGTCATCGTCTTCGCTGTCGTTGTCCTCGTTGTCGTCCTCGTCTTCTTCGTATTCGTCCTCATCCTCGTCGTCCCCTGTGTCCTCGTCTTCGGGGTGAGTTATCGAGTGCGCTGACTCGTCAGCGCTTTCGCTCGCCTCCTGGGGGACACCGTCAGGGTTAGGGGTCACCGTATCCTTCGCCTCACCCTCCGCGGCACTGGCGGACGCGGAGCCTTCCTTGTCCTCCGCAGCTTTAGCGGAGGAGGACGCCTTCTCCTCCGCCGTCTTCAACGCCGCCGCCTGCAACCGCAACTCCGCCGCCTTCGGCATGTCATCCAAATCGCGCAGGCCAAAATGTTCCAGGAACTTCTGCGTCGTGCCGTACAACATCGGCCGACCCGGCGCGTCGCTCTTGCCGACAATCGTAATCAAATCCCGCTCCAGCAGCGTCTTGACCACGCCATCCACTTCCACGCCGCGAATCGCCGCGATGTCCGCCCGCGAAATCGGCTGGCGCAACGCAATGATCGCCAGCGTCTCCAGCGACGGCGGCGATAACCGATGCGGTCGCGCCTCATCCAACAACTTCTTCACCCACGGCGCGTATTCGGGCCGCGTCACCAGCCGCCACCCGCCCGCAATCTCCACGAGCTGATAGCTGTGCTGCTGCAGCTCGCACTCGGCCTTCAATTCCTCCAGCGCCGCCACGATCTGCGCCTCGCGCACGTTGCGGAACGGCTCGGTCATGCCCGGCGCATCCTCTTCGTCGGTCGCGTCGGCAAAAATCGCGCGGATGTCCTTCGGCGACAGCGGACGCTCCGCCGAAAACAGCAGCGCCTCGATTATCTTCTTCAGTTCCAGTGTCATGTCTTCAATTGTAGCCGCGAATGTGGTTTTCGTTGCGCGCCGGTCTCCCGACCGCGCACCTGACCTCGTCAACTCACCTTCATCACCCGGATCTCCCCAAACGCCTCCGTCTGCCGCACCTTCAGCCGCTTCAACCGAATCAATTCCAGCAACGCCAGAAACGTCACCACCACCTCCACGCGCGAGCTCGCCGCCGCAAACAACTCGCTGAAGATCATCTCCGATCGGTCCCGCAGAGTATAGAGGATTTCTTCAATCTTGTCGCTGACGGTGAACCGCTCCTCCATGATCTCGCGGAAATCCTCCCGCGCCGTCGCCTTCTTCAACACGTCGTTGAACGCGTTGATCAAATCGAAAATGCTCACTTCCGCCAGCGGGATGTCCTTGTCCACCTCGATCCCCACCGCCGCGCCGCTCCGCGAAAAAATGTTCGCCTGCTGTTCCTCGCGCACCCCAAGCTGCAGACCCGCGTCCTTGAATTTCTTGTACTCGACGAGCTGCCGGATCAATTCCCACCGCGGATCTTCGCCCTCCTCGGTCTCGGCGTCGCCCACCTGCTGGTCCGCCGGCAACAGCATCCGGCTCTTGATGTACATCAGCGTCGCCGCCATCACCAGAAACTCTCCCGCCACCTCCAGGTTCAGCAACTGCATGATCGACAGGTATTCCATGTACTGGTTCGTGATCCGCTCGATCGGAATGTCGTAAATGTCCACCTCCTCCTTCTTGATGAGGTAGAGCAACAAATCGAGCGGCCCCTCAAACACCTCCAACTTGACTTTGTAATCCGATTCCATCAGCCCGTGTATCGGCTTTCCCTATCACAAGCCGCCACCCCCCGCAACACGCGATTCTAGGGATTGTACCATCATAAGAGGAGAGGTATCCCTCGCCCTTGCCGTATAAGGGGAGCCGAGTCCTCGAGACGCCGCCACGCCGTATCCCCGGCGGCAAAGGGTCAGGGTGAGGGTTCCAGGTCTGCATTCCGTCTTGACCCGCGCCCCCACCGCCCGTATCCAATCGACCATGCCCACCCCCAGCCTCCCCCAGCTCCTCCTCAACGGCCTCCTGTTGGGACTGGGGGCGGCTGCCCCCATCGGCCCCGTCAACGTCGAAATCGCCCGCCGCTCCCTCCGCCGCGGCTTCCGCGCCGGCTTCCTCCTCGGCTGCGGCGCCGTGACCATCGACGTGACCTACGCCATCCTCACCAGCCTCGGCATCCGCCCGCTCCTCGGTCGACCCCTCGTCATGAATTTCCTCGCCATCGCCGGCGCCGCCGTCCTCCTCTACCTCGCCACCCTCTGCTTCCTCAGCGCCGCCCGACAATTCCGCACCCCCACCGCCCTCACCACCCCCGCCACCGAATCCGATCAACCCGCCGAACGCCACTACCTCACCGGCCTCGCCATGACCAGCCTCAACCCCATGACCCTCGCCTTCTGGTGCATCGTCGTCCCCGGCCTCGCCAGCCAATGGTCCGCCAACCCCGCCCGCGATCTGCCCTGGGTCTGCCTCGGCGTGTTCCTCGGCGCGATCTCCTGGGTCATCGCCTTCGCCACCATCATGAGCTGGCTCGGTCGCCGCGCCAAACGCGCCACCTGCCTCATCGCCGATATCGCCGGCGGCGCCATGCTCCTCGCCTTCGCCCTCTCCCGCATCCTCTGATTCAATGTCGCATGCTCGTTCCCTGCTTTGGAGTGCGGCGACTTGTCGCCGCTTTGCCGTTTCCGCAAGTCTCGCCGTTCGGCGCAGGTCTCCCGACCGCGCCGCCCAACCGGCTTTTTCAACGTTCTCCCAACCCGTCACCCTCCCCATCACCAGCCTCGATCTGCCGCTTGTCGGTGTGATTGATCTGGAGGCGAAAGTGCAAGGTGAGAACACGGTCGCTGACTTCAAGACGGTAGGCTCAGCGCCTGATGGCCACGAGGCCCATATGTCCGACCAGCTCACCGCCTACAAACTGGCGAAACCGCAGGTCGAGCGATCGGCGCTCTGGGTCCTAGTCAAAACTAAGGAACCGCAGATACTGTGGCAGCCAACGATTCGCACTGGCGACCAGCTTGCTGAGTACCTCGCCAAAGTTGGGTACATCGCGCGCGAGATCACGGCGGGTCGGTTCTACAAGCGGCCCGGCATGTGGTGCGCGTGGTGCGATTATCTGCCGGTCTGTCTTGGCGACAAGAGGAAGGCACAGGAATCCTTGGTGACGGTTACGTGATCCTCACGCCAGCGGTCTACACGGTCGCTGGCGCTTTCTTCTGACACACTCGCCTGCGTGTTCGTGAATCAAGGAGACGACCACCATAGAAGCAGATGCCGCGCATGCAGGTCAAGATTGGCCGATCGCTGCCATTCAAAGCATGAAGATTCTGCTCAAGCACGGGCCGACTCCGGACGCAACCGCCTACTGACGACCGGAACGCCATCATGCGGACCTGACGACCTCACACACACCGCATTTGGGCGACACGCCCGATAGGCCAGACGCCATGACGTTGTCACTGTTCTATGCAAATCAATGACATGCTTTCATACCCCTTAACTGCTTAGCATACCCTTATAGGCACGCCGTGTCCCCTTAGTTGCCCCAGAAGGTATGCACGACTGTCTTTATCTATTTGGGACAGTGGCAGCATTGCAAAGCGATTGTCTCGCCGGAATAATAGGAGTATCTCCGCAGATAGACGGGCTTCTGTAACGTCGTGCCATAGAAACTCGGAAGAACTACATCGATCCGACACAATAATTACGTCTTCCGTAAGCGTGACTCGCATCTCGCTGTCAGACAACTGAGCACACCTAACGCGCAGCCTGTGGGCACTTCTACCGTGGCTCCATACCACGACGAGCCAATATAGGCATACACACGCCGCGCACACCGCAATCGCAGCTATTGGGTGGACCTCTCTTCTGGCAGAGACTGAGTAGGCGCATGACAATAGTAACGACGCCGTTACTACTACATCCATATATCTGGAGCGACGCCCCCTCCAGAGACATCGCACTGCGTTATCTAGGCACTCCTTGGAATAGTGTAGGATAAGTGTTGTACTCCCAGTAGAACATTGATGGCATGAATTGGGGTCAGGTCTCAACATTGATACATTTGCTTTCTGACCACTTCATTGTGCTGATGGGTTTTGAGTTCCTCGTAGCCTCGACGCACCCAGCCCCCTTCGCTCGGTCGTCTCATGGTTGCCCCAACCGTGACGACGCATTTGGTCGGCAACGCCTCAAGAGCTGACCCAAATCCTCTAATCGATGGTGCATACGTTATTGTGTCGATGCAGCCCTGCGGATACGCCTTAGGGAGGATTGCGACATTCGAGCAATGCCCGGGTTAGCGTTGGTGCTGGCCTCCTCCAACGCCGGGATCGCGGGCTGAGCCACCGCGCCAAGTTCCCCCAGGCATTTCGCGATGCTTACGCGCACGCCCAAGCTATTGTCTTCGAGAAGCCGTCGCGCCAGAACCGGAACCGCCGGGGCTGATTTGCTGCCGAGTTGCTCGAGGATCGTGACGGCCATATCGCGGGCCGTTTCGTCTCCGTCTTGAAGAACCTCGACGACAAACGGAACTGACGGGGAGCCGATGGCTAGCATGGATTTCAGAACACCCCATTTCGTCGGCTGATCACCATGGCGCAGCTTCTCCTCCAAATCCGGCAGATCCTTCGGATTGGTCGAAAACTCGGGCAGAGGGACCCGCGTGTAGTCGGAGCTAATCTTGCCGTCGGGTCCCCACCGCAAATCCGCATACTTGCCGTCACCAATGCCGCCCATGAACGATTCGATTCCGCCCTCTGGATAAAATTTCGCGCCAGTAGATCCGGAAATGAGACCAAACGACTTCACCATTCCGTTCGTGTGGAAATCGATGTCGTAAACTAGATGCCTGTGATTGTCGGTTTCCACATATTTCTGAAATCCCAGGATGGGGCCGGTTTCTGACTTGAACACGAAGTCGAAATCACCACCCGGGATATTCACGTATGCCTGCCACATGCCCTGAATGCCGAGGAATCGCTTCACTCTGCCTTCCCGGTAAAGAGAACGAAGATCCGCTTGGGCTCGGGACAGCTCCGCAAAACAGCTTTCCAGAGCCGCATCGATCGCGGGGTTCTTCGGCTTTTCGTACACCGCCGGAATGTTGGAAAAACTGGGACAACTGCTCGCCGTCTCCGCCCGGACACGACACCCTGCACCCGCAAGCATCGCCATCATCGTCAGGCGGACAAAACCGAAGGAAAGAATTCTCTGTTTAGTGTTCATGATGATTTGGCACCGCATCCAATCATGGTAATAATCCCGCTTTGCCGCCGCAGGACCTCCAACCGGCGTCGAATGATCTGCCCCACAAAAAGGCGAGGCGGCATCTTCCCCGGATCGACAAACTCTCTGGTGAGGCTATTCCCGCCGATAAACTGTGGCTGAATTGTTGGCGCATTCTCAACCATCTCTAATGTCTTCGCCATGCTCGCGTCGCTATTGGTAGTCAGAAGGCGCCACATGAATTGGGGTCAGGTCTCAACATTGCAACATCTGCTTTCTGGCCGCTTCATTGTGCCGATGGGTTTTGAGTTCCTCGTAGCCTCGACGCATCCACTCCCCCTTGCATAGTCCTCTCCACCAGACGCGCATATCTCCATTCTCCCACGTCACTTTGGCTCTATCCAGTGACGGTCCAACCGACCGTCTTCTTTGAAGCTGAGACCCTCAAAAGCGGTAACAGCGCCTTCGTTATCGCGTGGGAACATCTGCACATCCTCCAACACCCCGCTCTTATAAAAGTGAGCAACCATGATTACAGCGCCACCGTCGGGGGTCCTCCTGTCTACGATTCTGACCACGCTCGGCAGTTTATTTGTGCTCCAAAACACGAAGGAGAAGTAGTTGCTTCGACCCCACAACTCCGCCAAATAGAAATCCCCAATGGTAGTCTTTAAGTCGGGGCTCGCCAAAACTGTGGCGCATTCATCCAGATTGGACACCGCCTCTGCCGCAAGGGTCTTCAATGCGACAACGGCTTCGGGTTGGTTGGTCATCTGAAGGCACACTCGTTCGATTTCATCCGTTTGGATAGCGGAGCGCAACTGCGTTCCGGCGCGCTCAATCGTGGGTTGTTTTTGGGCAGCCTCCGGCCATGGTTTGGCAGAGTAACTAGCGGCCACACCGGCCGCCCATTCAAGATCTTCCTTGGAGGGGTTCCGGTGCGCATTCGTGCTTCGAGCCACAGCGTCCGCCACTTCTCTTTGAAGACGTTTGTAGTCTTCCGCGGTCCACTTGTGGATGCCGTTTGTAACGCCTGCATTCGTGCTGCTCGCGTTGGTGAGTTGCGCTGACGCACATTGCGCCAAACCGACAACCACGCTCGCCGTCAGCCCCGCGAATGTAACAAAACAGCCGGTCAATCGCCTTCGCCGCTCCACAATTCCTCCCAGGCCACCGCACCAGCTTGACCCACGATGCTCAGCGCACTCCGAAATGTCAATCCCTCGATGGCCCGGCTCAACCATCGCCCCAGATTCACCACCTGACCCCGTCGACCGTCGGCGACGGAAAACCAGCCCACAGCCAAACTTGCGCCCGGAATTACGCTCGCACAGCCGCGTCGACGCGCCCGGTCAGCGTCCTCCAGATTCCCCGCAATTCCTTGGGAACGGCCAGCCCCAATCCAAACCGGCAATGACCTCGTTCGCGGCCTGCCGATTCGCATGCCGCTGCGCAAGCCCGCAGGCCGCACCCGCCCACACAAACGCTTTCTCGACTGCCCCCGACTCCGGACGGATCAGGGCGAGCGCCCCCTGCAGGTCGCCGGCTCGCGCCAGCTCCGTGGCGACATCACCAAGGGTGTGACCCGTGGGTCCTTCTCCGTTCCAGGTCCGCGCTGAAAGAACGGCTCCCGCATAATCCTTCCCGATGATCTGACCCTGAATGAGACCGAACATGACGTCATCCGACACCTCGCCGTGCATCGTGGCCACCGTATAGGCTCCCTTCAAATCCCCTCCCTTGATCTTGAACTTGACGATGCTCGCATCCGCGTCGCGTCGGAAACTGTCCACGCTGAGATGATCGCTAACCATCTGCGCTTGTTTCATGTCCCCGGCCGACAGGCATTCCTTTACGAGCGCGACCATCGTCCGTTCTCGTTCCACCACAGGGCCGATCTTCCCCGACAATTCCACGGCAAGCTCGAGTTCGCCCGCCTTGGCGCATTGTTCGACAATCGAGACCACCAGTTGCGCTCTCGTCCAGGTCTGGTCAACCGCCGTCGTCATCTCCGCCGCCATCTTGAACCGATCCCGGGCCCCCGCCCGGTCTCCCGCGTCAGCCTGAACCACGGCGATCCCTGCCTGCGCCTTGGCCCTCTCATCCACCCCCTTGATGAACTCCACGGTCTGGAGAGCGTCGGCGAGCATCCCGCATCCGGCTCGGGCGACGGCGACCTCCCTCCACGCAGCATCATTCGGCTCCGCCTTCGCCAGCTTGATTGCGGAATCCAGCGTGCTCCGCATCGAAGGGCTCTTCACGCTCGATTCGGCGACCGCGATTCTGCAAAGATCCCCGATCTGTTGGATATAAAACGACCCACCAACATACGCGTGAAATTGCATACGCGCTTCGCTCGCCAGCGCGACGGCTTCGGTGAACAATGATTCCGCGTCCTGCGCATTTCCATGATTCGCCAGATACACGGCGATCTGGATGCAAACAGGGACATGCCCCCTTTTGTTCGTGATGCGTTCCCAACTCGTCTTCGCCGCCGCCGCTTCCCCCAGGGACAACTGCACGGGGATCAGTTCCGACATCAGTTCATCCATCACCCACGATTCCTGGATCCGTCCCATGGCCTGGTCGGCAAATTCGCGTTGCCGGCTTTTCCACAAATACAGCCCCATTATCTTGAGCGTCTCATCCCGTGGGCGGCTTCCATCCGCCAGGCTTTCAGGGAGCACGGCGGCGGATTCCAACCCGCCCTTGAAATCCCCCCGACGAAACTGATCCGCAATGATCCGTTGGAGGACCCGGCATCGATTCCGGTAGCGACCATCCAGTTCCGGGTATTCATCCCGCCCTTCGGGAACGCTCTCCGCTCTGCTCCCCAGACTCTCGACCAAGCGGTACGCGGTCTTGACGTCCCCTGCGCGGGCTTTGGCGATGGCCAGAACGCCGATTTCATTCCGAGCCTCTGACGAATTCGTCGCAACCTCCGCTTCCGCCTCCTTCCAGAGCTGGCGGGCATCATCGGGTTTCCCCAGGTCTTCACAGGCCAGCGCCATGCCACAGAGAAGTTCCAATCGATAAAACACCCGTTGATTCTGGAACCCTGGAACGACGGCTTTGACCTTCTCGATCAGTTCACTCGCTTGAGCGATGGACGGGTCTGCATCAAGCGGGACAACTGCTGCCGGTTGCGCCGCGCCACAAACCGTCGCGGCGGTGAGGATCGTCCAAATACCGATCCATCTCAGGCGCACACGGTTAAACGCGCGTGGGGATTTGTGTGGATTCATGCGTTGCTCTGGTTCACCGTCGCTCTCATATGCCCGGACCTGCGGGCCAACCGAGGTGGCTTTCGTAGAAACGATCACCAGTCACTTTCGCCCGGACGATCTCGCCCACGATCCGCTGCGTCCGATTCTCCACTTCCTCCCAATCGACGGAAGTCATCCCGCCCTTCAACGAGCGCAAATCCTCTTCCTTGAGGAGCGCCGCGCAGGCGTAGGGAAAAATATCGTCCGCAACTGCCAGGTCTTTCGCGGTCTTCGTAAGCTGGCCACGAGTACACCCACTGTCGCGGTCATATCGTTTGATCAGTTCCGCCGAAAGCTGGACGAATGCCTTCTTGATCGTGCTGTCACGAGGACTCGCGGCATGCATGGCTTCACCTTACCGAAACGGCGCATTTCCCATCTTCCCCGACCGGATTGTAGAACTTCAGTTGGACGGAGCAAGTGTAAACCGTCCGGGCGATCTTCACCGGAACATTCCGAACCTCAGCACCCCCTCACCCGAGCTTCCCCATTCTCCGCGCTCGACCGTTACGCTCGCCTCCCCGCTCCGTCCGCTTTGCGAACCCTTCGGCTTCAACTCGCTAGTCCACCGACGAAGTCGGCACGGGGACCGGTACCGGCACCGCCGCTTTCGTCTTCAGCGTGCCCTTGAACAGCGCCCCTGGCTCACTTGTGGGTTCCCAGGCCGGGTGCTTCCAGAAACCGTTGATCGTGCCGGAAAGACCCTCGACTGTATCGTTCTTGACCATGATCGTGCCCACAAGCATCAGGTTACCATCCATGCCGGGAAGCTCGGGGAAACCCACATAGCCATTGTTATTCGACAGATTGCTGGCAAACGTGCCTTTGCCCACCTGTACGCCGTCCCAGTAATTCGTGATCAGCCGCCGCACCACGTTGGTCGCGCCCTCCGCAGCGGCGGGGTTTATCTCGTCAATACTGATCATGAACACTCCGTTCGTATCCGCTATCGTCGTCAGCACGACGATGTTGCTGGACGACGACAGCAGACTGGCGGTCTTCACCGGGAATTTGTCGGTATCGCGTGTGATGGTGCCGTTGATGGACACTTGGAATGAGTTGGTTTGTGCCCAGCTCGACCCGGCGGCCAGCAACAGCCCGATGGTCACTGCCACAACCGATGGTTTCATGGATGCCTTCTCCTGGTTCGGATTATTAGGCCTGTTGTTTCTGTTGGACGTCAGTGATCCTGGCGTCCGCACTCACCACGGCTCTTCCCGGAGCCTGCCACCATCAAACGGTCTCCGAGTTTTGCCCTTGTTCGCTACACCAGCCGCCGCTTGAGTTCTCCAGCCCAGGCAACGTCTCCTCACGCGATGCCACGCATAGTCTCACGACCGGCAAATGTCGAGCCGAATCCGGGAGTGGGCGGATTGCCGTAATCAGTCCCCGCTCCGTCCGCCTCGCGAACCGCGCGCCCGTCCAGCACTTGCTTCGCCTACGGCGTAATGTCGAACCGATAGAACCCCTGCGGCCCGACGGCTCCGCCAAAGTTGGTCACCGTCAGCCAAGCCCCAACACTGTTGGTCACCGATACGCCGGGGACATTCGACCAGACTCCGGACGTCAGGTCCGTCGTGAACTGCAATTGATAAGTCTCATAGGCAATCGAGTCGACATTGAAGACCATGTCACTACCCGACGGCGCTACTCCGGTAATCTGATTGATCGGCCAGGGCGCCGCGCTGAGAGGAACAGTTAGCTTAAACACGCTGCCAGCGTGGAAACCATCGTAGCCGGACATATTCCCGCCATATATCGTCGTCCCATAGAAGCTGCCATCGCTGCCCTGCACCAACCCCGGGCACGGATTGGGCCCACTGCAGCACACGCCGACGAAGGAGTACAGGCTCGTGTAGCTGCCACTCGTACTGATCCGAAACGCGGTCCCTTCCTCACTCGTCCCACCCTCGCCAGTCGTCCCATAGAAATAGCCGTCGCTGCCCTGCACCAGCCCGCCTCCTGGTTCACTCCCGTCATTGACGACAATATTGCTCACAAACGTATTGCCCATAAACGAGTACAGGTTCGTGTAACTGCCGCTGGGACTGACCCGAAACACCGTGCCGCAGCCGTCAATGCAACCTCTCCTGCTCCCTCCGGATATTGTCGTGCCGTAAAAATTCCCGTCGCTGCCCTGTACCAGCCTGCCAATCGGGTTGGCCCCGTCCCCGACAAAGGGGCCGCCGCCACCAAAGGAGTGAAGATTCGTCACACCACCGCCGGGAGTAAGCCTGTACACCGTGCCGTAGCTGTACGCGCCGCCGTACTCGGTCGTCCCGTAAAAATTCCCGTCGACGCCCAGCACTAACTCGGCGCTCGGAAAAGCCCCGTCGCTCCCGCCCGTGAACGAGTACAGATTCGTGTAGCTGCCACTGGCACTGATCCGAAATACCGTGCCATGCCCCTGCGTCCCGCCGTAAGGGGTCGTCCCGTAAAACCAGCCGTCGCTGCCCTGAATCAGCCCGGCAGATGGACTGGCCCCGTCGTTCGGTTGGCTGCCGAATGAGTAAAGAATCGTGCAGCCGCCGCTGGGAGTGACACGAAACACCGTGCCGACGCCCTGGCAAGGTGAGCAAACAGGATTCGAATCGGTACTCGTTCCGCCGGAATACGTCGTGCCGTAAAAATTCCCGTCGCTGCCCTGCACCACCCCGCCCCCTGGGTGGGCCCCGTCGGGCGAGCCCGTAAACGAGTACAGGCTCGTGTAGGTGCCACTGGGACTGATCCGAAACACGGTGCCGCAGCCGTAGTTGCCATCCATGTTGGTCCCGCCGTACGAGGTCGTCCCATAAAAATCGCCGTCGCTGCCCCGCACCAACCCATCGTGCGGGTTGCTCCCATCATTGGGTTGGCCGGCAAAGATGTAAAGATTCGTCACCGTCTGAGCGTTGGTATTGACGACCCAACCAGCCAGGAGCAATAGAACAAATATGATGATGGGAAAGCGGAGACACTTCGCCGCCCTTCGCCCGGCCAAAATCCGCATGTGCATATCCACCGCACCTCTCCCAGCCGTTCCCCGCTTGCGATCAGGATCCGAGCGACTCTCGCCGATACGGGGAGAAGAATAGCATTCCCGGAGTGGCAAATCGAGGCAAATCCCGACGCCTCACGGCGCAATTGCGAATCGGTAGAACCCCTGCGGCCCGACCGCTCCGCCAAAGTTCGTAACCATCAGCCACCCACTCGCGTTGCTAACGGAGCCTCCCACATTGGCCCAGGTGCCTGTCGTCAGCGAGTTGCGATACTGCAACTGGTATGACTTTCCGAAGATGCCGGGAACTGTAATCAGCACGTTGGTTCCCCCA
>DATJWQ010000061.1:0-47269 GCA_035501175.1 Verrucomicrobiia bacterium | reverse complement strand
GCGGCGGGGCGCGCTGTGGGTAGGGGTGGGGGGGGGGCGGGAAGGCACTCGCGCAAACACGAATCCGCCTCCACGGAGTTCCGACCTCGGAATCAGGGTGAAGCTCCCATCTTTGTCGAGGATACGGCGGACGAGATGGCGGGCAAGGAACACGAAGCAGACACGAATTTCACGAAGCAAGATCCGCGGCTGATTTTGGTTTGGCCGGTGCCGGGAGCTGGCGCGTTCCAGCTTTACTCGGGTGATTTGTCGGCTATCATTGAGGAAGCTGGTGCGGTGGCCTTGGAGAAAAGATGGAGACGCGGAGGCTATTGACCGGCGATTCTTTTGATTTCCGCGAGGCTGCTTGTGGCGGCCGGCGGAACCGACCCGCGAAGTGAAAACGTCAAGAATACAGGTCTGACCCTGGACGCCCCTGGACGCACATGTACGCTTTGATCCTCGCCGCGATACTGAGTTTCGAACAAACAATGCCGGAATTCGAGGCCTTTTGCTCGAATGCCGAAATTGAAGTGAACAGTCCGATCACGCCGGAGGCAGTGAAGTGTCTGCCGTCCCACCACGAGGATGAGGTCCGTATTCATATTGGGGGCCGATACCGGATCGAGTGCCTCGGCGGCAAGGTTCGCGTATTCCAAGACCTGCAGGAGAGCGGAAAACGCAAGCTGAATCACCTCGATCCGGCGGAGATGCAGCGCTGGTCAGAGCAACCGTGCCTGATCGACGAAACCGGGGCGAAAGAGATCGCCACCCGCCTTTTCAAGCGAATGGGCTTCGACGAGAAGCGATTTGGTCCCGTCGAAGTGCATCGATACACCTGGCAACCATCCGAAGCCAACCCGGAGCACGTGCTTCGGCTCCCGCTCTTTTGGGTCAACTGGCAGCAAAAACAGTTCTTACAGCCTCGGCAATTCCCGCCTGCGGTGCAAATGGACATCTCGGCCACGACGAGAAAGCTCGTCAATTACGAGGATTGGACGGATGACGATAGGCCGCTGATCGGGTTACTTGAGGGGCTACAGCCACTCCAGCGCGGGGCGGCAGCGACGACGAACGGTCCTCCGGTCAGTCCCACGACAGCCACGCCCGTAGAACACTTCTTTGGAGCCACCGGCATCAAGCCGTCCAAGGATTGGCGACAGCAAACGCAGGCCACCGATCCGTCTCCTCCCACATTCGTTCAGGTGGAAGATCGATATCTCTTCCGTCTACAGGTCGACTCTGTTCGGGAGTTCTGCGACAGCAAACAGCAGTCTACCGTAATGGCCTTGAAACGAGATTCGACCGGCTTGGACAATTTGTCTGGCGTAGCAACAGCTGTCACGGAAACTCAAGCCGTTCAGATCGCAGGGCAACTCTTCGGGCGACTGGGCTTCGATGAACGGGCCTTCAATCCTGCGGAGGTGAAGCATATCGACGATTGGAGACAGGATCCCGCGCACCCCCAGACCATGCAGACACTGCCGACCTCCTACTCCGTTCGCTGGGTGGGAAAGCGCCCCCCACCGGTGCGATCGGGTCTGCCAGACGTCATCGAGATGGAAATCTCCGGCGCAAACAGCAACCTCGTGCATTACTGGTACGCGCCGAACACCTTTCGCTACTAAACCTGCTCGCCTTGGTCGGGTTGGGATTGGGAGAGGGGTCGGACCTGTATTCTTGACAAATTGGGCGTGGGGGCGGTAACAAGCGGTCATGCCAAGAGCGGTACGTGTGGAATTCGCGGGAGCCGTCTACCATGTGATGGCGCGGGGCAACGAGCGGCGGGAGGTGTTTCGCGACGAGAAGGATCGGGAGCGGTTCCTGGAGACCGTCGCGGAAGCGGTCGAGCGGTTTGGGTTGCTGGTGCATGCGTATTGCTTGATGCCGAATCATTACCACGTCATTGTGGAAACCCCGCGCGGGAACCTGAGTCAGGCGATGGCGTGGCTGCAGACGACGTACACGGTGCGATTCAACCGGCGGCATCGGCGAAGCGGTCATTTGTTTCAGGGGCGCTACAAAGCGCAGTTGATCGAGGCGGACGGCTACGCGCAGGAGCTGGTGCGTTACATCCACCTGAACCCGGTGCGGTCGCGCGGTCGACCGGTGGTGATCGCGGCTGATCGCGCGGGGGAATTGGACCGGTATTGGTGGAGCAGCCATCGAGACTACGGGGGCTGGCGTCGCGCTCCGGGGTGGTTGAGCACGAACTGGCTCCGGTACTGGGGGCGGAGGAGGGCGGAGGCGCAGCGGGAGTATCGCAAGTGGATGCGGAGTGCGTTTGGCGGGTTGGTGGCCAGTCCCTGGGAGAAACTGCGCGGCGGGTTGGTGTTGGGAAGTGAACGGCTGTGGGAAACGGCGAAGAAGGCGTTGCGCGGCAAGGCAGGGTTGGAGGATCGGTTGTGGCTGCAGCAACATCAGCAACGGGACGCGCAGGAACACGTCCGCCAGTTGGCCGCAGGGGAGGACTGGCGGGTGCAATTGTGGATGCGCGTCCGCTTGGGCGGGGAGAAGATGCTACGTATTGGCTCGCGAGCTGGGGTATCGCGATGGCAGCGGGGTCGCCCAGGTTATCAAACGAGTTGAGCGAATGGCGGAGCGGGACGCGGGCATGCGCCGGCGGTTGGCGGAAATAGCCCGCAAAGTGAAGGCGTCAAGAATACAGGTCTGACCCCGGACGCTCACATTATAATTATCGTGGAAGCGGGACACCCGGCTGGCGCATTTACCCCGATGGCACCATAATGCCTAAATGAGAAAGTACGAGAGATACGTTCTTGCTAAAGACGCAGCGCGGTATTTCACTGAATGTCTGGAGGCTGGGAATACATTAGCCAAGTGTCTGCTCGACGAAGTCGACCTCAATAACGGCGAGATATTTACCTTTTTGCCTACCGGTGCGAAGCCAGGGCGCATTGTAGAATTTCGGAACGGTGGGCTTGCCGAATCGAAGGAGTCAATCTCCTATCTTGTTAGTGAAATCCAGAAGTTCTTAGCGGGTGATGGTGGAAGGATTGTGCTTTTTGAGGACGCCTTGTCGAGAAAAGGTGATCCAGCTCTCGCCAAGTTTGGTACCCGCATGCTGTTGCATGGTCACGAAGTGTATCATTGCCTTCTAGCTAGCGATTCACGGCCAGAACGTATAACGTGGACCCTTACTCAGGCAATGTCCCCACACCTTTTCATAGGCGTGATGACCATCCTCGGACCTGAGCGGATCTCAACTGAGCTACATGGAGAGGTTAGCGATGCAACACTTAAGGCCTTGGCTGGAAAGAGTCACGGAATTGTCGTCGGAGCTTACGACAGTGAAGGATTCTTAATCTGGTCGAGGTCTACGCAATGAAGAGTCACAAGGGTTGAATACATGGAGTGTCCAGTGGCTTTCGTACTCTCGGTTGCGGTCCCTGATCTGATGGGTTGCTTGCTCTCCTCCTCGGAGTGGGGCAGAAGGTGTCACGAGGTGATTTTCACGATTTAAAGGGCAGTGACCCTATGAGTGGAGGAACAGATGAGTATGGTGTCAATCCGAACACGGGAGATGTAGTCGATCCAGAAGGGAATAGTATCGGAAATCTTGGCGATTAATTGGGTGACCGAGAAAGCACAATTCGTAAGCGTTGCCATTTACCTTCGGGGTTATGGGCTGAATCCAGAGCATGTCTCTCAGGTGCTCAGTGTTCGGCCATCACGATCTCAAAAGAAGGGCGGATTTCGACATGGATCTACGAAGTACACTGCGAAAATTGGGGTGTGGACACTGAACATCAAAAGTAAGTCGCATTCCATTTCGGAGCTGGTCGGTACGCTGCTCCAAACAATCGGCAATCCGCCGGCACGTTTGGATGAGATTGAGGGTGTTGAAGAAGCTTACCTTGATGTTTTCGTCCCCTTAAGCCAGCACGGGAAGATAGAGAGAACTTTGGAATTTGCTCTGACGAGGAGTCAAATTGAAAAGCTAACTCAACTCGGTCTCTCAGCTTGTTTTACTATATCCTGATGGGAGTCAAAGTGGAGTCCAGGGTGTTTCGCATGTGAACTCCCCATCAGATGGGCCTCCGTACACATCCAGATCTCATGGGATCGCGTACACCGAGTACGGCGACTACGATTCACCCTTTTGGCGCTGGCTTCCCTGTGCACCGCCAGAGCCCAGTTACGCTCGTGGGTGGACACGCTCCAGAGAGGGACGGATTGAATCCAACAGCAGGACGCTGCTCTGGCTTTAAGCAGTAATCGAACCGAGATCGTCACGGCCCTCTTACACGCAATGTGACCGGCTCCCCAAAAACTGGTCCACCCAATGGGGGCAGGTCAGATTAATTCGTAAGCGATTGTGGGAAAGGGCGATGTGATTATGGGTTGGCGGAGGGGGTTGGGCAGGCTTCCCCGGATGTTTCGGGGCGGGGTGCGGGGTGGGGCTGGGAGGGGTCGGGGAGGGCTGGAGATATTAGTGATTGCTATTCCGTCGGGATGGGGTATGGTGGGGGCTGCTAGCAGATAGAAGCAGTTGCAGTGAGATTGGTAGATTGTCAGTCTGGCCACGTATGCTCGGTGACAGTCCGAAACCCGAAAACGGGAACAGTCACTGAGACCTCCTACCGCAGCGGAAAGAAAAATAGATAATGGCTACCAAGCTATTCGTAGGAAACCTGTCATTCAACACCAGCGAAGGCGACTTGCTCGAGTTGTTCAAGCAGGCGGGGAATGTCACGAGCTGCGAGCTCATCATGGACAAGTTCACGAACAAGTCCCGTGGGTTCGCATTTGTGCAGATGGGGACGCAGGAAGAGGCGACCAAGGCAATTAGCGAACTTAACGGCAAGGAGCTGGATGGTCGCGCGTTGACGGTCAACGAAGCCCGACCCCGTGAAGAGCGCCCGCGTGGCGGCGGCTTCGGCGGTGGTGGCGGCGGCGGCGGACGCGGCGGCGATCGCGGCGAACGCAGGTTCAGCGGCAGCCGGCACTAACTTTTTCAGAAGTTGGTTGTTTAACCGAAAGGCGTCCCGAGAAATCGGGGCGCCTTTTTGTTTCGATGGCGAAACCGGAGAACTCCGACTCAAAAAGATGCTACCTGTGAAGAGAGGTGAGGCTATTGGCTGGTTGCGACACAAGCTTGCGCAACGGGCGGGGATGGCGCAAAATACCGGGATACTCAGGAAATTCAGGAGATTTTCATGACGACAACAATTGCGCCGTTTGAAGTGGTACTGGACAATCTGAAGACCAAACAGCTGGACCAATTGTGCATCGACACGATCCGCACGCTGGCGATGGACGGCGTGCAGCAGGCCAAGTCGGGCCATCCCGGCGCGCCGATGGGTTTGGCGCCCGTGGCGTACTGGCTGTGGGAGAAATTCTTGCGGCACAATCCGGACAATCCCCAATGGCCGAACCGGGACCGGTTTGTGTTGTCGGGCGGGCACGGGTCGATGTTGCTGTACAGTCTACTGCATCTGACGGGATACGATTTGCCGATGAGCGAGCTGCAGCGGTTCCGGCAATTGTTCAGCCGCACGCCGGGTCATCCGGAATACGGCATGACGCCCGGGGTCGAGACGACGACGGGGCCACTCGGGCAGGGGTTTAGCAATTCAGTGGGCATGGCGATCGCGGAGCGGTGGTTGGCCACCTATTTCAATCGCCCCGGCCATGAGATCGTTGACTACCGCATTTACGCGATCGGCGGGGACGGCGATATGATGGAAGGGATTTGCTCCGAGGCGGCGTCGTTGGCGGGTCATCTCGGACTGCACAAGCTGCTGTGGATTTACGACAACAATCACATCAGCATCGAAGGCAAGACCTCGCTGGCGTTCAGTGAGGATGTTGGGTTGCGCTTCAAGGCGTACGGGTGGTTCGTCCAGCATGTGAAGGATGCGAACGACCTGCGGGCGATCAACAGCGCCATCAAACGCGCGGTCAAGCAGACCGACAAGCCGTCGTTTATCGTGCTCGACAGCCACATCGGTTACGGCGCGCCGACGAAACAGGACACACGCGAGGCGCACGGCGAGCCACTCGGCGACGACGAGGTGCGCGGCGCGAAGCAACATTACGGCTGGCCGGCGGAGGCGAAGTTCCTCGTGCCGGAAGAAGTGGCCAAGCACATGCACAAGCAGTTCCGGCGCGGGCGGAAACAGGAAAAGGAATGGCAGACGAAGTTCGATGCGTACGCGCAGGCGAATCCGGCTCTCGCTGCCGAATGGAAACTGATCCAGGACCGCGATTTGCCGGCGGGTTGGGACAAGGATATTCCCACGTTCCCGCCGGATCCGAAGGGACCGGCCACGCGCGAATCCAACAACAAGGTGATGAATGCGTTTGCCAAGAACCTTCCGTGGTTCCTCGGCGGCGCCGCCGACCTCGCGCCGTCCACGAAGACATTGATCGCGGGCGCGGCCGATTTTGAGAAGGGTTCGTATGGCGGACGGAATTTTCATTTCGGTGTGCGGGAACATGCGATGACGGGGATCGTCAACGGCATGGTGCTGAGCAAGCTGCGGGCGTTTGACTCGGGGTTCCTGATCTTTTCGGATTACGCGCGCGGATCGATCCGGCTCGGCGCGGTGATGGAGATTCCGACGGTCCACGTGTTCACGCACGACAGCATCGGCGTGGGCGAAGACGGTCCGACGCATCAGCCGGTGGAGCAGATCATGTCGTTGCGGGAGATTCCGCACATGATCGTGATTCGGCCCGGGGACGCCAACGAAGTGGCCGAGGCATGGCGCGTGATTTTGCGGGAGAAGAAACATCCGATCACGCTGGCGCTGACGCGGCAGAGCGTGCCGACGCTCGATCGCACGAAGTATGCGCCGGCGTCCGGCTTGCAGCAGGGCGCGTACATCCTGAGCGATTGCCAGGGACAACCGGACATTATTCTCATCGGCACCGGCTCGGAATTGCAGTGGTGCGTCGAAGCGGGCGAGAAGTTGAAGGCGGAGGGCGTCAAGGCGCGCGTGGTCAGCATGCCGTCGTGGGAATTGTTCGAGCGCCAGCCGCGCGAGTATCGCGAATCCGTCCTGCCGCTGAGTGTGCGCAAGCGTCTGTCGGTGGAGGCGGGCGTAACGCTGGGTTGGCAGAAGTACGTCGGGTTGGACGGCGCGACGGTGGGGCGCGATGGTTTCGGCGCGTCGGCGCCGGTCAAAGATGTGATGAAACATTTCGGGTTCACAACCGATCATGTTTATAACGCGGCAAAGGCCCTGCTGGCGGGTCAGCCGATCCCGGTCGCAGGAGTGGCGAAGCAGTAGACGTTACAGACCGGTAGAACCGGTACAATCGTTAATCGCCGAAAATCTGGTGCGATGAAGCGCGCCAGAACAAAGCAGGCCTGCGATGCGCTCTGTGAGACCGAGACTGCATGTGATGGCTGCGATGTTGTGCGGGATTGCCCTGTTTGCAACGGGATGCACGACCTACTACGCCGTCACCGACCCGGCCGGCAACAAGACCTACTATACAACCCATCTGCACAAAATTCATGGCAAAGGCTATCGGTTTGTGGACGCGAGGACCGGCGCGAAGATTATCATCCACGAATCGGAGATCCGCAAGATCACCGAGGAGGAATTCAAGGCCGCCGGCGGCAAGGATTAGCTGTCGTAGAAGCAGGCGTATGCGCGGCGGTTATGGTTGGAAACGGCTCGACCTGGCAAGGGCGGGATGCTAGGCTGATTTGCGTCCAGGCGGGAGTTGCTCGGGTTCCGCGTAGCAAGCAGGGAACGGCTGTGAGGGGAACGTCGGGTATGAAAAGACGAATCTTTGCTGATATGACGACCGCAAGATTGCTCCGCTTCCTCTTTGCGAGCACACTCTTAGTTCTGGCTGGACAGACTTTCAATGCCAGCGGACAAGTCGAGACGAGTTTTTACAGCTTTGCCGGCCACCCCCCCGATGGGGGCTATCCATATGGCGGTTTGGTACAGGGGACTAACGGCAGTTTCTACGGGACGACCACGGCCGGCGGCTACGGCTCCGTGTTTCGGATCAGTCCTAGTGGCAGCTATACGAATCTTCACGTCTTTGTCGGCCACCCTAGCGACGGGGGTTATTCATACGCCGGGCTCGTAGAAGGCACTGACGGCAATTTCTACGGGACGACCGAAATCGGCGGGGTGAACAACACCGGTACCGTTTTTCGGATCAGTCCCAGCGGTAGCTACACGAGTCTTTACTCCTTTGTCGGCTCCCCCACCGATGGCGCTTACCCGGAAGACAAACTCGTGCAGGGCACCGACGGCAACTTCTACGGGACGACCGGTCTTGGCGGGAACGGCCCTTGCCCCGGCGGCTGCGGCACGATCTTCCGGATCAGTCCCAGCGGCAGCTACACGAATCTCTACTTTTTCAGCGGTTATCCCACCGATGGGGCTAATCCTCAAGCCGGGCTCATGCAGGGCAGTGACGGTAATTTCTACGGGACGACGTATGCTGGCGGGACGAGCAGCAACGGCACGATCTTCCGGATCAGTCCCAGCGGCAGCTACACGAATCTTCACTCTTTCAGCGGTCATCCCCCCGATGGGGCCAATCCATTCGCCGGGCTCGTACAAGGCAGTGACGGTAATTTCTACGGGACAGCCAGCCGCGGCGGCGCGAACTACTGGGGTACCGTTTTTCGGATCAGTCCCAGTGGGAGCTATACGAATCTGTACTCCTTTCTCGGCTACCCGGGTAACGATGGGAGCGCCCCACTAGGCGGGCTCCTGCAGGGCAACGACGGCAATTTCTACGGGACGGCCTATTACGGGGGGACGCGTACCAATGGCACGGCGTTTCGGATCAGTCCCAGTGGCACCTACACAAGCCTTTATTCCTTCGGCAGTTACCCCGGGGATGGCGAACAGCCGGTGGCCGGACTTGTGCAGGGCAGCGACGGCAACTTCTACGGGACGACCTCTGCAGGCGGGACAAACAACGGTGGCGCCATCTTCAAACTGACCATTCCTCTCGCTCCTCCGCCCTGGCCAATCAATCAGATTACCGGGGTACAGCCGTTTGGCAGTGACATGGTTTTCAACATAGTCTCCATCGCCGGCGAAACCTACCAATTGCAATTTAGCAGTTCGATGAACCCGACCAACTGGGTCAATATCCCCGGCGTGTCGGTCACCAACAGTATCGGCGCGCTCCTGACGCTGACCAATTTCGGCGGAGCGGTCGGACCACAGGGGTTCTACCGGTTTGCCATCACGCCTTGACGGCGGCGAGGACAAGGCGCTGCCACCACCAGACGATTTTGCCGTCTTCTTCGGCGAGGCGAAACAGGGCCCGCGCTTCGGGCGGGGCGGTGCGGATGAGTTCCAAGGCTCTGGCCCGGTTTTCGGGCGACGTGTTGGAGGTGTCGAAGTACCAATTCACATCCGGCTGTTTGAACGGCTGGAGTTCCGAGAACACGACGCGCAGTCCGGCATCTTCGCAAAGCTTCGTCCACGTTCCTTGACTTAGCAACCGGTGATGACTCGGGTCGTGAAGTTTCTCGATGGCATGAATCCATTCCTCAGCCACGGGCTGGCCGTCTTCGATGGAGCCATCGATCAAGAGGAACGCGCCGCCGGGTTTGAGGACGCGGGCGGTTTCACGGACGAACGCGGCGGGATCGCTAAAGTGATGAGCAGCCACGCGGCAGGTCACGAGGTCAAACGTGGCGTCGTCGTAAGGAAATCTCTCGGCAGCGTGTTGGCGTGTCTCGACTCGCAGGCCTTGCTCCCTCGCTGCCGCCGCGGCGCGTTCGAGCATTGCGGTCGAGATATCCGCCATGGTGACGTGCCAACCGGTGCTGGCCAGATACAAGCCGGTATGCCCCGCGCCGGTGGCGACATCCAGTGCCCGGCCAATTTTGAGCCAGGTCAATCGTTCGAGGGCTTCCCTGACATCTGATATGTCCGCCAGGATGTGCCCTTTGCCGTAGCGGCTGCTCTGGCGGTCAAATTGTTGTTGGGCTGCGCGTTGAATCGGGTTCAGGTCATCCATGGCCATAGATGGGTATGCATTGTGCTGTGATAGTGGCACTAATGCAAGCGCCCTCACATCATACCATTGCAAACGGAAAGCCACTTCGTGTAGATTTCCGTCCGATGAAAAGGATACTCCTGACGTGTCTCATGATGGCCGTGTGTCTTTGCGGCACAACCCGTGTCCGCGCGGCGGAGGACCCGGGTGACAAATTCCTGGAGGCGTACTTCCTCATTCAGGATGGGGATGCCGCCGAACGCAGCAGCGACTGGGTAACCGCCCTGGCGAAATACAATTCGGCGCACGAGATCCTCGATCAGATCAAGAACCAATTTCCCGATTGGAACCCGCACATCATCGAGTTCCGGTTGAAATATATTGAGGACCACCTGGCGAACGTGAAGGCGAAGGCGGGCGCGGCTGTTGCCACCGAAGCGCCGCCGGCCGCTGCGCCGCCGAAAGCGGAAGCCCCGGCCGTCGCGCCGGCGCCACTCGTGTTGGCGCCACCACCGTCCACGTCGTCGGAAACACAGCTCACGACCGCGATTCCCCTTGCGGAAACACCGGCAGCGCCTCCATCGTCCGCGGCGGCCCCGGGCCCGAAGGTGATTACCATGCCATCGGCGGAGAATGAGCAAGTCAAACAGTTGAACGCGGAACTGGAACGAGCCAAACAACAGATCCAGCAATTGCAGTCAGCCCGCGACGATTTGAACGCGAAGCTTCAGGAACAACTTAGCAAGGTAGCGCCGACACAGACGAACGGGCGGATTGAAGATCTTTTGAAGACGAACCAGATGCTGGCGGCTCAATTGGCTGCGGCCCAAACCGAGGCTGCGGAGGCGCGCGAGCGCGCGACGAAGGCCACGGCTCCCGTGCCGGCGCCGGTGCCCGCCACGCCGACGGTATCGCCCGAAGTGCTGCAATTGCGGACTGAACTGGCCCAGACGCGTGGCGAACTGGAGCAGACAAAGCAGGAGCTCCAGCAGACACGTGTGGAATTGGACACGACCAAGGATTCGCTGGCGAAGGCGCAGGCGGACAACGTCGAATTGCGGCGGTCGTATGACTCGGTCATTGCCCAGCTTACGGATGCGAACAAGCGGCTGTCGTCCGCCAAGGCGAGCGGCGACAAGGATGATGAAATCATCCGTCAATTGCGCAAGGAAAACGCCCTGTTGCGGATCATCGCTGAACGGAAGGCGTCCGGATCGTTCGTTGGCGGCGAGAGCGAAGAAAGCACGAATGGACCGTCCATTCCCGAGCTTCGTGGCTGGCACCCGTATCATCATCAGACCGGGGTCGCCAAGGAGGAATCCCGACCCGAGGAGACCGCGCCGCCGCCCGCCACTGCGATGGAGGAATCCGGCCGAGGCAAGTTGGTGGCAACGTTGACATCGCCGAAGAAGCTGGAAGCGCCGCCGGTAAACACGCAAACGAATACACCGCCGAAGCCCGTGGTGACAGCAAAGCCTCCTCCTCCGCCGGCTCCCAAGCCGACACCTCCACCTGCGCCAGCGCCGGCACCGAAGCCGGCCCCGGCTCCGAGCGTGACCTCGACGAATGCAGCCGCGCCGGTGCGCCCACCGGCCCCGGCGCCGAAGCCGACGCCGGTTGCGACACCGGCGAACGCGATTGCGCCAGTCCAGGCTCCGCCGCCAGCGCCAGCGCCCAAACCGGCCCCGGTGCCGGTTGTAACATCGACGAATGCGCCAGCTCCGGCTCCGAGAGTCACGGCGGTGCCCGTGCCTCCACCCGTTTCCGCGCCGCCGCCGCCACCGCCCCAGCCAAAGTCGTTGTTGATCGCGCCGCCTCCGGTCGCGGTACCAGCGCCTCCGCCGGTCCTGAATGAGCGCCAGTTGCTCAACGAGGCTCGGGCCGCCCTGGCCCTCAAACAACTGGATCGGGCAGGTGCCAAGTACACGGAAGTGCTGGACATGGACCCGACGAATATTGTGGCGCTTTCCAGCCTGGGAGCGATTCGCTATCAGCAGAACCGGTACGACGAGGCTGAGGATTATCTGCGCAAGGCGGTGGCGTCAGCGCCGAACGACGCGGAAACGCGGTCGCTGCTCGGCATCGTATTCTATCGCAAAGGGCTTACCGAGGATGCGTTCAACGAGCTAACGCGCGCTGTGGCGCTGGATCCGCACAATGCGGAAGCGCACAATTATCTCGGCGTCGTGCTCAACCAGAAGGGTTGGGGCGCCGCCGGGGAACAGGAAATCCGTCGCGCCATCGAGATCAACCCGCAATACGCGGACGCGCACTTCAATCTGGCGGTCATCTATGCCAAGCAGCGCACGCCGAACGTGGAACTGGCGAAGTATCACTACAAGAAGGCGCTCGATCTTGGCGCACCGCGGGATGCGCAATTGGAAGCGCTGCTGAAGCAGCTTTCGGAAGCGCCGCCATCGACCGACTCGAACGCCACCCCGTAAGCGGGGGCAAATCCGGGCCTTGCGGCTGCGGCCTACACCGGCAGCAGAAGGCGGAATGTCGTGCCCTTTTTCGGGGCGCTCTTTACCTCGATTTTTCCGCGATGGGCCTCCACGATTTTCTGGACGATCGCCAGACCGAGTCCCGTGCCGTGGGTTTTCGTGGTGAGGAACGGCTGAAAGAGCTGCTGCTGTTTTTCCGGCTCCATGCCCATGCCGTTGTCGGCGAACGTTAGCAGGACACGATCGCCAGTGGCCGGCGGCACGTGGAGTTGGACCGCCGTGCCGACCGTCAGTTTCCCGCCGCCCGGCATGGCGTCCGTCGCATTGAGGATCAGGTTGAGGCAGGCCTGTTCGATCTGGCCGCGGTCGGCGCGGACCCTGGGCAAATCGGCGCTGAATTTGCGCACCAACTCGATCTTCTGGACGCGCAATTTCTCGCGGGTCAGCAACAGCACGTCGTCGAGCAACTCGTTCACATCCACCAGATCGAACGTCGGCTCGGTGGACCGCGCGTAACCGAGGAGTTGATCGACGATCTTGTTCAGGTGATCCATTTTCTCCGACATGATCTCGGTGTCGCGGGCGCGCGGGTCTTCCGGCGCGAATTTCAGATCCAACGAATGGAACAGCATTTTCATGACCGTGAGCGGATTGCGGATTTCGTGGGCGACCTCGGCGGCGAGCAGGCCCAGCATGCTCAAGCGTTCGTTTCGTCGAAGTTGCTCTTCCACATCGACGATGCGCTCGTGAAGCCGGGCGTTTTCGATGGCGACGGCGGCCAGGCTGGCGAGGGCCGACAGGGTTCGCACATCCTGATTGGAGTAGCGGTACGGCTCGTCGGTGTATACGTTGAGCGCGCCGATGGAGGTCTCGCCAACGAGCAACGGGACGGATAGCAACGAGACCAGGCCTTCCTTCCGCGCCATCTCCGTGTGCCGAAATTCATCGTACTCCTGAACGTTGTAGACGCGGAGTGGTTTGCGGCGGCGGATGACGAACCCGGTGGCGCTGTCGTCCACCGGCAACGGCGGTTTCTGCAGGTACTCGGGTCCGGCGCCATGACAGGCGCGAAGTTCGAGAAGCTCGCGGGTCGGGTTGAGGAGCATGAGCGAGCAGACCTTCGTGTCCATCAGCCGGCAGGCATCACGGGTGACACGCTGGAGGATTTCCTGCAGGTTCAATGACGAGATCACGGACTGCGCAACCGAGAAAAGGGATTCGAGCTGGCGGGCGTTGCGGGCCACGGCCTGATAGAGCCACGAATTCTGGATGACCTGCGCGGATTGATCGGCGATGGCCACCAGGAGTTCCTCGTCATCGACGCTGAAGGCGTCGAGGCGGGTGGAATCGACATTGAGCACACCGATGAGAGCGCCTTCGACGAGCAGCGGCACGGCCAGTTCGCTGCGGATGTCCGTACGCACGGAGACGTACCGCGGGTCGGCGGTGACATCGGGGACGCGAGCGGGCTGGCCCATTTTGGCGACCCAGCCGGTGATGCCGCGACCGATGGCGAGCTTGGTTTGAATGGCGCGTTTGCTGAGGCCGGTGGCGACTTCGATCTGTAGAAGTTGCGTGTGCGGATCGATGAAGACAAGCGAGCCGCTGGTAGCCTGCATGACGCGCACGGCCTCGGCGAGGACACGATTGAGGACCTGCTTCGGGTCGAGCGTGGAATTGATGACGCTGCTGACCCGCGCCAGCACCTGGAACTGACGGAGCTTTCGCTCTTGCGGCGTGGCGGGTGACACTGTTTTCGACCGGCTCATGAAGCGGATTTTAATCCACCGAGAGGTGGGAAACACGTGATTTTTGGGGGCCATCGATATGAATGACACTGTGCATAAGGCACTTAGACACATTAATCGTAGTCAATAATTATATATCGTTAAACAGTAAAACAATATTGACAGTCATTCAATTCGGCTTATATTTAATCTCAGTAACAGCAATTATTCTGAAAGGACACTAGAGACGATGAAACCCGAAATGGAAATGAAGCTTCAGAAGATCAAGCGGGTGAGCAACATCTTCCGTTCGATCTGCAAGATGGGGTTGGTGCTCGCGGCATGCGTTTTCGTGGCGGCTACGGTGGCCATCCTGACGGGCCACGGCACGCTGAGTTTTTCTGGTTTTTCCGTCCCGCTTGCCCCACTGACTTTCCCGTCGCGTTTTGTATTGGCCGCGATTACCGCACTCACGATAGCGGTAGGCGTCAAAGGCATCTACCACTTGTACCAGCTCTTCGGCAATTATGGCCGGGGTGACATCTTCACCACCGAGAGCGCCGGCCAGATCCGTCAGTTGGGCATCACCGTGCTGTTGTGGTACGGCGCGAACCTCCTTTGGGCCTTCACGGCCGTCGCCGTCCAGCGAACGCCGGTCGTGGGCCAATTCCATTCGGACTCCCTGGTCACGGGGCCGATTATCATCGTCATTTCCTGGTTCATGGAGATGGCGGCGGAGATGCGCGAAGAAAACGAGCTCACGATCTGAGCGGGGGAGAAAAAGGGCCATGCCAATTATCGTGAATGTCGATGTGATGCTCGCACGACGAAAGATGAAGCTGAACACGTTGGCGGAGATGGTGGGGATCACGCCCCAGAATCTGTCCGTACTGAAAACCGGCCGGGCCAGGGCGGTGCGGTTCAGCACGCTGGAAAAACTGTGCGCGGTTCTCGATTGCCAGCCCGGGGACTTACTGGCTTTCGATAAGAATGCCGCGCCATCCACGGATGAAACAAAAGGAAATGAAGGAGACCGCGAACAAACCGGGGCGTGATCAGGTAGCGAGGAGGTTGATGGCGGAGTCGAGTTTGGCGCGGATGCCGGAGAGGCGAGTGGGATCGGTGACCTTGTTGCCGAGCTGGTCCTGGACATAGAAGGTGTCGATGGCGGCGCCTTTTTCGGTGGAGATTTTGGCGAAGCTGATGTCGAGGCCGAGATCGCTGAGGGTATGGGTGATGGTGTAGAGCAAGCCGAGCCGGTCCTCGGTCTGGATCTCGATGATGGTCCGGCCCTTGCTGATGTCGTTGTCGAAACTGATCACGGTGGGGATGCGGACTTCCCGAATCTTGGGCGCCGGGCCACGAATGGCCCGCAGGCGTTGCAGTACGTCGGTGAACTCGATCTTCTCGCGGTCGCTGAGCATTCGTTCGAGCATGCCTTCGGCCGTTTGGATCGCGCGCTGGTCGGTGACCGCATCGAGATTTTTGTCGCAGACATCGAAGACGTCGACGACCACGTGATCGCTGCGGGTGTAGATGTTGGCGCGGAGGATGTTCAACTCCGCGGAGGCAAACGAGCCGCAGATTTTGGAGAACAAGCCGAGCCGGTCCCAGGTGCAGATGGAGACCTGGGAGTACCCCTGGGCGGGGAACGATTGCCAATCGACGACCGGGACGAGGGCATCGGCAGCTTCTTCGACTTCGAGTTGCCGCGTGAGAAAGCGGTGGATGACCATGAGGTGGCGGGTGATTTCGGCCGCGCCGGTGTTGATGTAGTAGCTGGCGGGCATCAGTTCGAAGTGGGAGTACACCTCCTCGAGCGGCAGCTTGTCCTTGAGCGCCGCACTGACTTCGCCGTAGAGCTGTTCGATGCGGCGGGAGAGGATGTCGCGCACGCGATCGGCGCCGGACAATGTCTGTTTGGTACGGCGGTACAGCTCCCACAGCAGGGCTTCCTTCCATTCCGTCCAGGTCTTGATGCTGGTGCCGGCGGCATCGGCGAACGTGAGCAGCATCAGCGCGTTGAGATTGACCTCGTCCTTCACGATGTGGGCGGCGGCGTCGATGGTGGCCTGGTCGTCGAGGTCGCGCCGTTGGGAGAGCATGGAGAGCTTCAAATGGTCGCGGACGAGGAATTGCAGGAGCGCCGTTTCGTCGGGACCGAGACGCAAACGCTGGGCGACCTTTCGGGCCATCTCCAAGCTGGCTTCGGCGTGATGGTCGACGTTGGCGGCTTTGCCCACGTCATGGAGGAGGAGCGCGAGATAGAGCACATGCGGGCGTTCGAGTTGCTGGAAGATTTTTTTGTAACTGGCATGCGGCGGTTCGGTGGCGTCGATGATGCGATCGAGATTTTCGATTACCTGCAACGTATGCTCGTCGGCGGTGTAGCGGTGGAAAAACTCGTGCTGGACGAGGCAGGTGAGCCGTCCGAACTCGGGAATATATTTGCCGAGAAATTCCACCTCGTGCATCTGGCGGAGGATACGGGCGACCTGTCCCTTGTGCTGGAGAATCCCGAAGAACACATCGCGGACGGTCTCGGAGTATTGGAACGAGCGGTCGACGAGCTTCAGGTTGTGTCGAATCTGTGAGCGGAGTTCGGGGCTCAGGTCGACGTCGCGCTGTTGGACGTAATGGAACACGCGCATGAGACGTTGGGGATCCTGTTTGAAGATGGTCGGCGCGCTGGCGGAGATGAGGCCATCGCGCAAGAGGAAGCCGTCGATTTCTTCCGCTTTGCGGGCACGTCGCAGCAAGGAGCTGAACCGGGAAGGTGTGGTGGGGTTCAGCGCCATGCGGTCAGCCAGCGAATTGGTGAGCAGAAAGATGTTGCGCGAGTGCGTGTAATAATCCCGCATGAACGCTTCCGTGCGCCGGAGCAGGTCGTGATGCCGGTAGCCGAACTCGGTGGCAATCTGGGGCTGGAGGCCGAGGCCGATGACGTCGCAACTGCGATTGGTCATGTAATGCATCGAGTTGCGCACGCGGAGGATGAAATCGTAGGCGGCATCGAGCTGGCGCTGTTCCGTGGGCTCGACGAACCCGAGTTGGCGGAGTTCGGAAAGCTTGCGTGTGCCGTGCTTGAAGAACGCCATCCAGATCAGGTTCTGAAAATCGCGCAGGCCGCCGCAGCCGGCTTTGACGTTCGGTTCCTGGAGGTAGACGGTGTCGCCGAATTTCTCGTGGCGGTCGTGCTGGTCTTCCATGCGGGCGGCGATGTATTCGTCCTCGTGGCCTTTCACGCAGCCTTTGATCAAGGCGCGATCGAACGTCTTGTAGATCTCTTCGTTACCGATGAGCAAGCGGGCTTCGATCATCGAGGTCTTCGATTGCATGTCCTTGTTGGCCTGCGACACGGCTTCACTGACGGAGCGGGTCGAATGACCGACCTTGAGACCGACGTCCCACAACATGTAGAGGAGCTGCTCGACCATTTCTTTCAGATAGGGATGGTGAGAGCTGGCGCGCGCCGGCGAATCGTGCAGGAACATGATGTCGATGTCGGAGTACGGGCTGAGTTCGCCCCGCCCATAACCGCCGATGGCGACGAGGGACACGGGCACCGTGCCATCGGAGTGGGTGTGGCGATAATTCTCGTCGGCGGCCTGGAAGACATGGCGGAGCACGACGTCCATCACGTGGGCCCGGCCCTGGGCGATCTCGCGTCCGCCGGCCCCCGCGCGGTGCAACATGCGGAGGCGGTGCTCCTCGACCTTGAGGAATTTCTTGTAAACGTTGAGGATCTCGGCCGGGCGGGCTCCGGCTTTCAAGACGAGGCGTTCCTCGGCGTGGCGGAGGACTTTGTCGAGGTAACCGAGTTCCGGCATGGGGCAACAATACGGGACAAACCCGGGTCGAGCAAGTTGAAAGACGGCTGGCACAAGCGGCGTGATATTAGGAGTTTACGATGGTGCCAAATTGTCACATGGCGTCAGTTGACAAGTCACGTTCTTGAGCTACCGTACAGGAAGTTTTTTACCCTTCGGGGAGGGGGGTAAACATGACGCTACGATACAGAAAATCAGATCCTCTTGCGGATGTTTTTCGATCCCAGCATGAGGAAATTAAGAAGTACAAGTGGATCGAGAGCGAGAAAGTTGGTCGGGACATTGGTTGGGAACGCGCATCGCGGGAGTGGCTGCAGAAGCACTTCCCAGGTTGGAAACGGGACCGTTGGAATCGGTTCGTGGAAGAAGCGCTCCGTGGCCAGGATTGCCTGAACTAAGCTCTCGTCCAACAGCGGAGCGCTGAGGCGTTGCTCCATCCGAGCGATGCAGCATTGCGGACAGGCGTGGAAGGATGTACCCTGTCGGCCATGCTGAAGCTTGGGGTTAACATCGATCACATTGCCACGTTGCGGCAGGCGCGCTATCGGACTGCCCACGAATCATCCGGAGCCGTTCCCGAACCGGATCCGGTCTGGGCGGCCGCGGAGGCTGAACTGGCCGGGGCGCACGCGATCACGATCCATCTGCGCGAAGACCGACGCCACATTCAAGACCGTGACGTGCGATTGATTCGCGAAACCATCCGCACGCGGTTGAACCTCGAAATGGCGGATGTGCCGGAGATTGTCGCCATCGCAGAGGAAGTGAAACCCGATGAGGTATGTCTCGTGCCCGAACAACGGCAGGAGGTCACGACCGAGGGCGGTTTGAATGTTGCCGGCGCGCCGAAGTCGTTGAAGTCCACCGTGGCGCGGTTGAAGAAGGCGGGGATCGCGGTCAGTTTGTTTGTAGATCCTGACGAGCGGCAACTCAAGGCGAGCGCCGATGCCGGGGCGGATTTTGTCGAGTTGCACACGGGGACGTATGCGAACGCGCGGAACGAATTTGCGCAGGCAGCGGAGATCAAGAAACTGACGGCGGCATCGCAACTGGCCCACAAGCTTGGAATGCGGGTCAACGCGGGGCACGGACTGAACTATCAAAACACCACGGGGATTCTGGTGGTGCCGCATTTGGAGACGCTGAACACGGGGCACTCGATCATCTCGCGCGCGCTATTCGTCGGGTTGCGCCAGGCGATCGCGGAGATGCTGGCGTTGATGACGCCGTATCCGAAATGAAAGCGCCGGGATCGGTTGTTCTCGGGACGGGCGTTGACCTTGTTGAGACGTCGCGCATTCGAGAGTCGCTGGAGAAGTTTGGCGAACGATTTCTGAATCGTTGCTTCTGGCCGGACGAGATCGAGTATTGCAGCGGGATGAAATTTCCGGCGCTGCATTTCGCGGCGCGGTTTGCGGCGAAGGAGGCGATCTCCAAGGCATTCGGGACGGGCATTGGGCGTCAACTTGGCTGGAAGGACATGGAAATCCGCAAGCGCGAGAGCGGCGAGCCGTACGCGGTGCTGCACGGCAAGGGGGCGGAACTGGCGGCGGCGCGCGGGGTCACGGAGGTGTTCGTCAGCCTGTCCCACTGCAAGGAATACGCGGCGGCACACGCGGTGATCACGGGTCGCGAGCCGTCAGCGCGCGCGAAAGAGCAGCACTAATCCCACACAGGCGAAGATCGCATTGGTCATCCATGCGGCCGCCACGGGCGGGATGCGGCCGCCGTCGCCGAGGGCAAGCGTAATGTTGTTGAGGAAATAGAAGGCAACGACCATGACGAGGGCGGTGCCGACGCCGAGGAGCGGGCCGCTGCGGCTGACGCGCATTCCCAGGGGAATTCCCATGAGCACGACGATCAGGCAGGTCAACGGGAACGCGAAGCGGGACTGAAGTCGGACCTCGTATCGGGCGAGGCCGGTGAGATGATTGGCGGCGCGTTGGGTGCGGATGTAACGGCGAAGTTCGCTGGTGGTCAGGTTCTCCGGGTCTTTGCCTTCGACGGCGAGGCGGCCGGGCGATTCGCGGAAGGACGGGAAGTTGGTTTCAGCCGGGTGAGAGACCAGCGGGGGGGATTCGCGATGATCGAACAAATCGGTGTTGAAGAAGTGCCACTGATGATCGATCCAGCGGGCGTGTTCGGCGTAGATGTCGATGTCGGGCGAGCCGTCTTCCTTACGCTGGTGGATTTCCACGGAGTCCATCTCCGAGTGACGGGTATCGAAGCGTCGGGCATACCAGTCGCGGTGTTCGGTGGTATTGTCGAAGAAGAAGTTCACCAACACGTCGGGCTGGTTTTTGCCCTTGAGGGCGGCGCGCAGAGCGTCGGCTTTCTCGTGAGCGTGAGGGACGAACAGTTCGTTCACGATGAAGACGGCGATGGTGGCGGCGAGACCGATCCCGAGCAGCGGCAGCGAGAATCGGAGGAGGCTGATTCCGCTGGCGCGGATGGCGACGAGCTCATTGTATTTGCTGAGGTTGGCGAGGCAGAACAGCAGCCCGAGCAGGAGGGCCATCGGCATGATGATCACGAACATCTCGGGAAACAGGATGAGGTAGTAGTGGACGACCGTGGCGAAGCGGGCGTGGTAGGTGATGAAATCGTCGAGCGTACCGAACAGATCGATGACGATCATCAACATGGCGAACGCGTCGAAGCAATAGAGCACCGGCCAGGCGTATTCGCGGAGCAGATATTTATCGAGAATCCGCACGCGACGGAGATTAGGCAAACGACCGCGATGCCGCGAGAAAAAAGCGCAGGACCGGTTCGGAGAACTTCGGCGGCCCGCGGTGGGGTGCGCTACTTCGCGCCGACCTGGGTGACGTAGTATGTCTGGCCGGCGATGGTCATCGAGCCGGTGATGTCGACGGTGTTTGTATTGGGCGCGACGGCATACGTGACGGTGCCTTTGCCGGTGCCGCTGGCGCCGTCGGTGATGGTGATGAACGAATCATTGCTGACGGCGGTCCAGGCGCAATCGTCGAAGTTGGGTTTCACTTTCACGGTGTGGGACCCGCCGGCGGCCTTGATGCTCGCGCCGTAGGAATTGAGTGAGAAGGTGCAACTGCCGGCGTCCTGATTGACCGTGAAGATCTGTCCGGCGATGGTCATTGTGCCGGTGAGGGGGATGGAATTCGTGTTGCCGGGGACGGCGTACTCGACCTTGCCATTGCCGGCGCCGGTTGAGCCCGAAGTGATCATGATGAATGGGTCGTTGCTCACGGCGGTCCAGTCGCAGCCGGGGCCTTTGAACTTGACGCTGACGGTGCCCGAGCCGCCCTTGGCGGGGATCGTGGCGGTCGCCGCGCTGAGGGAGTACGCGCAGCCGCTGCCGGAGGCGCCTGATTGGATGACGGGAACCGGCGCCCCGAAAACCATCAACGCGCCGATGCGTCCGAGGTCGCTGGTGTTGGTGGCCACCGAGTAACTGATCGTCCCATTTCCCGAGCCAGCGCCGGAGGTGATCGTGATGAAGCCGTCATTGCTGGTGGCCGACCACGAGCAACCGTTTGAGGTGGTCACGGCGATGCTGTCGGAGCCGCCGGCGGCGGCGAACGAGATATTGGTTGGATCGATCGAGACGTCGCAGATGTCGAGTTCGAAAACAGTGCCGAGATTGTTGGTGCCTCCGCTGTAACTTGTTCCGTAGAAGGTGCTGTCGCCGACCTGCACCAGTCCCGAAACCGGCTGGCCCGGGGCCGGGTGGCCGGCAAACGAGAAGAGCGTTGACAGCGTGCCATCCGTCGTGACGCGGAACAGGGTGCCACAACCCTGGCTGCAGTTGGGACTGTTGCCGCCGTTGACGGTTGTCCCGTAGAAACTGCCATCGGAGCCCTGGACAAGCAGCGCTCCGGGGAACGCTCCGCCGTTGCCGCCGGCAAAGGAACCGAGCAATGTGAACACGCCTGCCGAGGTGATCGTGTACACCGCGCCCTTCTTGCTCCTGCCGCCGAACAACGTCACTCCGTAGAAAGCGCCATCGTTTCCCTGAATTGGTCCGAGCGCCGGGTTGGCGCCATCGCGGCCACTGAAGGTGTGCAGGGTCGTCAGGGTCCCCGCGGGAGTGATCTGGTAGACGGTGCCCGGCGGATACTGCCCGCAGTCGCCCACGCCGTCGCAGGGCGAGTGCCGGCGCATGGCGCCGGAGGATCCCGCGGTATACGTTGTCCCGTAGAAATTGCCGTCGGTGGCGAGGACAAGCCCCGAGTCGGCGGTCCGACCATCGCTGCCGTTGAAGTTGTACAACGTGGTCAGAGTGCCGGCGGGGGTGATCATGAACACCGTGCCGCATCCCTGGATGCAGTCGCCGGTTCCGCCGCTGCGGGTCGTTCCGTAGAAATTGCTGTCGCTGCCTTCGACGAGCTGGCAGCGAGGATTCGCGCCATCCGGGCCGGTGAAACTGTAGAGCGAATTGAACGTGCCGGACGAGGTGATTTGGTACACGGTACCATTGTTGCTGGTCCCGCCGCTCGCGGTCGTCCCATAGAAATTGCCGTCGCTACCCTCGATGGGCGCGGCAACGGGAGCGGCGCCGTCGCTCAGGCCGAACGCATGCAATGTCGTCAGCGCGCCCTCCGGGGTGATCTTGAAGATGGTACCTTTGCCGGCGGTTCCGCCGGTGGGGGTCGCGCCGTAGAAATTGCCGTCGGTGCCCGCGGTGAGGGGGCCCTGCGGATTGGAGCCATCCGTGCCGCTGAATTGATAGAGCGTTGTCAGCGTGACCGAGGTGAACGCGCTGGCGCTGCGGGATGAGCCGGCCAGAATCAGCAGAATGACCGCCGTGGGAACGCAGAGTGCCTTCATGTTGTTCTGTCTTGCCATATTGATCGGAATACCTGTTTCGAGCCAGGGAGAACACGAATCCGAGGCGCGGGTTGATGCTGCACCAAGGGGGCGCGTTTGTCCACCCCCGGGTGCGAGGGGGATGAGTCGGTTTGGCGGCGGGCGCGTGGAGGTGGGGGTAAGGACGGAGACAAAGCTCGAGCCACGGAGTCGATCGCGGAAATCCTGATGTTGCCGGGTGGGGAGCTGGGATCGAAAGCCCGGGCGCGGTTGTTACACCGAAGTGCGAGGTGTCAGGAGGTGAGGTTGATCAGACTGGGCTCGTCGCGGATGAGGCGCGAAACGCTGGACCCCGTTCGCCGCTCGATCTTTTGGCCTTACTGCGCCAAGCGAACACGGTAGAAGAGGATTCTGCCCGGGAGGACGCTCAATCGGGCGGTGTCGGTGAACGTGTAGGTTTCGCCGCCCAGGACAAGATTGAGTGTCAGCGGTCCGCCGTGCGCGCCAATGACGAAATCGATTACGTCTTCGAGGTCAATGTCGGTTTCGCAACCGTCCATGGGGAACATCCAGGCGGGAGTGGTAAAGATCCCCAGCTGATTGGCCCCAGACAGGGTGGGGGCATCGATTGCCACCAGGTAGATTTGCTGCCCGGCAAAGCCCGGCGCGCTCAGCGACACATCCCAACTGGCCGGGAAACCGGTGCCGTCCCCCACTGCAAACGCATTCGTGTACGGAGTGAATGCCGACATGATGGCGCTGAGATTACCCGCGAGAAAATTCGACTGAATGGTCGCGTCGCTGATGCTGAACGTGCCGAGCATGAGCAGACTGCCAGCGGGCAAGGCGTTGCCGAGGGAATCCGCAAGACCGCGGGTGTAGATTGCCGAAGAGTAAACTGTGGATGGCACCGTGGAGGTCGTGGAGATCTCTCCGCCGGGCGATGGCAACACAGGTGCATACGCCGCCCCAATATCGAGATAGTTGGTCGTGGATGGGCCGCTACCCGGCACCGCGATGACCGGGCTGGTGTCGACGAAATTCGTATTGTACGCAGCCATTATCGCCGTGCTCCGGGTAGTTTGGAGAACATAGCTCTGACCACCCACGCTTGTCCAAGTCACCAACACATCATTGCTCTGACGAGCGACGGAAGTGATGCCAAAGATGGATGCCGGGTTGGTCGGATCGAGCCCGGCCAGGAATTTGAACAGATTGTTCTGCCCGGTGCCGTCGGCGTCGCAGGTGGCGCACGACAAATCATCGGTGCCGGCGCCATTGCCGCCAAAGTATTGGGCTCGCCACGAGTCCGAAATGCCGTCGCACAAATCGTCTCCCGGACAAACGAATACGAATTCGAATGCACCGATGTCCACGCGCGCGCCGGACAGGCGTGGATAGCCGCGCTGGTCCGTGGTTAAGTCATAAGGGGCCGAAAGCACCGCGTCGTTACCAGTATCGATCGCCGGGCTGCCCGGCAAAAGTGCGCAAGTCGCAGTGGGACCCCCGTTGTTGGTGAGCGGACCGAGTAACGGATTGACATTGAGCAGGTCGCCGGTGACCCCGAACCCGCTGCTGCCGGACGTATTTCCGATTAGGTTGTATCCAAGGGAAATGAAACTACCGGAGGCATCTGGACCGCTACCCGCACTCTGGTCATTGGCCACAATGGTGTTTAGAAGCTGTCCGTTACAGCAAATGCCGCCACCGCCACCAGCGACACCGGGGCTGCCATTGGCGCCTGTTCCGCTTCCCGCCCCTGCCGAGCCGCCTTGAGCCACAAAATTACTGCTGATGGTGCAATTGACTGTTGTCGCCAGGCCCGAAACACCACCGCCGCTGCCGCCGTTGCCGCCATTACCGCCGTTTCCGGAATTGCTCGCCGATCCGCAGTCTCCTCCTCCGCCGCCACTTCCGGCAGAGTTGCCATAAACGGTGCAATTGACCAGTGTTCCGCCACTGGAAATGCCGCCGCCGCTACCTCCAGCGCCGCCATTACCACCGGTGGTCTCGAAGTCGCCGTAGCAGGTTGGAACCATACAGAATCCACCTGCGCTGGATCCGCCCGCCCCGCCTCCTCCGGCAACGTTGCCATACACAGCACAATTGACCAGCGCTCCTCCGCCGGAAATACCCCCGCCACCACCGCCGTCGCCGCCGTCGCCGCCGTAGGTGTATTCGGCGCCACTTTCGCCGCCTCCTCCGCTGCCGGCGGAATTGTCGTAGATGCTACAATCGACCAGCGTTCCTCCGCCGGCAATGCCACCACCACTGCCTCCGTTGCCGCCTCCTGTCGCTTGGAGGTCGAAGACATCGGCTTCGACGAATCCACCTGAGCCGCCACTGCCGGCAGAATTGCTATAGATCATGCAATTGCTCAAAAGCAGCGCACCTGCACTGCTAATTCCGCCACCGCTCCCACCATTGCCACTAGCAGATGGAAAGTCCTCATTTGGGACTCCCCCCATTCCTCCTTGGCCGGCGTAGTTGCCGTAAACGCCGCAACCACTCATCGTCAGCGTGCCTCTGCTGTAAACGCCACCACCGTCGCCACCGCCACCGCCGGAGTCTTCATAAAAGGCATACGTAGAGGCATCCCCACCCCCACCAGACGAGTTGCCGCTGATGGTGCAGTCGCTTAAAGTTGCCACGCCCGTGTTGTACAGTCCTCCACCATCGCCACCGCCAAGTCCCGCCCACCCGCCGCACCCTTCGCCACCCTGCCCTGCGCGATTGCCGTTGATGGTACAACTGCTCATCGCCAGCGTGCCCGCATTGTAAATCCCGCCACCAGAACCGCCGGACGGGTAGATTCCGTCTTCGCACGACTGCTCGCTTGGCGCACAGAAATTACTTCCGACGAAGCAATTGCTGAGGATCATTGTGCCCGCATTGTAGATTCCGGCGCCGTCTCCGCCTGGTCCGCCATCCTCAGAGGCGAATGTCCCCGTCGATGTGACGTTATTGCTGACGATACATCCCGTAAGGGTTAGCGTACCCGCGTTGTACACCCCACCACCCGGGACTGGATTGCCCCCTCCTGTACCGCCATTCGCTTCACCGTCTTGAATCGTCAGGCCCGAAATGCTTGCCGTGACACCGGCGGCGACGCTGAACACAGTGCTGCTCGCACTACCGCTGACAGCCAGATCGGTCGCCCCTGGGCCAGCGATGGTGATGGTGTTGCTGATGATCAACTCACCGCTGGTCAGCGTAATGACACCCGTGACATTGGAGAACGCGATAGTTCCCCCGCCAAACGCGTTCGCATAGAGAATCGCCTGTCGCAATGAGCCCGGACCGGAATCATTGGTGTTTGACACCGCTAGTGAGAGGACATCCAAGGACACGGGAATGGTCTGCGGCGAGTTGGTCGCGCTGGCGGAGGTGATCGTGATTGTGGCGTTGTGCAAACCGGGCGTCAAGCTAGCCGTCGTGTAGCTCACTGTATGCGCGTTGGCCATGCCGGCGCTAGTCCCGTTGGTCGGACTGACCGATAACCATGAGACGTTTGGTGAAATCGAATAGGTCAGGGTTGAGCAGTTCCCAGCCGTATTCCAAACGACAAAATCCTGACTGAGCGCGTCCTGTCCCTGTAGGACGCTCCCAGAAAGCGTACTGGGGTTCACTGAAATGGCCGGTGGGGATGGCAACTCGTTCGTTGGGCAGCCAACAACGATGTAGTTGGACTGTACGTTGGTGTTTGCACCACCGGGGCCAGCGACAATTTCCGTCACCGTGTAGGTGCCGGCGACATAGGTGTGCCAAACGCTGGTGCCGGTAGCGTTGGTTGTGAAGCCGTCGCCGAAGTCCCAGAACCAAGAGTTGACAGAACCTATCGACGTGTCCGTGAACGTCACGGACAACGGGGCGAAGCCGTTAGTAGGTGCCGCGGTGAAGCTGGCCACCGGTGGAGGTCCGGCTGGCGTGGACCACACGTCATTCAGATCCTCTCCGCTGCTTCCTCCCATCACCCACGTCTCCCCGTTGAACACAACCGCTGGAAACTCATCCCTGGCGCTCCACGGGGCCGCAGTATCCTCCATCCAGTTGGTGCCGTCCGGCGAAGACCACACGTCGTTTAAGTAGCCGCCAGCCCACCCTCCGAGCACCCACATCTTCCCACTGAACACGACCGCCCCGAACTGATTACGAGGGGTCCATGCGGCGGAGGAAGTGACCTGGGTCCAGTTTGTGCCGTCCGATGAGGACCACACGTCATTGAGGTTGCCCGCGCTGTTGGCGCCTCCGAGGACCCACATTTTGCCATTGAGCACGACCACGGCATGTTCATCTCGGGGGCTCCACGGGGCCGAGGCGGTGATCTGGGTCCAGTTGGTGCCATCCGGCGAGGACCACACGTCGTTGAAGAAACCGTTGCCGTATCCGCCGAGCACCCACATTTGATTATTGAATACGACGGCGGCGAGCTCATAGCGGGCGGGCCACGGGGCGGAGGCGGTGACCTGAGTCCAGTTCGTTCCATCGGGCGACGACCACACGTCGTCGAGGAAACTGACGGTGGAGCCGGTTCCTCCAAGCACCCAAAGCTGCCCGTTGAACGCGACCGCGCCAAACGAAGAGCGACCGGCCCATGGGGCGGACGGTGTTACCTCTGTCCAGTTGGTGCCGTCAGACGACGACCATACGTCGTTGCGATAATCGCCGCCGTATAACCACATCCGCTCATTCAGTAGAGTTGCCCCAAGCCTGTTCCGAGCACTCCACGGAGCAGCGGCAGTTACCTGCGTCCAGTTTGTACCGATTTGCGCGTCGACGATATACGGTAGGAGCAAGAGGGATATCGCCAGGACGAAGAGGAGCAATCCGCATGGGAGTGACGTGGCTGGGGATAAGGAGCGAGTGATTATGTGTGGACACGGTCTGCCAAGCAGCGCCGGCATACGTTCGGTATGCGTCTCGTTCACCATAGCCTCATATTCCGCTCGCAACGGCTTCGAAACATGTTCCCGACCTCGCGCAAACAGGACGCGACCTAAGTAACAAAGCGACACACGGTTTATACGCCCGACAAGGCGGGAATTTCAAGCCGGATCAGGCCAGGGACGGACGGCTTCGTGTGAGTTTTTGAAGGAGGCGACATGGTCTGGACGGCGCCCTGACATTCATACGTTGTGGATTGACAATTGTATCGCTCACAGATATTATGGCCGGGTTGTTCTTTGAAATAGATGAGATGTGGGTCCGACGGCGAAGCGTCGAGGTTACCGCGACCGATGGGGGGGTGGGGTTCGGAGAAAAAGTATAAAATTACACGGAAGTATGTACATAACGCAAAGCCTTTTCTACCGTCGCTTTCGCGATACCGAATCAGTTCAAAACTATTCGGTCGCTAATTCCGGCCAGCCGCCCTTCGGCTTCTTCTTCGCCAAGGTCGCCTTGAGTGCGGACACGAAGTCCATGTTGATCTTAAGGCGAGCGGTCTTTGGCCCGGGTTTCTTCTTTGTCTTGCGCTTGCGTTTACGTGCCTTTGTCATGGTTCCACGTAACGATACATCAAACGCTTTCCCTCCGCACTACGAATCGCCGCGACGGTTCGCTCACCGTCATTCAAGCGGCGTGTATTCCAACGAAAATCAAATTCCCCAACGTAGCGGTGTAGATGTCGCTTGCTGACAGCATGGAAAATCCCCGTGATACCGCGCTTGAGAATGGCGAAAGACGATTCGACCGTGTTGGTGTGAATGTGTGGGTTGCCACGGAGAACGTACTCGCCCCGGCTGTGACACACCACATCGTGCCTACCGCGAAACATCTTGCCGACTCCGCTGTAGGCCGCGAAATCGTCCGTGATGATCTTGGCTTCCTTGTCCACGCATTCCCTGAGAGCCGCCTTGAGTGTGCGGCCCGACACGTTCGCCACTACCCGGCGCTGGATGTTGCCACCGCGTTCCACCATAGCGAACACCGGGGTTTTCTTTGTGCCGCGTCCAGCCTTGTGGAATCCGGTGCCGGGGCGGGGTTTGCCGCCTACATACGTTTCATCGGCTTCAACGATGCACTCCAATTTCTTTCGAGGCTTCCGATCTGGTGTGAGTCCGTAGCGAATCCGATGCATCAGGAACAAAGCCGACTTGTAGCTAATCTGACACTGCCGTTTGATTTCCAACGCGCTCACGCCTTTCTTGGACGTAGAAGCTCGCCAGAGCGCATAGCACCAGTGCTTGAGCGGGATTCGGGATTCTTCGTAGACCGTGCCGATACGGACGGTATATTGCTCTTTGCAATCACGGCAGCGCCAGAGGAACCGCTTATTGCGCTCGCCGGTCTTGTCGTCCACCATCTTGTAGACGTTCTTCGACCCGCAGTGAACACAGCAGGGCGAGCCGTTCCACCGGTGCAACTCAAGAAATTCGACCGCCGCAAGCTCATCGGAACAAGCCCGGCGAATCTCGCGGATGACTTGCGAGTTTTCGAGTTGAGGCGTTTTCGTATTCTTCATGGTGGTAATTTTATACTTAGCGCAATGGATTGTCAAACACTATTTTCGTCTGGTTTCAAAAATGTGTCTCACTACAATGACAATCAAGGTAGTCGTAGCTAACGCCTGTATGGTGTTCATGATGACTATGAGTATTTGCCACCGGCTGTTCACGCTTGTTGCCTCCCCCTACTTCGCTCCCGTGTTGGGCGTGACCGGCTCGCTTGGTACGCTGGTCGTAGCGATATATGAATATAGAAAAGAAAAAACGTGGCTGGCCCGCATCGGCATCGCCCTCTCCATAATTTGGTTGGCGCAGTCGGGTAGAGACCTGTGGCAAATAAAATCTGATGAGACGCAGAGGCAGGCGGAGGAAAGAAAACTGGAAGAGCTTGACCCCCGCAACCAACGCGTCGGCAACATATCCGCGACCGGCAGCCTCACGGTTGAAGGGTTTAATCTATATAGCCTTTCGATGGTCGCTAGGCCGCTTATCTTGGATTTCCACCAGCGCGGAACGCCGCAGCGTTCCCCCTTGCTTTGCTTCACACTCGACCGCCTGCCATTTGTTGTAAGCAACGAGTGCTCGATGACCTTTCTCCCCATGTCAGTATCTTGCCCGCTTCCGTCAAACACGGTTGGTAATCTCCTCGCCTCTATCGACACATGCCGCCTAACCTTCAATGGCGCGTCTGTCTCCTCGCCCTTTCGGGCCACTGGCGGAGTAATAACGCTCACCGCCAATGACGTTCCGAAGCGATTCTTATTACCACCCCAGCGAGTGCCATCCACTGGCTTTGTTGCGCTCATCGGCACCGAAGAGGGCACCAACGTTTCACATGTGGTCTGGGGCCAAGAGCAAAACGGAAGTGGTCTTTGGGAGTTCCGGCTGGAATAGCTTATCACCCCTTCAAAAATGGACACTTCAACGGGTTGCGTTATGTACATACTTCCGAAATTACAAAACGAACCCGAGAATTGCGCGGGGGATGATTTTCGCAAGGCGCGTGTGGAGAACGGGTTGAGGAGATTGAGTGTCGGAATTCTTTACACTTTTTGATGAAAAACGAACCCGAGAAACGAAAAACGAACCCGAGAAATGGGGAAACGAACCTGAAATGAACCCGAGGAAGAGCAGAACGAACCCGAAACGAACCCGAGCGCGGCGTGCGGGCGGGGGTTTGGGGTGGAGTTCTGCGAAACGAAGCCAGTTTTCCGGGCGATTGGCATATCGGGATATGATTGTGCGGCAGAATGATGCGTTGCCGAGTGCGTCAAAATGTCGCCTGGCTTCGTTTTGCCGGAACGGGGCTGTTTGGGCGGGAGAGCGCCGGGGCTCAGGCCTTCAACTGATAGACGGCGCGGGAGACGCGCTGGGCTTCGGGCATGAGGTTGAGGACGCGGAGGATGTAGCCCGTGCCTTTGCGGCTGTGGGGTTGCATCCGCTCGTTGTAGAGACGGGTCAACTCGTGGAAATGGACTGGCTCCGGTTGGCCGCGCAGGATATCGGCAATGACGAGAGGCGCGCCGACCATCGGGAGAAAGTAGCGGCGGTCCGTGGTCCCGCTGATTTCGGGATGATGATCGAGGAGCACGGTGACAAGGCGCGGGCGTTGACCGTTGAGGAAGCTGAGCTCGTCGGACACGCTGGCGAGGATTTTCTCGAACGGGACCGGTTCGCGGGACGCGTGGAGCATTTGCAGGATCTGTTTTTCGACCTGATTGAGGACGGGGCCGGGGAGAATGGAGAAATAGTCGTAGCGGAAGGTGATGCGCTCGAGGGTTTCGCTGATGAGCAGGAGCGAACCCCAGGGTTGATAGCCGCCGAAGGCGGGGTCGCCGGCCCATTGGGACAATTCCGCGCAGGTGACGACGCAGCCGCCGGCGAGGATGCGATTGGCCCAGTAAACCTCCTGGGTTTCGGCGACGCAGCGGGCCAGGTGCGAACGGAGGGCGGCGATGGCGGATTCTTCGATCTGGCGGACGCGTTCGCGGGTGACGCGGATGCGCATGCGGGCGATTTCCTGGAGGGTGCGCCGTTTCATGTGCGGGCGGAAGAGGGGGTCGGTCAATCCGTAGCGCTGTTCGACGACGAAGACTTCCTGGGTGTTGAGGAACTCGCGCAGCAGGGCGCGGAAGTTGGAGATCTGGCCGTTGCCGGCCTCGAGGCGGCGGGTCCAGTTGAAGAACCAGCGAACGTTTTCAAGCGAGGTCGAACCGAAATTGGTGAGATTGAGAAGCTCCTGGTCCCCCCAGGTGCGGAGCTGGCCGATGTTCTCGACTTTGGCTTCTTCGAGGCAGTGGACGACGCGCGCGCTGAGGCCCGAGGTGCACACGGGCCAATTGTCGATCGCTTGTCGAGTAATTTTCTTTGGTTGAAACTTATCCATTGCCAAACGAACCTCTATTTTTCGGCACGATGCGACTATACAGAGTGCCCTTTAAGACCCGCTATCCCTACCGGTTGTAGTATTAATCCCAACAGCCACTTAGAATTCAAGTAGAATTTTGTTACAATGTGATGAGCCTGACGACGCATTGCGGGAAGATGCTACGGAGCGCATTTTTCCCTAGCGGATCGCCGAAACGAAGCTAAGATACGCGCATGGAACCGGTTCTGCCGAAAATCATCGCGGATACGTGCCGGACGTTGGAGGTGCTGGCGGGCGAGGAAGCGACTTTTCAGCAGATTGCGTCGGCTGCGGTTGCCTCGCTACGAGCGGGTGGGAAGATCCTTGCTTGTGGCAATGGGGGGAGCGCGGCGGACGCGATGCATCTGACGCAGGAATTGATCGGGCATTTTCGCGGCGAGCGTCGGTCGCTGCCGGCGGTGAGTCTGACGGCGGACCCGACGGCGTTGACGTGCATCGGGAATGATTTTGGTTTCGAGTATGTATTTTCGCGTCAGGTGGAAGGCCTGGCCGACAAAGACGACCTGCTGGTGGTGTTTTCGACGAGCGGGAATTCGCTGAACATACTGCGCGCGATCGAATCGGCGAAGGCGAAAGGCGTCAAGACCGTAGCGCTGCTGGGCAAGGGCGGCGGCAAGGCCAAGGGGAAAGCCGATTTTGAGATTGTGATTGCCAATGGCGATAGTGGTCGCGTTCAGGAAGCGCACACGGTGATCCTGCACGCGTTATTGGATGTAATCGAGCGCGAGATTGATCGGTAAGTTATTTCGCCGGGGCCGGGGGCGGCGGAGCGGCGGTCGGCGGTGGAGCTTCGCCTGCCGGTGGCGTGGCGGCACGCTGCTGAATCATCTGCGTGAGATCCATTACCTGAGCGTTGGCGGGCGGTTGGTAGACGAAGGTCGAATCCGGCACATCCGGGTTGAACTTTATATTTTTGAATTCCATGGCCATGACGAGATTGGTTTGTGACTTGTCGTACTGCTCGAGGCGGTGGACGAAGCCGTCGTTCTGGCCGATGAAGATGCGCGTTTTGCCGATCGTGGAAGCCATACTGGCCAGTTGCGGGTTGGAGAGTGTGGCTGGTTTGAACTTGCCGTCCAAAACGTACATCGGTTGGCCGTCGAGATCGCTGGAAGCGCCCATGGTGAAGTCACACATTGCCTTGGTGTTGACCAATTGCTTGGCCGGATCGAACTGATCGAGAGGGTTGCCCTGGACGCCGGCTTGTGCCAGGGCGTTGCTGCCGACCTTGTTCATATCCATCTTCATGATCTGCTGTTGTGAGCCCATTTTCATGACCTGCCACATGACGCCGTCTTGCCCCATCACCATGGTCATCTCGCTGTGCTGGCCCATGATGGGCATATCGAGTTGCATCCATACGCGGTGCGGAGCTTTCTGCGCCACGGAGCCCTTGACCTCCATGCGTGCGCCGAACATGCTCATGCTCTGGTTGTAGTCGGCCGTCCACGATTTGTACGCGGCGGTCTTCGACTCCGAGAAATCGAGGACCTGATCGGACGATTTCAATGACTCGGCGGAAACGGCCGCAGCCGACGCGACGAGAATGGCGACAGCGGTCCGGGCGATCATGATTCTGTAAAGTCGATGCATGAGCTTCTCCTTTTGTTTGGTGTCCGCGACCCTAACACGCGGGCGCGCCCGGGGCAAGCGCAACACCGTTGTGGGCGCGTCGATGTCATGGTTTCGGTTGCAGGAAGATCTCGGTGGCGACGACGCCATCGGCGACTTTGGTAACGGGCCCCATCATCAGGATGGAGTAATCCTCGCCGATCTCGATGGCGAGGACGCCGCCCGGCATGTGGACGAGCACCGAGCGGTCGCAGAGGCCGACGCGATGCGCCACGGCGGCGGCGGCGCTGCTGCTGCTGCCCGAGGCCAGCGTGTATCCCGCGCCACGCTCCCAGATTTCGATCTGGATATTGTGGCGGTCGCGGACTTTGAGGAATTGCACGTTGGTGCGATGGGGGAAATTCGGGTGCGTTTCCAACAGCGGTCCGAATCGCCGGGCCATGTTTGCATCGATCTCGCGTAACGGCAGTACGCAATGCGGGTTACCGATCGTCGCCGCGCAGAAGATGAACGCGTGCCCGTCCACAGTGATCGTTTCGTTGAGCACCTCGCGACGAGGGCCGGTGACGGGGATCTCGTCGCTCCAAAAGCTGACCCGGCCCATTTCGACGCGGACAGCATGGCCGTTATCGATCACCGTTGCACGTACCAGGCCGCCGGCGGTTTCGATGGCGAACTGCTCGCCGCCGACGATGTGGCGGTCCCACAGGTACCGCGAAAAGATCCGCAAGCCGTTTCCACTTTTTTCCGCCTCGCTGCCATCGGGGTTGAAGATACGGAGCGAGCATTTGGCTTTCGAGGATGGCAGCGGGCCGAGGAGAATGCCGTCCGAGCCGATGCCGAAATTGCGATGGCAGATGACTTTGATCTGGTCGGTGGTCAGTGGGCTGGGAAGGTTCTTCGGATCGATGACGATGTAGTCGTTGCCCAGCGCGTGGTATTTGGAGAACTCCAGTGCCATGGGGCAACATTATCCCCCGCTTTTTCGGGTTCAAAGCCCAAAATGCGGGACGGAATCCAGGATTGCGTGGAAGCGAAGCCCTTGAGAGCTTGAAAGCAGAGCCTTAAGCGAGTATATGAAGTGGAGCGCTCCGGCTGGGAGCGTAACGGCTGGGAAGTGAGATTGAGCATGGGCAAGAGGGACATCGGGCGGGTCGTCGGTCATTTTGGCTGGCGCGATATTTGTCGTGTCCTGCTGTTCTTTGATCCCAACTCGAGACAGAAAACGATGACCTGCAGATCTGCACTTCTTCCCCGCTCCGGCAGCTGCGCTGCTATTGCGGCGCTTATGGCTGTGTTGACGCTAACCCTTGTGGAGCCGGCAGCTGCCGGGACATGGACGGCGCTGGCGCATCGGGCACCGGGTTCGATCGGGACGATGTTGCTGCTGTCGGATGGGACAGTGATGGCCCAACAGGCCGGCATCAGCACTGGGTGGTATCGGCTGACGCCGGACACGAATGGCAGCTATGTGACCGGGACGTGGTCCACGCTCGCGGCAATGAATTCCACCCGGCTCTATTACAGTTCGCAAGTGCTGACGAACGGTCGGGTGTTTGTTGCGGGCGCCGAATACGGGACCGGTTGGGATACGGCAGAGGTGTACGATCCTGTTTCGAACACGTGGACGCAGGTGACAGTGCCGCCCGACCTGCTCGACACCAACAACGTGGTCCAATCCAATGGACAGAACACGGCCGGCTTTCTCGATATGGTGTCCGAGATTCTGGCGAACGGGGAGGTGTTGATGGCGCCCGTCGAGCCGGCCTACTGCGCCGAGACAGTGATTTACGATCCGAACACGAATACGTGCGCCGTCGGGCCGACCCTGCTGAACGCCTGCAATGAAGACGAAGCAAGCTGGGTCAAGTTGCCGGATAACAGCATTCTGACCGTCGACCCATTCGGAACGGAATCGGAGCGGTACATCCCCTCCCTGAATGGCTGGGTCAACGATGCGACCGTGCCGGTCTCTTTGTGGAACGCGAATTACGAGTTGGGCGCGGCGCTCTTGTTGCCGACCGGGCAGGCGTTTTATCTCGGCGGCAACGGGCATACGGTATTGTACACGCCTTCCGGGTCGAGCAGCCCGGGAGCGTGGACGACGGGGCCGAATATTCCCGGAGGCCTGGGGATCAACGATGCGCCGGCGGCGATGATGGTCAACGGCAGCGTGCTCTGCGCGGTTGGCTCGGCGACGACGTACAACCCGCCGACGAGTTTTTACGAGTACAATCCGTTTTCGAACTCGTTTGCGCAGGTGAGCGGCCCGACCGGCACGACGCTCAATTGGAATCCATTCGACACGCGGATGCTCGATCTGCCGGATGGCTCCGTGTTGTTTTCGTGGGACAACACACAACTGTATGAGTATCGGCCCAACGGCGCGGCGTTGGCGGCGGGAGCGCCGGCAATCAGTGATATCGTCCAGAATCCCGATGGCTCGTACCTGTTGACCGGGACGTTGCTGAATGGAATCTCCGAGGGCGCGGCCTACGGTGATGACGCGCAGATGAACAGCAACTATCCGATCATCCGCATGACGGCCGCGAATGGACAGGTATATTTCGCGCGAAGTTACGGTTGGAGCAGCACGGGCGTCATGACGGGCACGAACCTCGTGACGACGGAGTTCGTGGTGTCAGCGGGAATGCCAGCGGGGACGTATGCGGTGGTTGTCGTGGCAAACGGGATCAGCTCGTTGCCGTTTGCGCTGTCAATTCCACCGGTGCCGCAGCCGCCGGGGTCGTTAACCGCTATCGCCGCGAGCCTCAGCGAGATCGATCTCGCGTGGACGGCTTCCAGCAACGCGACGGGCTACATCGTCAATCGGGACGGCAGTCCGATTGCGACGACATCCACGAACACGTATTCCGACCCGGGGCTGGAGATGGGGACAGGCTACTGTTACACCGTGGCGGCAACCAACAGCAGCGGGGTTTCCTCCAATTCCATGATGGCGTGCGCGACGACGTTCCCCGCGACGACGAACGCGAATCTGCTGGCGTGGTGGACGTTTGATGAGGGCAGCGGCTCGATCGCATTCGATTATTCCGGGAATGACAACACGGGGACCGTGGTGATTGGCGAGGGACAGTGGACCAACGGCGTCATCAACGGGGCGCTGGCATTCGATGGTGATTCCACACGGGTGACTGTTTCGAATTCGGCGTCGCTCAATCCCATCAACGGCATCACGGTCGCGGCATGGGTCAACAACACCAACACGGAATGGATCGCCGGCTGGCGGATCGTCGAAAAGGGCGCGAGTGACAATCAGTACGGGCTTTTGTTCGATGGCTCGAGTAATCTTGAGTTTTTGGTGGCGGGGGCCACCAACGGCACAGTGAGCACGGTGCCGCCGGGCGTCAGTGCCTGGCATCATGTAGCCGGCACATATGACGGCACGTTGATCAGCTTGTATATCGACGGTCAACTGGCCACGCAGCAGGTGGCCAGTGGATCGATGCCGATCGCGACGGATCAACTGGCGATCGGAAGTCAACCCGGCACCAATTCAGCCACCGTGTTTGACGGCCTGATTGACGACGTGCGCATCTACGGGAGTGCGCTGACTCCCGCGGGGATTGCCCAGTTGTACAACACGGATTCGGTGGGCGATGGAATTCCCAATTGGTGGCGCGAGCAGTACTTTGGAGTCAGCTCGGCCACGGACGCGACAGATTGTGCGGCGTGCGATTTCGATGGGACGGGCCAAAACAACCAGTTCAAGTACGTTGCGGGACTTGACCCGACCAATCCGATATCGGTGTTCGTGCTCAGCATTACCAGCGTAACCAATCCGCCGTCGTCGGTGGCGATGATGTACGGTCCGTGGACCGGCGGGCGGACCTACATGGTGCAGTTCAGCACGGATTTGGTCAGTGGCGTGTGGTTGCCGCTCGGTACGTATGCAGGACCCGTGACCAACCTCGATCAAATTACGGCGACGGATACTAACGCCGTCCTGCCGCAGGAATTCTATCGAATCGACATTTCGTTGCCGTGACGGCGGCAAGGCGGCGCCGGGTTTGACAGGCTCACCGCAGGCGAGTCGCCGCGGTCTGAAGCCAGCGGCACGCTACACGCGGATGGGGAGGAGGACAAAGGGGAAGCCGGCGCGGTAGAAGCGTTTTTGGACGGCGAAGACGGTGTAGTTGTGGAGCCAGCGGGAGGCGAGGGTGTCGTTGGGGAAAACGAGTTGGCCGCCGAAGAAGACGGTGTTGGGGAATTTTGCGACGATCTTGGGGGCGATATTCGCGAGTTCTTCCACGGCGTCGGTGCCGAGGGAATAGAAGCCTTCGGCATAGTATCCGTGTTCGTGCATGTGATTGACGTAGCGATCGACCTCTTCGAGGACGTGGGTGCGGAGGCGGCCGATCTCGTCGGCGCCCTTGAAATTGCCGGCGTCGATGATGCCGACCTCGACGAAGACGAAATTCTTGAACACGGCGGGGAAGACGCGGAGGACGTTATAGAGCGTGTGCAAGCCGAGGCCGTTAAATCCGCTGACGAGGATCACAGCGGTTTTGGCGCGCGGGTTGCATTCGGGCGCGGGTTTGGGGACGGCATCGGAGGACATGCCGGTTTCGGCCGCGGCGGTGGCGCAGAGGTCGTCGAGACGGCGGAGTAAGCGTGCGGTGTAGATGTAGTGCCGGCGAATGATCAGGGCGACAGCGATCAGGCCGGCGGTGAGTATGATGGTGATGGCGCCGCCTTCGCGGAACTTGATGGCAGTCATGAGCACGAGGATGGCGGCGCAGAGGACGAGGCCGAGACCGTTGATGAAGGTTTTTTTGAGGCGATGTTCGACCCCGCGCTCGGCGCCCCACCAATGGCGGACCATGCCGAGTTGGGAAAGGGTGAAGGTGATGAAGACGTTGATACTGTAGAGGACGACGAGGAACTCGACGCGGCCGGCGGACAGCAGCATCATGCCGAGGGCGGCGGCGCCCATGAGGAGGATGCCGTTCTGAGTGACAAGGCGGTCGCTGAGCGTGGCGAATTTCGTGGGCATCCAGCGATCGAGTGCCATGCTGGAAAGAACGCGCGGGCCATCGAGGAACCCGGCCTGGGCGGCGACAAACAACAGCATCGCCTCAGAGATCAGGGTGATCAACACGAACCCGCGGGCACCGGCGCCCCAATGAGCGGTGATTGTTTCGAAGAGGACGGCGTTGAGGGTTTTGCCCTCCTGGTAGGAGACGCGCAAGAGCTGGTAGGCGAGCATCAGGCCGGTGGCGGTGAACGCGAGCGAGGTGGCCATGTAGAACATGGTGCGTTTGCCGGTCTGGACTTTGGGTTCGCGGAGGATGGGCAGGCCGTTGGAGACGGCTTCGATACCGGTGTAGGTGCCCGCGCCCATGCTATAGGCACGCAGCATCAATAACAGCATGCCGAGCAGGCCGAGTTCGGCGTGGGCCTGCAGGACATTGGTTTTGGTGGCGACGACGACCTGGCCGAAATCGCCGGCGTGCATGACCAGCGCGTAGACGATCACGAAGACGTGCGTGATGACGAACACCATGAAGATGGGAACAAGAGTGACGACGGACTCCTTGACTCCGCGAAGATTCAACAAGGTCAGCGCCAACACACCCAGGATCGCAAAGGTCAGTTTGTAGGGGAGCCAACTGGCGGGCAGGAAACTGAACAGCGCATCGGCCCCGCTGGCGATGGAGATCGTGATGGTCAGGACGTAATCGATCAAGAGGGCGCAACCGGAGACCATGCCGACCGTCGGGGAGAGCAATTTGCTGGCGACGAGATAACCGCCGCCGCCACTGGGGAAGAGTTCGATGATTTGCGAGTAGCTGGCGCTGATGATGAAGACCGTCAGGGCGGAGGCTAGGCCGACAAAAATGCAAAGGTCGGGATAGTTCCGTAGCGCCAGAAAGGCCTCTTGCGGGCCGTAACAGGAGGACGAGAGACCGTCGGCGCCCAGTCCGACCCAGGCGAAGAAAGCGATCAGCGAAAGTTTGTGAAACACGGACCGATCGTGAGGACTGAGAGCGCGACCGACGAGCAGGGCTCGCACGCGTTTCTGCAGGCCCATTTTGGGGGCAGGGAGATCAGACTGGTCAACCATGGCGAGGTTCCGGGTTACGGCGGAAGCGCTCGCGGGAAGGCGGGTGAGCGACGTGACCAGGATGCACGGAATGCCTCACGCAGGCGCCGGGGCTGGTGTTGCGGGGCCGATTTTCCGATTGCGGAACAGGCGAATCGGAAGGATGACGATGGGCACGCCAGCGAAGCGAAGGCGACGCTGGATGGCGTATGCGGTTTCATTGTGAAGGATGCGATCGTACCATTTTGGTTCATCAAACACGACTTCGCCTGCAAAGAATACAGCATGAGGGTACAGCTTGGCGAGGTCGACGCAGATTTCCGAGACCTCGTTGACGATATCGGTCCCGATGCGGTAGCTGGATTGGGCGGGGATGCCGAGGCGGTTGGCCATTTCGACGTAACGATTGAGCGAGGCGCGCGTACGTTCCTCGAGTTCCTCGACATGGCTGCCGCCCTTGAAGAAATCGGAATTGGGCACGCCGATGGACACGAACACGACATTGGTGAACGAGCGCGGGAAGATGCGGAAGATGTTGAGCATGCAGTGCACGCCGAGCTTGGCGAACCCGCCAACGAGGATCACGGCGGTGGGCTTCTTCGGGTCGAAGACCGGCGCGGTCTTGGTTGGATCGCCGGGGATATCTTCGAGGGCGGCCTCGACCTGACGAAGGCGCTGGGTGAATCGGCGGTAGTGATGACGGATGCCGAAGCAGCCGGCGATGCACACCAGGGTGATGATGAGGGTGATCCAGCCGCCTTCCCTGAGTTTCATGCTGATCATGACGATAAGAATGGAGAGGCAAAGGATCAAGCCTGTGCCGTGGACGCCCAGGTGCTGCAGCCATTTTTCATCCGTCTTGCGATGACGAATCCAGAATCGGGACATGCCGAATTCGGAGAGCGAGAATGTGGCGAAGACGTTGATGCTGTACATGACGACGAGGATGTGAATATCGCCGTGGGTATAGAACAGCGCGGCGGCGGCGGTGATGCCCATGAGCAGAACGCCGTTCTGGCTGGTGAGGCGGTCGGACAGGGCGGCGAATCGTCGGGGAAGCCAGGAATCGATGGCCATGTTAGCCATGACACGGGGGCCGTCGATAAAGCCGGTTTGCGCGGCGACAAGGAGCAGCACGGCCTCGGAGATGATGGTAATGCCCACGAACCAGATGCCGACGGGGAGCGAACCGAGACGGAACTTGCCGGCGAACTCTTCTGCGAGCACGGCATTGAGAGTTTTTCCCTCGACCGGCACCACGCGGAACAACATGTAGCAGAACAACAAGCCGGCAGCGGTGGCGGCCAGGGAGATGGCCATGTAGCGCATGGTGCGTTTGCCGGTTTCGACTTTGGGCTCGCGCATGATGCCGAGGCCGTTGGAGACGGCCTCGATACCGGTGTAGGTGCCGCCGCCGATGGAGTAGGCGCGCAGAAAGAGAACGAACATGCCCCAGATACCCAATTCGCCGACGCCCTGGCCGAAGCCGGAGCTGACATCGTGAGCGACGACGGGAAGAGCGCTGGCATGGAGCAGCATTCCGCCAAAAATCAGAATGATGTGAGTGAAGACAAAGGTAAGAAAGATCGGCACGAGCAGAGAGACGGATTCCTTGACGCCGCGCAGATTCATGAGCACGAGGAAAAAGATGGCGGCGAACTCGACGGGCAATTTGAGGTGCTGGAACGATAGGGGGAGGAGGCTGAACAAGGCGTCGGCACCACCGGCGATGGAGACGGTGATCGTGAGGACATAGTCGACGAGGAGGGCGCAACCGGAAACCACGCCGGCGGACGGGCCGAGCAGCTCGGTGGCCACGATATAACCGCCGCCGCCGCCCGGGAAATGCTCAATGATCCGACTGTAGGCGTAGGAGATGATGAAGACGGTTGCTGCAGTGGCTACGCCGAGGAGGACGGTCAGGTACAGGTGGTTTCCCAGTGCCCGGAAGGCTTCTTCGGGTCCGTACGCCGAGGAGGACAATCCATCCGCGCCGAGGCCAACCCAGGCTAGGAAGGCAATGAGTGATATTTTGTGACCGAGGGAAGGGTCATGAAGGTTGCGGGGCGCGCCAAACAGCATGCGTTTGACACGCGACCGCATCAACTGCGGCAGCCTCGGCTCGGGCTCCGAGACTGAATTGTCCATGGTGTAATTCAAATGTTCCTCGCTTGTTTCCTACGAGGTTAGCTGACGGGCTCAGGCTGAGAAGAACGAGCTCGCCTGTCCCGACGTGTGTCGGGATTCGCCCCGTGCAACATGGGTCCCCCGTTCCGTACGGTGTGCACGAATTCGGTAATGAGCGAGGGAGCATAACACAAGTCGGCGTCCAGTCAACGCAAGCAACCACCTCACTACCAATCTATTACGGGTTATTTTAACGAATAATTAACTCAGGCAACCGCACGTGCCCACATTGAAGTATCCGGAGGTACAACAAGACGGATTCGCCAGCTTAGACAGCGGCATCGGCGGTTTCGCCGGTGCGGATGCGGACGGCTTCTTCGACGGGGAGAACGAAGATCTTGCCATCACCGATTTTGCCGGTGCGGGCGGCTTCGATGATGGCGTCGACGGCTTCTTCGACTTTGTCCTCGTTGAGGACGATCTCGATTTTGATTTTCGGGAGGAAGTCGACGGAGTACTCGCTTCCGCGGTAGATATCGGTCTGGCCTTTTTGGCGACCGAAGCCTTTGACCTCGGTGACGGTCATGCCGACGATACCGAAATCGGCGAGGGCTTCTTTGACTTCCGGGAGTTTGAACGGTTTGATGATGGCTTCAATTTTTTTCATGATCATACTCTCTCTTCGAGGTTAGCCGCGGCATGGGGGCAGAGAACCCACCGGTGTGCGAACTGATGATTTGGAAGTCCGGGTAACTGATCAGGCCGGTCTCGGGGATATCGAGGCCTTCCAGTTCGACTTCCGGCGGGACGCGCATGGGAATGAACCAATCGAGTGTCTTCAGGAAAATCCAGGAGACGCCGCCGGCCCAGAGGAGCAGGACCAGAGCCCCGAGTGCTTGCGCGCCGAGCTGACCCCATGCGCCGTGGAGGCAGCCTGTCACGGAGCCGCTGTTGGCGAAGATGCCCACGGCCAGGACGCCCCAAAGTCCGCCGATTCCGTGAACAGAAACCGCGCCGACCGGATCATCGATATGCCATCTGTCGAGGAGTTGGACGGAGACACAAGCCAACAGCCCCGCGACGACGCTGCTGATGACGGCGGCCGTGGGAGTGATATAGGGCGCACCGGCAGAACTGGCGACCAGACCAGCGAGTAAGCCGTTCATCGTGATGGTCGGATCGGGTTTGCGGGTGGTCATGATCATGAACGTGGCGGCGGTGATTCCGCCGCCGGCTCCGGCGAGGATGGTGACGACGGCGATGGAGGCGGCTGATTCGGGTGCACCCGCGGTGTTGAAGCCCAGCCAGCCGACCAAGAGCAGAAACGATCCGAGCAAGGACAGCGGAACATTGTGGGCCGGGATGGGGATGGGGTTGCCATCGCGGTTGTAGCGTCCAATTCGCGGGCCGAGGATCAGGGCTCCCGAGAATGCCAGGAGGCCGCCCGTGGCATGGACGACACCGGAGCCGGCGAAGTCGACGAAGCCGAGCCGCGCCAACCAGCCGCCACGCCACGTCCAGCATGCAAAAAACGGGAAAAGGACGAGCGAAAGAAACAACACGGAAGCATAGAAACTCTTCAAGCTCCAACGTTCGGCGAGAGCGCCGACGGGGATGCTGGCGGTGACGCACAGCACCGAAGCCTGCCAGAAAAAGGAAGCCATGTCAGTTGAGCGATCGGCGACGTGACTGAGGAAAAACCCGTTGCCGCCGCGGACCACCGCAAAGCCTCCGATCCAAAAGCCGACCACGGCGATGGCGCAACCGAAGAAGGTCATAAAGGCGGTGTGCGATGCGTTTTTAGCACGGGTCAGACCGGCGGCGAGCATGGCCAGACCTGCCGGCATCAACCAGATCAACGCCGAGGCAGTGAACAGTGACAGGCCGGCGGCAGACGGTGTTGGCGTTGTCGCCGGGGGAGAGTCGGCGGCGCAAGCGAGCGGCCCTGACAGGACGCTGGAAAGCGCCGCTGCCAGGGCCACAATGCCTAAGGCTCGGTCACCACGTGAGTAGCTCTTAAGCCGCATACCCCGAGCCATTACATCAGAACAGATACGCGACGCCGACACCAAGCGTGAACTGATCGCGAGGAAGCGTAGTGTCGCCAGCGTTGGTGGTCGGAACCTTGTCGATGTGGTCCCAGCGCACTTCGGGGCGGAACTGGAAGTTGTCCATGGGCTTCAAGTTCAAGGTCAGCGTGGAGCTGATCAGTTCTGGAGTGACACCGGGGGGCAGGCCGTAGGTCGCGCCCGCTCGGGAGCCTTCCCTGTCTTTCAGCCAGTCCTGACGGAAGGCAAGCTCGATCTTGTCCGTGAAGTCATAGATCAGCCATGCGCCTGCTGCGTACCACTCGGCGTTGGCCTGCGTCAGACCGTCGGACAGAAAGGCATTGTCTTCGTGACCGTAGTCGCCCTGGAGGTCGACGGTGAACTTGTCGGTGACCTTGCGGGTGACGACCAGTTCGCCGCCATCACGCCAGTCGCCGGTGATGCCCGTTTGCTCCGGACCACCGTAGCCGAGCACGGCGATCGTCGTATTGGAATCCAATGCGTAACCGATACGGCCCATGTAGGAGAGCGCGTTGTTGTTATCCGGCAACTGATCCCAACCGTTGAAGACCACGAATTCAGTATCGATCTTGTCGTTCCACTGATACATCAACTGGAGGCCCGTCTGCGTGAAGTTCTCCACGAAGAGGAATTGATTTCCTTCCGAGAAGTTCGGGTTGGAGACCTGCTCGATGACTTCGACGCCCATCAGGGTAACGGTTTTGCCGAAGATGACCTTCAGGCCGGTGCCGACGGGGACGTTGACGTCGATGAACGCCTGCTCGAGGTCACCGTCCGTCCCGAGGTTGAAGCCCGAGGAGTGGATGGCGGCCGCATCCTCACCGAAGATCAAGTCGGTCCGGTAGCCGACGGCCCAATTGGTCGGGTTGACGTTGAGAGGCTTCTCCATGGCCAGCTTGAAGTCGTCGAAGACAAACTGGTTGGGATGAGTGTCAAACGTCCGACCGAGGACGGGTGCCGGGCCTCGGTTGACGTTATAGAGGTAGGACGCCTCCACGAAGCCGCTGATCTCGGTCTGGCCGAGGAAATCGAGCGATTTCTGTGGGATGTCCGACTTGGCGACGGCGACGCTGCCCGTGTTGGCTTCGAGCGCGGAGACGCGCTTCTCCAGGTCGTCGTTGCGTTTCTTCTGATCTTCGTACATGGTTTTGTAGTCGGGCGCGGCATCATCGGCCCTGACCACCGGCGCGCTTCTGGCCATCAATACTACTGCAGCCGCACAAATCGATACGGCTCTCAGGTAATTGCTCCTCACCTTTGTGTCCTCCGTTTATTTGGGTTTTATGTTGGTCTGGTACGACTGCGCGTGGCGATTACGCAACCACGCCTCTCCTCACGAACCTGTTACGCGAGACCGATTCGTCGTCCAACAAGACTGACTGGATCGCGAACACCGTGTATGTGCGCTGTTTCGTTGGCACACCTGTCCACCGCGCGATTGCCCGCTTCATGAACTCGTGGCTGCCACCCCTCCACGTGAAGCGGCGCGGTACCTGTCGCGACTGGCCGCCTCAAGAGCGGCCGAACACCCTCCACACCTGGCGAGTACGCCTGTTGTCTCGCGTTTCCCTGATTGTGGCCCGCTTGCGTGGCCGCGAACTGGATCAACGCCATCGACAACGGCAAGCGTCGAGTAGGATAATCAAATCGTCCGACGTTGCCACCAAAAAAACGGCGGTGCATCGTCTCGCCCGAGCGTTGCTGGCGATTTTCATGACACGGATTCTCCGTCGCTATGATTCTGCCCGATAACACACCGGGGCCGGCGCGTGCCGGCCTTCGGACGCACCTCGACACCATTGCTGCTGGAACCAAGCCTCGCATAGCTGCGGAGTGCTTGCAGGGTCTGTGCCATCGACCAACAACAAAAGTGTAAGATGCTTTTTGATAGAGTGTTATGCGGAATTATTAAACCAGATCTCTAATCGCGAAACGCGGTGAGTTGACCAGCATGGTCAAATCGAAACAGCGGGCGGAGCCTGCACGACTGCTTGGGATTGATGCCGTCAGTGGTGGTGACGGGCGGGATGCCAGAGGACGAGCAGCAGGAAAAGAATGACCAGCACCAGCAGTGGCAAGAGTATGGTGAGAGCGACCTTGCGGAATTTGCCCCAGCCGTGCCGCCAAGGTGTCGCTTCTTGCAGGCGCCCGGCGCGGCCGGTGACGGTGACGCTATCAGGGTCGTCGAGTTCGGTTTTCATTTCGGCGGCGGAACGGTAGCGGTTGGCCGGGTCGCGTTCCATCGCGTGGAGGATGATCTCCTCGACCTCCGGTGGGATGGTCGGCTGCAGTTTGCGAGGGGCGATGGGGTCGCCGACGAGCCGCGCGTTCATGACGATGAGCGGGGTTTCGCCCTCGAACGGCGTATGGCCCGTGACCATCTCGTACAACATCGCCCCGAGGCTGTAGATATCCGTGCGGGCATCGCCGCGTTTGCCTTTGACCTGTTCGGGGGCCATGTAATCGGGCGTGCCCATGGCGGGCGTGAAACCCGTGTACGTGATGCGGCGACCTTCGCCGCCGCGGGCGATGCCGAAATCCATGAGACGGATCGTGCCATCGTAACACATCATGATGTTCTGCGGTTTCAAGTCGCGATGGGTGATGCCGAGTCCATGCAAATACTCGAGCGCGCCGCAGATGCGGCTGGCCAGCTTCAACGCATCGGGCACGGGCATGGGCCGGACGTTGTTGAGCAGGTGCGATAGCGTGTAGCCGCGCAGGTATTCCGTCACGATGTACGGACGCGATTTCTTCTCGACGGGGATGAACTTGAGAATATTCGGATGCTGGAGTTTGAGGCCGATCTCCTCCTCGCGGACGAAGCGTGAGAAGAACCCCGGATCGCTCTCGAACTGCATGTAGGGCACTTTAATGGCCACCATTTGCTTGGTCTGGCGGTCGGTGGCCCGAAAGATCGTGGCCATGCCGCTCCGGCTGATCACCTCGTGAATGAAAAAGCGGTCGTCGAGAAGCTGGCCGGCCTCGACCTCGCCGGTCTCGGTTTTTTCGGCCGGCTTGTGGAACATCGGCACGCCGCGGTAATAGCCGACGGCCTCGATTTCCTCGATCTGGACGACCTGGGCAGAGACATTGTCGTCGGTGCCACGTTGTTCGGCGAGCGCGACGAGCTGACGGCAGGCGGCAGCAGGCGCGAATCGTCCGACGATCTCGCAAATCTCGCCGTCGGCCACGACGCCGTGCAGGCCGTCGGAGCACAACACGATGCGATCGCCCTTCTGGACGGCGATGTCCTCGATGTCGACGCGGATGACGGGTTCCTGGCCGACGCTGCGGGTGAGGATGAACCGGTTCTCGCTTTTCTTGGCGTCCTGTTCGCTGATCAGGCCGAATTTGCGTTGCATCGCGACGTACGAATGATCGGTGGAAATCTGTTTGATCTCGGCTTTGCGGGTGAGATAGACGCGCGTATCGCCCACGTTACCGACGGTGACGTGATCGTTGCGGAAGATGGCGACGGCCAGGGTGGTGGCCATACGTTTGTCCGATGGGGTCTCAGTGCTTTTGTTGAACACAGCGAGATTGGCGGCATTGAACGCCTGGGTGAGGAGTTGTTGCGGCGACATATCGCCCTTCGCTTCGCGAAACACCTTGATGCATTCCTCGACGGCCAGCCGGCTCGCCACGTCGCCGCGCCCCTGTCCGCCCACGCCGTCGGCGAGGACAGCGATCGCGCCACGGGCGCGTTTCTCGTCGATGGACTCGGGTTCCCAGAAGCCGACGAAATCCTCGTTCTTGGGGCGGACTGTTCCGGCCGAGGAAAGTTCTCCGTAAGTCAGTTCCATGACTTGGCCATCACCATTGAGCCGCA
>DATJWQ010000060.1:0-12460 GCA_035501175.1 Verrucomicrobiia bacterium | reverse complement strand
CGCGCCGCACCGGATCGAACCCGCTCAGCACCACCGCCTGCGGTGTGTCGTCGATGAGCACGTTGATTCCCGTGGCCGCCTCGAAGGCGCGAATGTTGCGTCCCTCGCGCCCGATGATCCGGCCCTTCATCTCCTCGCTCGGCAGCGAGATCGTGCAGTTTGTCGCGGTCTGCACGTAGTTCGAGGCGCACCGCTCAATGGCAATCGTGATGGTCCGCCTGGCTTCGCGATCCCCTTCTTGCCGGGCTTCCTCGATGATCCGTCGGGTCATTGCCGCCGCCTCGCCGCGAACGTCTTCCTGCAGTTGGAGCAACAACCGTTTCCGTGCTTCCTCCGCGCTCAGACCGGCAACCCGCTCGAGCTCGCGCTGCGTCAATTTCTTCAGTTCATCGATCTCGGTCTGAATCTTGTGCAACTCCTTTTCGCGTTCGACAATCACCGTTTCTTTTCGCGTTACGTCGTCTGTCTTTCGATCCAGCAAATCCGCTTTGCGGTCCAGATTGGACTCGCGCTGCATGACGCGCTTCTCCATCTCCAACAGCTCTTGGCGACGTTCCTTGTTTTCCTTTTCGAACTGCTCCCGAGTCTGGAATGTCTCTTCCTGCGCTTTCATCCGCGCTCCGCGAAGCGTTTCCTCCGCTTCCTTTCGCGCGGTCTCAATGATCCCACCGGCCGCTTTCGTGTCGGCTTTCACCTTGTTCTGGCTTAAGAACCAGCCCAGTGCAATGCCAACGATGACCAGGGCGATGAGACCGAATATGATGATGATCGAGGTCATTTTCGGTTACCCTTGAGGTTCACCATTCTTGTTTCCGTCACAATGAAGCCCATGCGGGCGTCGTGCGCTTCCGTCGGGACTTCTTCCAGTAGTTGGAAATCGAAAGCCAGGGCGATTCTCACGCCGCTGGTTTGCTGTAGCAACCGGTCAAAATGACCGAGCCCCCGGCCCAATCGATTTCCTGTTTCGTCGAACGCCAGACCGGGCACCAGCACAACGTCGATCTGGTCGAGCGCTGCCGGTCGAATCGCCTCGGGTCTGGGTTCTGGGATTCCAAATCTCCCAGTTGTCATGTCTGCATCAAAATCACGTACTTCGGAAGCGAGATATCCTTGCGTCGCCGCATCACAGTATGGCACGCAAACGCGCCGGCCCATGGCCAGCAACTGCCGGATCAGCCCGTGCGTCTCCACCTCATCCTTCGCGGACACATAGCTCAATAGGCATTTCGCGCCGGAGAATTCACGCAGGATGGATAACCGCTCCCAGATGGCCGCGCTCTTCGCCCGGGCCTCCCCGGCGTCGTGTGCGGCCAGGTGCGCGCGCATTTGCTCGCGAAGAGTCACTTTTTGTTGAGCAGCGCTTTCCATTTCTCCATTCGCTCGCGGACCTTGAGTTCAAAGCCCTGGTCGCCCGGCTCGTAATATTTGCGATGTTCGGGGAGGTAATCTTGTTCGACGATATGCCCTTCAAAATCGTGGGCGTATTTGTACCCTTCCCCATGACCGAGTCGGGCGGATCCTTTGTAGTGGGTGTCCTTGAGATGTTGAGGCACTTCCAGCGTTCGTCCCTGTTCTACGTCGGCCTTGGCGCTCCAGATCCCCTTCGCGCTCGCGTTCGATTTGGGCGCGGTCGCGCAGTATACCGTCGCTTCCGCCAGCGGCAATTCACCTTCGGGCCAGCCGATGAATTCCACGGCGTGATGCGCCGCCACGGACAAGACCAGAGCCTGCGGGTCCGCCAGACCGATGTCTTCGGCCGCCAGAATCACAATGCGCCGCGCGATGAACCGGGGATCTTCCCCGGCGATGACCATCTTTGCCAACCAGTACAACGCTGCATCGGGATCGCTGCCCCGCATGGATTTGATGAACGCCGAAATCGTATCGTAATGCTCGTCCTCGCCCGCATCGTAGACCACGGCCTTCTTCTGGATGGATTCTTCGGCGACTTCTTTTGTGATGTGGCCGGAGGACGTCGTGAGCACGCCAATCTCGAGGGAATTGAGCGCCTTGCGCGCGTCGCCGTCGCAAGCAGTCGCCAGAAAATCCAGCGCTTTTGGGTCGACCTCGACCTTTTGACTTCCGAGACCGCGTTCCTTGTCGGCCAATGCTCGCTTCAACAGGTCCTTGATGTCGGCAGGCGTGAGCGGCTTAAGCTGAAAAATCTGCGAGCGCGATACCAGAGGCGAATTCACATAGAACATCGGATTATGTGTCGTCGCGCCGATCAGGCGAACGGTTCCATTCTCGACATCCGGCAAGAGTACGTCCTGCTGCGCTTTGTTGAAGCGGTGAATTTCGTCGATGAATAGAATCGTTCGCTGGCCGGTATTGGCAAGACGGTTGGCCGCCGTCGCGATCACGCGGCGAATATCCGCGACGTTCGACTCCACGCCGCTGAGACGTTCGAACTTGCTCTTGGTCGCATTGGCGATGACCTGGGCCAGGGATGTCTTGCCCGTGCCCGGGGGGCCGTACAGAATAATCGAACTGATCCGGTCCGCCTGGATCGCGCGCCACAGGAGCTTGCCTTGTCCGAGAATGTGGCGTTGGCCGACGAAGTCATCCAGCGTGCGCGGGCGCATTCGCGTGGCCAGAGGAGCGGGAGCCAACACGCCGCTGGTTTCCGCCGATGCGGTGTCTTTCGGAGACTGATTGGAAAATAGGTTGTCCGTCACGGCCACTCGTTTGGCTCTGACGCTCGTGCTGGAGCCGGCCTGTGTTTCGCGAGCCTGCTGAGATCAGGAGTGTTGATCGACGCGAGGTGAATCGCCTCGCGTGGCGGGGTAAAAACGAAATACCCCACCGTAATGCCGTTTCAACGACATCTTTGAACCCCTCGATAACTAGGGTGCTCTGTCTGCGGGTTCCTGCTTCCTGTCTAGGCACGCAGTCCACCGCCGAACTCCGAGCTCCGTCACAGACGGTGTTGGCTCAAAGAATCTTCGTTTTTCACGAACATGGCAGGGTATTTCGAAAATCTGCTCTGGCAAAGAACACCGGCGACCACAATCGCCTGCTCCATCCCCTTGTAACCCGTTGTCGCGTCGACTTCAAGAATATTCCACTTGTTTTCATGGTCACCGCTCAATAACCCCGCACATGCGCATCAACTCTCGCGAATCTCACACTTCAACGTCCGCACTAACGACCGCTTCAACTGTTCATGCGCGCCATTGACTTCCGCGTCGGTCAACGTCCTGTCCGCTGCGCGGAACGTCAACGAATACGCCATTGACTTCTTTCCCGTCGCTATCGAGCCGCCTCGATAAATATCAAAAAGTTCGACCCGTTCCAAGGTTTTATTTCGAGCGTTTTCAATCGCTGCGACGATCTCGCCGTGCGTTTGGGCTTCATCCACCACCAGGGCCATGTCACGCACGACCGCAGGAAACTTGGGAAGCTCGCGGAACACTTTCTCGCGCTTCGCTGCGGCCAGTAGTGCGCCGAGTTCCATCTCCGCAACATAAGCTGCGTCTCGCAGATCCGACTGCTTCGCCTGCGCCGTCGAGACTTGGCGCACCATGGCGGTATCCAACTCAGCGCCCATTACCGTGCCAAGCTCCTCCAGGGCACCTTTCACGTCGTAATAGTCCAACTTCGCCTGTCGCAGCGCCGACTCCCATGAGTCTGGCTGTCGACGCCCCGTGACCGCGAGCGCCAAATGCAATGATTCTCTCCCATCGGCGCCAAAAACCCGGCCTATCTCAAAGAGCTTCACATCGAATTGATGCCGCGAGACATTGATGCGCAAGTTTGCCACCAAACCAGGAACGAGTGATTGGCGAAGCGCCTGTTGGTCGGCACTCAGCGGGTTTTGCAGCTTCAATTCGCCGCTGGCTACCAGCGTCTGGTTCTGCGCCTCATGGAATCCGAGCGACGTTAGCACGCGCCTCACGTCCGCCATCGAATCCCATTTCGCGTCAAACTCCGACACCGCCGGGGTCGACGGCTGCATCGTGGCTGGAATCTTCTCCACGCCATAAATCCGGCAGACTTCCTCGATCAAGTCGGCCTCTCGGTCCAGGTCGACGCGAAACGTCGGGATTTCGACTTCGCACAGTCGGGCATCCGACGACACGACTGGCAATGATAGCCCCGTGAATATCTTCTGGATTGTCTCCGGCGCGACCTCAATGCCAAGCAAGCGGTTGACCTGCGCGTAGCGGCATCGCACCCGCCGTTTCTCAATCGGTTTTGCGAGGGTATCAATGATTCCGGCCGCCACATGTCCGCCAGCCAGTTGCTGGATCAACTGCGCGGCACGATTGCTCGCCCAAATCACTCCGCTTATGTCGGCGCCGCGTTCGAATCGATAACTCGAATCGCTCGACAGCCCCAATTGTTTCGAGGTCTTGCGGACATTCGCGGGCAGGAACCACGCGCTTTCCAGAAGAACGTCTGTCGTGGCGTCGCTGATCTCACTGTCCTTGCCGCCCATGATGCCCGCCAGCGCCACGGCGCGAGTTGCATCAGCAATTACCAGCATGTCGTTCGTCAACTCGTGGGCGCTCCCATCAATCGCCAGGAACTTCTCGCCTCTGGTTGCCCGGCGCACCACGACGCGGTGCTCCGCCAGCCGGTTGTAATCGAAGGCATGCAACGGCTGGCCGCACTCGAGCATCACGTAGTTGGTCACATCGACCACGTTATTAACCGACCGTAAGCCGACCTTCTCCAAAAGCTGTTTGAGCCAGGACGGGCTCGGACCGATCTTCACGCCTCGAACCAAGCGCGCGGTGTATCGCGGACAGAAGTCCGACGCATCAACCGTGACGGAAGTGCACTGCGAGATTGTCTCCCCTGACTCTTGAACAGTGACCTTGGGAACCTTCAACGGGTTTCCGGTCAGCGCGGAGATCTCACGGGCGATCCCAATTACGCTGAGCCAGTCGGGACGATTGGGGGTGACTTCAATATCGAACACGGTATCGGTCCCGCCAAGCGCATCACTCAACGTGATTCCGATTTGCGTTTCCGTCGGCACAATCAGCAGACCATCTTCACCCTTTGGCAGGCCCAATTCGTCCGCCGAGCACATCATTCCCTGGGATTCAACGCCACGTAGCTTTGCCTCCTTGATCGTCATTCCGTTCGGCATGGTCGTGCCCGGAAGCGCCAGGGGAACTTTATCGCCAACCTTGTAGTTCTTGGCTCCGCAAACAATTTGACGTTCACTTTTGCCGTCATTGACCCGGCAGACCGAAAGCTTGTCGGCATTGGGATGCTTCTCGCTCGAAAGAACCTGACAAACCACCACCTGCTGAAGCACGCCGCCGCCCGTCGTCACCACGTCCTCCACTTCGATACCGGCGAACGTCAGCTTGTCAGCCAATTCAGGCGGTGACCAATCGAAATCGATGTATTCCCTCAACCACTTGTAGGTAAATCTCATAGGAGCATCCAAACTCTAGCGAGTCCAAGCCGAAGCGTCTAGCTTTTAGGTGGCCAACTTCGGCTCAGCGAAACGTGGTGTCGCGGCAGCGGCCACTCGGTAGCGTGTTTCACTTGTTATTCGACGCCGTCTCGGCCTAAAACTGCTCCAGGAACCTCACGTCGTTCTCCGTGAACAGGCGGATGTCATTGATGGACCACATGACCATCGCGATGCGTTCGATGCCGAAGCCGAATGCCCAGCCCGTGTACTCATCGTCCGGATATCCCACGGCTTTGAACACATTCGGATCGACCATTCCACATCCCGCAATCTCAATCCATTCCTTGCCCCGGGCACGAAAGTGCGGCGTGCTCAGGTCGATCTCGAAGCTCGGCTCCGTGTAGGGGAAGAAATGCGGGCGGAACCGTACGTTCGTCTCGGGCGACAGCAGTTGCTTGAAGAAAAACTCCACCGTGCCCTTGAGGTCGGCAACCGTCACGTTCTTGTCCACGTACAACCCTTCGATTTGATGAAACGTCGGACTGTGAGTAGCATCGAGTTCGTCGCGACGAAAGACGCGACCCGGCGCGACAATGCGAATCGGCGGTTTCTGTTTCAACATGGTCCGGACTTGCACGGGCGATGTGTGCGTGCGGAGCAGCCACCGTCCGTACTTCGGATCCGCCGGCAGGGCTTTGCCATCAATGTAGAGCGTGTCTTGCATGTCGCGCGCCGGATGGTTCGCCGGTGTGTTCAGCGCATCAAAACAATGCCATTCGTCCTCAATCTCGGGCCCATCCTCGACTGCGAAGCCCATCCGACGAAAAATTCCGACCGTCCGCTCGAAAACCTGAGTCAGAGGATGGAGGTGGCCGAGATGTTGACGTCGACCCGGCAACGTCACGTCAATCGCCGGCCCTGACGACGCGGCTTTGGCCTCCAATTCTCCCCGCTTGGCCTCAATAGCGGCCGCGATCGCATTCTTGACCTCGTTGGCCAGTTTGCCGACGCGCGGCTTGTCTTCCTTCGGCAGCTTGCCCAATTGCTCGAGGGCGGCGGGCACGACTCCGCTCCTGCCCAGAAATCTGGCCTTGAGCTGGTCGAGGGACGGAAGATCGGCGCAGGCCGCGACGGCTCCCTCGGCCTCGGCGCGGACAGACTGAAGTTGTTGTTCCAATTCGATCATCGACGCACCACCCTAGGGAATTCCATGCGGATTCGCAAGCTCGGGTTGGGCGCTCGTATCAATTAGGCGGATTGAGATATCCGTCTCGCGCAGAATTTCTCTCTCGCGCGGAGTGAATTCCTCATACTGATACGGAAGAAACTGGGTCGGATGTGCGAACCGCATCAGCACATGGCCTTCGGGCGGCGCTTTCGGACCAAGAACCGGGGCGAGATACTCCGCATTCACAAGTACGTACCGACTGGAACCACTGTCCGTTGTTGGCGAGAGTTTCCCATCTTCGCTCTTCGGGCCGTTAATCGTAAGAGCTTCGGAGAATGCACCATAGTCCCGCGCCACGATGCCCTTCACCTCGATCGGGAACCACTGCTGCAACGGCACCCGGATATTCCAGACCGATTGAATCAATAATGCAACCACCCCACACTGCAGAAGCCGCCGTCTCATACTCGCCGGCGTTACTTCCCACAAACGCGCGCCCCCGCTGCCGCCAACCATGCACAAAAATGGCACCAACTGCCGAGCCGTGCGTCCGTACACGACGAACTGGTGCAAGACCACGCTGCTAACGACCAGCAACACATACACGGCAGCCGCCATCGAGACCCACATGACGGCGTGACCGGCAACTTGTCGCCTTCTCGCCACAGCCACGATACTTGCCACGATCGCCACCAACCAGTAAATCAACAACCCATGCTCCGCGTGCCACAGGTAGGCCCATGGCAGCGTCCAACCTTCCTCGAAAACACCTTTCGTCACCGTTCCCGCGAACGAAGTCATTCCCTGCAAGAACGATCCTCCAAGAATCACGAAGCGACCGGCCGCGAATACACCAAGCCACGATAGAGCGCCCATGGCAAACCACCCGCACCGACCCGCAGCCTCCCCAGTCGTCCTCGCCTTCCATGTCAGGACGGCTACGGAGACCACCACCGCGATGGCCCAGTATCCGTAATAGGTCATGAATGCCGCGCCGATCAACCATCCACTCATCACCAACCGTCCGGACCCGCCCCGCTGCATCCCGACCGCCAGACTTGCCAGCGCCAACGCGAGAGACGCGTCGTACGGCAATACATGCCGCGCGTAGTAGAACATCGTGCTCGATCCCGCCATCAGCGCCATCGTCAGCCGTGCCTCCACAAGACTGCCACCGGCCCGCAGTACAATCGATCGAACCAGGACGATGGAAACAACCGAGGCCAGCGACAGGAACGCGGCGCTGAAGCGTACGGTGTCCTCAAATGGAATGTCGTAGTACGCCGCGTGCCATCCGGCCCACACCGAATACAACGATACTGGCAGACACCCCAGGCAGGTGAACCCCGGGTGCTGATTCCATTTCAGGATCGGTTCGAGAGCTTGTCTCCACGCCCCGTGACTGAGCCGATACACGACGACGCCGGACCACCAAAACCGCTTCTCATCCGGAAACCAGTCCTGGCCGCCCATCGCCACCAGCCACCACCGCAGAGCCACACATAGACAAGCCAATCCCACCGCAAACCAATCCAACCGAACCTCTCGCACCGCTGATCTCAACTTGCTCGTGGCGCCGGCCATCCGCCACGGTCCGGCCTCCCCGCCTGCAGCCGCAGTGCTATTCAACTTCAAACTCCACCGGTTGCCCACTGGCAGAATCGCCGCTGACCCATACCCGGTAGCGGCCCGGCTCCGTAACCAGTTTCATCTCGCGATTGTGAAAGGCGAGCGCATCCGTGGACAGGGTAAATTCCAGATCCTTGCTCTGGCCCGGTTGTACGGTCACGCGCTGGAATCCCTTCAGCTCGCGCACGGGTCGTGGAACGTCGGCCACCATGTCGCGAATGTAGAGCTGCGCAATTTCATCGGCCGGACGCTCGCCGAGATTGCGGATGCGCGCGGTCACGTGAACCGATTCGCCGACCTTGATGTGCGGCGGATCGACACGAAGATTGCTGTATTCGAATTGCGTGTAACTGAGGCCGTAGCCGAACGGGAACTGCGGTGTTTGCGGCAAATCAAAGTAGCCGGTGATGTAGCCACCGGGCCGGCCGGGCCCCGGCGCCTTGAATGCGTCCAGCCACGGTCGACCCGTGCTCATATGGTTGTAGTAGATCGGAATCTGGCCAACCGTGCGGGGCCACGAGATCGGCAGTTTCCCCGACGGGGAATCATCGCCAAACAGGACGTCCGCAATCGCCGGGCCACCCATCGTCCCCGGATGCCAGGCCATCAACACGCCGGATGCCGCGTCCAGCACATCCCCGATTTCCAGCGGACGACCCGCCATCAGCACGACAATCATTGGCGTGCCCGTGGCGCGGATTGCCCGGATCAGATCCAGTTGCGCCCCGGGCAGATTGAGGTAGGCCCGACTCGACGCCTCGCCGGATTGCCCGGCTGGTTCGCCGACAAACACAACGGCATCGGTCGATTCCCTGGCGGCGCGCACCGCGTCTTCGAATCCGCCGGTGTTCGTGCTCGAGCAACTTTCCAGCCCGGGTGCGTAGTTCACCTTGGTCGTCTTGCCAACCGCCTCGCGAATGGCTTGGAGCGGTGTCCGGCAATCCTTATCCTCACCCATCCCCCGCCACGTCCCCAGTTGATCGTGCGGATCATCGGCCAACGGCCCGATAACGGCGACGGACGGCATTTCTTTCCAGAGCGGAAGCGCGCGATTGTCATTCTTCAGCAGGACGATGCTTTCGCGCGCGAATTCCCGGGCGGTCTCCAGATGATCCTTGCGCAAGAGAACTTCATCGGGATTTGGCCGGGCAAACGGCTTGTCGAACAATCCGAGCTGCCACTTCAGGCGCAGAACGCGACGCACGGAATCATCAATCGCTTGCCTGGGTATCTTGCCCTCGGTAACAAGCGATTCAAGATTGCTCCGATAGCAGGCCGTGAACATCTCCACGTCCACCCCGGCCAGGAACGCCGCCTGGGAGGCGTCTTTGTCGTTCTCAACGAGGCCGTGGGCGACCAGTTCGTGTATCGCGTTGGCGTCGCTGATCACAAAGCCGTCGAATCCCCACTCGCGGCGCAGCACGTCGCGCAATAGGAATGCATTGGCTGTCGCCGGGATGCCATTAACATCCGCAAACGCGCTCATCAAGGTCGCCACATGCGCGTTCACGCACGCGTGGAACGGTGGCAAATAAACATCGCGCAACGTGCGCTCCGAGATGTCGACGGTGTTGTAGTCGCGACCGCCCTCCGCGGCGCCGTATGCGGCAAAATGCTTGGCACAGGCGGCCACATGCTCGGGATCACTCAAATCCTTTCCCTGAAACCCGCGCACCATGGCGGCTCCAAGAACACTATCCAGGTACGGGTCCTCACCCGCTCCTTCGGCGATCCGGCCCCAACGCGGATCACGGGCGATGTCGACCATCGGCGCATACGTCCACCGAATCCACTGCGACGCCGCTTCCCGTGCGGCGATGACGGCGGCCTGTTCCGTCAGTTGTGGATTCCACGCGGCAGCCTGACCGAGCGGGATCGGGAAGATCGTTCGATAACCGTGGATGACGTCGTACGCCACCAACAACGGAATTCCGAGACGGGATTGTTGGATGGCGACGCGCTGAAGCGTATCGTTCATCGGGCGCCGCCCGGCAATCACCGAACCGATGCTGCCCTGGCGGACAAGCTCCTCCGTATTCGTCCGAAAAGCCTGGCCTTGGGACAGTTGCCCAATCTTCTCCTGCAGTGTCATCTGCGAGAGCAATTGTTCCAACCGCGCCTCGGTCATGCCGCTCCCGCGCGACGACGCAACCGCCAGGCTTCCCGCGTCCGACACGGGCTTCCCGGTCGCGGAAGGCGTCTGCGAAAACGCTGCGCCACCACCGGTCATGAGTGAGATGAGCCCTGCGAGAATCGCGGTCGTCGCCAGGCGAGAGGGGCACGAGAGTTGCCAGTGCATACGAAATCCGAAGCTACGACAAAGGCGCGCGTCAGACAAGAAAACCTTCGACGGCCCGCAGAACCTGGTCAACCGTGACGGTCTTCATGCACTCCATGTCAACCCGGTTCTTGCAGTGGTCCTTGAAGCAGGGCGAACAAGCGACGCCTGCGCGCACGACCACGTGACGCCGGCCATAAGGTCCGGTAAGTGCCGGATCGGTGGGGCCGAAGATCGCCACAACGGGAGTGCCCACCGCCGCCGCCAAATGCATCGGGCCGCTATCGTTGGTGATCACGACCGCGCAACGACGGTACAATTCCGCCAATTGAAACAAATCCGTCTCGCCCGCCACGTTTCGGCGTCCCTGGGCAATCGCTTCGATCCGCTCCCGCTCGGCGGCCGAACCCGTCAGCACGACGCGCTCCGCGGGGAGCCGACGGACCAACTCGGCAAATTTGTCGTCCCCCCACAGTTTCGTCGTCCAACGCGCCGAAGCGTTTACGGCGATCAGGCCTTCTGTCGCGATCGACGGAGAAACTCCCAGGGGAAACTCGATGGGCTCGGAGCCGCATCCAAGGTGGCGCGCCGCCGACAGACAACGGTCGACGGCGTGAACCGGCCGGACCAGCGCGATTTCGTTGAAGAAGAACCGAGCGCCCTCGCGGGCGTCGCTCAGCCCGATGCGACGCGGCGCGTGCGTTGCCCATGTGATGATGCCGCTGCGCAGCAGGCCCTGCAAATCCACCACGATGTCGAATCGCTTGTCGCGCAGCATGCGGAGGAATTTTCTCATTCGCGGAAGCTGTCGCACCCCCCCCAGGCGCCGGCGTTCGAACGGAATGAGTTCATCGATGATCGGGCTTCGCTTCAGCAGAGACGTCAACGTGTCATTGATGAGCCATGAAATGCGGGCTTCGGGATATTTCCGACGGATCAGGTTGACCGTTGGCAGGGCATGGACGACGTCCCCGAGCGAACTGGGTTTGATAATCAGGATCTTTGTCACCATGCCTCGGTGTCGCGAACGAGGTGACCGCCCCTACGAAAACTCCCGCCTAGCGGCCATGAGCCAACCGCTCGGCCAGCGACTCGGGCAGGCCGGCCGCGCGAATCTTTTTCTGGGTCACACCGATCGGATAGTCAACGCGGCGCAACTCAATCAGGTTGGTCATCAGGTCGAAAATGACATAGGCGGACTTGGGGTTGCGGTCGCGCGGCTGGCCAACCGAGCCCACATTGATGAAATACTTGCGGCCCACCTCGATCTTGATCTTCGAATACAAACCGCCCTGCAAACCGTTGGGCCCGCGCACAAATGCCACGGGAACATGCGTATGGCCGTTGAAACACACCGGCGTATGCTGATAGTTGAAGCTGGCCTGCGCCGCCAATCGATCAAACACGTACGCCCATTTTTCGGGCAGATCGAGCGTTGCATGGACAATCGTAAACGATTCGACGTGCCGCACGTACTTGAGGTCCCGCAGCCACGTCTTCTCGTCGGCGCTCAATTGGGTGCGGGTCCAGCGGATGGCCTCGGCGGCCATCGGATTGAACCCCGTGAGTTCGATGTCCGAGCCGCAATACTCGTCATGGTTCCCCATGATCACCGGACATTCCAAACGGCGGATGGTGTCGAGACATTCCTTGGGATTGGGCCCATACCCCACAATGTCACCTAGGCAGACATAGTGGGTGCACTTGTGATCCCGGGAATCCTTCAGCACCGCCTCGAGTCCTTCGATGTTCCCGTGGATGTCACTGATGATGGCGTAGCGTATGGCGGGTGCGGGCATGATGGTCAGGATTTCGGTAACGGGAATACACGCTGGTCGTTGGGAATTTGAAGCTCGTCCTCCAAACGGCGAATCTCACGCTCGATGATGCTCCACGCCTGCTCGTGCTTGGAGCGATCCAGAAACCACAAGTGTTTCCACTCGTCGTATGCCCCGATGAGATCGCCGCACTTCTCCAGCGCTCGGGCGTATATTCGCGGAACGAATTG
>DATJWQ010000059.1:0-11415 GCA_035501175.1 Verrucomicrobiia bacterium | reverse complement strand
CCGCGATCGAATAGTTTGGCGGCCTGAAGTCGCCGCCGCTCCAGTTCCTTGAAGTCCCGTCTGACGCCTCTTGTATTCCCCATGCCGCCAACACTATCACACCCGCCAAGAAATGTCACTATATTATGCGAGAATCAGTAGTTCTGGGAATTTCTCTAGGTGTGTTGTTCTTGGATGCCGCCGTTGGAGTTGCATCACGAGAACGCAAGTCGCGAGTGGCGTGCTTTCAGTGGTGTGCTATTCAAGCGATGCTGTTTGTGCTGATTGCCTTGTGGTTGTGGGGACGGCGTCCCGGGACTTGATTCACTCGTCATCTGCCGTTAGCCTAGGTCTGTGGACCCGATTTATGAGGAGCTGGCTGGCCTTCTGGAACGCAAGGAACCGCTCGCGTTCGCGGTGCTGGTCGAAACGAAAGGCTCGACCCCGCAAAAGTGCGGCGCGAAGGCCATTTTCCTGCCCGATGGACGCGTGATCGGCACGCTCGGCGGCGGTTGTCTTGAAGCCGAGACACGCCAGAAAGCTCTTCGCGCGCTCGAAACCGGCGAGTCGTTCACGTTCAAGGCCGTGCTCGATGATGACTTCGGTTGGGACGACGGTCTGATTTGCGGCGGCTCCGTCCAAACCTTCGTCCAGCCTAACCCGCCGACCAGCAACGTCTGGCCAGCGGTGCTCGATACGCCGCGACTCCGCGAGCGGCGCGTCCTCGCGACGATCACCAGCGGCGAACACGCCGGCAAACGCTCCTTGTTTGCCGGTGAGAAGCTTGTCGTCTCCGACGATTTGCCCGACAACTTGCTCTCCGACCTGTCCAGTATGTGCGGCAATTTGCTGGCCGACCCCGAGCCCGAGCCTCTGTCCATGGCTCATCATCCATTGTCCCTTTCCGTTTACCTCGAGCCCATTCTCCCCAAACCCGTCCTCGTCATCTGCGGCGGGGGACATGTCGGCTGCGCCGTCGGCAAACTTGCTGCGTGGAGCGGATTCGAAGTGGTGGCGATCGACGACCGCGCGTCGTTCGCGAATAAAGAACGGTTCCCCGACGCCGCGAAAATCATCGTCGATGACCCCGCGAAGGTGATGAAGGATTTCCCATTCGATGCGGACACATACATCTGCATCGTCACGCGCGGCCATCGTCACGACGCGGTCATCCTCAAGGAGGTCATCCATAGCAAGGCGGGCTACATCGGCATGATCGGCAGCAAACGCAAAGTCCGCACGGTCATGGAAGGTTTCATCAACGAGGGCGTCGCCAGCGCCGATGATTTCCGCCGTGTCCGCACGCCGATGGGACTTTCCATCCACTCGTTGACGGTCGAGGAAATTGCCGTCAGCGTTGTCTCCGAGCTCATCGCGGTCCGACGCGGCGCGCAAAATTACGTGTCGCTCTCCGTCACGAATCAAGTCGCCGACAAGTTGACTACCGAAGGTCGTCATCCTGAGCGCAGCGAAGGATCTTCCAGTACAGCGGAGCAGCGCTCTGCCGAATGAATGTCGCGATCATTCTCGCCGCGGGCGAATCCCGGCGAATGGGCCAGCCCAAGCAACTCCTCCCGTTCGCCGGCAAAACCATGCTCGAATGCGTGATCGACGCTTTCCGTTCACGTCGTGTGGACGAAATCCGCGTCGTCCTCGGTCACAAGGCTGATGACATCGCCGCAACGATCGCTCACACGTCGTGCAGGATTGTGAAGAATGACCGCTATCCACTGGGCATGTTCACATCGATGCAGGCCGGGCTCCGTGATCTGCCAAAAGGCATGAAGATGTTCATGATCGCCGTCTGCGATCAGCCCCGATTAAAGCGCCAAACCGTCGAAACGCTAATCGAGAAATTCGACAAGGACCATCGCAAGATTCTCATTCCGTCGTTCAACGGGCGACAAGGCCATCCGCCATTGTTGCGGGCCGAGTACGCAAAGGAAATCCTCGCGATGGACGAGTCGATGACCCTCAAACATTTCTACGCCAAACACACCGACGACATCGCGCGTCTCGTGGTCGACGACGAGGGCGTGTTGATTGATATCGACGACCGCGAGACGTATGAACGCGAATTGAAGAAACAACCATGACCGGCCCGTTCGACATCCTCGCCCGCGATCCAAAATCCTCCGCCCGTCTTGGCCGGCTGCACACCGCGCACGGCGTCGTCGAAACCCCGATCTTCATGCCCGTGGGCACGCAGGCCACCGTCAAGTGCATGACCCCGGACGAGTTGCGCGAGTTGAAAGCGCAAATCATCCTTGGAAATACCTATCATCTGGTGATCCGCCCCGGCACCGAACTCATCGCCCGGGCGGGCGGCCTCCACAAGTTCATGGGCTGGGACGGGCCGATCCTGACCGACAGCGGCGGTTATCAGGTCTTTTCCCTCGGCAAGCTCCGCAAAATCTCCCGAGCAGGCGTCGAGTTCCAATCGCACGTGGATGGCGCGACCTTGTTTCTCGGGCCGAGCGAGTCGATCTCGGCGCAAGTGGCTCTGGGAAGCGATGTTGTGATGGCGTTTGATGAATGCCCGCACTGGCCCTGCGACCGAGAATACGCTTGCAGTAGTCTGGAGCTAACCTTAGAGTGGGCGGCCCGCTGTCGGGAGCAGAAGTTAGCCGACGGCCAGTTGCTCTTTGGAATTGTGCAGGGAAGCGTATATCCCGATTTGCGGGAACGTAGCGCGCGCAAACTCGTGGCGCTTGGCTTCGACGGTTACGCCATCGGCGGCGTCAGCGTCGGCGAACCACCGCCGGAAATGTTCCGTCAGGTCGAAATGGCCGTGCCGTTTCTCCCGCCGGACAAGCCCCGCTATTTGATGGGCGTCGGTACGCCGCCGCAAATCCTCGACATGGTTGCGCGCGGCGTCGATATGTTCGATTGTGTGCTGCCGACGCGCGTCGCGCGCAACGGGACGATCTTTACCGCGCGCGGCACGTACGACATCAAGAACGCGCGGTACCGCGACGATTTTGGGCCGTTCGAGCAAGGATGCGACTGCTACGCGTGCCGGCGATTCACGCGCGCGTACGTCCGTCATTTGTGCAAGACGAACGAGATTCTCGGATTGCGCCTGATGACGTGGCACAACCTGCACTTGTATCTGAGCACGCTGCGCCGCGCGCGGGAAGCGATTGCCGCGGGAGTATTTGAGGAATTTCGACGGGAGTTTACAGCCGCATACACGGAAGGAATCGGAGTCGATGAGAGTGTTTGAATTATTGGCGATGTTCGGACCGCCGTCGGGCCAGGAGCAGGACCCCAAGGCGGCCATGCTGCAGATGATCGTCACGTTCGGAATCCTGGGCGTGATGTTCTATTTCCTGCTGATTCGCCCGCAACAGAAACAACGCAAGGAGCAGGAGAACCTGATCAAAAACGTCAAGACGGGTGACAAAGTCTTGATGAACAGCGGCATTTTCGGAATCGTCTCGAATGTAAAAGAAAAAACCCTGATGGTGAAAATCGCCGACAACGTCAAAGTCGAAGTCCTCAAGAGCGCGATCTCCTCGGTCGTCCAAAAGTCCGCGGAACTCGAGACCGCCACGCCATCCTCAAAGTAATCAACGCCTTATGAACAAACAATTTACCTGGAAAACCACGCTGGTCGCCGCTGTCCTGGTGATCGCCGCATGGTCAGTTTACACCTACGGAATCAAACTGGGGCTCGATCTGAAGGGCGGCACGTCGTTCCTGCTGAAGATGGATGTGTCGGGAATCGACCCGGCCGGGCGCGCCACGGCGGTCAGTCAGGCGATCGAGATCCTGCGCAAACGCATCGATCAGTTGGGCGTGTCGGAGCCGATTCTGCAGCGCGTCGGCGAAGACCGAATTCTGGTGGAACTGCCCGGGTTGAAGGAAGCCGACCGCGAGGAAGCCCGTCGCCGCATCGAGAAGACGGCGTTTCTGGAGTTTCGCCTCGTTCATGCCGATAACGCCGAGCTCGTCGCGGCGGCAGCCAGTGACCCGCGGTTTGTGCCCCCGCCGGGATATCAGAAGATGGTCGAAAAGGAGACGGAGAACGGTCGCGAGGTTAGCAATATATATTTCGTCAAAATCCGCCCCGAGATGACCGGCAAATACGTCAAACGCGCCTACGTGCAATACGACGCGATGACGGGCGCGCCCCAGGTCGGGATGGAATTCGATGCGGAGGGAGCAAAGATTTTCGAGCGGATCACCTCGGCCAATGTGGGACGCGAGTTGGCCATCGTTCTCGACGGCGAACTCTATTCGGCGCCGCGCATCAACGAGGCGATCGGCGGCGGCCGTTGCCAAATCAGCCGTTCGGGCGGTTTCCCAATCGAGGAAGCGCAGCAACTCGCCAGCGTTTTGGAGAACCCGCTGCAGGCGCCCGTGCACGTCATGGAGACGCGCAGCGTTGATCCAACCCTCGGCAAGGATTCCATTGCCAGCGGCGTTCGCGCGGCGGAGATCGGCGCTGGAGCGGTGATTCTTTTCATGGGGTTGTACTATCAGGCCGCGGGCCTCGTGGCGGATTTGGCGCTGCTGATGAACATCCTCATCACCGTCGGCGTCTTGGCGATGTTTGGCTTCACCCTGACGCTGCCCGGCATCGCCGGCGTCGTGCTCACCATCGGCATGGCGGTGGACACCAACGTGCTGATTTACGAGCGCATCCGCGAGGAAATGGCCGCCAACAAAGGCTTGCGCGCCGCCCTGGCCGCCGGCTACTCCCGCGCGTTTCGCGTGATTTTCGACGCGCACTTCACCGCGATCCTCACGGGCGTGATCCTGGTGTCCATGGGCAGCGGCCCGGTCAAGGGGTTCGGCGTCACCCTGATCATCGGTTTGCTGGCCAACCTGTTCTCCGGCGTGTTCGTGACGCGGCTGATCTTTGATTGGTTGGTCATGAAGGGCTGGATCAAATCGTTTCAGATGCTTCACGTGTTCCGCGGCCTGCCGCACATCAATTTCCTCGGTGTATGGAAGATCGCCTTTGCGTTGTCCTGGGCCCTGATCCTTACGGGCATGGTCATGTTCTTCCATCGTGGCGGCGGTGACGTTGGCGCCGGCGAGGTGTACGGAATTGATTTCAAGGGCGGCGATACGGCGACGCTGGGTTTTGCCCAGTATGTGGACGCCATGGACATCCGTCATACGTTGGATCAAAACGGCTTCGGGGAATCGATCATCCAATACGAGCATGATATGACCGGCGGCGGCCAGGTGCTTTCGTTGCGGCTGCCCGAAGGTGACACGGACAAAGTGGTCAAGCTTCTCCAAGCCACGTATCCCCAGGCGCAGTTCCACACGCTCAGCCACGAGCAGGTCGGGGCCGTGGTCGGCAAGGAGCTGCTCAAACAGGCGCTGTGGGCGGTGGCCTGGTCGTTGATCGCCATCATGCTCTATATCGCCTTTCGGTTTGGTGAATTGTCCTATGGACTCGGCGCGCTCATTTCGCTGATTCACGACGTGCTGATGACGGTCGGGCTGTTCTGCCTCTGGCCGTGGCCCGAGCGCACGTTCTCCATGCCCGTGGTCGCCGCGGTGTTGACGCTGATTGGCTATTCGATCAACGACACGATTGTCGTGTTCGACCGGATTCGCGAGAACCGGAAGCTGACCGGCGGGCGGCTCAACTATTTTGACCTGATCAACCGCAGTGTGAACGAAACACTGTCGCGGACGATCCTGACGGCTGGCACGGTGTTCCTGTGCTCGGTCGCGCTGTACGGGTTCGGCGGTCGCGTGCTGAATGATTTCGCCTTTTGTTTCGTCGTCGGCGTGCTGACGGGGACCTATTCCTCGATCTACATCGCCAGCCCCGTGGTCCTCTGGTTCCACCGCGCGGAGGCGGCGAAAGCAGCCAAGGCCGTGGCGAAAAAGCCGCAACCCGCAAAAGCGTAGGGTAATTTGTGACGAAGCGCTGGGTCATCGCCAAACCCGAGCCCGCGCTGACCGAGACCCTGGCGCGCGAGGTGGATCTCGCGTTGCCACTGGCCCAGGTCCTCGTCAATCGCGGGTTTCGCGATGCCGATGCGGCGTCACGGTTCCTCAATCCACAACTGCGCCAGCTTGGTGATCCGTTCAATCTGCCGCAGATGTCACCGGCGGTGGACCGCATTCTGCAGGCGATGGAACGCAACCAACGCATTGTCATCTACGGTGATTATGACGTGGATGGCGTCACGTCGAGCGCGCTGCTGCGGCTCGTTCTGCGGCAGGCCGGCGCCACCGTTGCGAATTTCCTCCCGCTCCGCATGGACGAAGGCTACGGCCTCACCGCGGACGGCATTGCCCGGTGCCTGAAGGAGCACAAGCCGCAATTACTGATCGCAGTGGATTGCGGGACCGGTTCGGTCAACGAGATCGCCGACCTCAAGAGACACAAGGTCGATACAATCGTGCTCGATCATCACGAGCCCGGAAAGGAGTTGCCGGATTGCGTCGCGCTGGTGAACCCGAAGTCCGTGGCGACGGGGAAAGCGGACCTTGGCTATCTGGCCAGTGTGGGTGTCGCGTTCAAGCTGGCTCACGCCCTGTTGAAGCGCGACCGGCAACTGGCCGAGCGCATCGATCTGCGCGATCATCTCGACCTGGTGGCCGTTGGGACCGTGGCCGATGTCGTGCCGTTGATCGGGGAAAACCGCATCCTGGTCAGAGCAGGGCTGGACCGGCTGCCGCAGACGCAAAAGATAGGACTGCGCGCCTTGATGGATATTGCCGAGGTGCCGGACAAGGTGAGTCCGTACCACATCGGGTTCCGCATCGGCCCGAGATTGAATGCGGCGGGAAGATTGTCCGACGCGATGACTGCCTTGGAATTGCTGCTCACCAATGACGCGGCGCGGGCCAGGGAGATGGCCGGCTTGCTCGACCAACATAATGCGGAGCGCCAGCGGATCGAGGAACGCATCGTGGAAGAGGCGATGGTCCTGGCGCGCGCGCGGGAGCAGGACCGGGTGATGGTGCTGGCCGGTGAGGGCTGGCATGTCGGCGTGATCGGTATCGTGGCCTCGCGCGTCCAGCAGGAATTCTACAAACCGACGATCGTCATCGGGATTGAAGCGGGCATGGGGAAGGGCTCGTGTCGGAGCGTGGCCGGATTCTCCGTGGTGGGCGCTCTACAGCACTGCGCCGCGTTGCTGGATCGATTTGGCGGACATGAGATGGCTGCGGGACTGAGCGTCAAGGCCGGCAAGATTGACGAGTTGCGCCGGAAGTTGAATGCGTTCGCCGCGACCGAACTCAAGAACGATGATTTGTCACAACGGGTGCGCGTCGATGCGATGGCCAAACTGGCCGACTTTGATGCAGAGTTTTTCGGGCAACTGGCCCGATTCGAGCCGTGCGGTACGGAGAATCCCACCCCGGTGTTTGCGGTCGAGGGCGTGCGATTACGCGGCGCGCCACGCGTGGTGGGCAAGAATCATTTGCGGTTCAACGTGACGGACGGCAACGCGTCCGCGCAAGCCATCTGGTGGGGCATGGGGGATTTCGAGTTTCCTCAAGGCAAATTCGACGTTGCCTTTGCACCCGAAATTAACGAATACCGCGGCGTGGAAAACGTGCAATTGAAGATCAGGGACGTTCGCGCATCCGCCGCCTAGGCGGCCTTGGCAACCCGGCCGCTCTTGATGCACTTCGTGCAGACCTTGATCTGGCGGTGAACGCCGTTGACGACGGCGTGGACCACCTGCAAGTTCGGCTTGAACAAGCGCGGCGTCACGGCCGTTACGTGCTGGCCGATACCACCGGTTTTCTTCTTCTGACCGCGCCGCAGGATGGTGTTCCCGCGCACATCGCGTTTGCCGCAAATTTCACAACGTCGAGACATGATCGAGCTCCGTAATTGAAAGTGGGAAACGGTAGCTCAATTCGCTGGAGGTAGGCAAGGGAATTCTTCGCTTCTGATTCTTCGATTCGCAGTAGCCCGAACGCCTTATTTTCACTGCTTTCTGAACGTGTTCTTGTCAACGATGGCCACCAGGATCAGTACGAACCCCAGAATCCGCAGAATGTAGGCATATCCCGCTCTCGAATCGGGTTCGGCTTGGAAGCAAACGACGCCCTGGTTCAGGGCAAACAGACAGAAGGCCAGGCAGAAATGCAGGAACAAGCGGTCGTAGGTCCTTCTCCAAAAGCGCAAGAAGAATGCGGCGGCGATGAAGTAGGCCGCAGTGAGTGCTCCTGAAAGGAATGAGATCATGTTTTCGCTTCCTTTCTAATCAGAGTCCCAGATGAAGCCGTACAGCATGAGCGCCATGCCGCCCAGGGCCGCCAGCAATCGAATCAATCGCAAGTCGATCTGGGGAAGGACCACGAGATCGACAAACACCAACGCGTTATTTAACGTCAGACCGGCGAAACACAACGCGCTCCACAACAGCAAGCGGACCCGTTTGCGGTAGTAACCTTGAAACAGCAGCACGGTGCAGCTGGTGCTGGTCAGGATGGCCAACAGGTAGAGGACGAGCTTGAATGTTTGCATCGGCTAGTCTTTCTTGAATTTGAAGGCTTCCGCGAAGGATTGCAGTTTTTGGTCGGCGATGCTGTTGATCGTACGAATCAAGGTTACCGGGCGTTCCTCATACGCCCGCGCCAGGGCGTCCACGGCGCTGCGCAGCTCAGGAGAACCGGGCGCGAATTGGTAACTCTCAGATTGTTCCGTGGCCAGCCCGCGCGCCTGAAACAGCGCCAGACACTCTCTGATCCGCGGCAGGGGCGGGACATTGGGTTTGATCTCGCGGGCGATCTCTTCCGCGCGCCAGCTCCGGTCCGCATGCTGCGCGAGGAACAGCAGTAATTCCGCTGCTTCGAAGCTGGGAATGCACAGCCGAATAAACTGCAGCAATGCATCCGATAGGTCGCCCGCCGCCATGGGCGAAACTGTCGCCTTCGATCAGGATATTGGCAAGTGGGATTTTCCAGTCCGACAAAGGCGCAAATCAACCAAATGCTTGTTGGATTGCTCGTGCATTCCGTCCCAATCCGAAGGGAACTTCTTGCGCGCAAGTGCTGGAATGGAGGCAGGCAACTGCTGGGAATTCGCCCATAACGCTTGGCGGGCGCGGAAATTCACGGGAATTTGGCTGCGCGACTTTCCGAAGCCGGCCTTCACCCCTCGCACGATACCTTGGCCGAGAATCCACGACGATGCCAAGAGCGATCCCCAAGTCGACCGGAATGGTCTTTCCTCTGGATTTCGTTGCCGGTGGTCGTGATCGTGATTTGGCCTCCGGGCCGGTGTTATCCGCGCAGCTTCTGCGAAATCAGCGGGACCAGGTCGGCGATCCTGACGCGTTCCTGCTTCATCGTGTCGCGGTCGCGGAGGGTGACGGTGTCCTTTAGCTCGGGGCCCTTCTCGCCCAGGGTATCGAAATCGATGGTCGCGCACCACGGCGTGCCCTGTTCGTCCTGATACCGATAGCGTTTGCCGATGTTGCCGCGGTCGTCCCATTCGGTGGTGAAATGCGGCTGGAGTAGTTTGAAAACTTCTCGCGCTTTCTCGATGAGCACGGGCTTGTTGCGCAGCAGCGGAAACACGGCGACTTTCACGGGCGCGATTCGCGGCGCAAACCGCATGACGACCCGTGTCTCGGTCTGGCCTTTCTCGTCGGTGGTCGTTTCTTCCTGATACGCGGTGCAGAGAATGGCCAGGGCGATTCGGTCCACGCCCACCGCCGGTTCGATAACATGCGGGACGTATTTGCGCTTCTTCTCTTCGTCAAAGTACTCCAACGACTGTCCGCTGAATTTGGCGTGTTGGGAGAGGTCGTAGCATCCACGGGCGGCGATTCCCCAGAGTTCCTGGACACCGAACGGATAGCGGAACATCAGATCCGTCGTGCCTTTCGAGTAGAACGCGAGTTTCTCTTTGGGGTGGTTGTACTCGGTAATGTGCGAGGCGGGCAGCCCGACCGACAGCAGCCAGTTGCGGCACCAATCGATCCAGTAGCGGTGCCACTTCGCCCAGTCGTCGTCGTCGCTGATGAAGAACTCCATCTCCATCTGCTCGAATTCACGGCTGCGGAACGTGAAATTGCGCGGGGTAATCTCGTTGCGGAAGGACTTGCCGATCTGCGCGATGCCAAACGGAATCTTCACGCGCCCGGTGTCGAGCACCGCCTTGAAGTCGGCGAACATGCCCTGTGCGGTTTCGGGACGCAGATAAGCTTTCTCCGACTCTTCACGCAATGCGCCCACATGGGTCTCGAACATCATGTTGAAATTGCGCGCCGGGGTAAGGCTGCCGGGTTCGCCCGTGGCGGGCGAGGGCACCAACGGGATTTCCTCGGGCGTGGCCTGCGTGAAGTCGCGGGGTCGAACCGGCTCGAGTTTCCCCTGGATGGCCTTCTTCCGTTTGAAGGCCTCGGCCTTTTCCTGCAAGTCTTCGGTCGTCCGCTCGCTTTCCAGCATGCTGACGTAGCCCACCACCTTGCCGTCAACGATCACGGGCGAAAAATAGATCTCGTCGGCGCGAAACCGTTGTTTGGAAGATTTGCAGTCCACCATCGGGTCGGTGAACCCGCCGACATGGCCGGACGCTTCCCACACCTTGGGGTGCATGATGATCGACGTTTCAATCCCCACGACATCGTCACGACCGCGCACCATTTCGTTCCACCAGTAATCACGGATGTTCTTCTTCAACTCCGCCCCGAGCGGTCCGTAATCCCAGAACCCGTTGATACCGCCGTAGATTTCGGAGGACTGGAAAATGAAGCCGCGGCGCTTGCAGAGCGCAACAATCTTCTCCATCAGCGGCGGCGAAGCTGGCTTTTTGTCCGTCATGGCAAGGGCGGACTATCGCCAAAGCGACGCGTCAAGTCAAGGCGCGGGCCGGAGCTGGTTTACTGGAAGTTGATGAGTTGCATGCGGTAGAACTGGTTCGAGGCCGTTATGAAATCCGCGATTTCGGTGACGGGCAAGCTTCCGGTTACGGTCACGCTGACGGAATAATTCGTCCAGGCCTTCACGTCGAAGCTCTTCTGGATTGTGAAGGTGGTCAGATTCGTGCCCGTCGGGGCGGTCACGAAGAACTGCACACCGATACTGTTGTCATCCGTATAGTGGACGATCCCCGAGATGCCGGCAACGACCCCGGCTTTGTTGCTCACGATCATGTCCGCGCGCGCGGCGCCCGCAAGAACGCCGCATGCCAGCACGAGCGCGAACAGCCTCAGTCGCCCGCGCCTTTTCTGGGTTCGAATGTTGTTTGTTCTCATGATCACCTCCATGAAATACCGTTTGTTGCCGACGCGATATTGGGCTTGATTCACCGTCCCTTAATGCTGATACGCGCCGATGTCCCAGTTGCCGGACGCGGGGCGGGGATTGCCGGTGCGGTCGGCGTTGAGGCCGGGGAGGTTCAGTCCGCTGAGGTTCACGCCGGCGCCGACGCAGGGCGAGTTGGCCGCCAGCCCGTAGTTATCCAGCCATGATGTCGCGCCCGAGCCGTTG
>DATJWQ010000058.1:0-78757 GCA_035501175.1 Verrucomicrobiia bacterium | reverse complement strand
AGCGCAACGTGCCGCCATTCAGCGTCAGGCTGCCCGTCCCGATGCTGGAAGATGAGCTGCCGGTGTTGAACAGCGTGGTGGCGAGCAACGTGCCGTTGCTGATGATGGTGCCGCCGCTGTAGGTGTTGGCGCTGCCGAGGGTCAGGAGGCCGCTGCTGTTCATATCCAGCTTGCCCGTGCCGCTGACGACACCCGAGAGCGTCGCATTGCCGGTGCCGCCAATCGTCAATTGAAAGCCGCCGTTGGCCGTGCTCAGGCTCCCGCCGATGGTCAGCCCTCCACCAGCGCCCGTGAGCCACGTCTGGGAGGCGCCGAGGATCACCTCCGGGTTGATCGTGAGCGTCCGCGTGGCGGTGGACATGTCGATGCCAATGCCATTGACGCCGTCGAGCGTCAAGGTGTTGCCGGTGTTGAACGTGACGTTACCGGTGGGATTGACGATCTTGATCTCGCCCCAGGTCAGATTCCCGCCGAGGTTGAAGCTTCCGCCGGCGGAAGTATTCGTCCACAGAGCGATGCTGGTGGCACCGGGGGCGGTGCCACCTGTCCAATCCCCACCGGTATTCAAGTTGCCGGTGGTACCGTTCTTGGTGATCGTCTGGGCCGCGGCCCGATGGACGAGGCCAAGCAACAGGGCGAGGAGCCCGGCGCGTAGGAACGTCTTCCCTATGTGTCCCCAGGGTGCCATGTACCCTATACGGTCTGGTGAGTCTCTCCGTTGCCGTTGGTGTTGCTGGCGCCCGTGTTGTGGTCGGCGCCGTTACCGTTGCTGTTTTCGGCGCCCTGACCGTTTGCGTCCGGGGCCGTGCCGTCTCGGACGGCGACCGCCACGCCGATGCCTTCGGACTCTTGGAGAAGTTCGTGGGCGATGCGGGCGATTTTCTTGCGGTGTTTGATCACCGCGGGGTGGGTGATGCCGAGTTCGCGGCCGGCCTCGCGGACGCCGCAACCCTTCATCAGGAGGAAGAGGACTTGTTGCTGCATTTCCGACAGCAACGGCAGGATCAAATGGAGCATGTCGCTGGTGATCAGTTCGCCCTGGATTTGGATCGGTTCCACCAATGGAGAAGAACCGCGCAGGTCGATGGCGCGGCGCTCGGTGGCGGCCGCGGGCGTATCGTCAGGCGACGTGGTGTTTGGCAAGCCAGCGCGCCCGCCCGACGTGAGGCAGGTGCGCGCGTAAAATTCGCAACTCTTCAGGTACCAGGTTTGCGACTGATCGGGGTCGGAGGTTCGGATGCGGACGAGATGGAGGAACATCTCGTTCATGAGGTTCTTTTGGACATCCGGATCGCTCGTCAGCCGCGACGCGATCGTCTGCAACTCTTTGACAATCAAATTCTCAGTCATGGCAACACCGTCCCCTCGCTGGCCCGGCAACTGCGGGGCCGAGACTTCTTATTTGTGCGAGAACCAGGCGACACAGGACCTGTGTTCACACCGCAACGCAACGCACGGCAACTTCTCCAAGACGGGCGGATCAATAGCGCCCGCTATGCCAACAAATACAAGGGTTACAGGGCGGTGGGCTCTTCCGGGTGTAACCTGCGGCAAGCCAGTGGGTTGTGCCGGGCGGTGACGGTTTGGCATTTTGGCGGGAAACGCGATTGTATCCGCTGGTGATAGCGGAGTGTTCAACTGCCTTGACACGCTGAACACAACGTGTCCAGTTCGCTTGAACACTCTGCGTGTTCAGCTGTTGGACAATGGAGTACCGACGGGTGGGGTGACCGTTAGAAAATACACGAGGAGCAGCTAGTGGGTCAGACGGAGGAGGATATCACTCGAAATCTGTTGAAACAAGTCGCTGATGTCACTTGCGTCGCCCGTGATCAGAGCATCACCACTCACTTCGTTCGCACTATAGTGCGGGTTGAGCGGGTCGTTCGCGTTCGCCAATCGCAGTAGAAAATCTGCGGTTGGGATGTCCTGACCGCCTGTTGGCACTGCCAAGCCAACGCAGTACACGTAGTTGCTCGTCTGCCGTAACTGATCGGCTACCAAAACACACCGATTCGTGGCATCGGACTGGATATTGGCAGCGGTTATTGGCAGCAGCCCGTTGATCGATGGGTAGTTACTGCCAACGCAGCATGCAGTACCGAAGCCACCCTGCTGGCAGCAATAGTTCTCTTGATATGCTATAGGGGTATTAGTTGGGAAGAACACGATCTGCGTGGTATTACTCACACTGGCGAGGTTCCATCGATTCGTCTTTCCCTGGACGTAGCCCCCCGGCGTGAAACCCCCAAACCCACCACACCCGCTAACGTCTGGACAAGCCAACTGGGCTTCGATTCCATTCGCCATTCCGTCGGTGAAAAACACGACGATTTTGGTTACATTTTGCCCGGCGGGAACAGCAAAGCGGTTGTTAATATTCAGCGCGTTTGTCAGCCCGACTTCTGAACACGTGTAACCGCTCCATGCCATGTCATTGACTGCATTCGCCACGGCCGTCTTGAACGTGGTAGTCATTGGCACGTCATTGGTCACCGACGACCCGAAAGATACGACTGCGACGTGGTCGACGCCCTCATCGAAAACACTGATAAAGTTTGTAACAGCGGCGGGTAGATACTCGCCGCCGCCCGAGCAGTCAGACCCCCCCGTGCACCCCATCGATCCAGAATGGTCCAGCACCAGGGTCATGACCACAGGTGTCCGCGTCGCGGTGCTGGAATCCGACAGGCTCAGGGTGCGATACCCGGCGACCCCGATAAAAAACGTCTTCATCGTGGCAGATGCCGTCACGGAGAAGACCTCGTTGCTGTTGCTGTCGGTCGAAAAACTACCGTTGACTGTCGGGGTCCCCTGGATGTAGCCGGGGGTCTTGCCGCCGGGAGAGAAGTTGGCGCTAAAGACATTTTGGGCTATTTGCAGCGCCGTGGTCTGATTCTTGTAGAAATTGCTGATACCAGCAAGGGCCGCGGCGTCGGCGGCTTTGGCCAATCGGGCTTGCGTCAGATATGCAAAGCCGAGATCGACCCCGAGCCCCACAAACAGCAAGAGCACGGTCAAAAACGCAATGAACAGGACCAGCACCTGGCCGCGTTCGCGGGCAAGTTCAGGCTTTGCGTGCTTCGGCGATTTCGGTATCCCATTCATCGCGGATCAGCCTCCGGGGAAAAACGCCACGTCGTAAAACCGATTGGTTATGTTGATCGGGATCAGCTTCTTGATCGGGGCAGGCACGCTGTTGCTGTAGAAAACCTCCGCGATGTAAAGAGAGTGACCTGCCGCCACCAGGTTCGTTGGTACGTTGATGAGGCCATTCGTGCCATTTGGGGCTACCAAGCTGCTGGCCGTGAGCGAGCCGGACTGTAGTTGGTGGGTCACGACATAGTTTCCATGCCCCCTAGAGTCCGTGGTGTAGGCAGCCGAAGTCAGAATCAGGCGTCCGCTGTGTGAGTTGCTCAAATTCAGCGGACTGGATTCCATCCAAACGGCAAACAGGGCGTTGGACATAATGTCCAACTGTGAGGTGCCAACGCCGCGCGCGGAGAGGTTTGCCCCTTCCCGGCTCAGATTCGTCAACAACTGTTTTTCGTAAACTGCCACACAAAAGTCCATGAGACTATAGGCCAGCAAAATCAGAATGAGCATCACGAGCGCGAATTCGACCAACGCCTGGCCGGACTCCGCGCCATGCGCTTTGCGTCGAGCGGCAGGCTTCGTATTCTTGAGGATATGGCGCATATTGGCTCAACCACCGTTATTCGGGAGAAAGTTCTCGTTACGGAAGACGACCGCCATGTCAAGAGTGTTACTCCCGTTCGGCCCAAAATACTTGGCGATTCCGGGCGTGAAGAATCCCAAGCGGGTAATGATTTCGATCTTCACGAAATCACCCGGATTGCCGGCCGAACCAAGGACAAAATTCGGCAAGGAATCCGGCGGACAACTGGATACGTTTACCGTTGGACTCTTCAGCATGGCCAACTGGTTCGTGGCGATTAACTGAATTGATTGCACGCGGTTCGGGCTCCCCTGTCCGGTGATAGCATACCGTCCCGCTTGACGTATTGCGCTTTCGACGGTCTCGCGGATCCAATAATACCGGCCCAGATCGATCAGGGCGAACATCAGGAGCAGAAAAACTGGCAGAATCAACGAGAACTCCACCAAGTCAGTGGTGCCCCGGCGGTTTCGGGAAAATCGGATTTTGTGCCGCCACAAGTTGGACATGAAGCTTCTCAAGTGTTTCTCACGCGACGCAATTGAACCGCGACCTCGCAACCGACCGGCCCGATCATAGCATGGATGAAGAAATAAGCGAACACTTTTCGCCGATCATCGCGAACCGAACCTGCCGCTCGCTTGGTACTACTCACCCCACACCCTTCCCGAATTATACCCACAACCTGCTATTTAGACAACACAACCCTTACCAGCGGATAAGCCCCATACCTATCCGAAGGCACTTCTCCGAGAGCATAGCGAGCGGCTTATGTGCCAAGAAAAAGCTGGCGTCCAGGTTACCACTTGGATGGCTCTTGTAACCATCAAGCCAGTGGTTACTTAGGACGGATTGCGCCGTTCAGGGCAATTGTAATGGGTGCGTTGGACACAGCGCGGAGTGTAAGGTTTCCAGACAAATTGCACACCAGCGTTCGGTTTTCTTTACACCGGCTCCGTTGCCAAACCCGCGCGAAATAGGGGGTAGGGGACTGAGCCGGTGGGCTATTCGAGCGCGCTGGCAAGGTCGGAGAAACTCGCGTTTGCCGGCGCCGTGCGCGCCGCCGAGACGAGCTCAAAGAGAATGCGTTCCACCGGTTCGGCGGAGGGATGCTTCGGTTGGTTGGTCCACACACCATCGTTCGTCCGCACGACATATAATACATCGGCAACGGTGAGGCTCTCGGGCGGGTGCGCCGGCAGGAGGCCGCCGTCGCCACGGGCGACCTCGACGAGCACTCCGCCTTCAATGAGCCGGTGGGCCAGTTGGTTGACCGCCTGCAACGGGGCGCGGAGTCGATTGGCGATTGTTTCCGTCGTGGGGGGCGGGAGGCCGCGCAAGAAGCTGTTGCATACCTGGAGCGTGGCACGGCACGCCAGCAATTCGCGCTGGGTTTGATCGAGGCGATCCGTGATGCGCTGTTGCATGTAGAGTTTCACATTTTGCGCGGCGAAGGAGACCTGCGCGCCGAGCAGCACGATCAGCCACGAGAAATAGAGACCCAGCAGAAAGACCGGCAGGACGCCCAATCCGCCGTAAATCTTGCTGTACGAGACCACCCGCGAGAAATACATCGCGCTGAGCTGGCTGTTGAGCTGCCAGAGCGTTCCCGCGACCAGTCCGCCCGTGACCGCGGCGTGGAGCCGCACTCGCGTGTTTGGCATCAGGCCGTACATGAGAGAAAAGCCGAGCCACAACACGACATAGGGCGTTAGTTGGAGGAGCACGACATGAAACGCCGTGGTCCGGGCGAGACGGTTCAGCACATTGGCGTATTCGGCGGTGCCCGTTGCGGCGAGCGCGCCAAACACAACCAGTGGTCCGAGGGTGATGGAGGTCCAGTAGTAGACGATCTTGCGCCAGATGGACCGGCCTTCCGCCACGCCCCAAATGTCGTTGAAGGTTTGCTCGATGGTCATCAGCAATCGTACCGCGACCAACGCGAGCAGGATGGTGCCGGCCGCGCCCAGTTTTCCCGCGTCGATATTGTCGATGAAGGTCCGGACGTCATTGACGACCTCGCGGCGGGCCTGGGCGGAAACCGCGACATGCCCGGCGGCAGGCAGCGGGGTGGTGGCGGAGGGGGTGTTTGCCGGCACGTACTCGAGCTGGGGGGCGACCTTCGCGACGATGGCGTCGATGACTTTCGGCGCCAGATCGGCGCTGGCGTTGCGGAGGAAGGTCTTGGAGACGCTGAAGACCACGGCGAGCAACGGCACCAAAGCCAGCAGCGTTGTGTAGCACAGGGCGGCCGCGCGCAGGGGGCAGCGGTTCTGAATGAAGCCGCGCACGACGAGGGTGATGAAATTCACCGCGGTGCGCAGCCGGTGAACAATGGGGCTGGTGTCGGCGCCGTCGGCCAGAGACCCCTCGAGAAACTGTCGTGCCTTCGCCTGCCAGAGAGCGAGGGGGGATTGCTTCTGCTTGGCCATGGGAGAAGCTTAGGATTCGGCGCGGGGCAAGTCAATTGCCGTGGGGCAAGACGAGAGCGGGGTGTTAGTGAAACAACTTGAACGCAAGCAGGCCGGCGAATCCCAGAAACAGGACCCCGCATCCGCGGACGAGGATCGTCAGGGTTTGCGTCTTCACCCGGCGCTGGGCGCGGGAAACGAAGAACGCGACGAGGGAAAACCAGATCGAGCCGCCCACCAGCACGCCAGCGATGCAGAGAAGACGGCTGGCGAGTTTTGGAGTGACCCATTCGTGGGCGAAGATGACCGTGATCAGTGTCGCCCACACGACGAGGAGCATGAAATTGGTAATTGTCAGGGCGAAGCCGAGGAAGAACGATCGCGGATGGTGCCAGCGTTCGTCGAGGCGCTCGGCGGCGGCCTCGCTTGCGTCGAGGCGTTCGGCGCGGAACAGCAGATAGCGGATGCCCAGGGCGGCAATGGCGATCACCGCGCCGATCCGCACGCCGAGCACGATGTTCCTCCGCGGGATTCCGAAGATGCGCGGGGTCATGAGAATGGAGGAGTGACCCCACAGCACGAGAGACGCGTACACGGCATCGGCGCAGATGGCTCCCAGTCCCATGAGAAACCCCGCGCTGAATCCGCGCCGCAGGGCCTGGTTGATCACGGTCAGGTTGACGGGACCGACGGGCACGGATACGACCAGCCCGCACAGGACTCCCGCGAGGAGGGACTGGAGTAGGTGAAGGTTTTCCACGGAGCCGTATCGCCTAGTTGTCCGCCAAATCGTCTTCCTCTTCTTCGTCCGACTCGATCTCGCGCCGCCAGCGTTTGCTTACCCAGGGCCTGACCAAACCGTACAGCAGATAGGCAATGAACAAAACCGCGAGCGTGATCTGGAAGAACCTCGCCAGCAGCAGTCCGATAATAACCACGATGGCAAAGGCCGCAACGGACTGCGCGCGCGTCCAATCAATGTACTTGAAGGTTGGGTACCGCACGTTGCTCACCATGAGCCCTGATAGGAGCAACATGAGCACCGGGAGTACGAACCGCGCGGTGCCCAGCGTCCGATCGTGTCCGACCATCCACATCATCAGCATGGTCACGCTGACGACGAGGGCGGCGGCCGAAGGAATTGGAAACCCGACGAATTCGCGTCCATCGGAGCTTCCAGGTCGCGTGCTGAGGACGTTGAATCGCGCCAGGCGGATGCCGCCACACACGAGATAAATCGCGGCAATGATCCAGCCCGATTCAAATTCCTGAAGCACGATGCGATAGATCAGGAAGGCGGGGGCGACGCCAAAGCTGACGATGTCCGCCAGCGAATCGAACTCGCGACCAAACCGGGATTCTTTATGTGCCAGGCGCGCCAGACGTCCGTCGAACAGATCAAACACGAACGCGGCCAGAATCAACCGGATCGCCGTCTTGATGGGCTCGAAATCCTCTCCCACCTGGTACTTGAAAATCCACGTGAGGGCGAAGAAGCCGCAGGCGAGGTTGCCAGCGGTCAGCAGGTTCGGCACGAAATAAATCCGCACCCGTTCCTCCTGCGTGTGGATCGCGTCGGCATCGCGCGGGCGTGGTTCCCCACGCGGTGATTTCTCAGATTCTTCTGGCAATGATTGTCTCCCCGCCAATGGCGTAGTCTCCCACCTTCGCCTCAATCCTGGTCCCCGTCGGCACATACAACTCGACGCGGGAGCCAAACCGGATCATACCAAACCGTTCTCCTTTCGCCAACGTGGCTCCTTGCCCGGCCCATCCCACGATCCGCCGCGCAATCAACCCCGAGATTTGCCGCACCGTCACCCGAAAGCCATCGGACGATTCGATGCCGACGATGCGGTTCTCATTCTGTGCCGAGGCGTCCGGGTTGCGGGCGTCGAGAAACCTGCCTTGATTGTACTCCACGAATTTGATGGTACCACTAATCGGCGCCCGCTGGACGTGTACGTCAAACACCGACAGAAAAATGGCCACTCTTGTCGCCTCGCCACCGAGAAACCGTGGTTCCTCGACGGCTTTGATCTCCACGATTCTGCCCGTCGCGGGCGCGACGATGAGCTGCGAATCCGCCGGTACGGTCGCTTTGGGATCCCGAAAGAACGAAATTGTGAAAACCAGCAATATGAGCGGCGGAATGGGCGCCCACCCGACCGGGCAGCCAAGGATTGTCGCGGCACTTATTGCGACCATCACAAGGATGGGCCACTTGCCTTCGAGCAACGTGCGCGTGGTAAACATACGAGAAACACCATTCTATCCCAAGCGAACCGCTTGTGAAACGATTTCTTGCAACGCACGGAACCCATCGCCGCCCGGCGTTCCCGTCGAGGAATCGAAGGCTGTTTTGCTCGCCAAATAAAACCGGTAACCTTGGGCCGTCTTAGAGCGTCTTACCTGATGAATTCTCATTGAATCGGCTGGCGCGCGAGGTCATTATCTGGCCGTATGTTGACGCTGGCTCGGCGGGGCATACGCTAAATGGCGTCTGCGGGTTGCGTGCGTTGGACCGATTGCCAATACGGAGTCAATTTTCATGCTGAAACACGACGAAATCCAGAACAGGCAGGATGTGGCTCCTGCCGGCAAAGCGCCGGATCCGACAATGAAGAGCCACGAGCTGGAACGACAGGCGCCAGTCTCGCTGTTCAATCTGGCCCTGATTATGGCAGCCGGGCTCCTGTTCGTCGGCCTGCTCTGGGCTGTGCACCATTATCACGCTGCCGCCGCCGCGCAGGCAGCCGGGGCGCGGGCAGCGGTTCCGGAAGTGCCTGTGATTGAAGGACGCGTCCATCAGAAGAATGTTCCCATTTACCTCGACGGACTTGGCAGCATCATCGCCTACAATACCGTGACCGTTCACGTCCGCGTGGACGGAGAGCTGAAAAGGGTCGCATTCACCGAAGGACAGGATGTTCATGCCGGCGATTTGCTCGCCCAGATCGATCCAGACCCATTTCGTACCGCGCTGGAACAGGCCATCGCCAAGAAGGGCGAGGATGAGGCCACCTTGGCCAACGCTCAATTGGACTTGAAAAGGGACACTGATCTCTACCAGCAAAAAATCGCCACACAGCAAACATACGACACACAAAAAGCGCTCGTCGACCAACTCGTGGCAACCGTCAAAGCCGATCAGGCGGCCATTGACAGCGCCCAGGTTCAACTCAACTACACCACGGTCGTATCCCCGCTCGATGGTCGTACGGGCATCCGATTGATCGACCAGGGAAACATCGCGCACGCCACGGACACCAACGGCCTCGTCGTCATTACTCAACTGAAGCCCATCTCAATGATCTTCACGCTTCCGGAACAAACGCTCCATCAAATCCAGACAGCAGCTACGTCAAGCAATCTGGTGGTGCTTGCCGTGGACCGCGACAACACCACCGTCCTGGGCCAGGGAACCTTGGCGGTGATCGACAACCTGATCGACACCTCCACCGGACAGATTCGTCTCAAAGCGAACTTCCCGAATGAGAATCTTCGGCTCTGGCCGGGCGAGTTTGTGAACGCCCGGCTGTTGCTCGCCGTACGCCAGAACGGCCTGGTGGTTCCGGCGTCGGTCGTACAGCGCGGCCCTGACGGTCCATACGTATTTGTGATCAAGGGCGACAACACTGTCGAAGTTCGACCGGTGAAGGTCGCGCAGATCGAGAAAGACGAGGCGCTCATCGATGACGGTCTCAAGGTCAACGAGCGGGTCGTCGTCGACGGCCAATACAAACTGCAGGTCGGTTCTCGCGTAAAACCTGCGGCACCGGCCAAGCCTGCCAGCGCCAAGTCCTGACGCTCCACGACTGTGAACATTTCGGAACCTTTCATCCAGCGGCCGGTGGCCACGTCGTTGCTCATGACCGGCGTGGTGCTCATGGGGTTGCTTGGCTACATGCTGCTGCCCATCTCCGCCCTGCCGCCGGTGGATTTTCCGACCATTCAGGTCACCGCCCAATACCCGGGCGCCAGTCCGGACGTGATGGCATCATCGGTCACGACGCCGTTGGAACGACAGTTCGGCCAGATCAGCGGCTTGTCGCAGATGACATCCGAGAGTTCGTTCGGCACCACCACCATCGTCCTGCAATTCAATCTCACCCGCGACATCGACGCCGCCGCGCAGGATGTGCAGGCGGCCATCAACGCCGCCGGTGGCGTGCTCCCGAAGAACATGCCGAATCCGCCCATATATAACAAAGTCAACCCCGCAGATACGCCCATCCTCACGTTGCAGATCACGTCGGACACGCTGCCGCTGGAAAAGGTCAATGACCTCGCCGATACCGTGCTCGCCCAGAAACTCAGCGAGGTCAGCGGCGTTGGCCTCGTCACCATCGAAGGCAATCAAAAACCCGCCGTCCGCGTGCGGGTCGACCCGGCCACCATTGCGTCGTTCAAACTGGGCATGGAGGATGTCCGCTCGGCCCTCATGGCCAACAATGTCAACGCGCCCAAGGGCAGCTTTGACGGTCCGCGCCAATCTTATACCATCAACGCCAACGACCAGATTCTGTCCGCAGCCGAGTATCGACCCGTGATCGTCGCCTACCGGAACGGTTCGCCCGTGCGCCTCGGCGATATCGGGGAGGTCGTCGACAACGTCGAGAATATTCGTCTCGCGGGTTGGGTTGGGGACGAACCCTCGGTGATTCTTGACATCCAACGCCAGCCGGGCGCCAACATTATCGAGACCGCCGACCGGGTGAAGGCATTGTTGCCGCGGTTGCGCGCGTCCATACCGCCCTCGGTCAAGGTCTCGATCCTTACGGACCGCACAGAAACCATTCGCGCTTCAGTCGAGGATGTCCAATTCACGCTGATCCTCACGGTTGTGCTGGTTGTCATGGTCATGTTTGTTTTCCTGAGGAAGTTCTGGGCCACGGTGATCCCGAGCGTCGCGCTTCCCCTGGCGGTGATCGGTACGTTTGGCGTCATGAAACTGGTCGGCTTCAGTCTCGACAACCTGTCGCTGATGGCGCTGACCATTTCCACGGGGTTCGTCGTCGACGACGCGATCGTGATGATCGAGAACATCGTCCGCTTCATCGAAGCTGGCGACCCGCCGCTGGAAGCCGCGCTCAAGGGGGCGAAACAAATCGGATTTACCGTGATCTCGCTGAGCGTGTCGCTGATCGCGGTTTTCATCCCGTTGTTGTTCATGACCGGTATTGTCGGGCGGCTGTTTCGGGAATTCGCCATCACCCTGAGCGTAGCCGTTGCGGTGTCCGCCGTCGTCTCGCTTACGCTCACGCCGATGATGTGCGGTCGCTTGCTGAAACCAGAGAAGGACCAACCGCATGGCCGTTTCTACGACGTTACGGAGCGCATGTTCAAGGGGATGCTCGATTGGTACGACCGCGGCCTGCAATGGGTGCTGCGCCACCAGCCATTTACGCTCATAGTCGCAATTGCCACCCTCGTGTTGACGATTCTGCTCTACATTTTCATTCCCAAGGGCCTGCTGCCTCAGCAGGATACCGGTTTGATCACCGGGGTGACGGATGCCGCGCAGTCCATTTCCTTTAAGGCCATGGTCCAACGCCAGCATGCGGTTGCCGACATCGTACGCAAGGATCCCGATGTGGTGAGCGTGGCGTCGTTCGTCGGGGCGGGCACGGTCAACACCACAGTAAACACCGGCCACCTCTATATCGACCTCAAGCCGCGCAACAAACGCCGCGCCAGCGCCAACGAAATCATTGACCGGTTGCGTGAGGCCACCAGGGACGTCGAGGGCATCTCGCTGTACATGCAGGCGGTGCAGGACGTCCAGATCGACAGCCGCATCAGCCGCACCCAGTATCAGTATACGTTGGAGGATGCTGATGAAACCGAGCTCTCACAGTGGTCGATCAAACTGCTCGACAGGCTCCGTTCGCTTCCGGAGTTGGCCGATCTGGCCAGCGACCAGCAGTTGAACGGACTTCAGCTCAACATCGAGATCGATCGGGATATGGCATCACGCCTCAACGTCCTTCCCCAGAACATCGATGACACGCTCTACGACGCATTCGGGCAACGCCAGGTGTCGATCATGTTCACGCAGCTCAATCAGTATCGCGTCATCCTCGAAGCCGTGCCGCATTACCAGCTCACGCCGGAATCGCTCGACAAGATTTACGTCAAATCCACCACCGGGCAGATGGTGCCGTTGAGTGCGTTTGCCCACATGAGGACCGGAATTGCTCCCTTGGCGATCAACCACGATGGTCAATTCCCTGCGGTGACCCTGTCGTTCAATTTGAGCCCGGGAAGCTCGCTGGGTGAAGCTATTGATGCCATCCAGCGCACCCAGCGGGAAATTAGCCTTCCGCCGACTGTGCTGACGACATTTTCCGGTAGCGCGGCGGAATTCCGCTCCTCGCTGAAGAGCGAACCGTACCTCGTGCTGGCGGCCATCGTGGTCATCTACATCGTTCTTGGCGTGCTCTACGAAAGCTACATACACCCGATCACAATTCTTTCCACACTGCCTTCCGCCGGTGTGGGGGCGCTGCTGGCATTGCTGATCTGTCGCACCGATTTTTCGATGATCGCGCTGATCGGGATCATCCTCTTGATTGGCATCGTCAAGAAGAACGCGATCATGATGATTGATTTCGCGTTGGAGGCCGAGCGCGTTGAAGGCCTGCCGCCGGAAAAATCCATCTACCAGGCATGCCTGTTGCGCTTTCGGCCGATCATGATGACGACCATGGCCGCACTGCTCGGGGCGTTGCCGCTGGCGCTGGAACAGGGCACGGGCTCGGAATTGCGGCGGCCCATGGGCATCTCGATTGTCGGCGGACTGCTGCTTTCCCAATTCCTGACCCTTTACACCACCCCCGTGATCTACCTGTACATGGAACGCTTTGCACGATGGATCCGTGACCGTCGCGCCCGGGCCGGCCTGCTCAGCGAGGGCCAGTTGGAAAGCGGCGTGGTCGGGAACCAGGATCGTCCCTCACTATCATGAACGTGTCCGAGCCGTTCATTCGCCGACCGGCGGGAACGTCGTTGCTGGCTGCCGGCCTGTTTCTGATGGGCATCGTCGCCTACCGGTTCCTGCCGGTCGCCGCCATTCCCCGCATCGATTACCCGGCTATTTCCGTGTCCGCATCTCTGCCGGGCGCCGATCCCGAAACGGTTGCGTCTTCTCTGGCCGCCCCGCTGGAACGGAGGCTGGCTCAGATTTCCGACGTATCTGAAATCACGTCCTCCAGCACATTGGGCGGCACGACCATTAATATTTTATTCGGTCTGGATCGAAACATTGACGGGGCCGCGCGAGACGTCCAGGCCGCCATCAACGCCGCCGCCAGCGACTTGCCCATCAACTTGCCAAACCCGCCGACCTACCGGAAATACAACCCGGCCGATTCGCCGATCATGGTGCTGTCGATGTATTCTGATACGCTCCCGCCATCGCAGGTGTACGAATACGCCGATCAAATCCTGGCCCAAAAGATCAGCCAGATCGAGGGTGTTAGCCAGGTCGGCATCAATGGCGCGGAGAAATCCGCCGTGCGCGTGCAAATCGATCCCGCAGCACTGGCTTCCACTGGCCTTAGCCTGGAAGACGTTCGTTCCTTCCTCAGCCAGACCACCGTGGTTCAACCGATTGGCAGCGTTGACGGCGATCACCAATCCTATACGTTCGCCGGCAACGGTCAGTTGATCGACGCCCGCGAATACCGCTCGCTTATCTTCACGCAACGGAATAATACGCCCATCCGCCTCACCTCATTGGGCAACACAATCGAGGGCGTCGAAAACGATCTGCTCGCCGGCTGGTCCGGTATTGGCGGAACAACCAGACGGGCGGTCCTGCTAATCGTCTTCAAACAAGCCGGCGCCAACGTGATCGAAACGGTGGACCGCATCAAGGCGGAGATGCCGCAGTTGGAACGATGGGTGCCGCCCTCGGTGAAACTGTCCGTGCTCGCCGACCGGACGACGACGATTCGCGCCTCGGTTAACGACGTCCAGATTTCGCTGCTGTTGAGCATTGCGCTGGTGGTCATGGTCATTTTCCTGTTCCTGCGCCGGTTCTGGCCGACATTCATTGCGAACGTGACCGTGCCGCTGGCCCTGGCCGGCACGTGTGGCATCATGTACTTGCTCGACTACAGTCTCGACAATCTCTCGCTGATGGCCATCACAATCTCCGTCGGCTTTGTCGTTGATGACGCCATCGTTGTCATCGAGAACATCTATCGGCACATCGAAGACGGCCAGTCTTCGCTGGAGGCCGCGCTCCAGGGAGCCCGACAGATTGGCTTCACCGTGGTCTCCATGAGCACATCGCTGGTGGCGGTATTCATTCCTCTGTTGTTCATGAGTGGATTGATCGGTCGCATGCTTCACGAATTCGCGGTGACACTCAGTCTGGCCATCGTCGTCTCCGGGATTGTCTCTCTGACGCTGACGCCGATGATGTGCTCGCGTTTCCTCAAAGCGGAAACCGCGTATGGAGCGCCGGGCCCTGTTTATCGGGTCTGTGAACGCGCTTTCAACTGGCTGCTCACGCATTATGAGACCGGGCTCAAATGGGTGCTGCGTCATCAGAAGTTCGTCCTCGCGGTGTGGGGGCTCACCGTCATCACCACGGTCGGGCTCTACGTCGCCGTTCCCAAGGGCCTGTTTCCGCAGCAGGACACGGGGATGATGTTCGGGTCCACCGAGGCCGCCCAGGACGTTTCCTTCGCCACCATGGCCCGTCTTCAAGCGCAAGCAGCCCAGGTTGTTCTCGCGGACCCGGCAGTGGCCACGCTGGGGTCGTTTATCGGCGCCGCGTCCGGCAGCTCGACCCTCAACAACGGTCGCATGTTTATCGCCCTCAAGCCGCTCTCGCAACGAAAGGTATCCGTCGGGGAGGTTATCGACCGTCTTCGCCGCAAAACGGCGGTCGTACCCGGTATTACCTTGCGGCTGCAGCCCATTCAGGATCTCCGGACCGGTGGCCGTCTCACCGCCGCGCTCTACCAGTATTCGCTGACATCCACCGACCTGGGCGCGCTGAATTACTGGTCCAATCAACTGCTCAACCGGCTTCGCAAGATCCGGCAGTTGCGCGACGTTAATACCGATCAGCAGACGCACGGACTGCAAGCCAATGTCGTGATCGACCGCGATGCCGCCTCCCAACTCGGTGTCTCTCCCCAGAGCATCGACGATACCCTGTACGACGCCTTCGGCCAGCGTCAGGTCGCCACGATTTACGAACAGTACAATGAGCATTACGTTGTGCTGGAGGTGGACCCGAAGGACCAACTGGAACCATCCTCGCTCAACAAGATTTACGTCAAATCCAATACGGGCAAAATGGTACCGCTGGGCAGCGTCGCCAGGTTTACGAGCAGCAACACGAGCCTGTCCGTCAATCACCAGGGCCAGTTCCCTGCCGTTACGTTGTCGTTCAATCTCGCCCCGGGCGTCTCGTTGGGCGAGGCAACCGAGGTCATCCAAAACGTGGCGCGAGAGATGCGCATGCCGGAAAGCGTCATGGGCAGCTTTCAGGGCACCGCCCAGGTCTTTCAATCCTCGCTGGCCACCTTGCCCTTGTTGCTCGTCGCCGCCCTCATCGCCGTGTACATTGTGTTGGGCATGCTGTACGAGAGCCTGGTTCATCCGATCACGATCCTGTCCACCCTGCCATCGGCGGGGGTCGGCGCGCTGGTGGCGTTGATGCTCTGCGGCATTGACCTGTCTCTCGTGTCCTTTATCGGAATCATCCTGCTCATGGGCATTGTCAAGAAGAACGCCATTCTGATGATCGACTTCGCGCTGGATGCGGAACGTACGGAAGGATTGAATCCGGAGGAGTCGATCTACAAGGCCTGCATCATTCGTTTTCGTCCGATCATGATGACCACCTTGGCGGCGATGCTTGGCGCCGTTCCGCTGGCCATCGGACTGGGGACCGGATCGGAACTGCGTCAACCCCTGGGCATCTCCGTTGTCGGCGGATTGATCTTCTCGCAGGTCCTGACGCTCTACACCACCCCGGTGATCTACCTCGCCTTCGAACACATGCGACAGCGGTTCAAGGCGCGCCATCGCCATACCGCCTCCGAGCTTGCTACTGCGCAATAGATTTCCATTCCCGTGGCTGTTTAGTAGCCTGACCCTCAATGGAGGAATCTCGGCACAAGGGTCATTGTCGGTTGGGATTGACGAGACCAACCGCTCCGGAGGTGCCATTCACGGGCAAATGGGTATGCGTGACCGGCTTGATCACGACAGATTATCGGAGCAGCCCGCAGATTCCGGTGAGTGACCCCACGCAGATCGTGGTGCACGACGCGCCGCCGGTTGCGACCACAAACCGGACCGCGGCCACAGCCACGAACCAACCGGCGAGCACGGCGTCCGCGCAACAGGCTCGCTGCCACGGGAGCTTTCTCATCTCGTGGCAGCCGTAACCAGTCTCTTCGGTCGTCAAGTGCTCCGCCTGCTGCACTTGTGCTTGCGCCGGCGCGAAGATTCAGTCATTAATTGGCCCGTCATCGGGAACTACATTATGAAAACCATCATGGACCGTGTTGGATTGTTTGCATTATTGGCCGCTTTGCTCGTGCCGCTCAACGGATTCGCCGAAAGCGAGAAGGATTCACCGCTTCACGCCGAGATGGAGGCGATGAACCATGCCTTCCGTCTCGTGAATCGCCAATACACTGACGTGTCCCAGAAAACTTCCACGCTCGCGCTCGTCGCCGAGATGCAGAAGCACGCCGAGACCGCGAAGACGCTCACTCCGCCGAAGGCCGCCAAGCTGGCCGGTGATCCGCAGACCAAGTATCTGGACGCGTTCCGCAACGACCTCAACAAGTTGATCGTGGAGATCAAGGCGTTGAACCAGGCCATCACCGCCGACCAGGTCGACCTCGCCAAGGCCGAAATCCAGAAGATCGGGCAGTTGAAGGAATCCAGCCACAAGGAAATGGGCGTCGAAAGCGGCAGACATCATGGCCCGCCACCGGGAGCTCCCGCGACGCCGCCACCAGCACCGCCGCCGGGGCAGTAACGTGAAGCTGTTCGCCGCCGGGGCTCTGGCTTTGGCGCTACTTGCGATGCCCGCAGTCGCGTCGGCTGCGGAAATCCAGTTGCCCTCGCTGGCCGTACAGGTCCACGCCATTTTCCAGGCCAAATGCGTGGAATGCCACGGCCCCGATATCGCCCGGCCCAAGGGCAAATTCGGCTACGTTCTCGACCTCGCCCGCGTCGCCGCCAATCCCAAAATGATCGTGCCGGGCAACCCGCAGAAGTCCGAGCTGTACCAGATGGTCTGGCACAACGAAATGCCCGATCCCAAAGGCGATTCGCTGCCATTGACCGCCGAGGAAAAAGCCATCGTCAAGGCGTGGATTGAAACCGGGGCGTTGCCGCTGACCGGGACGGATACAGGCGCCGCACTGACTCCTGACCCCGGCGCGGTTCGCCGATTGTCCCTCGTCCAGCGAATCATCCGTGACGTCGGACAATTTCATCCGCCCCTGACGCATTTCCCGATCGCCCTGCTCATCGTTGCGATGCCCGCGGAACTCCTGCTCCTGCTCACGGGAAAGGATTCATGGAGGACCGTCGTTCGATTCTGTATCTGGCTCGGAATGCTCAGCGCCCTGCTGACCGCGACGCTTGGCTGGTGCGACGCGGCGTTCTCGAGCTACCGCGGAACTTCCGCCTCCGTGCTCATATGGCATCGCTGGCTCGGCACGACCACTGCCCTCTGGGCCCTGGTGGTTGTCGTGTTATTGGAAGCCGCGCACCGCCGACAACGCAACGATGAATCCCGTCGCCTGTTTCGGATCTCCCTGGGGCTCGGGATCATCCTCGTTTCCGTCGCTGGCTACCTCGGGGCTTCGTTGATCTACGGCCTCGACCATTTCAAGTGGTGAGCCGCCAGAAACGCTCAGCGACTCGCAGCCGAAGACGGGGAGGTGGGAGCCTGCCAGCCGCCACCGAGGGAGCGGATGAGCGACACGGCGGCGACAAGCTGTTGGCCGCGCAATTGGACGGCAGTGCGCTCGATATCCAGCGCCGTGTTTTCGGCGGTGGCGACGTCGAGAAACGTCACCAAGCCGGCGCGATACCGGTTGTCAGCGATCTTGAATTGTTTCAGCGCCGCCTCGACTGCGGCGGCTTCCGCCTCGCTCTGGCTCGTCAACAGCAGTTGCGCCGCGAGATTGTCCTCCACATCCTGAAACGCCGCGAGCACGGTCTCACGATAATTGGCGACGGCTTGTTGGTAGCCCGCACGCGCCGCGCGGAGGCTGGCGCTGTTTTGTCCCGCATCGAACAACGGCATGGTTAACGACGGCCCGAGCGACCAAAAACGACTTTGCCAGTCGAACAACGAACCAAGATGCAGGCTTTCAAACCCCGCCAGGCCGTTCAACTGGATCGCAGGGAAGAATGCGCCCTTCGCCACGCCGACGCTCGCGTTGGCCGCGGCTATGCGTCGTTCCGCTGCAGCGATGTCCGGCCGTCGCTCCAGCAATTCCGACGGCACCCCTGATGGAATCGCCGGCGGCAGAATGCCGAGCGGTCGTCGCGCAATCGCGAATGTTGAGGCGGGCTGACCCGCCAGCACGGCGAGCGCGTGCTCGAATTGCGCGCGCTGAAGTAATGTGGCCGGCAGCTCGGCCTCGGTGGTTCGCAACACCGTTTCCGCCTGCGCCACGTCGAGGTCGGACGCCACGCCGCCGGTGCGCCGGTTCTGGGTCAGTTCAAAAGATTTGCCGAACACGTCGATGTTCGACTTCAGCAGGTCGGCGTCGGCATCGAGCGCCCGCAGGGTAAAATAGTCCGTCGCCACTTCAGCCTGAATCGACAGCTTGACCGCTTCGAGATCGTCAGCAGTCGCCTGCTGCTGGGCCCTCGCGGATTCGAGGCTGCGCCGTACGCGTCCCCACAAATCCAACTCCCAGCTCATGTTAAGCGGCGCGATGATGTCCCCGTAGGGAAACGTGTTGGTCACGCCCGCCGGCTGCGCTTCAAATGGTTGGTTCGCCGAATTGCGATGGGCGACAACGGACGGCGAAATGCCGATCTGCGGGAAGAGTTGCGACCGCGTGAAATCCGCCGCCGCCCGCGCCTGATCGAAGCTGGCCACCGCGGCCCTCAGTTGCTGGTTGGCTGCCGAGGCCTGCGCTTCGAGCTCATTCAATTCCGGATCGCGGAATATCTCCCACCAGTTTCCTTTCGGCACATGCGCCTGTGGTTCGGCGACTTTCCAGCCGTTCGTTGCGTACGCATAAGTCGGCGGCATCTTGGCCACCGCGTCCGGACGCTTGTAATCCGGGCCGACGGCGCAGCCGGCCGCTCCGGCAATCATCCCGACCGCGCAAAGTCGTGCCAGCGAGGCGACGGCGCGAGGTTGACGGCATGCCATCTTCATGGAGCTTTCGGCGCTTGCGGCGTCTCGGCGATCCTCACCGCGGTGCCGCTCACGAGCGAATCAGACGGATTGACGATCACCCGGTCCGAGGCGTCGACACCAGCGAGCACCTCGACCGTTTGTCCAAAATCCCGGCCGATTTCTACTTTCCGCAGATCGACTTTGTCGTCCGCGCCAACGACGCCGACCTGCAGCCCCTCCGCGCGGAACAACAGCGTGTTTGACGGCAGGGTCAAAACATTGCTGACCTGCGGATCGAGAAACCGCACCTGACCGTAGCTCCCCGGCAGAATCTCCTCCTTCGGGTTGTCCACCTGCAATTCCGTCAGCAGCGTCCGCGAATCCGTCGCCATTGCCCCGGATGTGCTCGTCACGGTTGCGGTGTACTTCTTGCCCGGCGCTTCAGGGATGATCAGGTCCGCCAATTGGCCGGACACGATGCCGCGCGATGCGCTTTGCGGAACGCGCACGTACACGCGTAGTGTCCTCGTCTGCGCAAGATGGAACAGTTCTGGTCCGCTGCCCGCCGTGATCAGGTCGCCGACGTCCGTGTTGCGGGCCGTGATCGTTCCCGCAAACGGCGCGGTGATCCGCTCGAACGACTGCAGCTCTTCCAGGCGATGGACGTTGGCCCGATCGGCTTCCACGGTAGCGGATTTCAGCTTGAAATCGGCCTGCTTCTCCGCGTTTTCCTGTTCGCTCACGCTGGCAGTCTTCAACAAATCCGCCCAGCGCTCCGCCGTGGTCTTGGCCAGTGCCAGCGCTGCCTCGGATTCCGCAAGCTGGGCTCGCGCCTGATCGAGTTGCTGGTCCAATTCGGGCGTGTCAACTTCCGCCAGGAGTTGCCCGGCTTCCACGTGCGCCCCGATGTCAACCAGCCAGCGCTTCAGATAGCCGTTGGCGCGGGAATAAATCGGGGCCTCCAGCCACGGCCGCACTTCCGCCGGCAACAGGAGCCCCGCCGCGGCCTGACTCGGTTTGGGTCTCACGATGGCAACCGACGGCGTCGCCAGTTCCACCGTCTCCGCACGGACCACGTTGCGTTGGTGCCAGCGCGGGATGAATCCGGCGAAGAATAAGATCACCACCAGCACGCCGACAACCGTTGCCACCCGGGACAGTTTCACAGGCGAAGTTGTTGGGTGCCCAGGCGGCGGCAGTGGCGGGGAAGGGGCGGTTTTCTCCGTGGACTGTGTCAGGGTATTGGATGCGTTCATAACAAGATTCCTCATATGCGGGCTGTTGTCGCGGCCGCGCCCTGCGGTTGCAACAGCGCCATCTCTGCCGGATCGGGTTCTTCCGCGCGTCTTCGCAGCAGGCTGAATACGACGGGAACGAAAAACAACGTGGCAACCGTTGCGATCACCAGACCTCCAATGACGGCCCGCCCCAGCGGCGCATTCTGTTCGCCGCCTTCGCCGAGGCCCAGTGCCATCGGCAGCATGCCAATGATCATCGCCAGCGCCGTCATTAGCACCGGACGCAATCGGCCGACACCGGCCTCCCAAGCCGCCTGAATCGGGTCAAGCCCGCGATGGAGATTGTTCCGCGCAAATGTGACCACCAGTACCGAGTTCGCCGTGGCCACACCAAGGCTCATGATCGCTCCCATCAACGCCGGAACGCTGGTGGGGGTAACAGTCAAATGCAACGCCCAGACCACGCCCGCGAGCGCGCCCGGAAGCGCCGTGATGATGATGAATGGATCGAGCCAGCTCTGGAAATTGACGACGAGCAGCAGGTAAATCAGCGCAATCGCCATCACCAGACCAATGCTCAGCCCGATGAAACTGGAATGCATCGTTTCCGCCTGACCACGCACGAGAATCGAACTGCCGCGAGGCAACTCGCTTTCCGCCTGCCTGATCAGTGGTTCGACATCTCGCAGCACGCCCCCCAGGTCCCGCCCGCTCACCCCGGCATACACATCGATCACAGGCATCACGTTGTAGTGCGAAATCACGGGCGGTCCGTTCGTGCGCTCGAACGACGCGACGTTGGCGAGCAATTGTCCGTTCCCCACACCAGGCTGGCTCGCGCTAACCTGCATGGAATTCAGCGCGTTGACCGAATCCATCCGATACTCCGGCGCGCGGATGTTCACCAGATACTGCACACCCACGCCGAAGTTGACCCAGTATGACGGCGATACCTGGCTGCTGCCGCTCAGGTTCAGCAGGACCGAGTTCGCAATGTCGCTCTCGGTCAACCCGATTTCCGACGCCTTGTCGCGATCGACCGCGAATTCCAGTTTGGGGCGATCCGAGGGCTGTTGGATGCGCACGTCCACCGCACCCGGCACGTGCCGAATTCTCGCCGCCAATCGCTCGGCAACCTCCCGGTTCTGGCCCTGGTTCCGGCCAACAACCTGAATGTCGAGCGGCGCGGGCAAACCGAAGTTGATCGTCTGGCTGACAATATCGGCCGGCAGAAAGTAAAAGATGGCCCCGGGAAAGTCCCGGTTCAGCCGCAGCCGCAATCGCTGAACATATTGTGCAGTCGGCTGGTGACCTTCCTTCAACGACACCATGATGTCTGCGTCCCCCGGACCGACCACCCCGTTGTCGCTGTAGCTGAGATTGATGCTGGAATTCGGCAGGCCGATGTTGTCGAGAATGCCATGCAGGTCCTCGGGCGGAATCTCTCGCCGAATGGCAGCCTCGATCTCATCGATGAACTTCGCGGTCTCCTCAATCCGCGTCCCACTGCGCGCACGGACATGCAACCGAAACGTTCCCGCGTCCACTGAGGGAAAGAAATCCTGTCCCAGCAAAGGGATGATCAGGCACGACCCGAGGCAAAACGCCAGGAATACGAGTGCAAACATCCCGCGGTGCTCGAAGACGACGCCCAACAATCCACGGTAGCCTTCCCGCAGCCGATCAAATCCTTTCTCAAACCGGTCCTGCAATCTCACGAACGGGCGCACAAGTGGCGGGGCTTTCTCCGGATCCGCTGCGTGACCGTGATACGCGTGGTGGCGATAGAACCACATCACCAGGGTCGGCACCAGCGTCCGCGACAACGCGTAGCTCGCCAGCATGGCAAACACCACCGCCTCCGCCAATGGCACAAACAGGTACCGCGCCACGCCCGTGAGAAAGAACATTGGCACGAACACGATGCAAATGCACAGCGTGGACACAAAGGCCGGAAGCGCAATCTCCTGCGCGCCATCAAGGATCGCCTGGACAACGGGCTTGCCCAGCGCCATCTGTCGATGGACGTTCTCCAGTTCGACCGTCGCGTCGTCCACCAGTATGCCGACCGCCAGGGCCAATCCGCCCAGGGTCATCAGGTTGATTGTCTCGCCCAGCGCGCTGAGACAGGTCAGCGATACCAGGATCGAAAGCGGGATGGACAGGGCAATTATCACGGTGCCCCGCCAGGAACCGAGAAACAGCAGGATCATGATCGCGGTTAGGCAGGCGGCAATGACGCCCTCCCGCACCACCCCGGAAACGGCGGCGCGAACAAAGATGGATTGATCGGCAAATTCCTTCACGACAAGCTTGTCCGTCACCGTTTTCAGCACCGCCGTCATGGCCTGTTTGACGCCCGCGGCAACGGTTAGTGTCGAGGCGGACCCGGTCTTGAGAATGCTGATCAGGACGCTGCGCACACCGTCCTGGCGGACAACGTTCTGCTGCGGCACATAACCGTCGCGGACCTGCGCCACGTCGCGTATATGGATGACCGCCCCGTTGATCGTCTTGATCGGCAGATCGTTGAGTCGATTCAGCGCCTTGGGACTCGTGTTCAGATCGATGTCGTATTCCATCGGCCCGATCTTCGCCGTGCCGCTCGGCAGAACTAGGTTCTGCGCATTGACGGCGTTCACGACATCTTCCGGGGACAGGTTGTACGCCTCCAGAGCCTTCAGATCGAGATCGACTGACACGAGGCGTTGTTTGCCGCCGTATGGCCAGGGAATCGCGGCTCCTTGCACGGTAATCAAGCCGACGCGAACCTGGTTTACGGCGGTGTCAAAAATCTCCTGTTCCGACATCCCCTTGCCACTAACCCCATACTGAAGGATTGGCACGGTGGAAGCGTTGTATTGGATGATCAGCGGTGGCGTCGTGCCGGGCGGCATCATTCGCAAGACGGTCTGTGAAACCGCGGTGATTTGCGCCACGCCGGCATCCACGGAAGTCCCGGGACGAAAGAACACCTTGATAATCCCGATCCCGTTATACGAGTTGGACTCGATGTGCTCGATGTTGTTGACCGTGGTGGTCAGCGCGCGCTCCTCGTTGTACACCATCCGCTGCTCCATATCGACCGCGCTCAGACCCGTGTAGTTCCACAGAATGCTGACGACAGGAATGTTAATGGACGGGAAGATATCCGTTGGCGTGCGCAACAGAATGAACGGTGTCAACAATATCAACAGCAGCGAGGCCACCACAAACGTGTACGGACGGCGCAGGGCTAGTCGGACAATCCACATGGTGTCCTCCGCCGCTGCAATACAACAGTTCTTGCCATCTTTTTCATGTATCGCTGACGCTTGACCAACCAGTCAAACTACGCGTGAATACCGGCTTCACCGGCAAACTGCTTCTCGCCCACGCCTATCAATCGAAATATGGTCGATTTCAGGTGTTGGATGATCTCGAGATTGTTCTCGATCTTGGCTTCCAGCAACACGCCCATCACACATCCATACAGCTCTCGCGCCTTGCTCTCGCAATCCTGCTCGGGAACCAGCCCTTCCCGAACAGCATCACGCAATGCCGCCGCAAAATACCGGCAGCGACGATCCAGGATCTGCTGCGATTTCTGCCGGATTTTCTCGTCCTGCGTGCTCAGTTCGGAGGCCAGTGAAGTGAACGCGCACCCGCAAACCCTGCCGAATTTCTCCTTTTTTTGCTTTTGCCGTTCATAAACCAAATCGCAATAGCCCGATAACCGTTCGAGTGGCGGGGTCTGCGGCGAAAACATACGGTCCAGATCAGGCCGCAGTTTCTCCCAATGTTCCTCAATGGCCGCAACCGTCAGGTCCGACTTGGATTGGAAGAAATGATAGAAGCTCCCCTTCTTCGCGCCTGCTCGTTCGCAAATCACGTCGACGCTGACCGCGCCGTAGCTCTGCTCCCAAATCAGGTCAATGGCCGTGTCCAGTAATCTCTGCTTGGTATCACATTCAGTCTTCATCTCATGACTACTTTGGAGAGAACATTTGCACAAGTTGACCAGTCAGTCAAATCAGAATGATTCTGCCTCCGACTTGTGGCAATTCATGGATTAGCTGCGGACTGCGACTCGTTCCAAGGTGTCCGACCGGACCCATCCCTGCTCACCGTCCGCGCGCTCCACGAGCAGCCATTGGCCGCGGTCCTCTCGGACGATGACCCGTGTTCCTTCGACAACCTTGAAATGAACCGTAGCATCGGCCACCGGTGCGAACCGTGCATCCGTCTCCTTCGCCACGATTACTGCGGAAGGCGCAGACCCGCCCGCAATCACTTCACGACCGAGGGCAAACACAGATGCCGCGAATCCCACACTACCAACCACGACGATCACCAGCAGCCCGGTTCTCAGTCGAGGAATGTAAAGCCACATTCCCATTGCCAGGATGGTCAACCACAGCGCTGATAGTTCATACACGGCCCACTCCGTTGACGTGCGACTGGTGATGATGGAATGAAGATACCTTTGCCATGCCCGTGGCGGCGCGTTCACGTCGTCAACGTCCGCCCGTTGCTCGGCAAATTTCAGATTCGCCAGAATGTCCGGGTCACGCGGAGCCAGACGGCGCGCCCGCTCATAGTCCAAGATGGCCAACCCGAGTTTTCCCTCGCGGAAATGAGCGTTTCCCAGATTGTAATAGACGTGTGCCGTCTTGGGCTCGATTCTCGCGTAGGCCGCTGCGGCCTCGGTGAATTTGCCGGCGTCATACAACTGATTGGCCGACTTGAATTCGTCGTCCGATGCGGCGAAGGCCGCGCCCACGGCCAAAAGCCAGATGATGGCACCCGTCCTAAAGCGGTTTGGTTTCAAGCTCATTGATCAATCGTTCCACGTTCTCGCGTGTCGCCTGCACGCTCATGTCCGCGCCGCCGCCGGCAAACCGTGCCGTATCACACGCCTCGAAGCACGATTTCGCTCGCGAGGCCAGTTCGCCATTCACACCGCGTGGCACCAGTTGTTCGTCAACGATGGATGCCGTGATACCACCCACGGGAATATTCAGCCGATCGCCCAGGTACTGCTGCAGAGCGCGTTGAATCTCGTCGTAGCTGCCCGCCGAGACCAGGAGCTTGCGGGCCTTTCGCGCTGCGCGGGTTCGACGCGCATACGCCACGTCTCCACGTAATTTGTCCGCGCGTCGCTTCCAACCGGCCGTCCCCAACAGCGCAAGAACCGGCGCCGCATTCAGCGCCCAAAATGTCGTGGTTTCACAAAGCGGAACGCTTGCCGGCACCGGGCCGACGTCGCCCTTCAGATACACAATGTCCTGCCCCAGCTTTTCGTCTACATGCAACGGACCGCCGCCGCTGACGATTGTCGTATGCCCGCCCCCGCCGGCCTTCACGACGAGTTTGATCGGCGATTGCACCTCCGTCTTGTACGCGCGCTCGACGGGATCGAAATACACAAGGCGTATCTCGGGAAGCTCCTTCACATCCGTGCTCTTCGCGATGAGCACCTGTTGCATCACGCGCTGGCCCGTTGTGTTCAAATCGTCCTTCGTCGTTTTCGTGGTCGGATCGTAGGTCTTGAATCCATCCAGCGAGCCGAGCTTGGGCATTGGCACGGTGTCAATGTTGCCATTGCCGCTGACCTTGATTGTCAACGTGATGGGATCGCCGACCGTGATATTCGTCGGCTTGGCCGTCACATCGAGCTTCCATTGGCCAACCGCACCGCTGAAATCCGCCGGCCGGCCTTCCTCGGGCAATGGCAAAACCTCGACGGGCACCGCGTCAACGGTCACGGGCACTTCCTTCACCTCGACACGGCCCATCATTTGGTCGAACATCGGGTCGCTGAACCAGCTATTCCCACCCTGTCTTCGAACCGTCAATTGAGCCTTCAGGATGCACGGGCCAAAATTCAGCGTTCCGGTCCGATTCGGCGAAATCGATCCTTCGATGCCAATGATGTTGAATGATTGGCCGTTAATGACTTGCGCGCCGGTCTTCGGGTTCTGGAGAAACTTGAATTCCAATCCGTCGGCGTCGTAATTGAATCCGCTCACCCCGCGGAGCGGTACGTCCGCCCGCGCAAACAAGACTACTTGCACGGGCTCCGTCTGGCCTAGGTATACCTGCCTCGATGGAACACGGATTTGGGCAAACAACTGCTGGCTCGAATCAGCCTGCGTCATTCCTTTCCCCACGGTCAACTGGATCGGTTCGGTGGAATAAGCGGTGCCGCCAACGTTCACTTGTATCGCGGGAATTGTAAACTGGCCCGGGCGGGCCGGGGTCACCTGATACACAAAGCTGATCGACTGGCTCATGTGGCCGTTGTCCAGGGAGAAACTGCTCTGGGTCGATGGACCCTGAAAGCTCAAGCCGTCCACTCTCGGAATCGATGGCTGGGCGCCATTCTGTGTGCCCTGCACCGAGATCGTCAGCGTAACCGTTTCGCCAAACGCAACCTGGTTCCGGTCCACCGCGGCGACAACCGAGACATCGGCATGCGCGCTCGCTGCCATCCACCAAGTTGTTGCGATGACCAGCCAAATCCTCATCATCACCAATCCTTGGCCGGCTCTCCCGAATCTTTCAAGTCCTTCATTTGCACTTCGGGGAAATAATTCCAGTTCCGCTCGTCCTCGCGCAGATTATCGAGCAACTCCGTCGCCTGCATCTTGTCCATGTCCTGAGGTTGGCCGCTGGCTTCTTGTGGCGGTTGCTCAGCCTGCCGTGGCTTGTCTTGCTGGCCACCCGCCTTCTCCGTCTGCTTCCTTTGATCCTCTTGCTTTTTCTGTTGTCCCGGTGGCTGCTGCGACTGCTGCTGTTGTTGCTGATCTTGCTTGGATTGTTTGTCTTCTTGTTTCTGCTGTTGTTGCCCCTGCTGCGCTTGCTGCTGCTCCTGTTTCTGGCTCTGATCCTTGCCTTGCTGTTGTTGATTCTTCTGATTCTGCTGCTGGTTTTGTTGTTGCTGGTTTTGCTTCTGTTGCTGCTCCTGTTGATTCTGTTGGTTTTGCTTCTGTTGTTGCTGTTGCTTCTTCAGTTCTTCCAGCTGCTTTTTGACGAAGTCGCGGTTGAACTTCGCATCGGCATCGTTCGGATTAATGGCCAGCGCGCTCTCGTAACTCTTGATGGCGCGCTCCCACAGTTGCTGGGCCTGTTTGGACTGCGATTGGCCGAGCCGGAAATTGGCATTCCCGAGGTTGTACAGGGCGCGCTGCTGTAACGACTTGTCCTTCGACGAAGTCGCATTTTCGAACAACTGGGATGCCTGGGCGAAATCATTGCTCCGATAAGCCGTCACGCCGGTGTTGTAGCGTTCCGGCCAGTTCTCGCTTCTCGCGAAGGCCACGCCCGGCAACAAGAGCAAGCACCACCAGAATCTCATGCCGCCCTCCGATCACTCACAAACGACTCGACGACCACGACCACAAACGCCAGTCCCAGCGGCCACTGGAATCTCTCGAAGTACTGCTTCTGCAACCGCGATTCGTATTCCTTGCGTTGCATCTGGGCGATGCCCTTGTCGTAGATTGCATCCATTCCGAAGTCGCCCGCCGCGCTGTGCACGTAAATCCCGCCCGTCTTCAATGCGATCTGCTTCAACGTGTCCTCGTCGAGGCGCGACTTGACCACCTCGCCGTCGCGGTTCTTCAGAAACTCCATCGGCTTGCCATCTTCCTGAACGGGAATCAATTCTCCCTCCGACGTGCCGACACCAATGGCAAAAATCTTCACGCCTTCTTTTGCCGCCTCCTCCGCTGCGGCCACCGCGTCACCCTCGGTCTGTTCACCATCCGTAATCAGCACAATCGCATGGTCCCGCCCCTCGCCAGCGTCGAATGCTTGTAGTGCCGTGCGAATTGCCGGACCGATCGCCGTTCCGCCGCGCGGAATGATGTGCGGATCGGCATCCTTCAAGGTCAGACGAAACGCTTCGTAGTCCACTGTCAACGGGCATTGCACGAACGCGGTCCCGGCAAAGGCGATCAGCCCGATCCGGTCGCCACGCAGCTTCGCCAGCAGATCCTGGACGGCGTATTTCGCCTGGCCCAATCGATTCGGCCTCACGTCTTCGGTCAGCATGCTCTTCGAAACATCGAGCAGGACAAAGACATCCACACCTTTGTGTTTTACCTCGCGCCACTCGAATCCCCACCGTGGCTGCGTCAATGCCAGTGAGGCCAGCGTGATGGCGGCGACGATCAACACTGCCTTCCATCGCCGCGCGATGGGGCGGACCGAATCGGCCAACCGTTGCGCCAGAGGTTGGGCGGCGAATCGTTCCAACGCCCGTCGCCGGGCGCGGAAAGACCAGATCAGAAACACCGTCAGGGCTGGCGCCAGCGTCAACAGCCAGAACAATTCCGGATTGCCGAAATGCATTATGGCAACCTCCGCAGCCGCGTGTGTTCCAGCGTGACGGCCAGGACCAGGCATCCCAGGCCTGGCGCGAGGAACCACGGGAACAACTCCTGCCACTCCTCGTACGCGACCGTTTCGATCTTCTGCTTTTCCATCGAGTCGATTTGCGCATACGTTTTCTTCAACGACGCCGTGTCCGCCGCGCGGAAATACTGGCCGCCGGTCACGCTCGCGATTTGCTTCAACAGGTCCTCATCGAGGTCGGCCTGAATCTGCTGGTACCCGAGCAAATTGCCCGCATTATCGTAGACCGGCATGGGGGCCACTCCTTGCGAGCCTGCGCCGATGGTGTAGACGCGGACGCCGAACTCTTTGGCCGCCTTTGCGGCTTCCATGGCCGGCGGGTTCTTGATGTTCTCGCCGCCATCGGTCAACAGGATGATCACTTTGCTCTTCGCCTTGGTATCGCGCAGGCGATTGACGCCCGTCCCGATCCCCGCGCCAATCGCCGTGTTCCCCTCGACCAGACCGATACGGATGCGATCGAGGTTCCGTTCCAGCCAGTCATGATCGAGCGTGAGCGGGCTGGCAACGTACGCATGCGTGCCAAAGACGACCATGCCGATCCGGTCGTTGGGCCGGGCGCGGATGAACTCGCGCACCACATCTTTCACGGCATCGATCCGCGACTCGCGTTGCCCGCCCTTCTCGTAATCCATCGCCTGCATGCTGCCGGAGATATCGATCACCAACACGATATCGATCCCCTCCGTCTTGACCCTGCTTTCCGCCCGGCCCAACTGCGGACGCGCCAGGGCGACGATGAAAAGCGCCAGCGTCGCGCCGCGCAGCAGTAGCAGCAACGATGGCCCAACCGCCGCCCAAAATGACGACAGCGAACGGGCCGTCGCCACCGAGGAAAACTTCAGGCCGCCACGTTGAGCCGAGCGCCGTTCCCACCACAACCACAGTGGCAGCACGACCAGCAGGGCCAACAACCATGGACTGGCGAACTTCATGCCGTGGCGAGCGCCTCCTGGGCCTGTGGCTGGGTGTCCTCGACGAACTTCTCGGCGGCCGTCAGGGCGCGTTGCCTGTCCTCGGCACCGGGCTGGTGTCTCGCGAATTTGACGAGGTCGGCTTCCTGCAAGAAGGCGCCGAGCAGCTCACGGTGCTCGCGGGAAAGCGAGTGATCACGGGACACCTCGTAGAGGAACTCTTCCGTGGTGCGTTCCGGCGCCCGCAGTCCCATCTGGCCTTCGAGATATCTCCGCACGATGTCCGACAACCGCGTGTAAAACTCTTCCACCGGCGGATTCTCGTCGCGCAGCCGGTGAAGTTCGCGGATCGCCACCGCGTACGGCGAAGGCGGCGGATCAACAAGGGCGGGTGCGCCCGGTCCCTTCCGTTTCCACAGCCAGAACGCCACTGCCGCCACCACGACCGCCAGCAGCAGCCACACCCACCACCAGCTGTAGGGCAGGGGAACAAATCCTTTGATATCGTGAATGTCCTGCATCAGATTCGTCGCTCGCGCATCCGGAAAAACTGGATCAACGGCAGGAGATAATCCGTGTCGGATCGAATCTCCACCTGGTCCACGCTCGCTGACCGCAACATCCGCCGCAACGATTCGAGCCGCGTACGCGCTTTGGCGGCAAACTCTTCTCGAACGTCTCGGCTGAATGTGTCCACCAACACCCGCTCCCCCGTCTCGGCATCGCGTAACTCAACCAGGCCGACCGAGGGTAATTCCTCTTCACGCGGATCGCGCAAGCTCAGCGCAACCACGTCGTGGCGTTTGCTCGCCACCCGCAGTTTCCGTCGGACCGCCTCTTCGTCGTTTACCTGGAAGTCCGAGACCACGAATGTCACGGCTCGCCGCGCCTGAACGCGGTTGAGATAATCGAGGGCCAACGGCAGGTTCGTGCCACGGCCCTGCGGCTGAAACGCCAGGATTTCGCGCACAACGCGGAGGACGTGCCGACGGCCCTTCTTCGGCGGCACAAATCTCTCGATCTGGTCGGTGAACATGATCAGGCCGACCTTGTCGTTGTTGCGGATCGCGGAGAACGCCAGAACGGCGGCCAGTTCCGCAGCCAGTTCGTTCTTCGTCTGCCGCACGCTGCCGAACTGCCCCGAGGCGCTCACGTCGACCACCAGCATTACCGTCAGCTCGCGCTCTTCCCGGAACTTCTTGATGAACGGATGCCCGAACCGCGCCGTGACGTTCCAGTCGATCGACCGCACCTCGTCGCCGGGCAGATACTCGCGGACTTCCTCGAATTCCATCCCGCGACCTTTGAAAACAGAATGGTACTGACCGCCCAGCACGTCGGTGACTTCCCGATTCGTGCGGATTTCGATCTGCCGGACTTTCTTGAATATCTCGCGCGGGATCATTTTTCTGGCGGCTGGTCTAGGGAACCGGAACTTCGTCAAAGATCCGCTTGATCACGTCTTCGCTCGTCATCTCCTCGGCCTCCGCCTCGTAGCTGACGATCACGCGGTGACGCAGCACATCCATGCCGATGGTCTTCACATCCTGCGGTGTCACGTAGCCACGGCCCTGGAGGAACGCGTAGGCTCTGGCGGCGATCGTCAGATAAATGGTCGCGCGCGGCGACGCGCCGTATTGAATGAGGCGGGCCACATCGATTTTGTATTCGCCGGGCTCGCGCGTCGCATGGACCAGATCCACGATGTAGTTCTTGATCTTCTCGTCCATGTACACGGCATCGACCACCTTCCGCGCCTTGAGAATCTGCTCGGGGGTCACCACGGGCCGCGTGACGATCTGTTTGCCGGTCTCCGCCATGCGGTCCATGATCTCGCGCTCTTCCTGTTTGCTCGGGTACTGAATCGAAAGCTTGAGCATGAACCGGTCGACCTGCGCCTCAGGCAACGGATACGTGCCCTCCTGCTCGATCGGGTTCTGCGTCGCCAGCACGAGGAACGGGTCCGGGAGCTTGAACGTCTGGTCGCCAATCGTCACCTGCCGTTCCTGCATCGCTTCCAGTAGCGCGCTTTGCACTTTTGCGGGGGCGCGATTGATTTCGTCAGCCAGAATCAGGTTGGCGAAGATGGGCCCCTTCTTGATACGGAACTCGCCGTCCTTGGGATTGTAAATCAGTGTGCCGACCACGTCGGCGGGCAACAGATCGGGCGTGAACTGAATGCGCTGAAACGATGTCTGGATCGCCGCCGAAAGCGTTTTGACCGACAATGTCTTCGCCAACCCGGGCACGCCCTCCAGCAACACATGCCCGTCGGCCAGCAGCCCAATCAACAATCGCTCGACAAGATACTTTTGCCCAACAATGACCTTGCTGATCTCGCCGACCAGCGTTCGCACGAATTCGCTTTCGCGTTTGACCTGTTCGTTAATCGCACCGATGCCTTGATCCATTGTTTTATCCTCTTGAGGTTCACAACCCAGAAGCACCCATTTTGACAGAGCTTACGCCGATCACGTTCAATTCTAACAGGTGAGTCAAGTGCCTGACAAGAAAGAGGTTACGCTACGCCATCAATCCGCCGCGGGGGAACCAACCAGCGCGCTACGACGCGGCAGGCTATTGTTCAAAGCACTTGCGGCCGGGGATGCAGGTGCGGATGTGGGCGGGCTGGTCGTCGGAACCGATCTCGCTCAGCGTGCGGTTGCACCAGTAGAATGCCCCCGCGTCAGGCTCGGTGGACTCGGTCAGCGCCTCGGCCTCGTGTTCGGGGATGAACATCTTTTTCGTGCGAAGACATTTGCAGGCGGGCAGATTGGTATTCATCGTTCACCCCACAAGCTGGTTGAGCGTCCGGCGGATGAGTGCCCGGGCAATCGGCACCTTGTACCCGTTGTGATCCAGCGGCACTGCATCCTTCAGCACGATTTCCGCAGCATGCGCCGCCAGATCGTCGTTAACTTCCTTGCCCTCGAGAAACTCGTGCGCGGCTTGAACCTGATACGGCACTGGTGAAACCGCACCCAGCACCACGCGGACCTTGCTCAGTTTGTGGCCATCGACTTTCGCGGCCGCGGCACAACTGACGAGCGCCCAATCGAAACTCGCCTTCTCGCTGATCTGTTTGTACACGCTCGTGCGTCCTTCATCCGCGATTTGCACACGGAGAATCAGATCAGTCGGTCCCAATGAGTTGTGGGCCTCGGGATTGTCCCAGGCTTTCGCGTACAATTCCGGGATTGTCAGCGCGACCTCATCCTTTCCACGCCGCACAATGACCTTCGCGTCGAGAGCCGCCAACGCAATCGCCAGATTCGACACGACCGGACTGATACAGGGGTTGCCGGTGAATAAACTGTGGTACTTGTTCTCGCCTTCCCGCGCGTAGCAAGTGCTGCCACCACGTTTCAGGCACTGGATATCGCGATGGCGGTAGTACCAGCAGCGCGAATGCTGGGCGAGATTGCCTCCCACGGTGGCAACGTTGCGAATCTGGGGAGACCCGACCTCCGCCGCCGCCTGCTGAAGACCGGGAAAGACGCGCTTCAGTTCGGGATGATCCTGGATCTCGGCGATCGTCACATTTGCGCCAATCGTCCACGGTTTCCCCGGTGTGATGTCACGCGTGCCGGCCAGATCCTTCACATTCACCAACACATGCGGGCTGGCGATGTATTCCTTCATCTCGCCAAGCACGTCGATCCCGCCGGCAAAGAATCGTCCGTGGTCGGCAACCAGCGAGACGGCGCTGTCCGCCGCGCGCGGGGAGGTGTATTGGAACGGGTTCAAACTGAACCTCCCGGTTTGACGGCTTTGCCAAGCGCCGCGAGGACGCGCGCCGGCGTGATCGGCAGGCTGGGGACGCGTACGCCAAGCGCGTTGGCAACCGCATTGGCGATGGCTGAGGCGGTCGGGATCGTGCAGGGCTCGCCCACGCCAATGACTCCGCGCTCGGGCATTTCCATCAAGACGACCTCGATATCGGGCACGTCCGCGAAATTGGGCAACTTGTACGTTTCGAAATTCGGGTTCAACACAAGGCCCGTTGTCGGGTCCATCACACGTTCTTCATAGAGGGCATAGCCCAGGCCCATGATAACGCCACCGTTGATCAGCGTCTCGGTCGTGAGTTTGTTGACGACGAGCCCGCAGTCCTGCACGCAGAGCACCTTGCGCACCTTTACGAACCCCGTCTCCGTGTCCACCTCGACCTCGGCGAATTGAACCCCACCAACGCCGCTGGATGACAATCCTTCCTGCCATTCCCCGTGGGCCGTGAGCGGATTGACGCCGAGCTTCTTGCAGGCGGCCACCCAGTTCGCGCCCCGCGCATCGGCCACGCCGGTGGTCTGCTGTAATTTCTGGAGGGCGTTTGTGCATGTGTCGAAAATCGCCGGACAAACCGAGGCCGCCGTCGTGCTGCCGCCGCTGGCGCCCGAGGGCGGGTACAGCGTGTCGCCAATCCTGATGGTGATCTGCTCGGGCTTGAGTCCGAAAACTTCCGCGGCGACAACTCCGACCATCGTCCGCGAACCCGTGCCGAGATCCTGCGTGCCGCAGCGAACTTCCACGCTGCCATCGGGATTGATCTGCGCCTCGGCATGGGAGCCGCGCCCGCCGCCGCCCCATGTTGCCCCCGCGCAACCGACGCCAACCTTGACCGGGCCGGGGGACGAGCCCGGCGGTTTGTATTTCTGTTTCCAACCGAACCGTTCCGCGCCAAGGGCGTATTCGCGTTGCCGAATCTTGCCGGGGTCATTCTTTACCCGGAGGTCGACCGGATCCATCTTCAGTTTCACGGCCAGCTCGTCCATGATCGATTCCATGCCGAACGAGGCAATCGGATGGCCCGGCGCCCGGAACGCGCAGCTCTGGCCGGCGTTGATCGCGACGACCGCCTGCTTCACGCGGATGTTGGGAACCGTATAGATGTACGGCGCAGGAAAACCGGCGCCGCCGCCACCCCCGGCGGAGGCAGCACCCGCACCGATGCCGGCGGTGCCGAACGAATCCATGTCGAACGCGACCAGTTTGCCTTCCGCATCAGCTCCGAGACGAATCTTCTGAAAGGACGATGGACGATTGCCAACGGCCAGCGCTTGATCGAACCGTGTGAGCATCAATTTCACCGGGGCGCCCGCGGCTTGCGAAAGGCGCGCCGCCAGCCCACCGTGCGGGCCGGGGCCGAACTTCGATCCGAACCCGCCGCCCATGTAGTCCGTGATCACGCGCACTTTTTCCTGGGACATGTCGAGGTACGAGGCAAGCCCCTCGCGCACGCTGAAAATACCCTGGGTCGATGCCCAGCACGTGACGCCGTCATTCGTCACCGAAATCGTGTTGCCGTGAGTTTCGAGAGGATGATGGAGCTGGACGGGTGTGGTGAAGAACCCTTCCACCACCGCGGCCGCACTCGCAAACGCCTTGTCGACATCACCCTTCTCGCGAATGTTGGGGTCGGCGAGATTCGGCGTATCGGGCCAGACCCGCGGCGAGTCAGGGCTTTTCGCAGTTTCCTCCTTAACGACAAATGGCAACGGCGTGGCGTCGATTTCGATCGCCCGCAGTGCGTCGAGGCATGCCTGTTTGGAGACGCCCGCGACCGCCGCGAGTTCCTCGCCGTAGAACCGAACGGTCCGCTCGCCCTCGCGTTCGACGATGGCGGCCTTGATGCCGGGCATTTTCCGCGCCTTTTCCACATTCACGCGGGTGACGCGCGCCGCCGGCCACCGGGAACGAAAGATCATTCCGTAGAGCCATCCGTTGGGCTGAACATCGGAGGCGTATCTGGCCTCGCCGGTGACTTTCGCGGGCGTATCGACGCGCTTCGTGCTCTCGCCGACAACGGCCATCTTCTCCGGCCAACTACGCATCGCGGATAACCTCGCTTGTTTTCGCCACCGGTGTTCCGGCCAGGTTGAGCAGCGCGTTGAGCATGCGATGTTGCGTTCCGCACCGGCAGAGGTTGCCGGAGCACGCGACGCGCAATTCATCGGCCGTCGGATGCGGATTCTCCCTGAAAAGCGCGGTCGCGGTCATCACAAAACCCGGCGTGCAGTATCCGCACATGGAGGCATCGCCGTTGACCACGGCTTGCTGCACGGCTGAGAGCTTGCTGGCAGGCGACACTCCCTCGACGGTTGTGATCTCATGGCCTTGCGCTTCGATCGCCAGCTTCATGCAGGAGTACACCGGCCTGCCGTCAACGAGGACCGTGCACGCCCCGCAGGTGGCCCGGTCGCAAACCTCTTTTGTCCCCGTCAGGCCGGAGTAATTCCGCAGCGCGTCAAGCAGGGTCACCCGCGGTTCGAGATTCAATTTGAGCGGCTTGCCGTTGACCTGGAGAGTGACGGGAACCTGGCCCGGGCCAAGAGTTCGATCGCCCCCGAGTTTCGCAAGTTCTTCCGTCCCGGCGGCGACGGCACCCGCTGGCACGGCCGCTGTCGCGACGACAACGGTCCCCAGACCTTTCAGGAATGAGCGGCGGCTGATGTCTTTGCCGAAGGGCTCGTTGTGCGGGCGATCACTCATGCGATGCGTGATTCGCCGCAACACAAGCGAACGCGGGAGGAACGAAAGCCGCGCGCGTTGGGACATCATCGCCGAAGCGGCCTTCAAAGATATTATTCTTGCCGTGATCGATCCATTTCAGCGCCAGCATCGGCTCGCAGACAACCGCCTTGCTCGTGACGCCAACCGTATATGATGACACGGTCGAGCGGGGCGTATACCAGAGGGCCTCACCACAACTAACGAGGCCGCAGGGTGGGAATGGCGTGGTTTCAATTTGCAGCGTATCGCCTGCGGAAAAGGAGACGATGCTGCCGTGGTGAGAGAATTCGATGGGCAGAATCCGCGTGCGCACCCTTGTGTGGACAACCTCTGGATTGGCCGCCTTGAGCCAATCGACCAGCGCAGCGCATTGGGAGACCGTGGCCGATTGCGGGAGATAGATGATCGAATCGGCGGGTCGCGCGGCTTTGGTCGCGAGATTCTGGTCGGAAACTTCCAACAGGGCGACCGTCAGGCCGTGGAGGAGAGTGTCGTCATGTGAACCGTCGGCAAAATGCCAGACGCGCAACAGGTATTGCCCCTCCTGAGTGGATTCGGAAGAGGCGATACACCCGCCGATGTAGAGCTGACACGAGTGCAACTCCAGCAGCTCACCTCGAGGTGCATCAGCGGCACGCAGGCACACGCCGGCCGCGCAAAACAAACAGGCGAACACCATGACCCGAATTCTCATCACGCCATCGCACCTTATTGCCCGTATCTTACGCCTAATGCACCCGTTCGCAAGTGCCGGACGTAAAGAATTCCCTTGCCCTGCAAATGTGTGGTGCTAGGCTGTCCTGCGGTCGGTGGGTCGCGGTCGTAGTCACACAAAATCATTGGCGTGAGGGTGTGAGATGAAAAGGGCTTCACTCGGTCGTATTGTGCACAAATTGTGGGTCACCTTTGCGGCAGGCGCCGTTGGCGGTTTGTCGTTCCCATCGTACAGCTTCGCCCAGACTAACGCGGCCTGGTGCGATTACGCACACGACGCGCAGCATGGTGCCGTGTCGGCTGTTGTCTCGTATCCGCTCGGTCTCATCCGTTGGCAGACACCGGTCGACCTCGATCCGCAGTATAGTGGCGATGAGTTGCTCATCCACTACGGCTCACCGCTGATTACGTCTTCCAACACGGTCCTCGTGCCGGTGAAAACGGGGGCGTCGGGCGGCTTCCGCATCGAAGCGCATGCCGGCACGAATGGCGCGTTGCAGTGGATGCAGTCCACGGATTACGTTCTCCCTCCGCACAACTGGACGCCGAGTTTTTCCGGGACGCTTACGCCGAAGAACCGGCTGTACTTTCCCGGAGGCGGCGGCACCGTCTACTACTGCGATGCCCCCGACTCAACCAATGCGCCGGTCATCGGACAAGTCGTTTTCTATGGATTGACGAATTACCTGGCCAATACGAACGCATATCTGGGGAATGTGTTTATTGATACACCGATTACTTCGGACACGAAGGGAGACATTTTTTTCGGCTTTCAGGTTACCGGGTCTACGCCGTTGAGCCTGACCAGCGGTGTTGCGCGGATTGACGCGAGTGGGACGGGCACGTGGATTTCCGCCACAGCGGCGGCCAGTGACTCAGGGATTATCAAAGTGGCGCAGAATTGCGCACCCGCCCTGAGTATCGACGGCAACACGTTGTATATCGCTGTTAACAGTTCCAGCGGCGATTTCGGAAACTACGGCTACCTGATCGCGTTGAACAGCTCGACGCTCTCAACGGTGGCCAAGGTGCGGCTGAAAGACGTGCTCACTCCGTCGAGCGATGCCAGCGTGCCTGATGATGGCACGGCCTCGCCCACGATTGGGACCGACGGCGATGTGTATTATGGTGTTCTGGAGACCCCGGCGGGTGAGAACCATTACCGCGGCTGGTTGCTCCACTTCGACAGCTCGCTTGCCCACAGCAAGACGCCGGGTGCGTTTGGCTGGGACGACACGGCCTCCATTGTGTCCACGTCTCTCGTGGCTTCGTACCACGGCAGCTCGGCCTATTTGTTGATGACCAAGTACAACAACTACGCCGACGCGGGTGGAAACGGTTCCAACAAGATTGCCATTCTCGACCCCGAAGCCACCGAGACCGATCCGGTCAGCGGCGCTACCGTGATGAATGAGGTGCTGACCGTCCTCGGTCCGACGCCGAATCCACCACTGGCGGGGGTCCGCGAGTGGTGCATCAATTCGGCGGCGGTTGATCCGTTTACGAAATCGGTCCTTGCCAATAACGAGGATGGAAATCTGTACCGCTGGGATTTGACGTCGAACACGCTGACGCAGGCGGTCACATTGACGTCCGGCATCGGCGAAGCCTACACCCCCACGCTCGTCGGCGTCGATGGAACGGTCTATGCGATCAACAATGCGACCCTCTATGCCGTCGGCCCGTCCGTCGTCAGCATCTCCGCGACAACATCGAACGCCTACAAGTTTGGCGCGATACCGGGCGTATTCACTGTTTCCCGCCTTGGCTCGACGAATACGGATCTGACGGTGAATTACATGATCGCTGGCACTGCCAGCAATGGTGTTGATTACAGCTTCATTTCCGATACCGCGACAATTGCAGCAGGCTCAGCTTCGTCGACGATTACAATTGCGCCCATTGACAATGGCACCGTCGATGGCGACGTGACGGTGACGTTGACTTTGGCGAATTCCGCCACCTACAGCGTTGGATCGCCCGCAAGCGCGACGATGGTTTTGCACGACACACCGTTCAACGATTGGCGATGGACGGAGTTTGGTACGAACGCCAACAACGCCGCGATCAGTGGCGATCTGGCGGATCCGGACGGTGACGGTGTCGCGAATTTGTTGGAATACGCCTTGAGTCTGAATCCGAACGTCACCAGCGCGCAGGGATTGCCCGTCCTGCAAGTCAGTACGAATTGTGATTGCCTGAGTCTGACCTACACGAAGGTACTATCCGCAATCGACCTCACTTACGCCGCCGAAGGGGCCAACAATCCGGGCGGCCCATGGAGCGCGAACGGGATCACCTCGACCATCATTCAGAGCAACAGTGTAACGGAAACGATTCAAGCCTCTGACGCCGGCAATCCGCTGTCGGCAACCAGCGCCAGATTCCTGCACCTGAAAGTCACACGCCAGCCATAGTGCGCACGGGGGGGCAGGGGCGGAGAATCAACGAAAAGAGCGCAGCCGCGTGGTTGTTCGCCCGGTCGTGAACGAGGCTTTGTTCGTGTTAACCGACCAAGGTTCCTGCAGCTGCGCTCTCAACTTCTACAGGTTTGTGCAGCTCTCTCTCCGCGCTTCGGCGTCTTTGCGCGTTCCGTATCCTCGGCACCCCGCTGTCCCATGATGACCGGCGAGACAAATGCACGATGAATTCGGCTGCTAGCAACAAATCCCGTCAAATGTTATGCTACGATTCTAGTAGCATACTAGTCATATTCTGTCCAGAACATTCTTGCGTTCCACGGAAAAGACTGATACAAGAACTGCGGGATAAGGTGTCTATATAATAGTGTACATCTAGTATCCATGCGCTGTATGGCCGCTTTTGGAGCCTGATTTTATGAAAAACAAGTCGCCAATTTCTGCGATTCAAACCTTCGCCCGCGATCATCGCGAATCGGGCGAACACCTGTATCGACAATTGGCCCTCCGCCTTGGACGAAATATCCGTGACGGCAAGTTGAAGCCCGGCCAGCGATTGCCGTCGATGGACGATTTGGCGACGACCTGCGGCGTCACCAAAATCACCGTTCGACGCGCCCTGCTTGAACTTAAGTCCGAAGGGTTGATTTACACGAAGCCCGCCCAGGGCACCTACGTTTCCGAGACGCTCCCCGTCCGCAGGGAGCGCGTCCGAAACAAAGTGCTCACGGTCGGTCTGATTTCCCGCGTACTGACCGGCGAGCCCGGTCCTTATCACGCCGAAATCCTCGCCAGCCTGCGCACCGAGATCAGCAAACGCAAGGGCAACCTCGTCGTGCTGCCCATGCCCCAGTCCGACACCGCGGACATCTCCGAGCAAATGGGCCACGCCAACCTCGATGCCGTGATCTTCCTCGGGCCGTTCGATTCCGACGGCCTCCGGCGGATCGTTCGTAACGGGCCGCCGTCGGTCCTGGTTGATTTTCAGCTTCGCGGCCTGCGCGTCGATACGATCGCTGTCGACAACATCGGCGGCGCCGAAACAGCCGTCAATCATTTGCTCGCATTGGGGCACAAGGACATCGCGGTCTTCCTCGGCGAGGATGACGCTGCCGCAACCCGCGAGCGTCTCGAAGGCGCCCACAACGCGCTGAAGCAGGCGGGCATCCCCGGCGAATCCGTTCGACACTTTCAGGGCGATTTCCGTCTGGACAGCGGCTATCAAGCGATGGCATCGCTGCTCAAGTCCAAGGCTCCGCCCACGGCGGTGTTTTGCATGAATGACGAAATGGCGGTCGGCGCGATCCAAGCGGTTCATCGACTGTCTCCCCTCGAAGTACCGCGCGACATTTCCATCATTGGGTTCGACGATATCATCTGGGGCACGACGACGCATCCGCGGCTGACCACGGTTCGCGTGGACAAGAGCCTGATCGGCCGATTGACCATCGAGCGCGTCCTCTCGGCCTTGGAGAATCATACCCACACCGTGACCTCGACCCTTCTTGATGCCGAATTGCTCCAGCGCGAATCGACTGCTCCGCCGGCGCGTCGCTGACGTGACAATCAATGGAGATCGCTGATGCCGCGCGCCATCGAGACTCAGTCGAAGGACCGGGTGTGCGCGCGCGCCGTGCTTGCGACGACAGCGCTGCTCGTCTCGCTCGCGGTTGCATCGACCACCCTTCTGCCCCTCCGGGCTCTCGCTGACGAGCCCGTCCGCGTTGAAGTCGTCAAGACCGGCAGCGGCTGGCATCTCGCGCGCGACGGCAAACCGTATTTTATCAAGGGCGTGGGCGGCACCGGTTCGAAGGCGCTGCTGGTGCAGCTGGGCGGGAACTCGTTTCGCACCTGGGGCGCCGATCGTCTCACCGATGATCTGGCCGATGCGCAGAATCTCGGCCTCACCGTCACCGCGGGCATCTGGCTCGGTCACCGGCGTCAGGGATTTGATTACCACAACGCCGATCAGGTGGCGGCGCAACTGGACAAAACACGCGCCATCGTCCGCCACTTTCGGAATTCGCCCGCACTGTTGATCTGGGCCATCGGCAACGAAATGGAAAATGACGAGCCTGCCGACGATCCCGCCGTCTGGCACGCCATCGAAGACATCGCCGCCATGATCAAGCAGGAGGATCCGAATCATCCAACCATGACCGTCATTGCCGAGGTCGGCAATGACAAGATCCCGAACCTCCACAGGTACTGCCCGCACATCGACATCGTCGGCATCAACAGCTACGCGGGCGGCGAGTCCGTGGGCGATCGCTACCGCAACGCCGGCGGCATAAAACCGTACATCATCACCGAGTTCGGCCCGCCCGGCCAATGGGAGATGGAGAAGAAACCGTGGGGCGGTGTGCGCGAACTCACCAGCACCGAGAAAGCCGACTGGTATCGACGGACGTACGTCCACTCCGTCACCGGTCAGCCCGGCCTCTGCCTCGGCTCCTACGCGTTCAACTGGGGATTCAAGCGCGAAGCCACCGCTACCTGGTATGGCATGTTTCTCCCCGATGGCTCGAAGGTCGCCGCCGTGGATACAATCAGTGAATTGTGGACGGGCAAGCCCGTCACGAATCCCTGCCCGAAGATCAACAGCTTGAAACTCGCCCAGGGCAGCGGCGAGTACCCGACGGGTGCGGTGGTCCGCGCCGTGTTGGACACCAGCAGCGCGAGCGGTGAACCCGTCACCGTGACGTGGGAACTGCGGCGCGACGCGTTCCAATATCAGGCGGACGCCGAAGGCGCCAGCGGAGCGTCGGGGTTTCCCGAGGCGATTACCCGTTCCCGCGACAACGAAGTCGTGTTGAAGATGCCCAACGCCGGCGGCGGCTATCGTCTCTACGCCTACGTCCGCACGCCGCATAACGGTAGCGCGACGGCGAACTTGTCGCTTTATGTCGATGCTCCGGCGCCTCGTCCAGCGCCCACAAAACTCCAGTAGGTGTTTCATGAAGGTGAAAACGTCAATTTCGATGTTTGTGTCCGGTCTCCTGTTGGCCAGCGCGGCCGCGGTCGCCAGGGTGACCATCTCGGCGGAGCCTTCCGCGACTCCACCCGCAACCAACTCGGCTCCGATGCTCGTGGTATTCAGCGCCGACTCGTTCAGCACGCCCTACACGCCCTCGGGCTGGATGGGCAACACCAGCGCCATCGCCTTCAACGATCACTGCACCGAATCGCCCCACTCCGGCTCCGCCTGCATCAAGGTGACCTACAAGGCTCCAGCCGACTGGGCCGGCATCGCCTGGCAGGATCCGCCCGACGACTGGGGCGACAAGGATGGCGGCCACAATTTGACCGGCGCGACCAAACTCACGTTATGGGCCCGCGGCGCCACCGGCGGCGAGAAGGTCGATTTCTATTTCGGCGCAATCAAACCGCCCAAAACGTTCTTCGACACCGCGACCGGCAAAGTCAGCGTCACGCTGACCACCGACTGGAAGCAGTACACAATCGATTTGTCGGGCAAAGACCTCAGCCGCATCAAAACCGGCTTCGGCTGGAGCATCGCCGGCCAGGGCCATCCCGTCACGTTCTACCTCGACGACATCCAGTACGAGTAACCCGCGCCAGAATCAGGTGTTTCCGGCCTCGAAAACCACCCGTCCGGACCCCCAAAATTGGCTTCGTTTTGGCCAAAATTGGCTTCGTTTTGAACCCGCATTAAAATCGCCTCCCAGCTCCGCAACTCCTTGCTGTTCAACGATCCTATAGGGTAATTGTAGTCAAGGTAATCTGGCTTCGTTTCGCAGATCTATACCCCCCCCTCTACCTACCCCCTCCCAACATCCTCACGACGGGACACTGCCCCGACAAACCAACACCCCTATTTCAAAGAACAAACTGCCTATCCAAGCCAGCATGATATCATGTAAGGATAACCATGTCAACCTACAATTGATATAGCGCCTCGCCGGCACACCCCCGCGTTGTGCCACGCCGCCGCCACCGATTTTTGCACACCTTTTACTTAACATTCCGCCCAATCGCCCTACACTCGCCCCGTGAGCACGAGCGCTTCCCGGGAGGCTGCTATGAAACTGCGGCCATTGCTTCTACCCGCCGTCTGTCTCAGTCTGCTTATCTTGCCAGCCGTTTCCGCCTACTCGCAAACCGTCGTCACGTTCGACAATCTGCGCGAGACTGGCACAGGTGCGTTCCTGCCGAACGGCTACCAAGGACTCGTGTGGAGCAACTTTTGGTGCTTCAACGCAATCCTTGCCACAAACCGTCCCGACACGGGCGTAAGCGGCTACTACTTCGGGATGGTTTCCCAGTCCAACGACGTTAACAACGCATTTGGGATTCCCGCTGAGATCGATTCGGTCACCAATTTTAATTTTCTGAGCGTCTATCTGACCGGAGCTTGGAGTAGCAATTTGAATATCGAAGTCGAAGGATTCAACGGCGCGCAAGAGATCTACGATCGAATCGTCGTTGCCAGCGCCACGAATCCAACCCTGTTCACGTTCAATTACCTGGACATCGACCGGCTCTATTTTGATGCTTACGGTGGCCAGGACGCCGGATTTCCGGTAGACCATGGCGAGGGGAGCCCTTGGTTCGTCATGGACAACTTCGCCTTCGACTTCGTCCCCGAGCCATCGTCCCTGCTGCTGACCATCCTCGGCGCGGCGATGCTTTGGGTAGCCCTCAAACACCGGCGCACCTGACCGGTCGCATCCGCGGCCAGGGGAGACCCGTCACGTTCTGCCTCGACCATCCCGCGGCCCGCAGCAGCCGGTCCATCCTGCGCCAGCGGTTACACCTTTGGCGGGAGTCCGTTCAGCCAGCGGACGACTTTATCCGCCTCGTCGGGAAACAGGATGCGGATGGCCAGTTCCATCTCGTCGTGCGATGGGTCCTTCTTTTTCCACCGGCGCTTGAGACGTTCGCCCCACTGGACAAACGATTCGCTGGCCGCGTACAACGCGCTCTCTTCCCGGAGGACGGACTTGGACACGTTGACCCCGGCGAGTTCATCGAGCGAGACGCCGAGCCGTTTCGCAATGGCGACCGCCGTGCTCAGACACGGCTCGCTCACGCCGTTGAGGTAATCGCTGATCTGTGATTGGGTTATCCCGATCTCCGTCGCCGCGCGGACCTGGTTCCATTGTCGGGCAGTTAAAAACTTACGCAATTGACTGGGGAATGCATCCATGAGGGAATATCTCTGTTGGGATTGTTGTGCCGCAAGAATATCGGTATGATGATAATCGGCTTGACCCGTTTGCGTCGATCACGCGCGGGCGCGCATGACCCGAGGCTGTCGGCCGCCGCCGGGGACGGCCGGGCAGTTGAAGGTCGCGAATACGCACCGGTGCCCTGCGCTACACGAGACGGGAACCATCAGATTGCTCTGCGCGAACGCCGCGGCTCCCGCCTACGCCCTAAGCAGACCAGAATTATAGGACAAACACAAGGCGGAAAGAAGGCCTGTTGGTTGGCGCGCAATAGCCGAGATTCGTGGCCAAAGCCCCATCGGGAGGTAGGACCGTCCTTCCGCAACATGTTGGAGCACAATCAGGCCGGAAAACAGAAAAATATTGACTGGACAAACTCAGTGAAAGGTAGTACATTAAACTGAGCAAACGTTTGCATAATCCTCGGCTTGCTTTGGGCACAGCCGAGTGCGATTTCGGCGAGCGCAACGACGGCAAAAGGCAACTCAACCAACGACTGCCTTGTTCACGACTCGGTGAATTGACCCGTTGTTGCGCTCCCGTTTTTTCACGCGCCTCCGTCACACGATTGTCACCCAACCGCCATGTCGTTGTCGCAGGAATGTCATATCTCCGCCCCGGTGATGTCACGGTCGTTCGCGACAGTGATGACAGGTTAAAGGGCTCGACCGGCCGGTACCGGGGCCGTGACGTGAAGCTGTAGAGGGAATGGGTTGACGGATGAGCTGGGTGGGATGCGGGTTTTGATCTCAGGGGACACAGGGGTGTTGCTCATCCCAGGGGTTTGTCAGGCGATCTTCACGTCCGTCCCGGTGCCGCTGGGGGAGATCACGGCTCGATGACCGACATCTCATCGGCTGTCTCCTGCCATTCAAATCCACATCGCTCTCGCACAGTTCTTCCCCGCTCGTTTCTTCTCCAAACCCGATAACGGCGTCTCCACGGTGTCTCGCGATTCAAAAAACCTATTGCGGTGCGAGGCGTGGCTGTGGCACAAACAGGCCCGAACCGCTTCATTAAGTCCGCCCCGCGGCGGAATAAAGGTCAACATGGCTACACAGGCATTTCCCGAGATTTCGAAGATCAAGTATGAAGGCCCGAAGTCGAAGAATCCCCTCGCGTTCAAACACTACGATGCCGCCGGGAAGGTGGACGGCAAATCGTTGCGCGATCACTTGCGCTTCGCAGTCTGCTACTGGCACACGTTCCGCAACGCGCTGAGCGATCCGTTCGGCGTCGGCACCGCGGTGCGCCCGTGGGACGACGGCTCCAACTCCATCGCCAACGCGCAGAAGCGTGCGCGCGTGGCGTTCGAGTTCATCGAGAAGCTCGGGGCGCCGTTTTACTGTTTTCACGACCGCGACGTGGCGCCCGAGGGCAATGACCTGCGCGAGACGAACAAAAACCTCGATGCGGTGGTCAAGGTGTTGAAGGAGGAACAGCAGCGGACAGGAATCCGCTTGTTGTGGGGCACGGCGAATCTGTTTTCGAATCCGCGCTACATGCACGGCGCGGCGACGAGCTGCAATGCCGACGTATTTGCCTTCGCGGGCGCGCAGGTGAAGAAGGCGCTTGAGGTCACGCACGAGCTCGACGGCGCGGGCTACGTGTTTTGGGGCGGACGCGAGGGCTATTCGACGCTGCTCAACACGGACCTGAAGCGCGAACAGGAGCATTTGGCGAAATTCCTGCACCTGGCGGTGGATTACAAGAAGGCGATCGGTTTCAAAGGCCAGTTCTACATCGAACCGAAACCCAAGGAACCGACCAAACACCAGTACGATTCGGATGCCGCAGCCTGTCTGAATTTCCTGCGCGAGTTTGATCTGCTCAACGACTTTCAGCTCAACCTTGAAACCAACCACGCTACGCTCGCGGGCCATACGATGCTCCACGAGCTCACCGTGGCCGCCGCCGCGGGCCATCTCGGCTCCATCGATGCCAATCGTGGCGATGAACTCCTCGGCTGGGACACCGACCAGTTCCCAACGGACATCTATCTAACCACGCAGATCATGCTTGTCGTGCTCGCCATGGGCGGGTTCAAAACCGGCGGGCTCAACTTCGACGCCAAGGTGCGCCGTGACAGCTTCGAACCCGTCGACCTCTTCCATGCGCATATCGGCGGCATGGACGCGTTCGCGCGCGGGCTGAAGATTGCCACGTCGATCCGCAAGGACGGCCGGCTCGCGGAGTTCGTGAAAGAGCGGTACGCTTCGTGGGACAAGGGCATCGGACGCGAGATCGAAACGGGCAGGGTTGGTTTGAAGGACCTCGAAGCGTACACTCTCAAGAACGGCGAGGCCGCTCCGAACGCGAGCGGCCGGCAGGAAATGCTGGAGAATATTCTGAACGAATTCATTTGAAGCAACTCGCGGCGGTATCTCGCATGAAGAATCTCGATTCCGTTGAAATCTGGTTCGCGACAGGCAGTCAGCATCTGTACGGCGAAGCGACGCTGAAGAAAGTCGCGGCGAATTCGCGCAGGATCGTCGCGGAGTTGAACGGCGCGAAGCGGCTGCCGTTAACGATCGTGTTCAAGCCCGTGCTCATCACGCCCGACGCGATCCGCCAACTTTGCCTCGACGCCAATCATGCCCCGAAATGCGCCGGGTTGATCCTCTGGATGCATACGTTCTCGCCGTCCAAAATGTGGATCGGCGGCCTCACGAGCCTCAAGAAACCCTTCCTCCACCTGCACACGCAGTTCAATCGCGACCTGCCGTGGACCGGGATCGACATGGATTTCATGAACCTCAACCAGTCCGCCCATGGCGACCGCGAAGCGGGATTCATTCACACCCGCCTGCGTCTGAATCGCAAGGTGGTCGTCGGCCATTGGTCGGACACCGAGGTCCAGGACAGCATCGCCGTCTGGATGGGCGCTGCCCGCGCATGGCATGACTGGCAGGGCGCGAAGTTCTGCCGATTCGGCGATAACATGCGCCAGGTCGCCGTTACCGAAGGCGACAAGGTCGCCGCCGAAACGAGATTTGGTTATGCCGTCAACGGCTACGGAGTCGGCGACCTCGTGAAAACCGTCAACGCCGTCGGCAACGCGGCGATCAATCGCCTGTGCGACGAATACGAGCACCGTTACGATGTCGCCAGCGAACTTCGCAAGGGCGGCGCCCGCCACGAATCGCTCCGCGACGGCGCGCGCATCGAACTCGGTCTTCGCGCGTTCCTGAAATCGGGTGACTTCAAAGGGTTCACCACCACGTTCGAGGATCTCCACGGCCTGAAACAACTGCCGGGCCTCGCCGTCCAGCGTCTGATGGCCGATGGCTATGGGTTCGGCGCGGAAGGCGACTGGAAGACCTGTGCGCTGCTCCGCGCCATGAAAGTCATGGCCGCCGGCCTCCCCGGCGGCACGTCATTCATGGAGGATTACACCTACCATTTGGATCCCGACGGCCATCTCGTTCTCGGCGCGCACATGCTCGAGATTTGCGAATCCATCGCCGCCGACAAACCGTCCCTCGAAATTCATCCGCTCGGCATCGGCGGCAGGGAAGATCCCGTTCGCCTCGTGTTCACCGCGCCGCCCGGCCCCGCGATCAACGCGTCGATCATCGACCTCGGCAACCGTTTCCGCCTCCTCGTCAATGAGGTCGATGTGGTCGAACCTCCCCAACCACTGCCCAATCTTCCCGTCGCCCGTGCCGTGTGGAGTTGCCGGCCCGATTTCAAAACCGCCTGTGCCGCGTGGATCCATGCCGGCGGCGCGCATCACACTGGCTTCAGTTACGCCGTGACCGCCGAGCACATGGAAGACTTCGCCAACATGGCCGGCATCGAACTGGCCGTGATCGATGCCTCGACGCAACTCCGCGCATTCCAACAACAACTCCGCAACGACGAGGTCTATTTTCACCTCGCGCCGGGACTGGGACGAGTATGATCAAATCATCCAAGACAGAGCCGAAACCGGCCGCGCGTCGCGCCAAACCGCCCGCGAAAACCACGCCCTCTCCCCGATCGCTTTCTTCCGTCGTTCAGGCCATGCCCGCGGCGCCGTTGTCAAAGTCGATTTCCACACCCCGCGGCATGTTGGCCGCGCGCCTCTACGGTGCGCGCGACGTGCGGGTGGAACCCGTTCCGCAACCCGGCCGGCCCGGTCCCGGCGACGTGCTCCTGCGCGTGAGCGCCACCGGCATCTGTGGAAGCGATCTTCATACGTTCGCCGATGGCCGCATCGGTGATACCGTTCCCAAATCCCCGATCGTTCTCGGGCACGAATTCTCGGGCGTCATCGAAGCGTTCGGCAGTGGCGTGGAAAATCTCCGCGTCGGCGCGCGCGTGGCGGTCGACCCCGCTCATCCGTGCCATCACTGCGACCTTTGCGAAGAGGGCCATCCGAATCTCTGTCGGCGCCTCCACTTCTGCGGCCTGTATCCCGACGATGGCAGCCTGCGCGAATTTATGATCGTGCCCGCCCGGACTTGTTTCCCCGTGCCCGATTCGCTGGACGACGAATCCGCCGCCCTGCTGGAGCCTCTCGGCGTCGCGCTCCACGCCACCGATCTTGCGAAGATCCGGGTGGGCGACCGCGTGGCCATTCTCGGCGCGGGTCCGATCGGCCTGTTGCTCATTCAAACCGCGAAACTCGCCGGCGCCGCCGAAATCTTCGTCCGCGATCCGCTCCCCTGGCGTCTCGCGTTGGCCATGAGGTTCGGCGCGAAGCCCCTGCCGGTTCGCGCGGAAGTCGACATTGCCATCGAAGCGGCTTGGGGCGGCAACGCCATCGAGCAAACCATCGATCTCGCGCGTCCCGGTGGCCGCGTCTTGATCGTCGGGATTCCTTCGGAAGACCGTTGCTCGTTCCAGCATTCCACGGCCCGGCGCAAAGGGCTGACGGTCGTGTTCAGCCGGCGCATGAAGCACACCTATCCGCGCGCAATTCAGTTGGTCGCCTCCGGCAGGGTGGACGTGCGCTCGCTGGTGACGCATCGCTTCACGCTGCGCCAAACAGCCGAAGCGTTCGCGTTGAATGCCGGCTACAAGGACAAGGTCGTCAAAGTGATCATCACGCCGTGAGAGGAGCAACCGTGGGCGCGCGCTACAGCATCGGCCTCGACTACGGAACGAATTCCGTCCGCGCGTTGATCGTCGATGTGACCAGCGGACACGAGGTGGGCACGGCGGTTTGGGAATATGCCCACGGCACGCATGGCGTGATTCTCTCGCGCGACCCGAACCTCGCCCGCCAGCATCCGGCCGATTACCTCACCGGCGCTGAAAACACGCTCCAGAAAGCCCTCGCGCAAGCAAAGCAAACGGTCCGCAGCTTCAAACCCGATCAGGTCATCGGTCTTGGCGTCGATACCACCGGCAGCACGCCCATGCCCGTCGATGCCAACGGCCGGGCCCTCGCATTCGACAAACGATTTGCCAGGAACCCGGCGGCGATGGCCTGGCTGTGGAAGGACCATACCGGCGTCCTCGAAGCCGCCGAGATTACCGAGGCCGCGCTGGAGATTCGTCCGCAGTACCTCGCCAAGTGCGGCGGGACGTATTCCAGCGAATGGTTCTTCAGCAAACTCCTCCGCTGCCTTCACGAGTCGCCGGAAGTGTTCGACGCCGCCGGCACCTGGGTCGAGATTGCCGACTGGATTCCCGCCGTGCTCAGCGGCACCGAGGCCCCCGACAAACTTACGGTCGGCGTTTGCGCCGCCGGCCACAAGGCAATGTACAACGATGAATGGGGCGGCTATCCCGATGCCGAATTCCTCTCGGAGCTTGACCCGGGGCTCGGCGAGTTGCGCGACCGGCTCCGCCCCAAAGTGTACGCCGTCGATCGCGCGGTCGGAGGTTTGACTCCCGAATGGGCAAAACGTACGGGTTTGATGGCCGGCATCCCCGTGGCCGTCGGCGCGTTCGATGCGCATCTGGGCGCGATCGGTGCGGGCATCGCGCCGGGCACGCTGGTGAAAATCATCGGCACCAGCACCTGCGACATGATGATTGCGCCGGTCGGCCAGCCGCTGGCGGACATCCCCGGTCTCTGCGGCATCGTTATCGGCAGCATCCTGCCCGGTTATTACGGGCTGGAGGCCGGTCAGTCCGCGGTCGGCGACATTTTCAACTGGTTTGTGAATTACATCCAGCCCGGCGGCAAAAAGGGTGGTTCGCACGAAGCGTTGACCGCCGCCGCCGCGAAACTCAAGCCCGGCGAAAGCGGCCTGCTCGCCCTCGACTGGAACAACGGCAACCGCACCATTCTCGTCGACCAGCGTCTCACGGGATTGCTGCTCGGCCAAACGCTGTATACGACGCCCGCCGAGATTTACCGCGCGTTGATCGAAGCCACCGCCTTTGGCGCGCTCACCATCATCAACCGATTCGAAGAATACGGCGTCAAGGTCGAGCAGATCATCAACTGCGGCGGCATTGCCGAGAAGAATCCGGTGGTCATGCAGATGTATGCCGATGTGACGGGGCGGCCGATGAAAGTGTCGCGCTCGGCCCAGACGTGCGCACTGGGCGCGGCCATCGCGGGCGCCGTCGTGGCCGGGGCGCATCCGAATTACGCCGCCGCCCAACAGGCCATGACCGGCGTGAAAAAACGCGCGTTCACCCCAAACCCGCAGGCGCATGCCGTTTACCGCGAACTGTATCCGCTGTATCGCACGCTTCACGACGCGTTCGGCACGCGCGAATGGAACGGAAACCTGCACGACGTGATGAAAAAACTGCTGGAGATTCGCGCCCGCGCCCGGCAATAGACATTGGACCCGGACCATGCTCGAACAACTGAAACAGACCGTCTGCGATGCGAACCGGCAACTGGTTCGTGAAGGCCTCGTCGTGCAAACCTGGGGCAACGTCAGCGGCGTCGATCGTGCGAGCGGTTATCTCGTGATCAAGCCGTCCGGCGTGTCGTACGAGACGATGGCTCCCGAACACATGGTGGTTGTCTCGCTGGAAACCGGCCGGGTCGTTGAAGGCGATCTTCGCCCGAGTTCGGACACGCCGACGCATCGGGTCCTGTATCGCGCCTTTCGGGAGATCGGCGGCATCGTTCACACCCACAGCCTGTACGCAACGGCGTGGGCGCAGGCGCGCCGCGATCTGCCCGCGCTCGGCACAACCCACGCGGATTACTTTCACGGGCCGGTGCCGTGCACGCGCCTTCTCACCGCCCGGGAAATCAAGGGTGATTATGAAGCCAACACGGGCCGCGTGATTGTGGAGAGATTCAAAAAGATCGATCCGCTTCACTTTCCCGGCGTGCTTGTGGCCAGCCACGCGCCGTTTGCCTGGGGTGAGACGGTCGAGAAAGCCGTCGAAAACGCGGTCGTCCTCGAACACCTGGCGCGTCTGGCGAGCGAAACGCTGCGGATCAAGCCTTCCGCCGGTTCCATGCAACGCCCGCTGGTCGACAAGCATTTCCTCCGCAAACACGGCCGCACCGCCTACTACGGCCAGACTTCCAGGGATCACTGACGCAGTACCGTCACCCACAGGCTGCGGCTGCGCGGGCCGTCGAATTCGCACAGGTACACGCCCTGCCACGTGCCGAACTGTAGTTTGCCTCCCCGCACAAGCACCTGCGTGCTGTGCCCCATCATACTCGACTTGACGTGCGCGGCGGTGTTGCCTTCGTCGTGGCGATAGTGGGCGTCCTTCCACGGGACGGCTTTGTCGAGCGCGTAGATCATGTCGGACACGACATCCGGGTCCGCGTTTTCGTTGATCGTAATCCCCGCCGTCGTGTGGGGCACGACCGCCACGCAGACGCCGTCTTTGATCCCGCTTTCGTCGACTGCCTCCTGCAACTTGTCGGTGATCTCGACAAACTCCGTATGTTTGCCTGTGCGAACGGTGAACTGTTTCATAAGCGCGATCCCCGGTCAGCCGTGAAATTGATATCCAAAACCACCCTGCAACACAACCTCATGGCGAACGGACGGTCGTTCCATGAATTCCTGAAATCATTATTGTGAGCTGCTCGCTGATGCTGATTGGATTGGGCCACGTAAGTGTGTCAGCCACTCGGCGTAGGCGAGACCGGCAAAAAGGGTCAGTACCAGATCGACGGGCATGCGGTAGCGGAGATACGGTTCTTCCGTCACGAGGATTCCAAAGGCGACGACGGCCAGGATGATTGCCACAGCCAACTGCGCCAGCGCATGGCCACGGTGCTTCCATAATCCCCAAAACCCCGCAGGAAAAATGAGGAGCCAGACCGCCGACGAAATCAGTTGGTTGCGTGGCGACATCTGGCCTGTGAATGGGCCGAGCTCGGATTTCAGCCGCACGAAACAAAGTGTCACATAGGTGGCGGGATTTTCCGAAATCCAAAGCAAGACGGCCCGCATCGGTTGATTGTGCGAGCGTGCAAGGTAATCATTGTAGCGGGACGTTTGCTCTTCCGTAGGGGGTTGTTTGTGCTGCCACTCCCACCAACTCCGCCACGTGAAGCTCTCGTATTCCGGGTTGTTTGCGTTCCACGCCATGCTGCGATCTCCGACATGTTGAAAATCGTAACTGGCAGTTGGGGAATCGATCAGACCGGATGCCACCTTGAGAATTGCAAACACAACGATGCACAGCGCGCCAATCAACGGGGCGCGACGCTTGTGTTTCCATGAGGAGACGAGAAGCCACAGGGCAGCGGATAGGGCAGCCACAAAGAACACAGCCTGTGTGTAGGTTCCCAAGATCATTGTGAGCGTAAAGCCTGTGGAACCTCGCACCGTATCCAGACGCGTGGCGTAGAAAAGAGCCAGCGCCAGGAAGAACATGAGCGGAATTGTGGGGATGATATAGGCGACATACATCGCCAGCCGCACATTGGTGAGAACCAGAATCGCCGCGGAGAACGCCGCCAGTCGGCGGTGCGCGGGAGCGATCTTGTACGCGGTCACCGCAAGAACAAGGCAAATCAACCCACCCAAAGCCGCTTGCGGCACGGCGATCGATAAGAGCCGGAGCCCGCCCACGACGTAACAGGCAGCCACAAAATAAGAATACACCGGAGAGTGCAAGAAGAGTCTGCCCGATATGGTGCGCGGCACGCCGGTTTTCAGTATTTCGATGGCGGTGCGGTTGGCGATGGCCGAGTCGGTTTCGCGAACCGTGCCCCAGGTGGGGAATGAGCTCAGGTATGCCTCGCCGGTCAGATGCAACGATGCCTTGTTCGACGGGATCAGCCGCGTTGCGTAATACAGGCCGATCGCGAGATAGAAAAACCAGGTTGCCAAAACAATTGCCGCGAGCGCAATGCGGTAGCGGCGTGCAGCTTCGATCAACGTATCAGAGAGTGCCGAAGACGAATTCACTTGCCGAGCATACTGGCACAAACCATGTGCCGGCGGAAGCCGGGATAGATTGCTATTGTGCCGCTCCGGGCAACACAGTATAAATTTGCCCGAAAGCTCGCATGATGGACGTCGCCCTTTCGATTATCATCCCCGTTTACAACGAGGAAGTTAACGTAGACCCGTTGCTGGCGCGGATTGCCGCCGTGCTGCCGGGGCTGCCCGCGCCGAACGAGGTGATTATCGTCGACGACGGCAGCCGGGACGCGACGGTCGCCAGACTCCGGGCGGCAAAGAAGAATTATCCGTGGCTGAAGATTGTCGAATTGCGGCGCAATTTTGGCCAGCACGCCGCCACTTACGCCGGCTTCGATCTTGCCAAGGGCGCCGTTGTCGTGACGCTGGATGGGGATTTGCAGAATGACCCTGCCGATATCGCCAAGCTGCTGGAGAAAATGAAGGAAGGCTATGAGATTGTCTGCGGCTGGCGCAGCGACCGGAAGGACCCATTCTTCTCGCGCAAACTGCCGTCGTTGATCGTCAACCGCCTGATCCGCAGCGACGCGCCGACCCCCATTCACGATTACGGATGTTTCCTGAGGGCCTATACGAACGAAGCGGCGAAGGAACTGTCGAAGTACTCAACTTCTCGCGGCTGGTTCCCGGTGCTGTTCGCCAAGCTTGGCTTTCGGGTCGGCGAGGTTGCCGTCTCCCACCATGAACGCCCCGGAGGCGAGCAATCGAAACACGGTTTCTTCCGCCGCATGGACCAGTTCATGTCGGTGTTCCTTGGTGCGCGCGCCAAGCCGTTTCAATTCGTTCAGGTCGTCGGCGCGGCTGGCTTGGGGTTGGGCGGGTTTGGCGTGGTGGCCGCACTTGCGTGGGCAGCGGCCGGTGGGGGCAGCCGTTCGCTCATGCTGGGCGTGGGCGCCATCGCCCTAAGCCTGTGGGGTTTCCTCACCGTCGTCGTTGGCATGATCGGTGAGTACCTCGTCGGCATGAACTACGAGATCGGTCGCCATCCGAAGTATTTGGTCCGCGCAATTCACGAGTAGACCTGTGTTGGCGGGAAGTCACGCGCGCACCAACCAACGGCGGTGCGATTCTACTCGTAGCCGTTGGGGTGGGCGAGGTGCCAGCGCCACGCGCTTTCGAGGATCGACTCGACGGAATCAAATCGCGGTTTCCAACCGAGCACCTTGCGGACCTTGGTCGAATCGGCCACGAGCCGTGGCGGGTCGCCGGGGCGGTTCGGTTTTTCCACGGCGTTGATCGTGCGCCCGGAGACGTTGCGGGCCATCTCGACGATCTGTTTCACCGAATACCCATCGCCGCTGCCCAGGTTGAATACATCCGAGTGCGTCGCGCTGACCGCGAGCCGGTGGGCCTGCGCCAGGTCGATGATGTGGACGTAATCGCGGATGCAGGTGCCGTCGGGTGTGGGGTAGTGCGTGCCATAAATATCGACCGCCGGCTTCTGCCCGAGTGCGACTTTCAGGACGTTGGGGATCAGGTGCGTCTCTTCGCGGTGATGTTCGCCAAACTTCTCCGACGCGCCGGCGGCGTTGAAGTAACGCAAACACACGTAGCGGATCCCGAAGAGCTTTTCGTACCATGCCAGGATTCTCTCCACCATCAGCTTGGACTCGCCGTAGGGGTTGATCGGGTTCTTCGGGAGGTCCTCGGTGATGAACTCGGTCTTGGGAACGCCAAAAATGGCGCAACTGGACGAGAACACAAAATGTTTCGTGCCCGCCGCGACGCACGCGTCGAGCAGGTTGATGGCATTGGAAATATTGTCACCGAGGTAAATGCCCGGGTTCGTCATGCTGGCGCCGACGAGCGTGTTCGAGGCGAAATGCATCACGGCATCGGGGCGCAACCGCTGGAAACTCTCCAGCACGAAGGGCCGGTTCTTCAGGTCGCCCTCGAGAAACTCTGCCCGTTGATCGACTGCGGCACGATGTCCCTCGCTCAGGTTGTCGAACACCACGACCTGATATCCCGCGTTGAGCAATTCCTCAACGCACACGCTTCCCACGTAGCCGGCCCCGCCGGTGACAAAGACTTTCATGTGCAGTCTTGTAGCGGGCGATCCGGTTGGCGGCAAGAACTTTGTCGCGAAGCGGTTTTCTCGGCCTTACGCTACGCCTGCGACGGTGGAACTGATCGCGCCATCCCGTGTTGGCTACAGCGATCTGTTAGGCACCAGTGGACGCAGTCAAGGCCTTTTGAAGCTTGGCTGCCTCTTTCTCATCCAAGTTATGAAACTTGATGTAGCGAGCCAGTTCTTTTCTGCTTGCCTCAATATCGCCAGTCTTTGCTGCGAGAAATGCAAAAACGGGTGAAATATCACAAAGCCCTCCATACCGCGCGCGCTTCTCGCGAATGATCTCATACATACCGTCGATGGTCGCGCCCTTCTTCCAAGTCTCTTCAGCCAGAGCAACAGCATGACGCAGGAGCTTCCGCAAGTCCTCTGCGAGATGGGCCGGTCCGAAAAGAAAGCATGGTTCCACCAGATTAAATTCGCATCCGCTGACTATGATATCGAACCTGGCAGACTTATCGGAGCGATGCCACTTAACCCTCCCGGCTGAAATGTGCGGAACAAAATCCAATGAGAATCCCCACTCCGCCCGCAGGCTCGCACCCTTAAGAAGTGCAATTTCGAACAAGCGTCTGACTGGCGGCTTGGAACCGTCGATCCAGCGTCGAGACGAGATCTCCGTGAGACCTGTAGGCGGAAGGTGCTCCCGAAGGTGCTCCGCAATAATCGTGTTACGTTGATTTGCGGAGAGTAGATCGGCAACCGGCGCGCCCTTCCGTATGAGATCAAGGCCTGGTGGCTCACCGGCTCCAATCCACTCAAGCACGTAACCGCGAGGTCCGTCATCTCCCAAGCGTGCCGGTATCTCTCTAAGCACTACCCAACCGAGGTTTGCCAATTCGTCGGCAACTGGTTTTGAGCGGGCTGTGGCCTGATGTCGAAGAGATGTGAGCATATGACGTCTAACAATCCAAAGCTGAGTCACCCCGACGGGCGAGCGGCTCCGCAAGCTCGATAATCGTTGGATACCGCAAACCATCCATAAACTCAAGACGCAGATGTCCGCATTCGTGTACTTCGTGTCTCTTGCGTGTAATTCGTGTTTCCGCCGGCATCTAGACATTCCCGGGGGTTGTGTGTAGCATTCCGCGGTGGAAATGCGGAAATTACGGCTTCTGGTGGTGGGGCATTTGCCGCCTCCTTATTTCGGACCGAGCGTGACGTATTCGGCGCTGATGCACTCGGCGTTCCCCGAGCGATTCGAGGTCGCGTTCATCGATCAGACCGTTATCAAGAAGGTTGGCGAACTCGAACGTCTTCACCCGCGCAAGCTGCTGTTGCTGGCGAGGATGGTATGTCAGATGTTTGGCCGCCTGATTCGCCGCAGGTACGACTATTTGTTTCTGTCTGTCTCCTGCAACCGGAATGCGTTTCTCAAAGAATGGCTTCTCATTCGCGTCGCCGGTCTGTTCGGCGTGCCAGCGGTGTTGTACGCGCACGCCAACGGCTTTCTGGATTTCTACAAAAAATCCTCACCGGGAATGCAGCGGCGAATCGAGAAGACGGTCAGAAATTCCGCAGGCGCCATCGTGATGGGCGAGGGACAACGGTTCAATTTCGACCAATGGCTGCCGGCGGATCGGATTTTTGTCGTGGCCAGCGGCATCGAGGCCCCGCCGCTTCCCCAGCGGTCTGCCCCGGCGGGCGGACCGTTCACGGGGCTATTTCTCGGCAACCTGATTCGGGAGAAGGGTGTGTTTGTTCTCCTGGAAGCGGCAGCCAGGGTCGTGAAAGCGTATCCCGATGCGCGGTTCATTTTCGCGGGTGATTGGCCGTTGCCGAGCGATCGGATCGAGGCCGAGCAGAAGATTCGGGAGTGGGGGATCGACAAGAATGTATCGTTTGCGGGTGTGGTTTGGGGCGAGCGCAAATGGCAGTTGCTCGTGGACGCTGATGCGCTGGTGTTCCCATCGTATTACTACATGGAGGTGCATCCGCTGGTGGTCGTCGAGGCGATGTGGGCCGGGCTGCCGGTGATCTCGACGAAATGGGCGGCCATTCCCGAGATGGTGAAGGATGGGGTGAATGGGCTGTTGGCAACACCGCGTGACGCTGGCGATCTCGCGGAGAAGATTCTGAGGATCATCCGTGACTCGTCGTTGCGCGAGGGGATGAGGCAGGCCAATCGACGACGGTTCGACGAGTTCTTCACCCAGGACCGATACGGTGAACGGATCATTCGCGTATTTGAGACGCTTGCGCTGGCCGATGGAAAGCGTTGCGTTGCAGGTGGGACAACGCTCAAAAGCGGCAAATGAGCCTTGTCTTGAGCAGTTCTCGCTGATATATTGTCCAATCAACTGATTCGCTCGCGACGGTGTTTCGTCGCGGCGAACGACAGGGAAAGCAAGCCAGGAAACAAAATCGTCGGTGAGGGCGGGTACCGCGACAGCGGACCGTCAGAATGCCAGCGGATCGTGAGGCAGAATTTCCTCCGCAGATGCCCCATCCGGGTCAAGAATCGCCGTGGCCGAACCGACGAACAAGGGAGATATTGTGAAAGAGCAGACCAAGGTACTCGTGACCGGCGCCGGTGGGTTTATCGGCCATCATCTGGTGACGTTTCTCAAGGGCAAGGGCTATTGGGTACGGGGCGTTGACCTCAAGTACCCGGAATACTCCCCGACGGATGCCGACGAGTTTGAGGTTTTGGATCTGCGGCGGTGGGACAACTGCTTGCAGGCGACGCGTGGCGTGGACGAAGTGTACGCGTTGGCGGCCGACATGGGCGGGATGGGATTCATCTCGCACCATCATGCGCTGATTCTGCACAACAATTTGCTGATCAACATTCACACGCTGGACGCCGCGCACGTGAACAGCGTCAAACGCTACTTCTACACATCGTCGGCCTGTATCTACCCTGAGTTCAAACAGATGGATGCCAACGTGGTCCCGTTGAAGGAGGACGACGCCTATCCCGCGTATCCGCAGGATGCATACGGCTGGGAAAAACTCATCACCGAGCGCGCTTGCATGCATTATCGGCAGGACTATGGACTGGAGACGCGCATCGTGCGGTTCCATAATATTTTCGGTCCGCTGGGAACGTGGGATGGCGGACGCGAGAAAGCGCCGGCGGCGATGTGCCGCAAGGTGGCGATCGCCAAGCTTACCGGCAAACACGAAATTGAAATCTGGGGCGACGGCGAACAAACCCGGTCGTTCTGTTACATCGATGATTGCGTCAACGGCATCTACAAGCTGATGCGTTCCGACCACCGCGATCCGTTGAATCTGGGCCAGGACCGGATGGTGACAATCAATCAGCTTGCCGACATGGCGGCCAAGATTGCCGGCATCACGGTCAACAAGAAGCACATTGATGGTCCCCAGGGCGTGCGGGGTCGCAACTCGGACAACACGAAGCTTCGTGAGGTCCTCAAATGGGAGCCCGAGATTTCCCTCGAAGACGGCATGGCTCGCACGTACGCCTGGATCGAGACGCAGGTCAAGTCGTCGATGAAGAGCGCCAAAGTGGCCTGAGCGGGCATTTGGCGAACAGCAGACTGTAGATTGCGCTGCATCGTGTTGGCGGCGCCGCATTTGGGCCGTCTCATTAATGGAACGTATTCGTGCAGAGCCGGTTGCGGTTTACTCGTTTCATTCCGCTTTGGTAGGCCAATTGCTATTCCAGAGGCCCTATGGTACGAGTGACAGCGGAGTACCACACGCTGTGATGACCGATCTCCAACATCGCTTCATTTTAGGCACGCGGGTGGACGCGACGAGCTATGCCGACGCGACGGCGCGCATTGTGAGCTGGGCGCAAGCGGGTGATTCCCGGTATGTGTGCGTTTGCGGAGTACACGGGGTTATGGAAGGCCATGATGCAGCGGAATTTCAAAAGGTCTCCAACGGCGCGGACCTGGTGACGCCGGACGGCATGCCGCTGGTATGGGCGCTGCGGCGACTGGGAATCAAGGACCAGAATCGCGTGTACGGGCCAGACCTGACGCTGAACGTATTGCGAGCCGCAGAAGATGCGGGCATCTCGGTTGGGTTGTACGGAGGGACAGCAGAAGTTCTCGATGCGTTGCGGAAGACCTACCAGGAGCGGTTTCCCAAGCTTCAGATTGCGTACTCCTACTCACCGCCGTTTCGGCCGCTGACACATGAGGAAGATGAGGCGGTTGTGAAGGCCATCAACGCGTCGGGGGCACGCATTCTTTTGGTTGGGCTGGGTTGTCCGAAGCAGGAGTATTGGGTCGCGGCGCATCGGGACCGCGTGAAGGCCGTGATGGTGGCGGTCGGTGCCGCGTTTGATTTTCACGCCGGCCGGGTTCGCCAGGCGCCTCGCTGGATGCAGCGGTCCGGCTTGGAATGGCTGTTTCGGCTCCTCATGGACCCGCGCCGACTGTGGCGGCGCTATTTCAAGAACAATCCGCGGTTCATGTGGCTGGTCGCGTGGCAATTGTTCTCGGGAACTGACCGCCGCGAGGCGGTGGGGAACTGACGATTATGGGAGCGACACCTTCCGTGCAGGAGAATTCAAACGAGGAGCGTGCGGGTGTGCCGGAGGCGCTTGCCGTGAGTGGGGAACGAGTTCCGGTGCTTTCCCGAGTGGTGCGGTCCACTCGACCCTGGGCCATGATGTTCCTGTTGGTGATGACCGATCTCATCAGTTTGGCTGTTGCCTGGGGAACCGGCATGCTCGTGAGATTTATGGTCCTTGGTCACTTCGATTATCCCCGCTATCTGCGGTTGTGGCCCGGGCTCTTCATTTGGATCATGGCGTTCGCCATTCAGGGTCTGTACCGCGGGGCGGGTGTCACCGCGAGGATCTTCCTCACACCGGTGGAGGAATTGCGGCGAATCACGGTGGGGACAACGTGGGCGTGCCTGACCGCGGTGGTGGGCATCTACAGTGTGCTGGGTTTTCTATTCGTCTCACGTTTGATTGTGGGGGTTGCCTGGCTCCTCGCGTTGGTGCTCGTGCCTTGCGGCCGCGCACTGGTGCGGAACATCTGCTCACGGCGAAGTTGGTGGGGGTCGTCGGTGGTGATTTTCGGTTCAGGGAGGACAGCCCGTCGGGTGATCGATATTCTGCTAAACCAGCCCGAACTCGGCTTGAAACCGGTGGCGATCCTGACTGACACACCCGGGGCCGAGCCGGAGATCGACGGCGTGCCGATCCTGGGAGGATTGAATCGAGCCAAACAGTTGGGACGGACGCGGAAGATCCCCTATTGCATCGTTGCGCTTGATGAGGGTTCCAATAAACGGATGTTCGATGTTCATCAGGAGTATGGCGATTGTTTCCCGCACATGATGGTCATTCCGGACCTGGCGGGTCTGGCAAGCCTATGGATTGTGGCGCGGGACGTGGGGGGGATTCTTGGGTTGGAGATTCGACACAACCTGCTGATTGCCACGAACCGATGGACCAAACGGACTCTCGATCTTGTTGTGGCGATCCCGCTGATCATCTTGCTTGCACCCCTGCTGCTGCTGCTGATGGCCTGGATTCAGCTGGTTAGTCCCGGAAATCCGTTCTATGGCCAGGAACGAGAAGGGCTTGGTGGCCGTCGCATCCGTATTTGGAAGTTGCGCACGATGTACCTGGATGCCGACCGGCGGCTGGCCGAGCTCCTGGAGCGCGACCCCGAAGCGCGCAACGAATGGCAGCGCTATTTCAAATTGAAGAACGACCCGCGGATTCTGCCGTTTGTAGGGAAGTTCTTCCGCAAGTTCAGTCTCGATGAACTTCCCCAATTATGGAATGTGATCCGGGGTCAGATGAGCCTGGTGGGGCCGCGTCCGTTCCCGGATTATCATTTGCAGGCGTTTGACGCAAAATTCCGGGAACTCCGGCACCGGGTGCTGCCGGGAGTCACAGGGCTCTGGCAGGTCAGTGCCCGGAGCGAGGGTGACATCGAAGTCCAGCAGCGGTTGGATACCTACTACATTCGTAATTGGTCGGTATGGCTGGATTTGTATCTGATTGCCCGGACGATCTCGGTGGTGGCACGCGGTCGCGGGGCCTATTAAACGGAGACGCCGGCAAGATTACAATCATGATGGCCTCTCGCGCACAACCCGGAGTGGTCCGGCGCTATTTGCATGGCTGTTGGCGCTACTACCGCGAGATGCGCCGGACCCAGTGGCTCTCCGCGAGTGAATTCCGCGCGCGGCAAGTGGCTCAGATGCGCTGGCTGTTGCGCGACGTTTACGAGCACGTCCCATATTACCGGGCGTTATTCCAGAAGCTCGGCGCGACGCCGGACGATTTCCAGGATTTGTCCGATCTCGCCCGACTGCCCATATTGGAAAAGCAACAATTGCGGGAGAATCCCGAACAGTTCCTCCATCGCTATGCCGATCAGAGCCGCCTGATTGAGGACCACACGAGCGGATCGACAGGCGAGCCGTTGCGATTCTACCTCACGGCAGAGCAGAAGGCCTGCGAGATGGCGCATTCGATCCGGTTCTGGCGATGGGCCGGGTATCGCACCGGGTCGCGCATCGTCGCGTTCCGCCATTATATTCCCAAGCGCGAGACCGATCCGCTGTGGCATCTGGATCATCGCACCCGGACGCTGTTTTTCAGTGTGTACGACATGAAGCCGGCGAACCTGCGCGCGTACGTGGAGCAATTCAACCGCTACCGGCCCGAGTTCGTTCGCGGCTATCCCTCGTCGATCTATATTTTCGCGCAGTTTGCCGCCAGCGAAGGCCTGCGCGTGCACGCGCCGCGCTCCGTGCTGACCTCCAGCGAGACGCTCTCGCCGGAGATGCGGTCGGTCATCGAGCGGGTGCTGCAGTGCTCCGTGTACGACTGGTGGGGTGGCAACGAGCGGGTTGTCACTGCCTGCCAGTGCGAACAGCGCGGTGAGTTTCACATCAATGGGGAAAGCGGGATTCTTGAATTGGTCCCATTGGCCGACGGCGCACGCGAGGCCGGCCAGCGAATGGTCGGCACGGGATTGATCAATCACGCAATGCCCCTCATTCGATATGACATGGGAGATCTGGCGTTGCCGGCCGAAAAGCCCTGTGAGTGTGGGCGGGGTCTGCCCTGCATCGCGGGAATCCTCGGACGCGTCAACGACACGATTGTCACGGGCGAACAGAAATACGTTCCCTCGGTACGCTTTTACACGTTGTTCGAGACGTATGAAAAAGTGCGCCAGTTCCAGGTCGTGCAAACCGAGCCGAACAGCGTCGTGGTGCGTCTCGTGCCGACCCGCCCGTTCAACGGTGAAGAGACCGACGAGTTACGGAGCAAGCTGGCGCGTTTTCTTGGCAGCGGCGTGCAGATTGATTTTGAGTTGGTCGACCATATTCAACCCGAGCCGAGCGGCAAGATTCGCAACGTGGTGTCGCTGGTGAAACGATGATCCGCGCCGACCTCCATTGCCATACGTGTCACTCACACGACAGTTTTGCAGCGGTGGACGCGGTGCTCGAACAGGCCTCCCGACGCGGCTTGACCCACATGGCGATCACGGACCACGACGAGATCGAGGGTGCGTTGCGCGCGCGAGAGAAGAGCCTCGGCATGGCAGTCATTGTCGGCACGGAGATTTCACTGAGAGGTGGGGCTCACTTGATCGGCTTGTTTTTGGAGCGGAAGATTGCGTCGCGCACTTTGCCGGAAGCAATCGATGAGATTCGCGCGCAACAGGGTTTCGTGGTGTTGCCGCATCCATTCAATCCGATATCGGGATTATTACGGGAAGGTATCGATGAGGAACTGCTGCGGAAGGTGGATGCCGTTGAAGTTTGCAACGGGTACGAGCCGACGGAGCGCAACGAGTCGGCAGCACGACTGGCGCGCGAGTGTGGCCTGGCGGCGCTGGCAGGCAGCGATGCGCATTATGCGGTGGATGTGGGGCGGGCATGTGTGGAATTCCCGGAGGTTTCCGGCGAGCTGACGACGGAGGTGCTGCGTCGGGCGGCGCGGAAGTTGTTCGGGCCGGCGCAGGACCTGACGGCGCTGCATGCCGCCGATTCGGCCTTTCGCGCCAACACGGCTCCGCGGGTGCGCAAACTGCTCCCGAAAACATTGCGCAATTGCGCCAAAAAGGTAAACTGGCTGCGCGTGCAGCGTCAAATCGAACGCCAGTCGCACGAGCCGGTACGGAAAGAATTCCCGGGATGAGCGATTTTCCGATCAATCAGTGGGTGCCACCGCACGTGGCGGCCATGGACGGTTATCATGCGGTCGAGCCGGTGGCCGGTGGTCCGGACGTGCTGAAGATGGACCTGAACGAATGCCAGACGCCCCCGTCGCCGCGAGTGATGGCGGCCCTGCGCGCGGCGGTCGATGGCGACGTATCGCTGAACTGGTATCCCGACAGTGAGTGCACGGCATTGCGGAAAGCCATCGGGCAGTATCTGAACGTGCCGGCGGAATTCGTGCTCGTCGCCAACGGCTCCAACATGGTCATGGAGCTGATTGCGCGCGCGTTCCTGGCGAAGGACGACCCGGTGCAGATTGTGTCGCCGGCGTACGCGGTGTTCGCGGTGCAATGCAAACTACAGCAGGCGCGGATCGAGCCGTTCCTATTCAGCAAACCGTTCGAGCCCGATTTCACGGAGCTGCTCGCCAAGGACGGAACGCGCAAGCTGACCTATCTGACCAACCCCAACAACCCGACGGGCGTTGGTTATCCGCAGGAGCGAATTGTCTCCCTGTTGAAGGAGAGGCGGGATTCCCTCATCGTGTTGGACGAAGCGTACGTCGAATACTATGGCCACAGCAGCGTGGGATTGATTGTAGAACACCCGACCCTGATGGTGCTGCGCTCGTTTTCCAAGGCGTTCTCGCTGGCCGGGATGCGATGCGGCTACGTCGTGGCCCAGCCGGCGGTGCGAGAGATTCTCCAGCGCGTGCTGGCGCCGTGGGCGGTCAGCGGTTTGACGCAAATTGCCGCGCATGCGGCGCTGAGCGACCTTGATTACATGCGACGGACCGTGGCGGAATGCGCCAACGCGCGAGGTGAAATCGTGGAAGGGTTGAAGGAGCTTGGATTTGGCGTTTACAACACCTCGACCAATTTCATTCTCTGGCAGGTGCATGATCCGGCGCAGGCTGTGAAAGTGCTGGCCGCGCGCCGGGTGTACGTGAGCAACAAGGATGCGGTGCCGCAGATGAAAGGCTTGCTGCGCGTGACCGTTGGCAATACCGAGCAAGCCAGGCGTTTTCTGGGGATCGTGCAGGAACTTCGCGCCAAAGGACTGTTGGAACCGTGAAACAACTCGTCCAGGACTTCAAGACCGGTGACATCAAGCTGGTGGATGTGCCGTCACCGGCGCTGGCGCCGGGCAGTGTGCGTGTGCGCAACGCGTTCTCCCTGGTCAGCGCGGGGACGGAGCGCGCCACGGTCAGTCTCGCGCAGCAATCGCTCGTCGGCAAGGCGCGGTCGCGACCCGATCTGGTCAGGCGCGTTCTCGACACGGTGAAACGCGAAGGGATTTCCGCCGCGGTGCGGAAGGTCCAGTCGCGCCTCGATCAATGGAAAGCGCTCGGTTACTCATGCGCGGGGACGATCGTCGAGGTTGGCGAAGGCGTAACGGGGTTGTCCGTCGGCGACCGCGTGGCCTGCGGCGGACAGGATTACGCGAGCCATGCCGAGGAGGTGGTGGTTCCGCAGAATCTTTGCGCCAGGGTGCCGGACGGCGTGCCGTTGGAACACGCGGCATTTACGACCCTGGGTGCGATTGCGATGCAAGGTGTGCGGCAGGCGGACGTGCGTCTTGGTGAATCTGTTGCGGTGATCGGTCTGGGTTTGGTCGGACAATTGACCGTGCAGATTGCGAAGGCGGCGGGTTGCGTGGTATTGGGGGTCGACGTCAGCGCCGAGGCGTGCGAACTGGCGAAGCGCTGCGGGTGCGACGCGGTGGCGACGCGGACGAGCGGTGATGTTGAGCGGTTGGCGGCGCGATTGACGAATGAGTTCGGTGTGGATGCGGCGATCATCACCGCCGCGGCGCCGACGAATGACCCCATCGAGTTGGCCGCGAAGATTTGTCGGGAGCGCGGGCGGGTGGTGATGGTGGGCGTGACAGGGATGGAGCTTCCGCGCGATATGTTTTACGAGAAGGAACTCGAGTTCCGGTTGTCCCGCAGTTACGGCCCGGGCCGCTACGATCCGCTGTACGAAGAGAAGGGTGTGGATTATCCGATTGGGTACGTGCGCTGGACGGAGCAGCGGAACATGGAGGCGTTCGTTCAGTTGCTGGCGGGCCGGCGCGTGGACGTTGCGCCATTAATGACGCACACGTTTCCGATTCAGGACGCGGCCAAGGCATACGAATTGATTACGGGGAAGACCGAGCAACGATTTGTCGGTGTATTGCTGCAGTATCCCGAGAGCAAGGGCGGCGCGACGCAATCAGTGGCGACCCTGCAGCGATCGTCGGTAGGCCGGGCGTCGTCCCCGGTAAGCGTGGGCGTGATCGGGGCGGGGCATTACGCGCAAGGTGTATTGTTGCCCCAGTTCAGAACGAATGGGGACGTGACGTTGCGGACAGTGTGCACGGCGACCGGGGTGAAGGCGGAAAAGGCGAAGGACAAATTTGGATTTGAAACGAGCACGACCAATTGGCGGGATGTACTGGCGGACAAAACGATCAACACCGTGGTGATTGCGACGCGGCACGATTTGCACGCCAGGATCGTTGTCGAAGCGTTGCGGGCCGGGAAGGCGGTATTCTGCGAAAAGCCGCTGTGTCTGCGCCGGGAAGAGCTTGATGGAATTGCCGAGGCAATCCAGAAGAGCGGGAATTGGCGGTTGATGGTGGGGTTCAATCGACGCTTTGCTCCGTTTGCGGCGAAGGCGCGGGAATTGGCCGGGCCCCTGGTGATGCGATATCGCGTCAGCGTGCAGCCGCTGCCGGCGGATCATTGGATCAACGACCCCGAGGCGGGCGGCGGGCGCATTCTTGCGGAAGCGTGCCATTTTATCGATTTCCTGCGGTTCGCCGCCCGGTCCCGAATCGTGTCGGTCTTCGCGCAGGGATTCGGCGGCGAGAACGTCCAGGTGGCGATTCGGTTCGCCGACGGATCGGTGGGATCGATCGATTACTTTGACGTCGCGGATGCGTCGCTGGGCAAGGAACACTTCGAAGCGTTTGGTGGCGGCCGGCATGTGGTGGTGGACGATTTTCGCGACAAGGGCCAGGCGGAAGAAGTGAGGCAGTTTGTGCACGCGGTCAAAACTGGCGGGCCGATGCCGATTCCGCTGGAGGAAATCGTGGACAGCACGCGGGCGACGCTGGCAGTGGTGGAATCGATTCGGACAGGACGGGCGATTGAATTGTAACGGGTGTCAGGAGACAACATGATAAACAGATTCGCGTGGTTGCTTTCGACAATTTCTGCGGCGTCCGTGCTTGTTGGCACGTGCCTCGGGCAGGTCACGAACACGTTGCCGAACGGGGCGAAATACATTGGCGAAATGAAGAACGGCAAGCCCGAGGGCCATGGGACGGAGATCCTGCCGAGCGGCGCGGAGTACGTGGGTGAATTCAAGAATGGCAGGCCGAATGGCCAGGGTGTGAGCACGATGCCAAATGGTACGAAGTATGTGAGCGAGTTTAAGGATGGCCAACCGAATGGGAAAGGCACGATTACGTCACCGGACGGCAGGAAGTATGTCGGTGAGCTTCGCGACGGGCAGCCCAATGGTCAGGGAACCAGCACCGCGCCGGACGGCCGGCAGTACAGCGGGGAATTCAAGAACGGTCGACCCGATGGGATGGGAGAGGTGACAGCGCCCAATGGAACGATCCAGCAAGGCGAGTGGCGCGCGGGCAATGAATACAAGGTCAGCGGAACCTTGATCGGTTTGGATGGCACCCGAGAAGACGGCACGTGGAACACCGACGGCTCCCACAACAGCGGGAGCATACGCTGGAAGGACGGGCGGCGGTACGTTGGAGACTGGAAGGTGACCAACGGGATGACCGATTTGCCGGACGGCACCGGGACGATGACGTGGCCCGATGGCCGCAAATACGTCGGGCAATTCCGCGACGGGAAGATGGACGGCGCGGGCAAGATGACATATCCCAACGACAAGGTGGAGAGCGGACTGTGGAAGCAGGACAAATTTGTGGGAGCGGCAAAGTAAGTACGGCGGACCCGTTGGGCGGGACGCCGTGTGCGGAGGCGATTGGCCGGCTCCGAGGTGAATGATACACTACCGCTGCTGATGAAACCGGCTGAACGCGAACGGCTCCGTGAGATTTGGCAGAAGTTGCACGAGTACGGGACGATGCGCGGGTGGCGGGGATACGACCCGTACGACGGATTGAGTTCGCCGCTGGCGGGGCTGTTGCCGGGAAAACTGGCGCGGCAGGCCTGGACCCAATTGCATCGACGCAGCCCGGTCAATCTGCGGGCACTGTGCGGAATTCGTCCGAGCCTGAATCCCAAAGCGCTGGCGCTCGCGGCGCTCGGAAGCCGCGACGAACGGCTCCTGGATCAACTCGAATCGTTGCGCGGGCCGGAAGGCGGATGGGCGTATCCATTTGCGTGGCAATCGCGCGCGTTTTATGCGCCGCGCGGCACGCCGAATCTGATTTGCACGGCGTTTGCGGCGCGGGCGTACGAGCGGATAAATCGGCCCTGCGACGTGAGTTTTCTCGAACGAGATTTGTTGTGCGAACGGAACGGTGAACGGTGGCTGAAGTACATCGCGCATTCCGACACGCAGGTGCACAACGTGAACATGGTGGGGGCGGCGCTGCTGGGTCGGAAGGATTGCATGGAATTTTCGGTGAAGCGTCAGCGGGCGGATGGTTCGTGGTGGTACGGCGAGTCAGAGAACCAGCATTGGATCGACAATTTTCACACCGGCTACAGCCTCGTGGCGCTGAAGGAATACGAAGCGAAGACGGGCGACCCTGATTTTGCCGGGAGCGCCGAGCGCGGGTTTGCGTTTTGGGAGAAGACGTTCTGGCGGACGGATGGCGCGCCGCGCTACTATCACAATGAGGAGTATCCGTTCGATACCCATTGCAGCGCGCAAGGGATTGTGACGTTCCTGGCATTCGGACGGGTGGACGACGCCGTGCGCGTCGCCAACTGGGCGGTGGAAAACATGTGGGACAATCGGGGATTCTTCTGGTATCAACGCGGGCGCCGTGGAATCAATCGATTGAGTTACATGCGGTGGACGCAAGCGTGGATGTATTACGCGCTGGCGGAACTGTTGGCGGTAATCGAGCGAGACAAATGAAGATGCGGATCGTCAACGTGGTGGGCGCGCGGCCGAATTTCATGAAAATGGCGCCGCTGATGGCGGAGTACGCGCGTCATCCGGACGATTTTGCGCCGGTGCTGGTGCACACGGGGCAGCATTACGACGACAACATGTCGAACCTGTTCTTCGAGCAGTTGCGGCTGCCAAAACCGGATGTGTACCTGGGAGTCGGCTCGGGCACCCACGCCGAGCAGACTGCGCGGGTGATGGTCGAGCTGGAGAAGTTGCTCGTGGCGCAGCGGCCGGATTTGGTGATGGTGGTGGGCGACGTGAATTCCACGCTGGCGGCGGCGTTGGTGGCGGCGAAATTGTGCATCCCACTGGCGCACGTGGAAGCGGGTCTGCGGAGTTTCGACCGCACGATGCCGGAGGAGATCAACCGCCTCGTGACCGATGCGCTGAGCGACTATTGCTTTACGACGTGCGCGGATGCGGACGCGAATTTGTTGCGGGAAGGGGTGCCGAGGGAGAAGATTTTCTTCGTCGGCAACGTGATGATCGACACGCTGTTGAAGCTGCGCGATGAAAGCTTGAAATCGGACATTCGGCAAAAGCTCGGGCTGAATTCCGAATACGGGTACGTCACGTTGCATCGGCCGGGGAACGTCGATTCGAAAGACACGCTGGCGGGGATCTTGTCGGCGTTGGAAGCGATCCAGAAGCGGCTGCCGCTGGCCTTCCCGGTCCATCCGCGGACGCGGGCACGGCTGAACGAATTCGGGTTTTGGAAGCGGGTCAGCGAATGGCCGAACCTGCGGCTTGTCGAGCCATTGGGTTATCTCGATTCGCTCTGTCTGATGACTGGCGCGAAGCTGGTGCTGAGCGATTCGGGCGGAATCCAGGAGGAAACGACCGTGTTGGGCGTGCCGTGCCTGACGCTGCGCGAGAACACCGACCGGCCCGTGACCGTGACGGAGGGGACGAGCACATTGGTGGGGATGGATCGGGACAAGATCGTGGCCGAGGCCACGAAAGTTCTGGACGGGAAGGGCAAGAAGGGGCGTGTGCCGAAGTATTGGGACGGGAAGGCGGCGTCACGGATCATACAGTGCTTACTGGAGCTGCCGATTCGGAAGTGAATGCTCCTGCCTCAGACAAGGTCACGCTGTTTGGCATTCCCATCGACAACCTGAACATGACCGAGGTCCTCGATCGGATCGAGGCGATGGTCAAGGACGGCGGGATTCACCAGCACGTGGTCGTCAACGTCGACAAGCTCGTCAAGATGGACACCAACCCGAGCTTGCGTCAGACGGTGCTCGATTGCGATCTGATCACGGTGGACGGCCAGCCGGTGATCTGGGCGTCGAGATTATTCGGTTGCCCGATCAAGGAGCGGGTGACGGGCGTGGATTTGTTCGATGCGCTGATGGGTCGGTGCGCGGAACGGGGGCTACATCCGTATCTGTTGGGCGCGCGGCAGGAGATTGTGTCGAAGGCGGTCGATGTGCTGAAAGCCCGGTATCCGAGGCTGGAATTTGCGGGCTGGCGGAACGGTTATTGGAAGCCCGAGGAAGAAGCGGGCGTGGTGGACGAGATCAAGCGGGTGAAGCCGGATGTGCTGTGCATGGCGGTCGGTTCGCCCAAGCAGGAACTGTTTTTGGGTAAGTGGAAGAAGGAAATGGCCGTGCCGTTTGTGATGGGCGTGGGTGGGAGTTTCGATGTGACTGCGGGAGTGCTCAAGCGCGCCCCGAAATGGGTCCAGCGCGTGGGCATGGAATGGCTGTATCGTTTGGCGCAGGAACCGCGTCGGCTCTGGCGTCGGTATCTGCGGGACGACATGGGATTTTTCCGATTGGTCTGGCGGGAGTGGCGGCGGAGACGATCGACAGGAGTATCCTGACGCGCACCTCTGGCCATTCCGCTGATCGCCAATCGGCCAGGGGAGCGAGCGAGGGCGGCGCAAGTCGCGGCCATTTGTCGCCGATTGGGGTCAATAACACTGCCAAACGGGTGATCGCGTTGGTTTCCGGGACGGCATCGATGGCGAGCGTAGGGGGGATGGCCTTCTGGAGTCAGGGTAAGCAAAGGTGAAGGGGGGGCGTGTGGGGTTATCCTTGCACGATATTTTCTTCTTGATTTCATATCGGAAGTGTGGTTGGATGGGCGCGGTTCTTTGACAAGGTCTTGCGTCGTGCCGACCCCGGCGGTCTGGGTTTGGGGGGGAGACCCTTCGACGGGCTCAGGGCAAGCTCCTTTGGTGGGCTCAGCGCTGCAGGGTGGTTACCACGGGTCCCGTGGCTGGGGGGGTATATACTACGAAACGAAGCCAATGGTTTTGTCTGGTTTGGATCCTTTGATGTAGCTGAGCAGCAGTGGGTTGTGCAGATCGGTCCGTCGAAAAAGTGATTGGCTTCGTTTGGCTTCGTTCTGGGTTTTTGAGCGCAAGTCGGCGAGGTTTTCGCGGCGGAATTGCCTTCCCGAGCTGTCGTGTGGTACCAACGGGGACTGAGAGGCGAGCCGCAATCGGCGTCGAGGATAGGTTCCTGGGGGATTGCTTGCGGGAAGGAGGCGAGGGTGCCTGGGCGAACGGACGTGGCCTTTTTGGTTGGCGCAGTTTCCCGCTTGCCTTTTGGGTGGGATTGGGAAGAATAGCGGGTACAATTGATTACTGACGGAGACTCATGGCATCACAAGCGCAAGACGATTTACGGATAACGGACGAGTTCGACTTTGAGGTTTTCTGGGAGAAGCACGGAAAGCAGGTCACGGGAGTGGTGATTGGCATTGTGGCGCTGGGGCTGTTGGTGATGTATTGGCAGCATCAGGCAGCGTATCAGGCCGAGCAAGCGGTGGAGAGGTTCGCGATGGCGACTGACGCAGCGTCATTACAGGCTGTGGCTCGTGATTTCCCGAAGTCGCCGGTTGCGCCCGAGGCTCTGGCGCGGCTGGCGGAGGTGTATTATCGCAACGGCCGATATAGCGATGCGGCAAGCACTTACCAATCCATTATTCGTGATTATCCCGGTCATCCGTTGGGGGTATCGAGCAAGATCGGTTTGGCGCAGGCGCTAGAGGCGCAAGGGAACATTGAAGGGGCCAAAGCCGAGTACATGCAGATCATTAGTGGGGATCCGGGCAGCTATATTGGGAAGGCGGCGCGGATGGGGCTGGCGCGGTGCATGGAATTGCAGGGGCAGAAGAAGGAAGCGCGACAGTTGTACGAGGAGATTCTGGCTGGAGGGCAGGGAACACCGTGGTTCGAGAAGGCGTACCTGCGCATGATGGTTCTTAACCGCGACATACAGCCTGAAAAGGCGACGGATCAATCCGCAACACCTTTGTCCACAGGCACTTCCGGTGTCTTACAGTTGCCGACCGCAAGCACGCCGAAATAGTGATTTCGGCCGCTTGACTTCCGCAGGCGCGTTTTTATACTCGTGACGGTTAGAGGACCTGGGCAGAAGCGGTTTGGACCCGAGTGCGCATGGCAGGTCTGGAGCGCTCGGAAAACGGGCTTGACACGATTTGGGTCGGGTCTATACTCGACAACAGTTAGGAGAGGGAGGTTCAGTTCCGCTTCGGGATGGCGTTCTTGTAGTACCACGGCAATGGAGGATTGTCGTTGGCGCGGGCCCTCTAAACGAACGAAAATCAAAGACTTGTGGCGTGTAGCACAACGAACGTAAACAAACATAAGGAGGACACAGTGAAGAAACTATGGCTAGTAGTCGCACTGGCAACCCTGGGGGGATTGGCCAGCAAGACTTTCGCCGATGTCCAGAATATCCGCCTTAGCGGGGACATCCGAATCCGCGGGTATTTTCTCGATAGCACGGGGGTGCAGAGCGTCGACGAGGGAAACGTGCAGGGAACAGAGGGTCAGTACAAGGGCAACGAGTCGTTCATTGCCCAGCGGACCCGGGTCTCCTGTGAAGCGGACCTCGAAGACCATGTGCTCGTAGTGGTCACCCTGCAGGCGGAAGGCGAATGGGGACAGGGCAGCACGGACGTTTCCGACTCCGTAGGCGCGGGAACAGGAGCAGGACAATCGTCCAGCAGTCCCAGCGATATCGGCAAGGTCAGCCGGATGTGGGGCGTGGGCATTGCGGAAGCCTATGTTCAATTCAATGAAGTCTTCTACACACCGGCCACGCTCAAGCTCGGTCGGCAATTTCTGCAATACGGCCGCGGGCTGATTCTCAGCAGCGTCGAGCAGGAATACAATTATGATGCCGCTCGTCTCGTCCTCGACTACTACCCATTGACGATCGATCTCGTCGGCGCCGAAGTGGTGAACAACCAGGCGTTTGGCGGAGAGCCGAGCCATCTGGGCGGGAACGATCTGCTGTTCGTCAATGCCCGGTATGAGCTGAGCGATTCAGCGCTCAAGGATATTGAAGCGTATTTTGGTTATCTCTCACAGAGTTCCAGCGGCCTTGGTGGTCCTGGGACGGGTCCGTTTACCACGAGCCGCGTGCCTCCGAGCTACGGAGCCAGCTCTCCGATGATTGTCGGTTTACGTGCCGATATCAATCCCTTGGATGCGCTGCAGACCTGGTGGGAAGCGGCGTATGAGTTTGGCGCCAATGGCGGACCGAACGGCGGAGATTCTTCCGGCACGATCGGAGCCTTCCTGTTGAACGGGGGCGGCAAGTTCACGTTCAAGGATGTGCAATGGGTACCGGTTATCAACGGAAACTTCATCTACGCCTCCGGCGGCGGCAAGGGAACCGACGATCAGGGAATTGGCAATGGCCAGTTCCGTCCGTGGTTCGATTACGCTGACGGGTACAACGGCTATCTGTTCATGCCCGCCCTGACGGACATTGCGATCTTCAACCTGGGCGCGTCGGTGAAGCCGTACGAGAATACGACACTCTCAGTTGAGGGCTATTACTACATGAAGGCGGACAAGATGGGCCTTGCCGGCAGCAACGGCAACGTCGACTGGGGTGGCCCCCGCTGGGCCGAGCTCGCGGCTGGCAACACGGCGGACGACGCCTATCTCGGCTGGGAAATCGACGGCATCCTTGGCTACGACTACAGCAAGGACGTTCGCGCCCAGCTCGTGTACGCGGCGTTCCTGCCCGGAACCGCGTATGAGAACGCCGGCGTAAGCCGCACGGCGGAAGAAGTCCGAGCGGAACTGAACGTCAAGTTCTAGTCTTACCACAAGTAAGCAACTACCGAAGGCCCCTCGCAAGCGCGGGGGGCCTTCTTTTTGTCTGGGCCGCGTCACCTCGGGTATGCTTTCATCGAGAGAATGGCCGAGGAAATGTTTGATGTGGTTGACGAGCATGACCGGGTTGTCGGCGTAGCGCCGCGCTCCGTCGCTCATGCGCAGAAGCTGCGACATCGGGCGGTCCACGTCTTTCTGTTCAATCTCCGGCATGATCTCTTCGTCCAAAAGCGCGCCGCGACGAAGGATTCGTTTCCGAGATGCTACGATTCGAGCGCTTCGGGGCACGTCAACAGCGGGGAAGAATACGATGCCTGCGCCGTGCGTGAACTCGAAGAAGAGCTCGGCGTCGTTCTGCCGGCGAGCCAGTTTCGGAAACATTTCAAGATCGAGGCCTGCGAGGACACGGGCTGGGAATTTGTTTGGGCGTACAGCGTGATATCGGACGAGCCACCCCGGATCAACCTGGTGGAGCTGGAATCGGGCGAGTTTTGGACGCGCGACGATATCCGGCGGCTGCTGGACGAGCATCCGGAGCAGTTTGCGCGGAGCTTCCCGATGGTGTTTCGTGAATTTGATCGAGGTGGTCTCTGGCCCGGCCGGGTTCAACGTCCGCCGGCTCCAGGTTGAAAGCGTTGCAAAGTGGGAGTGCTTTGCGCTATACAAGAGGGGCTGGAGCAGTTTCGCGCACACGCAGGACGAGCACAGGAGATTTATGCCGACGGTTGAATTCTTGAATGAGGGCAAGAAGGTGGATTGCGGACAGTATGCGAACCTCCGCAAGGTCGCGCTGCTGCACAACATTCCCGTTTACAAGGGGATCGACGAGAAGATCAATTGCCAGGGGAACGGCTTGTGCGGCACGTGCGTCATGGAGATTGTGGAAGGAGCTGATAATCTCTCGCCGAGAACGCGGCGCGAAAAGCTGCGGCTGAAGGGGAAGGCGGCGAATCGGCGCCTGAGCTGCCAGTGCCAGGTCATGGGCGACGTGACCTGCATTACCTCACCCGCCCTCGATTGATCCCGAAACATGACTTGCCACCCTTCAGCCGATTCGATATACTGCCGGGATATTGGGTCGCAACACCGATGGGAGAAGCGGCGCTGAAACGGGAGCTTGATTGAGGGGTCGTTTATGGATTTGAAACCAGCGACGGAACTGCGCACGGTCACCAGAAATCTTTATGGCTGGGCCAGCTTTCATCCGCAATGGAAGACCGATTTCAACAGTTATGCCCTGAAAACATCCGAGGGCATCGTGTTCATCGACCCGCTGAAGCCGGACCTGGACGTGATTGCGAAACTGGAAGCCCTCGGTGAGCCCATCGGGATTCTGCTGACCAATGCCCACCACAACCGGGATGCCGACTGGTTCCGCAAACACTACCAGATTCAGGTGTACGCCCACGAAAAGGCGAAGCCCGATTGCGAAACCTCGATTGATATCCTGTTGATGGATGGCGAGCGCCTGCCGGGCGGAGTCAAGGCCGTGCATCTTCCCGGCAGCTCGGAAGGCGAGACTGCCTACTACGCCAAAACCGGCGGTGGCATCGTTCTGCTGGGAGACACGTTGGTGAACGATAATGGCAAGGGATTGTCGCTGTTGCCGGATACGTACATCGAGGACAAGAAGCAAATGCTGAAGTCGCTGCAGAAACTCCTCGAGCTCGATTTCAAGATCGCCACGTTCGCGCACGGCGATCCGATCACACAGGACGCGAAGAAGGAAATTGCCCGCTTCGTGAAGAAACCAAAAAAGAACGCCTCATGAGCCAACAATACAACAAAGTCGAAAAACGCCGTCGTCGTACCGCCTACCTCAAACGCGCCAAGGCGCGCCAGAAGAAATCCGCCCCGAAACCCGCGCCAGCCGCCGCGAGTAATTGATTCGCGAAGGGCCGTGGCGGTCGTTTACGCGGCGGGGACGAGGCCGTAGTTGTTCGCGTGCAATTCGCTCAGGGCCGCCAATTCCGCTTCAGATAGATCCGGTGTGGTCGGAGCGCCAGCAAATTCCTGGAGTTGCCGCTCGTTATAGATGTTCGGCAGCACGGAACAGATGCTCGGTTCTGCGAGAATAAACTTGATCGCCGCCTGGCCGAGCGTTCGTCCGGTGTCCCTCGTGAGGAACGCAACCTGTTCGACTTTCTTGAGGCCGTCCACCAGCCACGCTTTGCGTTTGCTGTCGTCGGCCACGCGGAAGCTGCGATGGTCGTCCTTGCTGAACTGCGTGGATTCGGAATACACGCCTTCGAGCAATCCCGAGCAGTGCGGCACGCGAGTGAACACGCTCCGATCGCATTCGCGCGCGACGGGGAAGATCGGTTCGCCGATCATTTGCTCGAACAGATTGTAGATGATCTGGACGTGCGCGCCGCGTTCCCGCATGGCGGCGATGCCTTCGGCGATTTGCCGGCGGTCAATGGCCGGGCCGAGTGCCACGCCGAAGGAGAGAATCTTGCCCGCATCGCGCAACGTCTCGAGCGTGGTGAACACCTCGTCGTTGCGGATGGTGTCGATGCGCGGATTGTGAAGCTGGTAGAAGTCAATCCGATCTGTCTGCAATCGGCGCAGGCTTTCCTCGCAGGCTTTGCGGATGAAGGCGGGCGACCAATTATGCGGGCGCTCGCGCTGGCCGGGTTGGACGCCGGGATGATTGTAGAAATCGTAACCGAATTTCGTGGCGATGACGATATCGTCACGGCGTTCCCCGAATGCCTGGGCCAGGACGACCTCGCCCTTGCCATCGCCGTAGACGTCCGCCGTGTCGAAGAAATTCACGCCGAGATCGAGCGCGAGACGGAGGAGGCGGACACCGGTATCGTAATCCTCGTCGGCGATGCCCCACATTTTCGTGCCGACGGTCCAGACGCCGAAGCCGACCTCGGACACCTTGAGATTTGTGCCTTTTAGAATGCGATATTTCATAGCGATTCCCGAGACTGCGTGCCGTGTTTATAACCCAAGACGAGCCGTTGCACAAGCCGGTGGTGAGATGTTCCGCCACCTGGCCGCCGGGCGGTTGATCTCTGGGTCGCAACCCGCGTGGGCGGTCGGATTTCCCGATGGACAGGCTGGACTGAATACGTTAAGTACGTACCGCGCCATGCAACTGGCCATCAATCAAATCGCATTCAAAGAGTGGGCGGTCGTGGTCGACGCGCTGGGCCGCGGAGAACAGGTATTGATTCTCCGCAAGGGTGGTATCCGAGAAGAGCGCGGCGAGTTTCACGTCGATCACCGCGAATTCTGGCTGTTTCCGACGCAGTTCCACGAGGCTGAGCGGTCGATTATCCCGTCGATACGTCCAAGGCTGCGCGAGATCGCCGCGGAGGCGCCGAAGGATGCGGTGGATATCCAATACTACGCCATCGCCGATTCCGTTGTCCAGATTGCGGATGCCGGGGCGCTGACGCGGCTGCAGGGCCTGCACATTTGGAGCGAGCAGATTCTCCAGGAGCGTTTTCAATTTGGGCGCCAGCCAGGCCTGCATGCGCTGGTGACGCGCGTGTTTCGCCGTGCGACAGCGGAGAGGTTCACGTTGCGCGAATCGTATGGCGGGTGCAAGAGCTGGGTGGAGCTGGAACGCGGGTTGTCCACTGAAGGCTTGACGCCAGTGCTGCCAGATGTTGAATATAATGCGCGCCGGGATCAAATTGTGGAGATGCTAGCTGATCATGCCCATGCTCATTCATAAACGGCCCGATGGCACGGAAAAGACGCTCGAGTTCGGGAGCAAACCGCTCATCGTGGGGCGGTTGCCCGAATCGGAGATATCCGTGCGCGATTCCTTCATTTCACGCGTCCATTGCGGGTTCACGTACGCCAGCAATCAGTTTACGCTGAAAGACCTCGGCTCGACCAACGGCACGTATCGAAACGGCGCGCGCGTGTTCGAGTGCGCGCTGTCGACGGGCGATAAGATTCAGGTCGGGAACACGACGCTCGTGTTCGAGATCGACACCAAGAACAACAACTGCATCCTGCGGCAGATTCCGCAGATGGTCGCGCCGCCGTTGTCGGTGGGCGGGTCGGCGCCGCCGCGCCCGGACCTCAACAAGCAGGTGACCGCGCCGGTCAATCCACCGGCTCCCAAGCCGCCGTCACCGACGATCAAGCCCAAGTGATTTCGTCCCGGCGCCCCAGACATGCGGCGGGAGTGCCCGTCCGATTGGTCATCGTTGCTCTCGGCATGATGATGATGATGATGGCCGTC
>DATJWQ010000057.1:0-10789 GCA_035501175.1 Verrucomicrobiia bacterium | reverse complement strand
TGGGACGACAATGACGTATTCAAACATCTTCGAGTACACGGACAGTTCGCCCGTTTTCCTGTATAATACCCCGATCATTTCAGGCGATTCTCTCATCTTCAACAATATGACGTTCAGTGCCCTGGCGACCAACGGAGGCTCTAAAATTACAGATGGTCAGATCAATTTTGACATCCAGTCTAATGGCAGCATTGGGCAGTGGATTGACGAGATTCAGTTTAAAGAACTCGGCGATACAACGTTGGCCGGTACGGGTACGTCCAACACATATTCCAGCGCCGCCATCCACGTTAATTTGGTCATTGAGGCAGTTGATTTCTCGGCTTTCACCGATTTCTCCACCCAATTCTGGTCGACCAACGTTTTGTTTGCAGAATTCACTCTTCCGCCTCCAACGAGCGCGAATTGGAATGGCACTCTGAACATTGATCTGGCTTCGTACCTCGCAGATAACGGCTATGCCGGTGAACATGTCACTGAGGTTAGCGTCGCGTCGGACAACTCGCTGAGTGCGGGCAGCGAGCTGGGAACCTCCGCCTTTATCGCGAAGAAGGTCGAGGGTCTTCAGGTAACGGCAATGTCGATTCCTGAACCCAGTACTCTTTGTCTCTTGGTTCTGAGCGGTACGTTGCTGCTCATCGGACGGTTCGGGCGAAGAAGTTGATCATCTGAAAGCCTTTTGCTTTATCGACCCTGCAACGCCCAGATGGCGCTGCAGGGTTTTTAATGTAGACGATCATGGGATCGAAGCGCGTTTGATCTCCGTTGTGGGCGGGTAGACTCTCAAGCCGCAGCGGGATACTGCTTGACTCCAGCGCGATGGCGGCTATACGCTAGTCAGGCTTGAAGGGGCGCTCCAAGGGCAGGTGGCTTTGTGTGCCGCAACAAGAGGGGGTCGTGGGAGCATCTGTGGGCCGGGTTTCAAATGAAGGCCGTCATGAACTGCGAGCACGCGAGGATGACACAAGCGTCGTATGACGTGCTCCGCGTGCAGTTGACCGTCTCGGATTTACACTGGATCATCGCCCATTCTGGCCGCGCTCGCCGACCAAGCGCATTCTTGGATGGGTCTCATCTCGTCTGGTGCGCCTTCGCCGCACTGATCCTGTGCTTTCACCTCTGTGTTTTGGCCAACGCCCAATACACCGGTATTCTCCAAACCAATGCACTCGCCGTCTTCGACACAAGCCAGTACGACAACCTTATTCAAATGGACAGCGGCAGCCTGGTTGTCACCAACGAAACAGGCGACGCCGTGCTTGACCTGCCCAACGGATTGTTCATTCAGAATGGCGGCGTGGTTCAGGCTGACATCCTCGTCGTTACCAATGCTTCGGCGCGGTACATCCGAAATGGCGGGAGGTTGCGCTACAAGCACCTTGTGCTGGACCCGCAATTGAGCGCGGTCGGCGACGGTATTCCTAACGAGTGGAAACAGCGGTACGGCCTTGACCCGTTCGATCCCACGGTTGCCAGTGCGGATCCACTGGGCAAGGGCACGAGCAATTTGCAGCAGTATTTGGCCGGCACGGATCCGACCAACAGCGCTTCAATACTGCGGGTAGTCAGTCTAAGCCTGCAGGGAGGCAATCTTCAATTGTGTTGGCAGGCTGGCGGTGGTCGAACGGACGTGCTTCAGTCGGCGCGAAGTCCGGTAGGCGTTTATTTTAATATCAGTCCCAGCATCCTGATCCCCGACGAAGGGGATGTTATCACGAACTACCTTGTCCAAGGAGCTGCGACCAACACAAGCTCCTCCATGTCTCCCGTCGTGTATCGCGTGGCTGTCGGGACCTTTCCTCCTGGAGGTGCCACCACCCCCACGTTAACCATCACGTCGCCCACGGACGAGTCTTACACCACAAATTCGGCTGTCTCTGTCGCGGGTACGAGTGCCAGCGCCTACGGTCTCGCCGGGGTCGATGTTCAGGGCACTGCCGCTTCGAGCAGCAATGGCTTCAGCAACTGGGTAGCGGTCATCACGATTTCGACTCCCTGCACCAACATGGTGACCGTGCTGGCGGGCGACAACGCGGCGCCCGCCGACATAACCTCCAATAGCATTCACATGATCTATGCCACCGGCACTTTCGACTGCAATGGCGACGGGTTGCCGGACCTGTGGCAGATTCAGTATTTCGGCTCCGTGTTCTCGGCGAATGCGGCGCCCACAGCTGATCCTGCCCAGGACGGATTGAACAACCTGGAGAATTACCTGTTGGGCGTGAACCCAACGAATGCCGATTCCTTTGGGGATGGCATTTCCGACGGGCCACTGTCTCCGCCGGGAAGCGGGCTGCAGCCCGGACCCGATCCCAATCTGGTGGTGGCCAACGGCAGCGTGTGTTATCCCTACACAGGGCTCGCTCAGGTGATCTGCGGCATGCGGAACATGGGACGCGGTCCCGCGCTGTGTCCAATTCTGGAAGTGAGCCTGAATCCCTCAATGTCGCCGTCCACAGTCTTCGATACCACCAGCGGACCGGCTACGTACACCCTGGCGGAGAACTACAACCAGCCCACCAATGATCTCTACCTGCAGTATGCTGATGTCGGTACCAATGCGGTGGGAAGTGTGATCCATAAGACGGTGCCGTTTTTCTTGGAACCCGGCTCCGCCCGTTACGCGGCGACGGTGGCGGTCGATACGAACCTGGCGATTGGGGCTCTTGACACCAATGATACCGGCTCGGCCTGGTGGGCCACCAATGTGGCGATCTACTCCAGCCTCAACTACGCGGCGACCAATTACGTCCGCAACACGAACTGTTGGGCCAGCGGTTTCGACCTTACGTGCATCGCCGTTTACAACTCCAACGAGAAGGATTCACAGATGGGCGGTACGCTGATCAGTCCGCGTCATGTGGTGTTTGCCCACCACTTCGCCATCCCCAACGGCACCCAACTGCAGTTTGTTGCCAAGAATAATACAGTTGTGAGTCGCGTGCTCTCCAACTCGGTGCAAATCGGTTCTACGGATCTGCAGATCGGGGTTTTGGATTCCGATGTCCCAACCAATCTGATCACTTTTGCCCCGGTTTTGCCGGCGAGCTACACCAACTATTTTCCCAATTCTCTACAGCCGATCTCAACGAATTACATTCCGGCGCTGTGCCTCAACCAATATGAGGACGCCTTGGAATCAGACATCTCGGCTGTGGCGGCCGGAGGAGTTTCGTTCAAAGCGCCCAGCAACCCCATTCGCAGCCTGTTCTACGAGAACAAAGTTACTGGAGACAGTGGTCAGCCGGGGTTCATAATCCTCAACGGGCAGTTGGTTCTTCTAACGGTTTACACGTACAATGGATCTGGGTCGGGTTGGTTCATCCCCGGATATATCGATCAAATCAACTCCGCCATGGCGACGCTGGGCGGTGGGTATAGTCTGACGCAGGTAAATCTCAGTCCATTTGCGTACTGTAGTGGCGGCTCCGGGCAAACGCCGTAGTTTACCGTCCGGCGTGTAAAATCCCATGTGGCACGGACGTAGGCAATGCGGTGGCCGTCGCGGTAGCCATGGAGTCCAGCCAACTCCGCCCGTGGGCGCGGACCACTGCGCTTGTTCTTCTTTCACATTGGCCGGCACAGTGTGCCGGGCCGGTTTGTTTTGCCCGAACCCAAAAGAAGAGCAGGGGACTACCCAAAGACGAAAAAGGCTGGTAGAGTGTCCCGCTCATGGATTTGGGACACATACGGAATTTTTGCATCATCGCGCACATCGATCACGGCAAGACGACGTTGTCGGACCGTCTGCTGGAGACGACCGGCGCGCTCCAGAAGCGGGAAATGCGCGAGCAGGTGCTCGACTCGATGGATCTCGAACGCGAACGCGGGATCACGATCAAGGCCCACCCGGTGTCGATGTCCTGGCACGCCGAGGACGGCCAGACCTATGAACTAAACCTGATCGACACGCCCGGGCATGTGGACTTCGCCTACGAAGTCTCGCGGAGCCTGGCGGCGTGTGAGGGTGCGTTGCTGGTGGTGGATGCCGCGCAAGGGGTCGAAGCCCAAACGGTGGCCAATGTGCACATGGCCTCCAAGCAGAACCTGACGATTGTGCCGGTCATCAACAAAATCGATTTGCCGAGCGCGAACGTCGACGAGGCGCGGCGTCAATTGGAGGAGATTCTGGCGATTCCCGGCGACACGGCGATCCTGGCCAGCGCCAAGACGGGCATCGGCATCCACGACATCCTGAAGGCCGTGATCGAGCGGATTCCGCCGCCGAAGCCTGCCACGGAAAAATCCCTTCAGGCGCTCGTGTTCGACTCGATGTTTGACACGTATCGGGGCGTGGTGACGCATGTGCGGCTGTTTGCGGGCGAGATCGTGCCGGGTTCGATGATCCAGCTCATGAGCACGGGCCTGAAATACGAGGTCAAGGACGTCGGCGTGTTCACGCCGAAACCGGAGCCGCGGTCGAAGCTTTCTGCCGGCAGCACGGGCTACGTCATTGCCAATATCAAGAGCACGTCCGAAGTCAAAATTGGCGACACGATCACCGATGCGCGTCAACCTGCCAGTAAGCCGCTGGCGGGTTTTCAGCAGGTCCATCCCATGGTGTTCAGCGGCTTGTACCCGATCGACTCGGCAGATTACGAGCACCTGAAGGCGGCGCTGGCGAAGCTGCAACTGAACGATTCGGCGTTCCAATATCAGTCCGAAAGCTCCGCAGCGCTGGGATTCGGATTTCGGTGCGGATTCCTCGGCCTCCTGCACATGGAGATTGTTCAGGAGCGATTGCGCCGGCAATGGGACATGGACATCATCGCCACGTACCCGAGCGTGATTTATCGCGTCCTCAAAACGGACGGGGACGTCATCGACGTGGACAACCCGGTGTATTTGCCCGATCCCTCCACGGTCAATCACATCGAAGAACCGTACGTGAAGGCGTTTATTATCTGTCCGAACGAAAACATCGGCGATATGCTGTCACTGGTGATGGAGAAGCGCGGGGCCGTCTCCAAGACCGATTCGATCGACACGCGGCGCGTGATGTTGACCGCCGAGTTGCCGCTAAACGAGATCCTGGTGGATTTTCACGACAAGATCAAAAGTGTCACGCGGGGTTATGGCTCCATGGATTACGAGCCGCACGGCTACCGCGAAGGCGACCTCGTCAAGCTGGATATCCTGGTCAACAGCGAACCCGTGGACGCGTTTTCCAGCATTGTGCATCGGAGCAAGGCGGAATTCCGAGGGCGGGCGTTGGCGCTCAAGCTGAAGGAGGTAATCCCGCAACAGATGTTTCAGGTGGCGATCCAGGCGGCCATCGGCGGCAAGATCATTGCGCGCGAGACTGTGAAGGCGCTGGCGAAGAACGTGACGGCAAAGTGTTATGGCGGTGATATCACGCGCAAACGCAAATTGTGGGAGAAGCAGAAGGAAGGCAAGAAGCGCATGAAAGCCATCGGGAAGGTGAACATTCCGCAGGAAGCGTTCATTTCGGTGCTGAAAGCAGGGTAGGGGACCAACAGATGATCGATTGGAAAGAGCGTCGGACGTTGAAGAGCGCACGCGAGATCCTGCGCGGCGGGCACAAATGGTTGCGGATCAACCGCGATTTGCTGTCCGACAAACGGCGGTCCGAGATTGAGACGAAGCTTCAGGAACTCGGGCAGGCACTCAACGGCCGCCGGGCGGCCGAGGCCACAACGAAAGCCGACGAAGTCGAGCGAACGATCCAGGAGGCATTGCCGCCGCAAGGTCAATCCTGGGCTCGCGAAAACATCGAGGTATTGCTGGTGGCGGTGATTGTGGCGATGGCCATCCGCACATTCTTCATCCAGCCGTTCAAGATTCCCACGGGCTCGATGCAGCCCACGTTGTATGGGATTTATCCGCCCCCCGAATCAGCCCCCCCGACCCCGTACGCGACGCTGCAAGGACCGTCGGTGCTGGACAAGATCGTTGGGATTCTGTTCCAGGGGAAGATGTACGAAGAATACGGCTATCGGAGCCGCGGGGATCACATCTTCGTTGACAAGCTGAGCTATCATTTCCGCAAGCCCGTCCGCGGTGAGGTCATTGTGTTCGACACGTCCCACATCACCGAACTGGGCGGAGCGGCGCGCGGCAAGTTCTACATCAAACGGCTGATCGGACTGCCAAATGACGTCATCGAAATTCAACCGCCGCATGTCCTGGTCAATGGACAAATCCTCGATACCCGACCTGCTTTTGAGCGTATTTATTCCTGCCAGAACGGCTACAGCGGCTACGTCATCATTAACGGCGTCTTTGGCTCGCGTTATCTGCGAACACCGACCGAGACCTACACTGTCCCGCCGAATCACCTGTTTGCCATGGGCGACAACAGCCGAAGCAGTCTGGATGGTCGGTTCTGGGGATCCCTGCCTGAGAGCGATCTGGTTGGCCGAGCGGTTTTCGTTTACTGGCCGTTCACCAAGCGATTCGGACGCATCGATTGATTCGGGTTGATTGTCCCTCGACCATGGCGGAAGTGCTGCGAGAGGCAAACAGTCCGTCAGCTTTCACCGACGCAAAATGGAAGGTTCGTCATACCTGCGGTAAAGCGCTGCATCATCTATTGCATCGCACCGGTGGACCTCTTCTCGCAACCGTACTCGTTCGTCGTGCAATGCGACGATTACGAACCCGAGATAATCGATCTATCCCTGTGGGGGAGAGGCATAATCTTGGGAGTAGACCGAGTGGACATGAAATCAAACCGCCATGCGAGTAACGTCGCACAATATGGATTATGTCTAATAGTTTCACGCGGGAACCGCCGAGAATGACGGCATACGGCTCAACCCCCAGCACATCAGTCGGCATCATTAATCTGGGCAATAAACGCACCTCGTAGCGGATGCTCGAAGAGAGAAACAGGCTCAACGTCAGGGCGCTCGTCCTAGCTCCTTACACCCACCAGTTCTCGGCGGCAAACAACTCGTCGGGCACAACCATATTGAGCGTGCCAATCTCGGGATGACGCTCCAGTTCGACGTCGTGTTCGAGTAGTTGGACGAAGAATGATGCCTGATCCCGTTGTTTCCAGCCCAGGTCGGACAGCGGAATTCCGAGCTCGAGGATTTTTTCAAACTTGATCTGCCGCACGTCCGTCAGCTTCCGATAGTCGACTCCTGGATCGGTCAGCCAGAGTTCCGCTGCATTGACGCCGGGCTTGAGTTGCGGAACGATCATTGCCCGATGGGTGGGCTCCACAAAATTCACGCGGAGAACAGCCTTGTCGGGGATCCCGATACCCTTGCGAAAATCAATCCTCAGGTACCATGTCGTCAGATCGGACCCGAAATGCACCGCCTCCACACAGCGCTCGCTCCGGTACATGGCGCCCATGTTGCGTCCCGCCTCGTACATCCCCGCGCCCGCCCACTCGTAATAGGAGGTAATGACACCATCCAGGACCGGCGTGATCAGGTCGGTCGGCTTGCGCGCTTCCGTGGCCACTTCCGAGCGGCAGATGTTGGTCTTCAAGACGTCGGGAACGGGCGCTCCGCAGATGCGGTAAACGTTTTGCAGGTGTGTTCGAAACAGCTCGTCGAAAATCAGATCATTGTCCGTCACGAAATCACCGCCATACCACCAGAACCAGTCACTGCCCTCGGCAGCGTAAATCTCCTGAAGGGCCTTCTTGAATTGCTCGGGCGTGATCTCACGGCGGTCGGCGCGGGCCTGCAGAAAGTCCCGCGTTTGCCCGAGCAGTTCCCAGCCGCGGTTCTCCTCGGGATCGCCGATCCAAATATCGAAATCGCCGCGAATCCACGACCCGGTGTGCAACGTGCTCAACGTTGCCCGCGGCGGATGCTGGGTGAAATAATCGTGGAAGGTCGTGGTGACGATGTCGGAGTGCGTGGTCAGTCGTTGATACAATTCGCGGAGAAACGCCTGTCCCCCATCCCCAAAATGCTCCCAAGCGTTTTCGCCGTCGAGGATCACTGCGCACAACGGGTCCGCTTCGCGCACGCCGTGTTGAATCTGCTCGATCTGGCCGACCATGAAGTCCGCCGCGCGGTGCGGGTCGTTGCGGGATGCGGTGAATCCGACAAAATCGCTCAGCGTCCGTTCGCGGAACGCCAGGCAGGCGCTCGCGTCGCCGAATTGGGCCCGCCATCCCTGAAACAACATGTTGTGGTCGAGGATTTTTCCGGGGTGGACCACCGCCAGACTGCGCCACAGGTTTTCCTCGTCCGTGGCGAACCATTGGTAGCCCAGTTCCTGCAGGATCGGGATCAGCTCGGGGCAGACGGAACCTTCCGACGGCCAGACACCGTGTGGTGGCGCGCCGAAAACCTCGGCGTGCAACTCGCGCGCCAGAGCCAGTTGCGCTCGCGCGTCCTCGGGATGCGAGAACGGCGGGGGCAGATCGCGCCCTGGCATGCACCGCCGCGCGAATTCCGTGTGGTAGACCAGGGGCAGGATCGGATGAAAAAACGGTGTCGTGCTCAATTCGATCTGACCGCGTTGCGCCACACCCTTGTAATAGCTCAGCACGTTTTTAAGAATGTCCTGCTGCTGATCGAACACGATGCGCTTGTCTTCCTCGGTGAATCCCCCGCCCTTGCGTTTCAGGTCCCCAATCTCCGGATACAACCTCTCGGCGGCGTAGCCGAACCACGTCAAGTTGAACCACACCTGTAGATCGCGAAATTCCTGCGGGCTGAAATTCTTCGCTGCGTGCTGGAGGTTGATCTTCGCTGCGTTGAGCCCGCGCTTCTGCAGCAACGCCCAGTACCGCGGGAACGGCTTGATCATGTTGTCCCAGTTGGCCTTGAAGAAATGTTCGAGGATACTGGCTTTCTGTTCCGGGGTCAGCGACTCGGCCGGCGCCGCCGCCAGCTCGTGCCACAAATCATGCACCTCGTGGTTCGCCAGTTGCCGAATCTGTTTCACCAGCACGGGCGTGACGTTGAACGTGCAGTGAAAGGCGGGACACTGGTCGGCCAGCCAGATCATGTCCAGGTAGCCCTTCGTCGCGTGCAATCGGACCCACGGCATCAACGCCGCCCCGCGGACCGGGTCGACATAGTACGGCTGGTGCATGTGCCAGAGAAACGCGACGTGGAGCGGCATGGCTCGGGTCCCTCGCGGGCCTTAGACCAGAATCTCGCGCAGATACTTGGCCGCTTCCTCGGGAGGCGTCGGGTTGATGTAGAAGCCGGTGCCGACCTCGAATCCGGCGATCAGCGTCAGCCTCGGCAGAATCTCGATATGCCAGCGGAAGTCCTGGTCGATGGTTGACCAGTAGCCATGGTGCGCGTAGCGTGCCGGCCCGGTGCTGATCAGATAATTGTACTGCGGCTGGTTCAGCGCTTTCGAGAGTTTTGTCAGCGTGACCTTCAAGCAGTCGGCCAGCAAGAGAATCTCATCGGGATGAATTTCCTGGAAGTACGCCGATTGCCGGCGCGGCATGATGGTCACTTCAAACGGGAACCGCGATGCGAACGGGCAGAACGCCACAAACCCGGCGTTCTCGTACACCAATCGCGCGCCTTCCTTGATCTCCTGTTTGAGGATGTCCTCGAAAATGCTGCGGTCCTTGTACGCGTAATACTGCATCGCGCCGACGAGCTTCTCCTTCAATCGCTTCGGCGTCACGGGTGTGGCAATCAACTGGGAGTGCGGATGTCCGATCGTCGCACCCGCCTGTTTCCCAAAATTCTTAAATACCAGAATGTAGCGGAATCGCGGATCGCGCAACAAATCGGTCACACGAATCTTGTACGTTTCGATGACGCGTCCGATCCCTTCGAGGGGCTGGTCCTCCAATTGCAGGGATGGATTCGGCGTCTCGATGATGACTTCGTGCGCGCCGATGCCGTTCATCTTGTCGTAGATCCCCTGCCCTTCCTTGTCGAGCTCGCCCTCGATGCGCAGCGCCGGGAACTTGTTCGGCACGACGCGCACCTGCCAGCCCGGGCCGTTGGGTTTGCTCTTCGGGTCGCGGAACGCGAAGATCTCCGACGGCGTCATGTGCTCGTTGCCCTCGGCAAACGGGTTCTTGGCCGGCTCGGGCGTCTCCACGGGCTGCGACACGAAATCGCTCGGACGTTTCCCCCGCTCAGTCGCGATGATTACCCAGCGACCGACTACTGGATCCTTGCGCAGTTCTGGCATATTTAATTGTCCTGACTACTCCGATGCGGCGTTGACGACCGCCGCGTACAGTTTTTCGTATTCAACGGCGCTGGCCGGCCACGAAAAATCACCGGCCATCGCCTGGCGCATCAACTTCTCCCATTTCTTCGGCTGTTTGTAGAGCAAAATCGCCTTGCGCACCGCTCCCACCAACGCTCCCGCCGTATACGGAGCAAATTTGAAGCCCGTTCCCCGTCCCGTCCGCGGCTCATATTGCCGGACCGTGTCATCCAGCCCGCCCGTCGCTCGCACCACGGGGATCGTCCCGTACTTCATCGCATACAATTGCGTTAATCCGCACGGCTCGTAGTGCGACGGCACCAGCAGCATGTCCGCCCCGCCCTGAATCTGGTGGGCCAATTCCTCATCCTGCCCGATCCGCACCGCCACGCGCCCCGGATATCGCGCCGCGACTTCCGTCAGCATCGACTCGTACTCCGGCTCCCCCTTCCCCAGAATGGCCACGCGCACCCCCATCCGCACCATCCCCTTCAACGCCCCCGCCAAAATCTCCACCCCCTTCTGCGCCGTCAATCGCGTCACAACGCCCGCCACCGGCTCCCCTTCCCCGGCCTCGAGCTTCATCCTCCTCAACAGGTCTCCCCGACACACCTTCTTCCCCCCCAGTTCCTCCCGACCGTACCGCGCCCGCAGGCTGGGG
>DATJWQ010000056.1:0-92173 GCA_035501175.1 Verrucomicrobiia bacterium | reverse complement strand
GTTGACGATCCAGAAATTCCTCGCCAAACTCAATCTCAGCCCCGCCAAATCCAACGCTGACACCTGCAGCTTCACCGCCACCACCCCGGCTGGCTCCAGCTTCGACATCACCAACGAAACCGTCACCATCAACATCGGCGGCGCCGAATCCGCTTTCACCCTCAGCGCCAAAGGCCGCAGCATCACCGCGACCAACTCCTGCAAACTCGCCTTCACCAAAAAATCCCAGCTCTGGACGCTCTCCGCTTCCATGAAAAAAGGTTCCTGGGCATCCACTTGGTCCACCTCCGGCGTCACCAACACCACCACTCCCAAAGCCGGCATCACCGTGAAATTGCCCGTCTACGTCAATATCGGTACCAACCGATTCTTCGCCGACCCCTCACTCACGTACATCGCCACCACCAACAAATCCGGCTCCCTCAAATAGCCGCAGCCCATGATTGCCGGGCGGGATGCCCACCACATTCGGGCATCCCGCCCCAACTCCCTGCAATCCGCCCGTCAGCTCACGGGAGCCAATGCCAGCTCGCGACGGAATGACATGTGCCCCAACGGCACCAGCCACGTGTTCGTCTCCCCGCCGCTGATGACGTCCAGCACCCCAATGAAATGGGCTTCCCCGGCCCGCTCCAGGTCCTTGACCTTCGCGTCCTGCTCCATGTCTGTCACATCTTTGTCGCCAAACGACCCGTCCTGCTTGTCACGATTCAGCGAGATCGCCACCGCCGTCGGACAGCCGTTGGTGTCCAAATGCAACCGACCCGACACCGTCAAATATCCGCCCGCCAGGTTGTTCGTCGCCACCACGTTGAACTGCGCCACAAACCGCTCGTCATTCGTGTGGCCGGGCGTCAGCCGATTGATCGCCTGCTGCTTGATCGTCGCGAAACTCTCACTCTCCGCGATCACCATGATGTTCGAATCCGATTCGTCATACATCACCAAATCCGCCGAGCTCGACGCGCAGTTGATCAACATCGCAAACACCTGGTTGCTGCTCGGTGCCGCCCCCAATGCCAGCGCCACCAGGTTCGACCCATCCTGCAACTGATACGTAAACTGCAGCGGATCCGTCCCCTGTTGCACCATCAACATCGACGCCACCGTCCGAAATACGCGCGGCGGGAACCCAACCGCTAATACCACCACCGCGCCGATCGCCATCACGCCCGCGACCACACACGCCACCACCCATCGTCTCGTGTTCTTCATAATAATCCGCGTACCCTCCTTGCTCGGAATCGATTCAGGTCCCACCGCCAGCCGAGTTCCCGACAGTCGGACCACCCCGCAATCCGTGGAAAACACTCCGCCATCTCCGCGCCGACAGAACATTCGCCCGCTCCGGCCTGGAAATGACCTCCAACGGGGTCACCCATCAACCCTAATACGCCCGGCTTTCGCCTCCACGCAAGTCTTTCCATCCGCTTTTCCGCCACCCTTGTCCGCCACGCGGTATTCGTGACCGCAATTTATCCCGAGCCTTATTGCCAACTCCGTGCCCGCCACGGCCACAGCGACGGCTCAGCCACGCTCCCCGGTCGTCAATGTGTTCCCACCGCACCCAAGATCAGTTTTCTCCGAGGGACTGCGATCGGAAACGCTGGGCGACTTGATAACTATGGCGAAGGGGACATTTGACCTCCGCTCGATTTGGCTTGAATCGGACACCTTTTCAGGCTTACACAGAGATCATCACCCCGCTTCAGGGGCCGCTCCTCGACCCCAGGCATCCTGTCACACAAGGCCGGAGTATTCCGAATTCAGTTTGAGAGTGCAGTGTGGAGACAAGCCATGAGAAGATTTCACATCCTCGTAATCGCCATCAGTGTCATGTTCCTCAGCCACTTCGCCAACGCCCAGACCGGCTCCAGTTGGGAAGAGGCAACTTCCAATGCTCAGTGGAGCGCTCGATCCAGGTTCGGCGCGGTCGTGTTCAATAACCGGATGTGGGTGCTGGGGGGAAACAGTGGAGGCAACGGAAGCAACGACGTCTGGTCGTCGTCAGACGGCACCAACTGGACGAAGGCAACTCCCGCCGCCCCGTGGCACGCCCGGTCTTACCAGGCGGCAGTTGTGTTCAACGGACGCATGTGGGTGCTCGGAGGGGGACCGGGAACGGGCGAGGAAGGCAACTACTACAACGATGTCTGGTCGTCGTCGGACGGCACAAATTGGACACAGGCAACGTCCGCCGCCCCGTGGTCCGGTCGGTCCGCGTTCGGGTCGGTCGTGTTCAATAACCAAATGTGGGTGCTCGGGGGTACTGGCAACAGCGCCAGTTACCTCCACGACGTATGGTCTTCGTCCAACGGCACCAACTGGACGCAGGTGACGCTCTCCGCCCCGTGGAGCGCTCGGTACCGGCTCGCGGCTGTCGTGTTCAATAACCGGATGTGGGTGCTCGGAGGGGGCAACGGCAGTTACCTCAACGACGTATGGTCAACCCCGGACGGCACAAACTGGACCGAGGCAACACCCGTTGCCGCGTGGGGCGGTCGGACCCAGCTCGGGGTGGACGCGATCAACAACCGGATATGGGTGCTCGGAGGATTCAATGGCAGCCACCTCAACGACGTCTGGTCGTCGTCGGACGGCACAAACTGGACCGAAGCAACCCCCCCCGCTCCGTGGAGCACGCGATCGGCCTTCGGATCGGTCGTCTTCAATAACCAAATGTGGGTGCTCGGGGGAGAGTTCGCCAGCAGCACCAGCGATTTGAACGATGTGTGGTCCTCGCCACCAATACCCTTGACGGTCGCCAACTTTACCGCCACTCCCACCAATGGCCTCGTCCCGCTGACCGTGACGTTCACGGATATGTCAATCGGCTCGATCACCAACTGGTTCTGGGACTTTGGCGACGGTGGCACCACCAACCTCGCGACCAATAGCGTCGTCTACGTCTACAAAAGCCGGGGTGTCTATACCGTGTCCGAAACTGTCAGCGGCCCGACCGGTATCAGCAGCGCCGTGCAGACCAATTACATTGTTGTGAACTGCCCGGTAATCACGCTGTCACCCAACGGATCAAATCCAACAGTGCTGCCCGGCGCGACGGCAGGCCTGCCGTACAGCCAATCAATCGTCGCCAGCGGCGGCGCCGGGACATACACCTACACCACGACCGCCGGTATGCTGCCCACGGGACTGAATCTCTCCGCCGCGGGTGCTCTTTCCGGCACGTCCGCGGTCGCGAGTACCTACGCATTTACCATCACGGCGACCGACACGAACGGATGTACGGGCAGCCAAGCGTACAGTCTGACCGTGACCTGCCCGACCATCACACTCTCGCCCGCAACGCTGCCGTTTGCAATGGGCGGCGTCCCTTACAACCAGACAATCACAGCCAGTGGAGGGAACGGCCCGTACACGTTTGCATTGACAGGCACGCTGCCAAACGGAGCCACCTTGTCCTCGGCAGGCGTGTTCTCGGGAATACCGACGGAAACCGGCCTCTTCCCCATCAGGATTACCGCAACCGACCAGTTTACAGGCTGCACCGGCACCCAATCATACACGTTGCGGGTGGATTGCGCCGCAATCGCCTTGTCGCCGATCACTCCGTCCTCGGGTACCGTGGGCTCCGCCTATGGCGCGACAATTACCCCGAGCGGCGGCGTGCCCCCCTACGCCTTTTTCGTCAGCAGTGGTTCTCTGCCGGCAGACCTGAATCTCGATCTGGCGACAGGAGTGATTTCCGGTACACCCACGGTCGCCGGGTCCTTCTCGTTCGATGTCGCGGTGTACGACGCCAACGGCTGCCCCGGCGGCATGTCCTACACCCTGCAGATGAACTGTCCCGCAATCGCCCTGTCCTCGTTGCCAAATGGGATCGTCTCGACGCCGTATAACCAAACCATCACGGCCAGCGGCGGTACCAGTCCTTACACCTTCAGCCTGCTCGACGGGATGCTCCCGCCAGGTTTGAGCCTCTCCCCGTCGGGTGTGCTGTCGGGCACGCCAACCATGACGACCAACGTGTCATTCACGCTGCAGGCCAATGATACGTACAATTGCTCGGGTACGCAGCAGTACACCGTCGCGACCTGCGGGCCTTTTGCGATCACCGCCATCACCGCGCAATCCAACGACATCCGGGTGACCTGGAGTGGCCCCGGTACCCACGGGTACGTCCTGCAAAGCACCAGGAGCACGGCGATGATCGCCCAGTACACCACGAATTTTACCGACATCAGCCCCACCATCATGGTCTCGGGCCTCGGCACCACCACAACCAACTACCTCGACGCGGGGGCCGCATACGCGCCGGTGTTGACAGCGCCGGGTGGCAGCATCGTCACCACCTCGGTCGTGCCGTCAACCGTCTCCATCTCGGCCACGGGCACGCGCGGCATCGAGGATTCCTTGGGCAACGGCCTGCCAATAGGCTGCGTTGTCATGCTCGGAACATTCACTATCACCGATGCCACTATCCAATCGAACTTCCTCGCCGGAAATGTCAGCGCCATCATGTCGAATTTCACGCTCTATGGTGCGTCGTTCAAGGTCGGTGACGGAACCACCCTCCCGGCATCTTGGACCGTTTCCCAAAGCGCCCCGGGCTTCGGCGGCCGACAAATCTATCTGCTCGTAGTCGATAAGCCAACCGTGGCCGCTGCCAGTCATTTGGGGATCTACTCCGCGCCCTCATGGACCTTCCCGGCCGACGGAAGCCAGACCGACATCGATCTCGCCGACGTGACCGACTTTGTCATCGGTGCGCAAGGTGGTTCGTTGACGATCAACCTCCCGATCGGCGGTCAGACCTATACGTTTACAGACACCGCCAGGTTGGCTGTTCTTCCCGGAAGGATTCTCTTCTACCGCGTCCGTTTGGCGCAGTAAGAGAACAGAAGGCCCAATAGTCTGTTCATCGGTATCGGTGTCCGGTCTCAGCGTGGCAACACCGCCGCATTGCGATCCGCTGCCCGGCTCGCCTCCGTCGCCCGCGGACGACGAGGTTGTCTCCGCATCGGAGAAGCGTGACGGACCTGCCCCGAGGGCGTAAAGATCTGCGATTATCTCTCCCGCCGAGTGACCCCCGGAACTCAGCGGCAGTCGTCGACGGCTGAATGAAGCCGTGACCATCCCGGGTCGGTCGAATGAGGCTGGGCAATCGGCCCAAGAAGCAACTTTGGAAGTCGTTCGCGTAATATAGTATTGGTCGTCGTGGTCCATTGACCGTTGATACTGGTCGCCCAGGCGCTGGCACCAAGCGCTTGAATGACTGGTTGGGAGCCGAGCGTTTGCGGAGTCGCGATAGAACCCGTTGCAACCGTCCACCAGGGCTGCGTAACGGCCCGGCGGCAGGTGTTTGTCCGCCTCCGCGCCGGCAGTCTTTTCGCCGGCTTGTTGCAGGGAGGGATCGCCCGAGGCTGCCCGCAGGAGGTTGTCTGTAAACTGGCGCATCGCCGCACTCCCGCACCTCTCGGTCGCGAAGAATCGTTTGATGTCGGCCGCCGCATCCGTCAACGCGCCGACACTGCCCGGGTTACAGATTCTCCATGGCTTGAATCGGGGCCGGGTTTGCACAACCCGGCCCTCGACTCCCGTCCGCACGCAGATCGCACGCACTATTGCGCCGGTGAATGCGACGCGGGGGGTGGCGGCGCCGCCGGTGGCGTCGACGTTCCGGCTGGCGCGGATTCCGTCGACGTTGGAGCCGGGCCACCAGTGTCTATGGGCGTAAACGTGAAGTGTTGCCCACCAATGCTCGCCTCGAACATGAGCCCGGATCTTTGCATCGTGTACACGAGCACCCCGTGCTGGTATTTCGCCTCGGCACCTGCGCCATCTGCCGCGAGGGCGCCGCTAAGATCCGCACTCAAGGCGGTCTTCCCATCCCGGAAGTCATCGAGAGCCTTCGGCGATTCGAAGAAGATGACCTCGGAGTACGACTGGGCGCCCAGTTGTGCGCCGACCGTCGCCTGTGTCAGCTTGGCTGTGCCTACTAACGCTCCCTTTTCGAAGACCTGGCCCCGGCCTTCCGCTCCCCCAAGGCCGATCCCGCCCTTGCCGACGGACGGAAAAACCGCATATCCATACGCGGTGTCAAACAAGCGCTGCAGCCTGGGATTCGATGTCCGGATCATCTGGATTGTGTCCCTGACATCCGTGTCCAGGCGATCGGCCGCGGTGGTCGCCGTCGCGACTCCGCCCGCCAGTGCCAGCGTCACCAACAAACGCACCATACCTGTCGTCTTCATTTTGTACCTCCATTGTCCACAGCCAATCTCGGTCCGCTGACAGAACAGCGCAACGGCGCAAAAGCCTGATCTGAGAATAGGACGATTCCCGATGTCTGCGCTTCTCTCCCTGCCATCTGCCTGTCCCGATCCGGACGGCGCCCGGCCATCCACGCGCGGATGCTCGACAAACCAACCGCGGATTCTTTCTCCCGCTTTCCGACTTTGCGCGGCGGTTGGCACCGGCAACGCTCCCCATATTCTTGATTGGCTGGAACGCACCCGGCAAGCCAGCACGGTGAATGTGAGCTGTGTTCCACCCTTGCCGGAGTTCTAGGAAGCGTCCCTACATCAGAACGAGTTCTTTGCCTGATTGTGGAGATTGTGCATCGGAAGCAGACTCTCTCCATTGATCAACGATGACAGAAACGCGGATGGAAACAAAGCAACACAGTCATTTGTTCCCGAGTGGCATCATCCCTCGGGAGTGGAACGGGCCAGCCTGGCGCAGAGGATTTCGCGCCGCGATCTGCCGGGGGCGGGGTGCCGGGTGTTGGGCGGTACCAGAACATCGCGGAAACGAAACGGAGGTAATGCTACCACCTTCATCCGACGGACTGGCGCCAGCTCCGTGGCATCGGCAGCCGTATTCTCTCCTCCCCTATCCCGGGCAATGGATCGTTAGTCTCCCGCCGGGGTCCTCACCCCCCGGCCTTCTCCACAACAGTGTTGCCCGCGGCCACGAGAATATGGCCTGCCGATGCTGCCCTCCATTGGACTGCCACGCCGAAGCTCCCTCTCATCAAAGCATATCAACTCATCAATGCCGAGATGCGATCGGCAACGATTCCAGCCTCGGAATTCACCCCGGGCATTGCCGGACGACGCCCGCCCCGCGGTCCTGTCCCTCTCCCCCTGGACGCGGGGTGGGCCCGTCTCGGTAGAGGCCGCCCAGAGGGATCACTTCACTTTTGTGGATCCTTGCGACTTGGCGCGGGCTCACGGAGCCGATTGGCGTGTCTGTCCGGGACCGGCGTTACGGGGATGAGATGATGAATTGTCATCCCAACGTCAGCCCGCTTGCGCCGCGTTTCTTCTTGCGGGGCAAACTGACCGGTAGAATCATCACAGGCACGCCGGCAAAACGTAACCGCTGTTGGATGGCGTAAGCGGTTTCGTTATGCAACAGACGGTCGTACCAACGCGGTTCATCGAAAGCCACTTCGCCGGCGAAGATGACCGCGCGTGGATGTTTCCGAAGGAGATCGAGACATAACTGCGCAGTTTCTTGAACGACATCCGTGCCGATGTGATGTGCCGAGTGGGCTGAAACACCCGCCTCTTTCGCAAAGTGCACGCAGCGTGACAGCCGTTCTTTCGTGCGCTCCTCGATCACGTCCAATTGGTGTTCACTCTTGAATAGATCGGAATCGACCAGGCTTACAGAGACAAAGATAACATTCTGAAAAGATTCATGGAACACACGAAAGACCGTCAGGAAACAATGCTTGGCCAGATGTTCGGAGTTGCCTACCAGGATCACCGCCGTGGGTTTTCTGGGGTCGAATGTTCGCGTGTGGTGCGCTGGTTTGGTGCGCAGTCCCTCGGAGTCTAAAGCGATATCCTGAATCCGCCGGCTCACACGCCCGTAGTGTCGCCGAACCGCGAAGCATAACGCGATACAAACCAATGTCGCCACCACCGTGATCCAGCCGCCTTCGGTAAATTTCATGGATAGCATTACGCAGAGAACAGAGAAGCAAAGCACCAGCCCGGTCCCGTGGATCAGGACGTGGCGCTTCCATTTCGACCCTCTCTGGCGATGTCGCATCCAGAAGCGCGTCATGCCAGTTTCCGAAAGCGAGAACGTCACAAAAACATTAATGCTGTACATGACAATCAACATCCCCAGGTGTCCGCGCGTGTATCCCAATGCCACCGCGGCCGCAGCCGCAATCAATAGCACCCCGTTCTTGATCGTCAGCCGCTCCGATAACAGGGCGAACCGTCGCGGCAGCCACAAATCTGTTGCCATATAGGCCATGACGCGCGGTCCGTCGACGAATCCCGTTTGGGCGGCGACCAGCAACAGCACCGCCTCGGAAATGACCGTGATATCGGCAATCCAGACCCCCGCTTCCCAGCGGCCCAGCCGCAAGCCGCCGAAGAATTGGTGGGCAAGAATGGCGTTCAACGTTTGCCCTTCCGTGGTGTGAACGTTGAAGAGCAGGTAGCAAACGATCAGGCCGGCGGCCGTGACCGCCAGAGAGATTGCCAGATAGGCCATCGTGCGCTTGCCGGTTTCCACTTTCGGTTCCCGCATGATGGCAATCCCGTTGGATACCGCCTCAATGCCCGTATAGGTGCCCGCCCCCATCGAGTAGGCGCGGAGAAACAAAACAAACATCCCCCACCTCCCCAATTCGATCGCCCCACGCTGAAAACCTGTCTCAATCGTCCTCGCCGCTACCGGGACCTGGCTCAAATGAGACAGGATTCCGCCTCCGATGAGGAACACATGGGTCACGAGGAACGTTAGAAAGATCGGAAGAAGCGCGGCCACGGACTCCTTCACGCCGCGCAGATTCATCACCATCAGAAATACGACTGCCCCAAACTCGACGAACAACTTGTACTTGTGGTAGGGCAGGGGCAACAGGCTGAATACGGCGTCTCCGCCGCTGGCAATGGAAACCGTGATCGTCAGCACGTAATCCACCAGCAGCGCGCAACCCGAAACTGCCCCAAGCCGCCCGCCGAGCAGTTTCGTGGCAACAATGTAACCGCCGCCACCCTGCGGGAACTGCTCGATGATTCGGCTGTAGGCGTAGGAGATTATGAACACGGTCAGGGCCGTCGCGCCCGCGAGCAGGATGGCGAGGTAGGTATGTTCTCCGAGCGCTTTGTAAGCTTCTTCCGGACCGTAAGCGGAGGACGAAAGACCGTCGGCGCCCAACCCCACCCATGCCAGGAATGCAATCAATGACATCCGCTGAACCACCGAGGTGTCCTGGGCATCCCGCGGGGGACCGAAAAGTAAACGACGAATGCTCGCTCCCAATCCTTGCGGCAGGCGCTTCCGGGGATGCTTCATTCTCCTTCCTCGCATGGTGTTCACCGTTGGCGCGCCTTCTCCGCAAACAAGCGGGACCGATGGCGCCCATGGTGTGAAACAAGGCCATGGGTCCTCGATGGCTGCCCCAGGCACGTGTCAGAGCGGCCGGCGCCCCCGAATGAGGTCGATCACGATCACAACCAAGGCGAGGAGCAACAAGACATGGATATAGCCCCCGAATGTATACGAGCTGATGATGCCCAGCAGCCACATGACCAATAGCAGGACGAATATCGTAAATAGCATGCGGTTCCTTTCTGGTTCACCTGCGTGTCATCAGGGATCGTCGCGGTCATCATCTCCCACATCGATTGACGGGCGGATTGCGAGGGACACGAGTCATTGTTGGATCGTCATCTCATTCTTCACGCCCTTGACCCCATCGATGTCCTTTACCAACGCCGTCACCAGGTCGATTTCAGCTTGATTCTTGGCATTGCCGCGCAGTGTCACCACGCCGTTGTTCGTTTCGACGTGCGTGCGCAATGCGCTCGTGGAACGGTGCGCCAGTAGCGTGAACTTGACCTGCGCCGTGATCGAGGTGTCGTCGATCCGCTGGCCGATCGTCGGTTCCGACGAAGGTGACGGGGCGACTGTCATTTCGTTGTCAACGCGGGTAACACCATCCACATCCTGGGCATATCGCGTGGTCAGGTCTTTCTCCGCCTGGCTGTCGGCCGTGCCGCGCAGAGTCACAACACCGTCCTTCGTGTCAACATCGGTCAGGGCGCTGACGCTACGATGGAACAGCAGCGCCGCTTTGACCTTGGCCGTAATCCAGGCATCCGACTTTTCTGCTGGCGGCTGCTCCTTCACCACCAACTGGTCGTCCACGCGTTGGACACCGGGCAAACTTGACACGGTATCTTCCGCCAATGCCTTGTGCGAGTCGTCCGATACCGTGCCCGTAAGGGTGACAACTCCGTCTTTCGATTGCACGTTGATCGAATCGTCCTTAAGGTCCGTGCGGAACACGTAGGATCGCTTTGCCGCAGCTTCGATACGGGCGTCCGTATCCGCCGCGCGCGCCACCACCGCCACACTCAAACCGACCGCGAACATCGCGAACATGCGAATTGCTTTCATGATTGTCCTCCTCATCTTTTGTACGGCATGAATCAATTGCTCCACCAAGTGTCCCGTTATTGAGCGCGCCTGCCTTTGAACGGCTCCCTCAACGCCCCTCTGATGCCGGAGATGCTCTGGGTCGGCGCCTGACGCGGCACCTCCACGGCTCCGATCCGACCCTGTCGGCCGTTTTCAGCACGCCCTCTGCGGCAGCCGAAGCCGCTTCCTCCGCGTTCTGGCACGGTTCTCCGGCAATATGGATTGCTCCCGCGACGAGACCCGTCAGCCGGTCTATCTGACGAACGGTTTGCCATGAGCCCCGCCTGTCATCGAGCCATCCTATTCGTTCCGCCTTCTTATTGACCGGTGGCAGCCGGCGCCGTTGACGACGGCGGCTGGTTGGTATCAGCCGGTCCCGACGTTGACGACGGCGGTTGATTGCTGGCCGATGGTGCCGGCGTCTCCGGTGCGGACGTCGACGGCGACTGGTTGGTTGCGCCCGACTCGGTTGCGGACGGGGCTGGTGTCGTCGTCGGCTGTTCGGCCGCAGGCGTCGTGGTCGGCTCCTGCCGCGAGCATCCCCACAAAACCAGCCCGGCCAGAGCCATCGCCGGGATGATACGACTGTTTCGGATCGATTTCATTGCGTGCGACTCCTTTCCTTGAGACTGGGACAACCTACGCGGGCATACCGCGGCAATACAATTGGCGCGATGGCCGATTCCGGCATCGGAAAACATCCTGCCCGTGCCTACGGCGTATTCCTCGGTCGCGAGACGCGCGACAGGGAGCGAGTGAGCCGCCCATTGCGGTGTCCGGGCTAGGCTTTTGACCTGGGAATGATCGAGCATCCAGCCGAATGGTCTTCGCCTTCATTCCCGGTAGAATTGCTGGTGGAAACACAAACAGTTTGAGGGCTCGCCAAACTGGTTTGCGACAGGTCGCTTGGGTGGGCCGGGAAAGATGCCGCAGTACTTCGTCACCCGGGAAAGAAGAGGCGAGCGAAACCGCAGGGGAAGGAGACAACGATGAAAACGAATCTGAGAAACGTGGTTGCTGGATGTGTCGTCTTGCTGGCCGTGACCGGTCCGACCCGTGTGATGGCCGAGGACCTATTCCCCGGCAATCAACTGAATCTGGACCTGTTCGGCACCTATGCCAGCCGCGACCGGTTCGGCATGAGCACCAGCCATGGCGGTGGTGGTGCTGGCATCGATTACTTCTTCACCCGCTACGTGGGAATCGGGGCCGACAGCTATGTGGAGGAATGGAAGGCGCCCTACCGCGTCAATGGCAGCGCCATCCTGCGCCTACCGTTGCCCGAGCCTCTCTCCAGACTGGCAATCTACGGCCTCGGCGGCGGCGGCCGGGAATTCAAATACGTCCCGCAATACACCTGGCATGGAGGCGGCGGAGTCGAGTGGAAACTGAGCCGTAATGTGGGCGTCTTTGGAGACATCCGTGCCGTGCTGCCGGATCGGACCGGCAACTACACCCTGATCCGCGCAGGCGTCAGTGTCGGTTTCTAGGAGATGGGCTCATCCATGGCGTTGCAACGGCGGACAACGTAAACCGTTGCCCGCCGCGCAAGCGGATCCACGTCTCCTGTCAACGCTCAGGAAATCACCGGGCCTTCAGATCCAGCATCGAGACCCGCTGCGCCACGAGACCGCCGTCGTCTTTCGTGTATTTCACCTGGACGCTGTCGCCAATCATCAGATCCCGGAGTCCGCCCCGTGGATTCGTCTCCTTGACGAGAATCTCCGCATCGGTGGGAACGAAAAACTTTCGGCTGTCTGATTCCGAAGCGTTCACGATAATGGTGCGGGCGAGCAGATCCATCGATTGGATGGTGCCACTATAAACGTAAAGCGTCGCGGATGGCGCCCGGCTGTCGGCGAAGGCCGGGAGCGACCAGGCTGCCACCGCAACACCCATCGCCAAAAGGGCCAATGTTATGCCGCGTTTCATGACAAACACTCCTTTGTTCCTAACCAGTCAACCTACGGTGATGGCGCCAATCGTCAAGCAGCAGCATGCCTAACCGCGAATAGGAATCGGTCGGGGAGACGAGGAGAAGGGCCACGTACCAGCCCGGTCGATGGACCATCAGGCAGCAACGTCCGCTGGATGCGGGGGTTCCGCGCCGGGTGATTGGGCCTGCGACTTCAATTGGACGCACGGAACCCTGCACGTGACCGTTACACCTCCGCCAGTTCCGTTCCGGACTTCCAGTTCGCCGCCAATCAAATGGGCCCGGTATCGCATAATTCGCAGTCCCATTCCTTGACTTTGTCCAACCTCCGGCGGCAGACCGATGCCGTCGTCCCTGACACGAAGAACAAGGCTGTCCCCGACCGTGGACAAATGCACAAGAATCTGTTTCGCCCTGGCATGCTTCATCGCATTGTGTACGGCTTCCTGGCCAATGCGAAACAGTTGAACGGCGACCGGCCCCTTGTATCCCATGGAGACGGGGTCGTCGGACTCCAGACTGCAGGGCACGCCGAATACCCGCTCGCTCGAATGGATCATTTCCTGTAACGCGGGCGTCAACCCGCCTCGCTCCAATTCCACCGGATAAAACCCCTTGGCGAGATTCCGCGTCTGGTCGACGGATTGCAGGAGCATTGCCTCCAGTCGATGCGCTTCCGGTGCGACGGACGACGGCGCCCTCTCCAGCTTCGTGCACAGCGCGGTCATCATGTAGCACATCCCCACCAGTTGCTGGCCGAGTCCATCGTGCAGTTCATGTCCGAGCCGGAGTTGTTCCCGTTCGACGGCGCCCGCCATCTCGGCTTCGAGCCGCTGGCGCTCATCAATCTCGGCGCGCAGTTGCTTGTGAGCGATTGTGAGTTCCACCGTGCGCTGCTGGACCCGTACTTCCAGTTCACGGCGCCATGCCTCCAACGCCGCTTCCGTCTGTTTGCGCTCCGTGATGTCCCGCAGGATGACCGTAAACAGTTTCTGCCCCCCGACCTCCATATGCGAGATCGAGGCTTCAATGGGAAACTCCTCACCGTTGGCACGGAGCGCGCCCAATGCACCCAGCGCCCCCATGCGACGGCTGGTCACACCCCGGCCCCCGAATTCGTCCACCTGCCGTCGGTGCGCCTCACGGAAACGCTCCGGGATGAACCGGTCGATCGACTTGCCGAGCGCCTCGCCGGCGGGACAGCCGAACATCCGTTCCGCCGCGGGATTAAACAGAACAATCCGCTGTTGGGAATCCAGGGTGACAATGGCATCCATCGCCGAATCGATCAGTTGGGCGTACCGAGCCTGACTCATGCGAAGCGCTTCTTCCGCCTGCTTGTGCTTTGTGATGTCGCGGACAGTTATCGATTCGCCGATGATCTTCCCGTCGGCATCCTTGACCGGCGACGTCGTTACGGATACCGGAATCCGGCGACCGCCCTTCGCGACGCATACCCTTTCCAGACGCTCCATGGATTGGCCGTTGCTTGATTGACCCGGCACTTCCTCCTCCTCGTCTTCGCCGGCCGGGATGATTTGTCGAATCGATTGGCCGATGATCTCGGCGGCAGCGTACCCAAACATCTCTTCCGCGGCCCGGTTCCAACTGGTCACGACCCCCGTCAACGATTTGCTGATGATCGCGTCGCCGGAGGATCGGACAACTGCCGCCAGATGCTCCTGGGTTAATTCCACCTCCTTCCGTTCCATGAACTGCCCAATCTGGATGCCGATGCCGACCAACATCGCCAACAGCGCGTCATCGGGCTCATGGATCTCATGGCTGAAGAACTCCATCACCGCCAGGGGCCGCCCCCCGGACAGAATCGGGAACGCGAAGGCTGTACGCAGGTCTTCCGCAACCGACATTGGCGCGAGTGGGAAGTATTCCCCTTTGGGCACGTCGCAAATCCACGCGGACTTCCGGCTCGTCCAGACGCGCCCCGGCAAGCCCGCGCCGGAGGCCGGCATCCGTTCGCGAGTCACCGACGCACACTTGCCCGCCGGGGCCGTGGCGCGCCAGACCTGTTGGCACTGTAGATGGCTCGTGTCCGCATCGCCGATCCATACGCGCCCCACCGCGCAATGGAGTGATTCACCGATTACTTCGAGGAATTTCGACATCGCGTCACTGACCGTGGGCGATTCGGCGATGATCCGGCTGATAGCCAGCATCATCCGAAGATGACCCTCGGCCACTGTACGCGCTGTGATGTCGACCCCGAGACCCGCCAGACAGGGCGTATTCCCGATGGTCAGGCGTGTCCCGGTAAAATAGTACGGCGTCTTCCTTCCGGCCTTCGAAACCAAACTGCCCTCGGCATCCGATTGCCCGGTCACAAACACCGCTCGAATCCTTTCCCGGATGAAGTCCCGATCCGATTCCTCAAAAAAATCCAACGGATGCATCCGCGCGATCTCTTCGCGCGTGTACCCGGAGATGACTTCCAGATTCCGATTCCACCGCAGGAAGCGGCCCGTTTGATCGAACAAATAGAAAATCCCCGGCAGGCTGTTGACGATGGTGTCGGAAAACTGTTTCTCCAACAATGCGTTCGCCTCCGCCTGTTTGCGCTCCGTCAAATCGGCCAGGGAGGCCACCCATCCGATGATATCACCCTGCGCATTGCTCTCCGGCATGTAGCAAACACGCAAGAAACGCGGCCCGACCCCATCGAACGCTATCTCCGCTTCGTATTCGACCGGCCGGCCCTCAAGAACCGCTTTGACATGGGGCGAAATCTTCTGGTAGGCGGTGTCTCCAATCACCTCGCGAATGGGTTGTCCGGCAATCTGCTCCGGTCGGCGACCCAGCATTTGCGCATACGCGCGGTTGACGAAGATATAGCGCCGGTCACGGCTGCACCGGGTAAGCATGACGGGCGTGATGTCTGTAATCAGCTTTAGCTGGCTTTCCATGTCTCGCAGTGCCGTTTCGCTGCGGCATCGGTCGATGAAATCCGCGGCCTGACGCGCCAGCAAATCGAGCAGTTGGATCTGCCGCGGTCCCGGCCGATGCGGCTGGCAGAAGTGTGTCGACAGAATGCCAAGCAGTTCACCAGACCGGCTGAACAACGGCGTCGACTGGACGGCCCGCACGTCTGCGTCGACCAATATCTGCAGCGCGGGGGTGCCGGCAAACAGTTCGCTCTGGAGAACGTCCTCGACGACCACGCGCTCACCCCGCTGCATCGCCACGCCGCAAGCCGCCCGTCCGGCATGGGTCCCGGCAAAGAAGTCCAGAAATGGCTTCTGAAATCCGCGTTGCGCCGCGATGCCCAGCGTACCCGATCCAGTGTCGAGCAATTGGAGGTTTCCGCGGTCCGCGCCCGTGATGGCAATGGCTGTCTCCACGATCCGCTCCAGCATCGGTTGCGCCTGGCCATGCTTCACCAGCTGTTCGCTGCACTGCTCCAACTCGGCCATGTCTTCCAGGTCCGACCGCATCTGCTCCTCTTTCCCGCGCAGTGCCTCCTCCACGTTTCGCCGTTCCGAGACAACGGCTCCGAGGACAAGGTTGGTTACCGTCAGCGCGCTGATGTACCCTTGTAAGAGCAGCAGAGATTCGTTTGGATTTCCAGTAACGAACCGCCCGAGCCCATGCAGCGTTCCCCAAATTCCCAGGCAGGTAATCACGAAAGCGGTGCTGATGGCGCCACGCTGTTCGAAGCGGTAGGCGCCCCACAGAACAACGGGATACAGCAAGAACTGCGGGTATCGGCTTGAGGGTGAGCCGAGTGGCCCGCCGAAGGTGAGCAGGCCGATGGCCAACACCACAGTCAATATCAGCAGGAACTCGCCTCTCTGTTGACGATCCCAACGGGGAATCGGCCGGGCGGACCAGATCATGATTAATGGCGTCAGGACCAAAGCGCTCACGGCATCCCCCAGCCACCATGTCAGCCAAATCACGTGGTATTGGTTCCACGGGGCAAGCCCGCCCAGCGCGAGGGTCGTGACACCAACCGTGGCGCTAATGGTCGTGCTGAGTGCCGCCGCCAGCAGGGCGAACTTGAAAACATCGCCAGCCCGATCAAACGCCTGACTCCCGCCGGCAAACCATCTGACCAGCGACGCCGCACACACGGCTTCCATGGCATTCCCGCCAGCGATCGTCATCGCGGTGGCTACCGATCCCGCCGTGGTGATGTTGACGAGAAAAGCCCCGAACCAGATCCCCGGCCAAATCCCGTTGCCCAACAGCAGCACGGCGGCGATGGCAATTCCGGTGGGCGGCCAGACTGGCGATGCGCTCTGGTGGAGAAACGCCAGCTTCAGGCCGAACTTGCCCGAAACGAAATAGATGGCCCCGATCAGAGCGATCTTCGCGAGGTCAGAGAACCACCCGTCCCCCTTTCCGAAAGAGGAAAAGAGTTTTCTGCGGCGTTTCGCGCGTTCATGCATTGCGGGAGGAGATCCGCCTGTGATCCTGTGGCGGACCGACATCCGCCATGAACCCCGTACAGGAGAGCACAACCGGTTCGGCTCCAGCAATCCGTATGCTTCCTATTCTGGCCTAGGAAGTCTTCCTATTTCCTGCGCGTCCCCCGGCGACGCACTGTTACGCGGCACGCTGGCCTTGGCGTTGCTCGCGCAAAACGGTCTGCCGCGGTTGGGAAAGGCTCTTGAGGAGGCGGCCGGCGTGGGCCTCAAGGTGATGGTGGGCTACGTCCGCCTGGGAGACGATCCCACAAAGCTCGCCCCGTTCGTCGACCACGGGAAGCCGTCGCACCTGGTATTTTTCCATCAACCGGCAGCACTCGTCCAAACTTGCATCGACCGAGACCGTGACACATGGTTCGGACATGCATTCAGATGCCTTCATGTTCAACGGGTTGAGCCCCCTGGCGATGGTGCGGCAAACGATATCGCGATCGGTTACGACTCCGATGGGCTTCGCGCTGGCTCGATCACAAATCGGGATCTGGCCGCAGTCTTGATGCACCATTATGGAAGCCACTTCCTGCAGCGGTGTGTCAGGGGAAGCATATGCCGGCCCTGTCGTCATGATTTCTGCAACGTTCATGGTTTTCTCCTTTCAACTGTATCGAGGCTTGATGTTGTGTCCTGTTGTGCTGGCGAAAGGGCGCCTCTGGATGGCTACTGCGAAAGCAATACCCGCCTCATCGTCCGCCGCCCGGCCACTGCGCCGAGCAGCACTACTCTAATTGCTGCCATCAACTCGCGGCCCGCTCCCGCAACGATCTATGGGCACACTAATCCGTCCGAGAGCAGATGAAAACCCGAGTCATTCCGAATCTGCATACAGCGCGTGGATGCCTGGTCGGTCCGATAATCTCCTAGGTCGCCGCGCATCAGTCGGATTTTTCCCTGAGGGACAATCAGCCAGAGGCTGATTGAGCGAACGGCTGGCCCGTGTCAGGTTCTGGTAGAAAGGAAGGAGTGCTATCATGAACACAGTCATGCGAACTTGGTTGTTGGTGGCTGGTCTGGGAGCTGCGCTGGTGCTGGGGAGTGTGACCCTCCGCGCTGCAACCGACCCGAACACGGACACCAACGCCCCTGCTCAGAGCAGCGATCCCAATGCCTCGAATGATCGGGGACTGCCAGAAGTCAGTGGCACGATCAAGGCCATTGATCTCTCGGCAGGAACCATAACGGTGAAAGGCCTGTTTCTCAGCAAGATCATCACGGTCCGTCCGGAAGCGCAGATCAGCGTTGAGGGCAAGGCGAACGCCACGTTGAACGATCTGCAGGTCGGCGATCGCGTCATGGTGACCTACCACCGAAACGGCCAGATGTTGATCGCTGACAAGATCACGCGATCGGAGGCAAGCAGGCGGAGCAACGGGTCAAGTCCCTCGTCGAGTTCCTCAGCCAGTGGGTCCACCCAATAGTGGGAACGGAAACGGAAGCCCGTTGTGGGGAATGAGCCGGTGTGGTGAGGCGGGTGTCGTTGAGCGGGCCCCGCCTTGCCTGCCTGAAACATCGGGAGGTCGACAATGAAGCGCGGGCAATTGACCGCCTTGCTCGCCATCGCGATGGCGGCGCCAATAATGGCCGCCGTTATCGGCGCCGGGGACGTGCCAGATCAGCCGCCGCAACGGCCAAAGGCGGAGGTGTTTTCCGGCACGATCCGCGCCGTAAACACCGACAGGCGCGTGATAACGCTCGAGGCAACGCCCCTCACCAAAACGTTTGGCGTCTCGCCCGACTGCGAGGTGATGACTCAAACCAAACCAAAAGCGTCTCTCAGCGATCTGATGGTTGGGAGCGCGGCGACAGTCACATACGAAGATGCCGGTGGCGAGCTGCTGGCTCATCGCATCGAACAGAAGGGGCCGCCAGCGGAAGCCTCTCGCCAGGAGGGGAGGTTCACCCTGACGTCAATGTGGCTTCCCGGAAAGAGCGGATAACCGCCGGGTCACGGTCGGAGACGAGAGCTCGCCTACCGCTGCCGCTCACTGGCGGTCGTCGTGGCTGCCCAATGCACGGCATGCCGTACGAGCTCCGTCGCGTTTTTCAGGTTCAGCTTCTTTCGGATGCTCTGCTGATAACACGACACGGTTTTTTTGCTGAGATGGAGGAGCGCAGCAATCTCGCGCGTGGCGTGGCCCTGGCTCACGAGATCAAACACCTCCAATTCCCGATCGCTCAGGGATTCGATCGAGGACCGTGTGGGAGGAGCCCCGCACTTGGCGAAGGAGCCCATGACCCGGGTGGTCATCTCCTCACTCAGGTAGACGCCACCATCGAGGACTTTGCGCAATGCGGTGATCACCGTCTTCATCGGCTGGTTCTTCATGAGGTAACCGCGGGCGCCGGCGCGAAGCACGCGCTCGGCATACAACAACTCATCGTGCATGGACAATACCAGGACGGGCATTTTCCCCGAATAACGCGAACGGATGTCCTTGATCAACTCCACGCCGTTACTGTTTGCCAGGCTAATGTCCGCGAGCACGGCATCCGGTTTCAGCCTCGCAATCTCGGCCATGGCCGCCGACGAACTCGCGGCATGTCCGCACACCACCAGATCATCAGTTTGGTTGATCGCAACGGCGACGCCTTCGCGAACGGCGGGATGATCGTCCACCAACAGAATCGATTTCCGCCCGATGGCGGGCGTTGCTTGCGACTGAGATCCCAATCTCCGTTTCATTCCGCGACCACTCCTTCCTCACGCTGTCAGTAAAGGCTCAATAGGACCGGCCAATAACATCACGCGCTGCGAACCCGCGCGCAGAATAACAGTCGGAGCGTATCACATAAAGAGAATAATGGCATCTGTAACCTTTGGAATCGTGCCATCCATACCTGCTGTCTTCGGAACAAATTCCCGACCAATGTTGGGAAGAGCCCGCGAATGCCTCGATTGTAGTCACCCGTCCCGCGCACCCGCACCCGTCCATTCCAATCGATCTACCCCATGGAGTTTCCCGCCGAAAGAGGGGGGCCACCACCTGCCCCGGCGAGCGCGACAGGCTTGGGTAACGGCCGGACACGCGCGCCAACGGTCAGTTCATGGTTCCCGGGCGATTGGACGTTCCATCCACTCCGCATTTGCCGCACCTGCACGATCAGCGCCGGTATGGTTCGGATCATGATTTTCATATCCAACCAGAAGGATTTCTCTTGATTGTACTGCAAATCGAGACGGATCATCTCGTTGAACGTGGTCGTATTCTTCCCGGAAACCTGCCACAACCCTGTGAGCCCGGGAAGAGTATTGAATCGTTCTTTCTGCCCCGGCAGGTGTTTCTCGTATTCGCATGGCAAACACGGTCGCGGCCCCACCAGACTCATCTCACCGCGGAGCACGTTGATGATCTGTGGCAACTCATCGAGCCCGCACGCCCGAAGCGGACGGCCAATCGGAATGAGTCGACGATCCCCCCGGGCATCTATCTTTACCATCGGCAGGTCCGAGTCTATCAATCGCTGGCAGTACACTTCGTGGATCGCGGTGTCCGCGTTCGTGGTCATGGTGCGGAATTTGAGACACGTGAAAAGCCGACCCCGCGCGCCAACACGCTGCTGGCGAAAGAGGACCGGCCCGGGCGAGCCGACCTTGATGATCGCCGCGATGATGAGCATCACCGGGACCAGAAATGGCAGCGCCGCGAGGATACAAACAAGGTCCAATACCCGCTTCCAAACGGGTATCTGGACCCGGTCGTCCGCCAGGCACGGCTCCAGTTGAATCAACCGCTTGGAGCAGCTCATGCCCGGGGGAGGGATCTCGGGTTGCGGAACCGAATGGCACTGCCCCTGGACCTGGTCCAGCGACCGAAAACCTCGAGAGCCATCAGACCCATCCCCAGGAGCACGAGCGTCTTTCCGCCGTCGGACACCAGGTCTTCCGAGCCACCGCTGTCCCGGTGACCTTGTTGCCTGTCACCCCAAATCCTGTGTCGGCCAGTGTCACGTCCTGGAACCAGCTCTTCATAATCCGAAAGCCAGTCCCGCGCCGCGCCGCCGGCGTCTGCGAAAACGTTTGGGCGATTGAGAGCAAAAGGCGGCACGGTTGCCCCTGCGCTTTCGAGCGCCATGCACACCCTGATTTTCCAATCTCCCAGCGAACCAATCCACGTGACCGGTCCAGCCGTTGGATCGGAATCCAGCACGGAGCCCGAAACGAGCGTTGCGCTGTCGCCCGCCTTGTCGCTGACAAACGACGCCGGAATCGCGAAGACCGACGCGCCCCATCCTGCGCCGGCCGTGATTACCAACATCAACCAGAACCTTCTGATACAGTATTTCATGTTTCTGTCTTCCTCCTTTGTTTTCTTGCTTGCCCCCCATGCCGCCGTCGACGCCACAACGGACTCGTTTCTCACGCGGCCAGCACTTCCGCTCCGCACGAAGCCGTGAGGGCCATCAGCCGGGCCAGCGTCGACGGATGGGCGATGCTGCGAACCGTAATCTCCAGTTGTCGGCGAGCACCTGTCATGGCGACCTCCTGTTGCTTTCGAGTCTTGCGTTTGTTGTCCCGTGATCGATAACGCGGGCAACCTAAGCTGACCCGACCGTGGCAAACAATTCGGAGATGTGATGTTTCTGGATCACGACAACCCCCGAGACATGCGTAGGGAGTTTCCCTAACCGGAGAGGTCAACCGCGATCACCGGGAATCTCGCGCAATAGGACTTCGCCCTACGTGAGATTCGGGAGCATCCCGAATGAAACTCGACGGGCGATCGGACATAATGGCCGCATGTATTGGAAATCGAACATCAGGGAACGATGTTGCGAAGGAGCGAGTGTTATGACGGTAAAAACCGGTCGTCCGACGGAAGAGCAAATCCGTGCCCGAGCCTATCAGATCTACCTGGCCCGCGGCGGCCAACCCGGCCACGATACCGACGACTGGCTGCAAGCGGAATATGAATTGATGCAGTTGCCGATCCGCAAGATCGCCGAACTCCGTCCACCCGCGCCCCGGAAACGAAACGCCGCCAGGCCGTCGCTGGTCCATCTGGTCCAGACCGCCCTGGTGCTGGGGGCGGAGACAATATCCCACCTGAAATAGCCGGCGGTTTCAGCGCCCGCGACACTCACCCAAGAAAGGAACCTCGATCATGTCCATGAAGCTATATGTCGGAAACCTGCCGTTCAGCACCACCGAAATGGAAGTGCTGGAAATGTTCAGCAGCGCCGGCCGCGTGGTTCGGTGCAATCTGGTTATTGACCGGGTCGCCGGCCGATCCCGGGGATTCGCCTTTGTGGAGATGGACTCGCCGGCCGAAGCGCGGAATGCCATTTCCCGGTTCAATGGCCACGAGCTGAACGGCCGACCGCTGACCGTCAACGAAGCCCGCCCGCGTGAAGACCGACGCAAACCATAATTAGCTGGACTCGTTGATTCAGCGACATGGGGAACTTCCTGTTTCGGCGGGGCAAATTGGCGCGCCCGAGGTTTTTCCATGCATTTCTCGCGGTAATTGGTATACTACCGTGGTTGGTCGAACGGCCAACCGGAGGATGGTGATGAAGAAGGCACGGCGTCTTTCCGCGAGAATAACCTCCCACGCGGCGACCAGGTCGCGTGGTGCTCCGGCAAGTTCGGGGAAACAATCCAGTTGGAGAAACGACCGGTTCCCCATTGTGGGAATTGGCGCGTCGGCCGGCGGATTGGAAGCCGCCACGCAACTATTAAGGCATCTGCCGGCCCGCACGGGCATGGCGTACGTGCTCGTTCAGCACCTCGATCCCACACATGACAGCCAGCTCACCGAACTTCTCTCGCGGGTGACCGCATTGCCCGTTCTCGAAGTGCGCAATCGAATGACGGTCAGACCCAACCATGTCTACGTCATCCCTCCCAACAAAGGCATGGTGATTGTGGGCCGCGCGTTGAAGCTGACCCCGCGTATTCAGCGGCAGGACCACAACCTGCCCGTGGATACGTTCCTGAAATCGCTGGCCAGGGACTGTGGACGGAAGGCCGCCGGCGTGATTTTGTCCGGCACGGCCACCGACGGGGCCGAGGGAATTCGCGCCATCCACGCCGAAGGCGGCATCACGTTTGCGCAGGATGAGAAGTCCGCGAAATACGACGGCATGCCGCGGGCCGCGGTGGCGACCGGCTGCGTTGACGTCGTGGCGTCGCCGCCGGCGATTGCGAAGGAACTGGCCCGCATCAGCCGTCATCCGTACATCAACCACCTCCCGCCAGAGAAGGCGGCCAAAGCGGACCGCGCGGACGACGATCATTTGAACCGAATTTTCCGGTTGCTGAAGACGGCCACCGGCGTGGACTTCACCTATTACAAGCCGAATACGATTCAGCGGCGCATCCAGCGACGCATGGCGGTGCATCGCCTGCAACAGCTGGGACAATACATCCAGTACCTGAAGGACCACCCGGACGAAGCAGAAACCTTGTGTGAGGACCTGCTCATCAGTGTCACGGGTTTCTTCCGCGACGCCGGCGCCTTTGCCGCATTGAAGAGAAAACTCTTTCCAAAGCTCGGCAGCCGGACGGGCAACAGCGACCCGGTTCGCATCTGGGTGCCCGGATGTTCGACGGGCGAAGAGGCGTATTCACTGGCCATGCTGCTGTTGGAGTATCTCGGCGACCAGGCCGCGAGCATCCCCATCCAGGTATTTGCCACCGACATTAGCGAGCGCGCCCTGGCCAAAGCGCGGGTCGGCATCTACTCCGAAAGCAGCGTGGCCGATGTATCGCCGCCGCGCTTGCGGCGCTTCTTCGTCAAGATTTTGGGCGGCTATCAAATCAGCAAACCCGTTCGCGAGTTGTGCATCTTCGCCAAACAGAACATCACCAAGGACCCGCCGTTTTCGAATCTGGACCTGATCAGTTGCCGCAATGTGCTGATCTACCTGGGTCCACAGTTGCAGAAACGGGTGATGCCCATCTTCCATTATGCCCTCAAGCCGAACCGATTCCTGCTGTTGGGGAGTTCGGAGGCCACCAGCGGTTTCGAACAGCTCTTTGGACCGGTGGATCGAAAGCACCGGATCTATGTGCGACGCGCCACGGCAACGCGGCCAACCGTTGACTTTTCCCTCAGTGAGTATCCTGTCAATGAGACGGCCGAACCATTGAAGGCCGCCGTGACGGGAACATCGACGGTTGACATTCAGCGCGAGGCGGACCGGGTGTTACTGGGCCGATTCGCCCCCGCCAGTGTGTTGGTCAATGACCGCATGGAGATCCTGCAGTTCCGCGGCCACACGGGTTCGTATCTCGAACCGGCCCAGGGATCGCCAAGCCTCAATCTCCTGAAGATGGCGCGGGAGGGCCTGTTCATGGAGTTGCGTGGCGCGATCCACCGGGCGCGACGGCAGGGCGTCACGATTCGCCGTGAAGGGCTGCGTGTCCGATCCAATGGCGGTATTGTCTCCATCAACCTCGAAGTGGTGCCGATTAAATCCATGGGCGTGCGAGAGCGCCATTTCCTTGTGCTGTTTGAGGAGAGTGACCACCGACCTCTGGCCGCGCCGGTGGTTCGCCCGGCGCCTCCCCAGAAGGCCGAACGGCTGGAGAAGACCGCCGTGCGGTTGGAACAGGAACTGACAGCCACCAAAGAGTACATGCAGTCGGTGGTCGAGGAATTGGAGAATGCCAACGAAGAACTCAAGGCTGCGAATGAGGAAATCCAGTCGAGTAACGAGGAATTGCAGTCCACCAATGAAGAACTGGAAACGGCCAAGGAAGAGTTGCAGTCCACGAATGAAGAGCTGACCACTCTCAATGAGGAGTTGCAGAACCGCAACATGGAACTGGGGCAACTCAACAACGACCTAACGAATGTGCTGACCAGCGTCAGTTTGCCGATTCTCCTGCTCGGCGCGGATTACCGGGTGCGCCGGTTCACACCGGCGGCGGAGAAAGTGTTGCACCTCCTGCCCACGGATGTTGGCCGGCTGATAACGGATCTACGGTTGCCCCTTGACGCGCCGGACCTGGAACGGCTGATCACCGAGTCGATCGACTCCCTCAGCGTCAAATCGCGCGAAGTGCAAGACCGCGATGGTCACTGGCACGCGCTACGGATCCACCCGTATCGAACCGCCGAAAACAAAATCGATGGCGCGGTGATCAAGCTAACGGACATCGACACGATCAAACGAAGTCTCCAGGAAGCGGAGAAGGCCCGCGATTTCGCGCAAGGCATCGTGGAAACGATCCACGAACCATTGTTGGTGTTGGACGGGCATCTGCGGGTGGTGCTGGCGAACCGGGCATTTTACCAGGTCTTCCGCGTCACCCGCGACGAGACCGAGAGAAAGTTTATCTACGACCTCGGCGACAAACAGTGGGACATTCCGGCCTTGCGCGCTCTGCTCGAAGACATCTTGCCCCGCAACTCGCATCTCACCGGCTTCGAGGTGGATCACGTGTTTCCCAAGATTGGGCGCCGGTTCATGCTGTTGAACGCGCGCCGATTGCGGCCCGAGGGAGACGGCGCACGCCTGATCCTGCTGGCCATGGAGGATGCGACCGAACGCCGAACGCTGGAGAAGATGGTGCTCGATATCGGCGAAGCCGAGCAACAGCGCCTCGGGCGCGACTTGCACGATGGCCTGGGACAACATCTGACCGGCGTCAGTTTCATTAGCGAGACGTTGCAGGACCGCCTCGCCTCCCGAAAGTCGCCCGAAGCGGCGCTGGCGGCCAAGGTCACCGCGCGCATTCGGGAAGCCATTACCCAGACCCGTGATCTGGCCAAGGGGTTGTTCCCTGTCGAATTGAAGACCCACGGGATCGTCACGGCGCTGCAGAAGCTGGCGCTGCACACCGAGCGGCTGTACGACATCGGTTGCCGCTACAAAGGCGAGACGACCTTGACAATTCAGGAGGAGGTCCTGTCCCGCCAGCTCTACCGCATTGCCCAGGAAGCCGTGTTTAACGCCGTGAAACATAGCCGGGGCAAGCACATTACGATCAGTCTGTCCGATAAGAATGGTCGCATCACCTTGACAATCAAGGACGATGGCATCGGAATCCCATCGAACAAACCGCGTGACACCGACATGGGGCTGCATATCATGAAGTATCGTGCCGGTATCATTGACGCCAGGCTGGACGTGCGGCAGCAGCCCCGCGGCGGGACGGTCGTGACCTGCATTGTCGAGAATGCACGAAGGGAAAAAGGGCATGATGAAAGGCAAAAAGCAACCAGCCAGGGGCCGGGGAAAACAAAAGCGACGGGTTCTCATCGTTGACGATCATGCGGTGTTGCGCGAAGGGCTGGCGATGGTGATCAACCAGCAGCCAGACCTGGTTGTCTGCGGCGAAGCCGAAGATGTACCGCGCGCCCTGGAGACGATCAGCGCCGTGGAACCGGACGCGGCAATCGTGGATTTGTCGCTAATGGGCGGCAGCGGCCTCGACCTGATCAACGACATCAAGGCACGATGGCCCAACTTACCGACGCTGGTATTGTCGCTGCACGAGGAAACGCTCTATGCCGAGCGCTGTCTGCGGGCCGGCGCCCGCGGCTATATTATGAAACGCGCCTCAACCGCCGAGGTCCTGGCGGCGCTACGAACGGTGTTGAGCGGCGGGGTTCATTTGAGCGAGAAGATGGCATCCTGCGCCCGGGCATGGAAAGCCACTGGCCGCGCGCCCGAACAACCAGGCGCCGACAGTGATCAGCGCCCAACGGCGTAATTTTCCCTCGCGGCGAAAGTGTCGATTGGCTCACCGGGCGTCCATCACGCTGCCGTCTTCTGCGGCACGTGACAGCCATCCCCGTCCCACACGGCATCGTCGGATGCCCATGAGGACGAATCTTCGCCAGCCTCGCGCGCCTGCTCACAACAGCGAGCCCGCGACCGTTTTGTTTGCCGCATGCCGCAGCGCTAGGAGATTTCCCTAGAGCAGAATCAGGCCGGCTCCGATTGCCCAAAGCCGGATGACTGTGCTTAACATGTGAGGGTTGATCTGTGGGGATTTGTGATCGAGCGCCAACACGGATCACGCGATAAGGATTTGAATGAGTCGCTGTCATCCGGCATGTGGCTGCCATCGCCAGAGGAATGACCGACAAGTCCAGGAGACAGTCAGTATGAATACAACCACTCCTGTGGAGGAAGTGGCCGGGTCCCGGCCGATTCTTGCTTCCGGAGAACCCTCCAGCAACGGCGGATCGGCGGCCGATGAGCACGAGCACATGCAGAAGATTCTCCTCGCGATGCTCGCATTCCGGAACGGCGACTTCAGCCAGCGACTGCCGGCCGAGTGGACCGGTGTTCACGGAAAAATATCGGATGCCTTCAATGACATTCTTGCCATCAGCGAGCGCCGGGCACAGGAAACAGCCCGCATCTGCCGCAAGGTCGGCAAGGAAGGCAAACTCAAGCAGCGCATGATCGTCCCGGGCGCCAGCGGCGGTTGGGCAGATGAAATCCAATCGATCAATACCCTGATCGACGACCTGGTCTGGCCTACCACGGAGGTCACCCGGGCCATCGGCGCGGTCGCCAAGGGAGACCTGGGGCAGGCCATGGCGCTGGAAGCCGATGGACGACCCCTGGAGGGCGAGTTCCTGCGCTCGGCACGATTGGTGAACACGATGATCGACCAACTGTCGGTGTTCACGTCGGAAGTGACGCGGGTGGCCCGCGAAGTCGGCACCGAAGGCAAGCTGGGCGGTCAGGCGCAAGTCCGGGGCGTTTCGGGTGTGTGGAAAGACCTGACCGAATCGGTTAATCAAATGGCGGGCAATCTTACGGCGCAGGTCCGCAGCATTGCCGACGTGACCATCGCCGTGGCCAACGGTGATCTGTCCAAGAAAATCACCGTGGACGTCCGTGGCGAAATCCTGCAACTCAAGGAAGCCATTAACACGATGGTGGATCAACTCCGTTCCTTTGCTTCGGAAGTGACGCGGGTGGCCCGTGAAGTTGGCACGGAAGGCAAACTCGGCGGCCAGGCGGCGGTGCCCGGCGTGGCCGGCACGTGGAAGGACCTGACGGATTCGGTCAACGCCATGGCCTCGAATTTGACGGGGCAGGTCCGCAATATCGCGGCCGTCACCACGGCCGTCGCCCGCGGCGACTTGTCGCGCAAGATCACGGTCGATGTAAAGGGCGAGTTGCTCGAATTGAAAGAGACCATCAACACGATGGTGGATCAACTCAATGCGTTTTCTTCGGAAGTGACCCGTGTGGCCCGGGAAGTCGGCACGGATGGGAAGCTCGGCGGCCAGGCGGCCGTGCCGGGCGTGGCCGGCACGTGGAAGGACCTGACGGACTCGGTGAACTCCATGGCGTCCAACCTTACCAGTCAGGTCCGCAACATCGCCGAGGTGACCACCGCCGTCGCGAAGGGTGACCTGTCGCGCAAGATCACCGTGGACGTTAAAGGCGAGATTCTCGCATTGAAGAACACCATCAACACGATGGTCGACCAACTCAATGGCTTTGCCTCGGAAGTGACCCGCGTGGCGCGCGAGGTCGGTACAGACGGGAAGCTGGGCGGTCAGGCGGCGGTGCCGGGCGTCGCGGGCACATGGAAAGACCTGACGGACAACGTCAATTCGATGGCCTCGAATCTTACCGGCCAGGTCCGTAACATTGCCGAGGTGACGATTGCCGTAGCCAATGGCGATCTCTCCAAGAAGATCACCGTCGATGTCCGTGGCGAGATTCTCGAACTCAAAGACACGATCAACACGATGGTCGACCAACTCAACGGGTTTGCTTCGGAAGTGACGCGGGTGGCCCGGGAAGTCGGCACCGAAGGTATCCTTGGCGGACAGGCGCTCGTGCCGGGCGTGGCCGGCACGTGGAAGGACCTGACGGACAACGTCAATTCGATGGCCTCGAATCTCACCGGCCAGGTCCGTAACATTGCCGACGTCGCCACGGCCATCGCGCGAGGCGATTTGTCGCGCAAGATTACAGTCGATGTGAAGGGCGAGATCCTGGAGTTGAAGAACACCGTCAACACCATGGTCGATCAACTCAACGCGTTCGCTTCGGAAGTCAGCCGTGTCGCGCGCGAAGTCGGTACAGATGGGAAGCTGGGCGGTCAGGCGGCGGTGCCGGGCGTGGCCGGCACGTGGAAGGACCTGACGGACAACGTCAAGTCGATGGCCTCGAATCTCACCGGCCAGGTCCGTAACATTGCCGAGGTGACGATTGCGGTGGCCAACGGCGATTTGTCGCGCAAGATCACCGTCGACGTGCGCGGCGAGATTCTCCAATTGAAGGAGACGATCAATACGATGGTGGAACAGCTCCGATCGTTCGCCTCGGAAGTCACCCGCGTGGCGCGCGAAGTCGGCACGGAAGGACGCTTGGGTGTCCAAGCGGTGGTGCCCGGCGTGGCTGGCACGTGGAAGGACCTCACCGATTCCGTCAACGCGATGGGCGCCAACCTCACGGGTCAGGTTCGCAATATCGCCGAGGTCACCACGGCCGTTGCCCGCGGCGACCTCTCGCGCAAGATCACCGTGGATGTGAAGGGCGAGATCCTGGAGTTGAAGAATACCATCAATACGATGGTCGATCAGCTCAACGCGTTTGCGGCCGAAGTCACCCGTGTAGCCCGCGAAGTCGGCACCGAGGGGAAACTCGGCGGGCAAGCCGTGGTCCCCGGTGTTGCCGGTACGTGGAAGGACCTTACCGATTCGGTTAACGTCATGGCCGCGAATCTCACCGATCAAGTGCGCGGGATCGTCAAGGTGGTGACGGCGGTGGCGGATGGGAATCTCCGCCAGAAGTTGACCGTCGAAGCCAAGGGCGAAGTTGCCGCGTTGGCGGAAACGATTAACAACATGACGGATACGCTGGCCATTTTTGCCGATCAGGTGACCACGGTCGCCCGCGAGGTGGGCGTCGAAGGTCGTCTGGGCGGCCAGGCCCACGTTCCCGGGGCCGCCGGTACGTGGAAAGATCTCACGGCCAATGTGAATTTGCTGGCGGCCAATCTTACGACACAGGTCCGCGCCATCGCCGAGGTGGCGACGGCTGTTACGAAGGGCGATCTGACGCGTGCGATCCAGGTTGAAGTCCGTGGTGAGGTTGCCGAACTAAAAGACAACATCAACACGATGATCACGAACTTGCGGCTCACGACCGAGCGGAATACCGAACAGGATTGGCTCAAAACCAATTTGGCCCGGTTTACCGGTATGCTGCAGGGCCAGCGCGACCTGGCCACCGTCGGCACAATGCTGTTGACGGAGCTTGTTCCGCTCGTCAACGCCCACCAGGGACTGATTTACCAGATGGACACGGACACGCCCTCGCTCAAGATGCTGGCCAGTTATGGCAATGCGCAGAATGGTTACCCGGAACGACTCGCGTTGGGAGAGGGATTCCTTGGCCAGTGCGCCCAGGACAAACGGCGTATCCTGATCACGAGCGTACCACGAGACGCTGTTGTTGTCGGCTCGGTGATTTTGAACACCTTGCCGCGCAGCCTGGTCGTGTTCCCTGTGGTGTTCGAGGGCCAGATCAAAGCCGTGCTGGGATTGGCCTCGCTGAACGAGTTCTCGCAGACCCACCTGACATTCCTGGAACAACTGACGGCCAGTATCGGGATCGTGCTCAACAGCATCGAAGCCACGATGCAGACCGAGTCGTTGCTCAAACAGTCGCAGCAGCTCACGAACGATCTGCAAACACAGCAAAAAGAGCTGCAGCAGACCAACGAACAACTCGCGCAAAAAGCCCAACAATTGGCCGACCAAAACGTCGAGGTCGAGCGCAAGAACAAGGAAGTCGAACTCGCCCGTCGGGCGCTCGAAGAAAAGGCCGCCGAATTGGCGCTGACGTCGAAATACAAATCGGAATTCCTTGCCAACATGTCGCATGAATTGCGCACGCCGCTCAATTCGATTCTCATTCTCGGCCAGCAACTGGCCGAGAATACGGGCGGCAATCTCATGCCCAAGCAGATCGATTTCGCCCGCAACATCCACTCTGCGGGCTCGGATCTGCTGAACCTGATCAACGACATTCTTGACCTGTCCAAGATTGAGTCGGGCACGGTCACCGTAGAAGTCGAGGAGGTAACATTCTCCGCATTGCGGGAGAGCGTCGAACGCAACTTCCGCCATGTCGCCGAAGCGAAGAAACTGCCGTTCGAAATCGAGGTCGACCCGGCCCTCCCGCGGGCGTTCAGCACCGATCCGAAACGTCTGCAACAGATCATCAAGAACCTGCTCTCCAACGCGTTCAAGTTTACCGCGCAGGGGAGCGTGACCATGAAAGTCCAACCCGCCGTCCAGGGCTGGAACACGGACCATCCCGTGCTCAGTCGGGCGTCGCATGTGATCGCGATTCAAATCACCGATACGGGCATCGGCATTGCCCCCGAGAAACAGAAGATCGTGTTCGAGGCGTTTCAGCAGGCCGACGCTGGTACGAGCCGCAAGTACGGCGGCACGGGACTCGGCCTCGCCATCAGCCGTGAGTTGGCGGCATTGCTCGGCGGTGAAATACGATTGACCAGTGTCCTCGGCGAAGGAAGCACGTTCACCCTGTATTTGCCACTGACCTACACCAGCCCGTCCATCACCAACACTTCGCCCGTGACATCGATGCCGGTAAAGGAATCCGGCTCCGCTCCCGGCCTGCCGGTCCTGCCGGTGGCCCGCCAGGAGGAAATCGAGGACGACCGCGCCGAGATTCGGGAAGGCGATTACGTTTTGCTCATTATTGAAGACGATCCGCACTACGCGCGGATCCTGCTCGGGTTGGCGCGCGACAAGGGATTCAAGGGAATTGTCGCCCAGCGCGGGCAACAGGGGATCATCCTCGCGCGGCAATATATCCCCACGGCGATCACGCTCGACATCTTTTTGCCCGACATGTTGGGCTGGACGGTCCTCAACAACCTCAAGCTCGACGCCGCGACCCGGCACATTCCCGTGCAGATCATTTCACTCGAGGAAGAACGTCAACATGGTTTGGCGCACGGGGCGTTTTCGTACATGGTCAAGCCGGTCACGACCACCGTGTTGGAGCAATGTTTCGACCGCATCAAGACCTTCGTCTCGCCCCACCGCAAACAACTGCTGGTGGTCGAGGACGACCAGGTCGAGAGCCAAAGCATCGTCGAACTGCTCAGCCACGATGATTTGCAGATCACCACGGTGTCAACGGGCCAGGCGGCGTTACAGGCCCTGCTTGACCGCCCGTTCGACTGCTGCGTGCTCGACCTTCGTCTGCCGGACATCAGCGGGTTTGAGCTTCTGCAAAAAGTACAGGGCGAACCCTCCCTGCGCGATGTTCCCATCGTGGTCTTCACCGGCAAGGAACTTACTTCCGACGAGGAGGCCCGACTCAAGGCGGTCGCCAAGAGCATCGTGCTCAAGAACGCCCAGTCTCCGGAGCGGTTGTTTGATGAGACCGCGCTCTTCCTGCATCGTGTCATCGCGGATCTGCCCAAGCCGAAGCAGGAAATGCTGGAGCGACTGCACAATTCCGACGAAGTCCTGCACGGGCGCAAAGTCCTGGTTGTCGACGACGATGCGCGCAATATCTTTGCCTTGGCGACGGTACTGGAGAACCATGATATGGAGGTGCTCACCGCCACCAATGGCCGCCAGGCGATCGAACTGATTGAAAACACTCCCGAGCTTAATGTCGTGCTCATGGACATCATGATGCCGGAAATGGACGGTTACCAGACCATGAGGGAGATTCGCACCAGGCCCCAATTCCGCTCTCTTCCCATCCTGGCGCTGACCGCCAAGGCCATGAAGGGTGACCGCGAAAAATGTCTCGAGGCTGGAGCTTCCGATTATATCGCCAAGCCGGTCAATATCGACCAACTCCTCTCCCTGCTTCGCGTCTGGCTCTATCGTTAGGGGATGAGTATGAAAACATTGGTACCCGCGCTCGGCCAAGCCAATCACCCACCGGCGGTCGAATCTCCGGTGATGCCGGTCGTGGATGACCCGGTGTCTCTCCTGCTGGTGGATGACGATCCTCGGAATCTCGACGTCCTCGCGAGTATTCTTGATTCGCCGAACTACCGGTTGGTTCGTGCGCAGACTCCCGAGGATGCCCTGTTGGCGCTCATCTCGAGCGACTTCGCTGTCATTGTGCTTGATATCCGCATGCCCGGGATGAATGGCTTGGAACTGGCCCAAATCATCAAGGAGCGAAAAAAGACCCAACATATCCCCATTATCTTTTTGACAGCTTACTATCACGAGAACGACCATGTGATGCACGGGTACGATGCCGGGGCGGTGGATTACCTGACGAAACCGTGCAACCCCGTCGTCCTGCGCTCGAAGGTTTCGGTGTTTGTGCATTTGTTCCGCAAGACGCGTGCGCTTCAGGCGGAGATCAATGAGCGAAAGCGCCTGGAGACCGAGATCGCCCGTGCCATCGAGCGGGAGCAGCTTCGTTTGGGACAGGAGTTGCACGACGGACTCAGTCAACAACTCACCGGTATCGGTTTCATGATAAAGGCCATGGAAACCAAGCTCCAAAAGGTGTCACCGGCGCTGGCGCGGGAATCCGCCAGGCTCGAACTGTTGATTCGACAGACGATCGACCAGTCGCGAGACCTGGCCAAGGGCTTTTACCCGGTTGAATTGGAGCGACTGGGATTGGTTGCGGCGTTGCAGGAGATCCCGCGGCACATCAAACAATTGTCCACGATCGAGTATGTGGTTGAGTCCGATGGGAACCCCGCATGCGCCTGCCTGAAAGGTCCGCACGCTGTCCAACTCTTTCGCATCGCGCAAGAAGCCACGCACAATGCGGTCAAGCATGCCCGGGCCAAACGCATCGTCGTGCGTCTGACGATGATTGACGACAATATCACCCTGACAGTCAAGGACGACGGGATCGGTTTCAGCCAAACGCCGGAAGCAAAAACCGGGATGGGATGGATGATCATGCGATACCGGGCCCGGATGGTGGGGGGGACTCTGGATATTCGAAATGGGGATGATGGGGGGGTGATGGTCACTTGTTCTGTCCCAAATGTAGCGGCTACAGCTGGTTACACGAGCTGATTGCAAGGCACGCGGCGCCACTGCGCGGTACCTGCGTCGCGACGGCAATCCAGTCGCTTCCCGCCCGTAGAATTCTCCGGTGATTGGATAAGACGCTTCCGTAAGTGGTACACCCGAGGTGAGCAAGTTAGAACCCTCGACGGCTTGATCGACTGGCTCCGCCAACTGTGGAAGTTGCATGACGTGTTTGCAACGGACCCAGCGGTAGCAGCGATGTTTACTGGCGAAAGTGCCTGTCGCTAGGTTTCCTGCTGACTAGGGAAAACGTCGAGACTGGCCTCATGTTGGAATGGTGCGCTGTGGCAAGAGGGGAACCGGGAGAACGTGGAGTCGGTGGTGCCAATAATGCCACGAACGGTTGTCAAAGAGGCCGGGTGGGGCGGATACCAATGCTTCCCGGAATGCAGCTTCGCCATGACGATGGAGGACAAAGCATACGTCTTCCCACGTGCCGAACACCATGACCTGGCAGAGAAAACGCGGTGTATCTTCAAGCGTTGTCTCAGCCGACTGCCACCAGCAAACGCGCCGAGCGATGGAAGCGAGCCGGTTAGTATCTCTTTCTCTTGCCAGCGCGCTCTTCACGACTACGGAAGCCTAGCAAACCGGGCGCAGATGTCGAGCTTTCGTGCCGTTTCTAGAGGTATTTGATCGTGAGGGGAAATCATGGTTGCAGGCCGCAATCGCAATATCCGCACCGGCCTCAATCCTACGACGGCCACGTCCCGATCTTCCTGCCGAGAATCTTCCCGGCGGCCCCGCCTTGCCCCCTGCCGTGGCGCGCCAAGCACGATTCGTGATCATTGCGAGGTTTGGTCTCGTCCAAACGGAGAATCGGGGCTTAAAAATGCAAAGGGACACGGGCGAACGCCGGTGAACATGGTGCTTTTGAGGGCGTTCTTCCCAGGAGATCAAGCCAAAGGGGAGTGCAAGTTGTCGTGCGTCATAGTTGTAGTCCGAGCCGGACAGGGTTCGCGAACGCCAAACCTTACAAGCCCAACACAGCGGGCGAGCGGCGCTGTCAAGAAGCGGCAGCGGTGGACCGCAGCGGAGCGAGGATTATCTTGCACAGCACGAGCCGCCCGACCGCTGTTCTGTTGCGCGTCCGGTTATGCTTCAATGCAGGTTGTGAAATGTTTCACAATTTTGTCTTGCAATTGGCAAACACGTTTGCTACGAGGCCCTCTTAGAAACAGGCGCGTTGGTTGCGAAGAAATGGCTAGCGCAGCCACACTCTAAGCGCTGAAGCCGGTAGCGAGGCCCGGGGATCGGGTGATTACTGAAGTCACCGATGCGGAGCGAGATAACCAGGAAGCCGGATTGGCTGAGCAGGAGAACTATTCACGAATTGCGCTTCCCTACCGGCGGGCTGCCAAGGATGCTCAGCCATAAACTACGACTTGGGAAGTTTGCCTTGTCAGAGAGAGCAGTACGACGTAGAAGACGAACCGAATGACACACGTATAGAAATAGAATTAAGACAAACAATCTAGCGTAGCTTTCGGCTACGGTCTGGCTCAAAACCGCGAATTTTCTGTCGAAGACCGTCCGAGTGCGCGCCCCACAAGGGCGCGGCTTGGCGTATCCTTCGACAGGGCGCTTCGCGGTGCCTGAAGCCGGGGTGCGTTGAGTTCGCGCCCCTTTTGGTTCTGTAGCTCGAAGCTCAGGAGAAGCGAGCATGAAGACTACGGGTGAGGATGTCGGACGACTGCCGAAGGTTCTGTTCCTAACTTATGCGCTTGTGTTTTTGGCCACAGTGGGCCGTGGGCAAGATTTGACAGCCGTGACGCTGACAGACCTTGTCCAACAGGCCCTAAGCAGCGAGCATTCGATTGTCCTCCCTCTCGGCTTTCCCTCAGACTATCGAGCTTTCTCTCTCGATGGGAATCAGCCGTGGTTCTTGGATTGTTCTCAGTCGCCCTGTGCTGACCTGTTTCAAACCCCAGCCAGTTGCATGTCTTCCGTTCAGACATACTCCGTTTGGATAACCGAGGACATCCTCAGCGGGATCATTAGCCTGCGCGCAGGAGGCTCGACCAGCATTGTCGCAACAATTGCCGCACCGAGCGGCTACCAGCCGGGGCAGTACTCGTCGCAAGACGCTTGGGTCTACCGCAACTGGCTTTCTGAAACCAACCAAGCGGACGCTTACGGAATTGACGGACTGTTTCCACCTCCGACCGTTTCCCTCAAATTGCTCGTGGCTGATATTCAGGACGAACCAACGTGGGACGCCGCCATAGCAGCTCAGGAGGCCGCCGCCGCGGCAGCGTCCGCAGCGATAAACACCCCGAGTTTCATTGGTGGATTCATGGCCATGGATGAAGACGACAATGAGGAAGGCGATCCTTGCACCATCACAGACGACACAACTCCCTTTAGCATTGTGTCCATAACTACTGACGGTGGGGGGAGTATGGTCCTGCAGTGGCAGAGTTGTACCGACCACGTCTACGTTGTCCAAACCGAGAGCAGTCTCACCCCCACGTCTTCTTGGCGTGACGTGGCATGGATGTTTGGCTCGAATCAAACGACGAGTTGGGCCGATACAAATGCCGCTGAACTGGCGCAGAACTTCTACCAAGTCGTACGCGTTAATCCGACGAACTTGAATAACGGCATTCCCTACGGCTGGGCTGTCGCGTATGGTCTCGACCCGCTCGATGCCAATCTTGCCAGCGAGGACCCCACGGGCGACGGCTACGACAACTACGAGAAGTACCTGACCGGTGCGAACCCCAACGTGGCCTATTTGGACATCGTCGTCAACAACGGCAATCCGTACACTTCCTCGCAGGTCATTCCCATCGACCCGTTGAGCACGAACTTTCCCGACATCCTCATTTCTACAGACCCGTTCATGAGCAACGCCGTGCTATACGCCAACAACGGCAGCATCGAGTACACCTTGGCAAACACGACCAACCCGCAGAGCCTGTACTTGCAATACTCCAACGCCCAAGGCCAATCCCAAGGCCCGACCTTGGTCAAGGTGATCACTTTCGACACCGTCCTGCCGGTCGTTGCCATCATTTCTCCGGCTACTAATGCAGTGTTGAATCAGGCTTTCTTCACCTTGCAGGCCGTGGCCTACGACCCGGATCCGCTCTGGACAGACGACGCCCGCCCGTTGCAAATCTGGATTAACGGCCAGCCGTATTACAACCGCTCGGAAACCAACATCTACATCGAGCGGTTTCCCGTACCCCCGGGAACCAATTCCTTCACGGTCACAATCCTGGTGGCAAATCAAGCCGGCATAACGAACCAAGCAAGCCAGACTTGGGTGGTCAACACCAGCACAGCGACCAATGCGCCGAACCTGTTGACGGTCAACCTCTCATCGTCGATGTTGCTGCCGAACGTGAGCTCGATCTGGGTCGAAGGAACCGTGGACAACGACTACGCCTCGGTCAACGCCATTGTGACCTCCTTGGGCACAGGTGACGTGTCGACCAATGCTCTCGCTGTGCGACAAAACCAGTACGAAGGGCTGGTGCCGCTGGAGAGCGGGACGAACCAACTCGTCTTGGTCGCTTCGGATGCTGCGGGTCACGCGACTTCGGAGACATTTACCCTCATTAGTTCTACGGAATTCAGCGCCGCAATCACCAACCCGGTGTTTGATGTGTACACCACCGCCCCGTCCAACTACGTCAGCGGCTACGTAAGCACCCAGTTTGACGCCGGGCTACCCACGCAAACCAACGTGGTGGGAGTTCTGATAAACGGAGTGGCCGCGGTCGTGAATTGGAACAGCCCGGATGGCAACGGGAATGTGGCCTTTTGGACAACTAACATGATTCCGTCCGGCGTACCCATCACGGGCGTGATTCTGGTTGCCGCGGGATCGTACGGCTTTGACCCGCTGGCCACCGGCTGCCCGCCCCCCGCTGAGCCGATGATTGCCAACGGAGGGGGCACAACCTGCCCACCGGTGACGATTCCCCCGGCGCAATCGCAGACTTACGAGGTTATTCACTGGGAATCGCATGATGACAACATATCGACAGCCGGTAGCTACGCGACGCGGCCATCGTATTATTATTGGGGCTGCCAACCCGGCTGCGGCGGCTCGGAGTGGTGGGCGATTACCACACGATCTACGGAAGACGATGTGGCCGATATTGGCGCGGGGGAGCAGGACCAGCAGGTCGATTTGGAAGTTGCCAATCGGTGTGTCAATGACCCCAACCCCGAAACGTTCTCCTGGACGCCGTACCAGTCCTCTCAAAGTAGCTGCGCTGGCACAAACAGCGGCTCCAGTGCCAATTGTTCGGTGAACCTCCCCAAATCAATGTCGTTCGGAACAGCCAGCACGGATGGAGGCTGGACCGACATCGGCTACTGCACCGAGGGTTACGGGGGGAATTACACTTGGCCGACTCAGGAGATTGAAGCCTACCGAGATCGTAGGCGCGGGACGCTGACCTTCCGACCTCCGCGCTCATACGGTACGAATACGGTAACAGTGATTTTCACGTTTGAAGGCATGGATTACCGATGGGGCGGTGGCTATAGCGCCCCGCTTGACCTGTCACAAGTCACCTATCAGGGACAGAGCCCGTACTCCTACGACAACGCCGCACAGACGGTCAGCTACAAGATCAACGTCACCGGTGGGCAGCAATACACGATCAACCAGGACAGTTTTGGGTGGCCCGGGGGGTCCGCGGCCTACGCGACGAGCGTCTCGGACTGGCCCTTCGTTGCCCGCGACACGTACCACTATCTGACGTTCACGAATTTTCATAATCTGTTCTGCCAGCTCGCCGGGCCGACGAATGTGTGTGTTTCCTATACCTACGTGAACAACAACAATTCCCCGCCGAATACCCTTATTGCCAACACAAACCAAGTCACCCTAACCGCAACAGGGTCTCCGGATGATGATGGGTCAGGAATTTACGCTTGGAGCCATTCCCGGGGCGGGACATTCTCGACGAATAATTGCGCCGCGGCCAGCAGCGTAACGTATTTCGCGCCGGAGCTCGCGTTTGCCACGCCTCCGGGCACCACGGACAAGGTCATGGTCACGTACACCTATCACGGCCAATCTTACACCACCAACGCAACACTGAACATTTCGCGACCGCAGACACTGGTAGTGATCGCCTATACGAATGCAGTGGTGCCGTTGTGCAACGGTCCTACGAATAATCCAGTGCCATACAAGACCGTGGTCACTTTCAACATCCGGGATCAATTTGACAACGTGATGGTGAGTTCGCCTTCCTGCAAACTCGCACTGTTTGAGACTTTCGGTAACTTCTTGTTTGGAAGCCCAGACGTGGACTTGGCACCAGGCACCCCTCTTTACGGAATCCAAGAAGCTGCGTGTTTCAACTTTCAGACAGGGTGCCACATCGCGTACATAACGGCTCCCGGGCAGATCACTTCGCTGGGTTTGCCGTTTTCGGATCAATGCAACCAATCTGTGGACGCGGGCCATGAGGTCGCGGTGTGGAATAGCAGCAGCGCGACTAATCCGGTCTTCGAGGCCGATGACACCTATACAATACAGGGTGCGCAGTTTCATGCGGGCACGTGGATTTCATATTGTGACCCAGTCAAGGCCACCGGAGCGAAAATGCTAACAGGCGGCAGTGAGATCACCGTTGGCACGACGATTAATGCAAGTAACTAGATAACAAGCCACGAAGGAGCAATCTATGAAACTAGCTTTGGTGACAATCTCTGCCTACCTCACCGTCATTTGCGCGTGCAAAGCTCTGATGGGGATCGATCCGGGCGCACCTGAGCTTAAGGGAGCGCTGAGGTGTGAGATTCGCGTTGACACGAACACCGTGATGACGGGATCCAGGTTCCCCGTCTCTCTGACTGTGGAGAATACCGGCCCACTGGAGGCGGAGCTTCCATCTCCGCGTTCCTCGGAGCCCGGTATGTACGTCGGGATGTTCCTGCTGGCGAGCCAAGGCACGGGCACGGTGCAACGTTTGCCAATCCGTTCCCTCGCGCTTCCGGATGTCTTGCCGCTCAGGCAGCAGCGGATTTTAGAGAATAACCCGGCAGAGATGTGGGAACTCCTTCTAAAGCCTTCGCATGCTTCGTGGATCTCCATACCTGGATATGGCAAGGCCTCGTTTCTCGTCTTCGTGGAGATACCGCAGCAGGGAGACGGCACCGGGCTTTTCACGGCAGCCGAGGCGACGTATGGCCTACAGTGTGAGATTAGGTATCGTATGCTCGACATCACATCAACCGAGTTTATGGAGACCAACCAGTGGACATCGGCGGAAGCCATAGCAAAGGCCAAGGCTTCCGGCGTCTTCCTGCTGGACCCGCACCATCTCTGGACCGGCAAAATGGAGTCGAACATCGTGGACCTGACGATAACGAATCAACCCAACCTGTCGACTACACGGCCACCGAAGTAACACGGCGTAGACATTCCCCCAGGCCGTACGTGGCGTGCCACACGGTAGGGCACACCCTGCGTGCGAGAAAGGCCTTGTATCGGAGCCAAGGGGTAGGGCGTCCGATCTGTAATCCAACCGCATAGGGGGGGCACCAAATTGGTCTATCTGTGGCATCTGGTTGCTCGGCGAATGCTCGGAAATGGCGCATTGAATGGGTTGCCCTGGTCGATTCGTGGCCAGTGTGTTGCCCAAGAGTGACGACTCATGGACAGTCCGTGGCATAAGCTGGTCCTGTGCGTGATACGTGCGTAGCCTGTGCCGTGAACTTGCCTGGCACATGGTTGGCACATGCGCGTGCAGAGCATGGCAGACCTTGGCACACAGCCATTACAAGCCTGCATCGAAAGTCGTGATGAACTAGCTTTTTTACAAGAGACGCGTGACCTCTAAGCCAAGCTTAGAAGTTTTGGCAAAACAATTGACGCCGCACTGGATCATTCATTGTTAAGCGCGCGTTAAGTCGCTGGAAGATTCTTCGCTCAGTAATGCTTCACATCCTGTTGCGCGACTGGAAAGCGAATGGTGCAGCCGTGGTTCCTGACTGTTCCGCTGGTGTAACGCTGCAGTATTGCGTTGGTAACACTGTCGTACGCAGAAAATGCTCGCAGTGTAGCAAGTGATTTGACCAAGGGCGGCTGAACGCGTAACACGGTCAGCCCATGGGGCACATAGGCCGACACGCTGCTGACCGGGAAGGTCCATTGGTCTGCATTCTGGCACGAATGTCGCAGTGAATGGCCTGCCTTCCGCCACGCCAAAGTGATCATCGTGGCAGGGCTAATGTGCGCCAGAAAAATCAAAAAAGCCCTATGACACCAACCCCGCCGCAAAGCGGTGACGAAACTGCTCAGCGGATGCCGGACTGGCCGCTCAATGGACAACGCGTGGCCGACTCGCGTACTGACGAGTGGACGCCGCGCGGCTATCGGAAGAAAATCCGCATGATCCACGGCATTTTGCACGCAGCCGCGTTGCCATCCTCGCTGCTCACTGGCGGGCTCATTGTTTGCAGGCCCGTTCCCGTCATGGCGCGTTGCTCAATTGGCAAGCGACATGCCCGCAACGCGCCTGCTTCGCTTCAAAAGAGTGCAGTCGCACTACGCTGTCCCTGGCTGCGCGCTTCGTTGCTCGCCACGGACAGCCAGAAACCTCAATTCTGCGGCAATTTTCCTCAATCCCATGCACTCGTAGCGCAACGTTACGGAACCTTCGCTTGCCATAAAAACGGCATTTTAGCATGGTAAGCCTTACCCCTTGGGGAACCAACGATTTTGCGTCCGCGCATCCGTCGCGATGAATACACGGCACGGCCACGGAGGGGGCACTGCGTCGTTCGTTGCAAGGGCAATCCACAAACATCCGGGAGTCGCGGCAAATCCATTCCGTGTGCCAATTGCAGTCCGATAGAGTCCGCGCGGTGTCTTACGCATTGACCGCGATCAAAATTCGCTGTTGTCCACGAGGAATTCTCACGCCGGCCGCGCAAAATCCTGTGTAATAGGTACACATGCGATTGATGCCTTCGTGTTACCTCTGGTCGAATGAATCGCCCTCATCGATCATCGACTGCGCGTGAAGCGGTGCCAGCCCATTATACGGCTCGCTGCGCGCCGTCAAGCTCGTGTGCCCCTTTGCCCTTCACCTCCAGCTTGACCGTACTCGCTGCGCCTCGGGCCTGGCTTGTATGGCTTCACGCGCGGGCAGTTCGCTTCCGGCGACTGACGTGGGTGGCGTTCCAAAACCTGTCCAGCAAAAAAGTGAGAATTTTGTGCAAGCATAGCCAAAGGGAGAAAACGGGGTATACGCCCTGCAACAGCCGACCTTGGCGCACTGCCAAATCTCGGATTTTGGCGTGCTAACGTGGCCCCGCGATGCAACAAAACCGTCACGTTCACAGCCTCGGAAACGGTCAATGAGCTTGACCGTCCAGCAAGCCAGAGAGTTGCTTGGCGACGAGGCCGTAGGTATGACCGATGCCCAGGTTGAGGACTTGGTGGCGCTTGTGGTGGGGCTGGCCGACATCATCATCGATACCTACATCGCCGAGCATCGAGCCAGTTCCATTCCGCCAAACAATCTGATCAACCAGGCTGCATAATGATTGACTACTCAAGCGGCTTGTGTTCAAATAGCGGTGTCATGGAAGAGACAATCAGCCAATACCTGGCGCGGATCGGCGCGAAGGGCGGAAAGACCACAGGCAAATCCAAGCGGCGAGGAGGGAAAGCGTACTACGCTCGCATCGCCAAGAAAGGCTGGAGGAATCGCAGGCTCCGTGAGAAGGAGAGGGGGACGGCAAAGTGAAAGCGGTCATTTACACACGAGTTTCTACGGACGAACAGACCAAGAACCTGTCGCTGGAACTGCAACGACGCGAATGCCAAAGCTACTGCCAGCGTAACGGATTGACCGTGGAGCGAACTTTCGAGGAACGCGGCGAATCCGCCAAGACCACGGCCCGGCCTGAATTTCAAGCCATGCTGGACTATTGCGCCCGGAACAGGGGCAAGATTGGGACTGTCGTGGTCTACCACACCAACCGGTTTGCGCGCGATGCTCGTGACCATCTCAACGTGACATTCACCCTGGGCGGCTCCGGGATTCGATTGCATAGCGTTCAGGAGCGCCTTGAGGACACGCCCGCAGGCCGGTTCATCCAAACCATGTTGGCAGGCGCTAACCAACTGGACAACGAACAACGCGCCGATCGCTGTAAGGCGGGCATGAGAGCGGCTGTGGAGAAGGGCCGGTGGCCGTTCCCTGCGCCCCTTGGATTCCTCAATGGCCGTAACGACCGCAGTGAGCCGACTGTTGTGCATGACCCGAAGCACGCCCCGTTGATCGAGGAAGCCTTTCGGCTCTATGCGACCGGGCTTCACACCAAGCAGGACGTATTGAACAAGGTCACAAGCATGGGGCTGAGGACGGCAGAGGGGGAGAAACTCACGTTGCACGACTTCTCCAAGATGCTCCGACGACCGCTGTACGCTGGTTGGATTGTCGTGGAGAAATGGGGACTTAGGGTGCGGGGGAACTTTGAACCAATCGTGTCCCAAGACCTATTCGACCGGGTGCAGCTCGTGGCCGACGACCGTCGCCCCAACCGGCCCAAGAAGCACGTCCGCGACCGCGCTGATCTGCCGCTACGCGGCGCTTTGCGGTGCGGTAACTGCGGTCACACCATGACGGGCTACTTCGCAAGAGGGCGGCATGGCGGGAAATTTGGATATTACGGCTGCTATAACAAGCAGTGCGGCTGCCGAGTGACCGTGCCGAAAGGCGAAGTCGAGGAGTCCTTCCTGAAGCACCTCCGCGATTGGCAACCCACTCCGGGTGTTATGCGCGTGGTCTCGCATGTTGTCACACAGCGATGGGACTCACGACAAGAGATTGCGAAGTCCAGCACAGCGCGTCAAACCACGACCATCCGGGAGATCGAAGGGAAGTTGACCCGGCTTGAGAATGCGTACATCTACGAGCGAGCCATCGACCGCGAGCGGTACGATCAACATCGCGCGGGCTTGGAGCAGCAATTGATGGCGGCGCGAGTTGCGATGCAAGACACCCAAACCGACAACCTCGACTTGGAAGGCGCGTTGCGGATGGCCACCAAGGTGCTGACCAATGCGGCCACGGTGTACGGAAAAATGACGCCCGTAAACCGCCGTAAATTCTTGGGGGTTCTAAATCCGAGCGGATGGGAAGTGGAACGCTCCGGGGCAATTAGAACCCCGGTTAACGCGTTTGTCTATCGGTGCTTAAGTGCTGAAACTATATGGTCAGGTGACAAGTGGTACGCCCGGAGGGATTTGAACCCCCAACCCTCGGTTCCGAAGACCGATGCTCTATCCAGTTGAGCTACGAGCGCACAAGCACTTACGCAAATTTAGCTTGCTTTGGTTGGCATTGGTTGGCATAGTGTCACAAAACCAAGAGGGGGCAACCCTCACACGGGAGACACGAGAACATGACAGCAACCAAGCAGAACCAAGTTTCATGGCCACCGATTGTACCCGTTCAATTCGGTTCGGGCAAGAGCGGCTTCCAAGTCGCGTTTCAGGTCAAGGGTAAGCGCGTTCGCAAGAGTTTCTCGACGACCCAGGACGCAAAGAAGTACGCCGCTGAGCAGCGCGCCTTGTACCACCACGAAGGATTGAGCGCATTTGCCCTGACCGCCGCCGACCGGGCCATTGCCGAGCGGTGCATGGCGAAACTGGCGCCGTTCAACGTTGGCCTAGAAGAGGCAGTAGACCACTACATTGCCACCGTCATCAAATTCCGAGAATCGCCTACCGTGGCGGAGATTGTCGAGAAGATCATCGCGCAGGCCAAAGCCGATCGTCGCCGCGATCTCACCGTGATCGACCTGCGGCACCGGCTTGGCTACTTCGCCGACGCCTTCGGCGACCGACGCCCTGGTGAGATCGGGCTGGCGGAGTTGGAGCAGTGGGCAAACAACCCGGTCCTGTCACCCCGGTCCCGTCGCCACAATCTGACCAAGGCTTCGCAGTTGTACCGCTACGCCATAAAACACGACTGGTGCATCGAGAACCCCATCCCGAAATTGACACGCCCCAAAGTCGAGCAGGCGGAGCCGCACATTCTAGCCGTTGAGGAATGCGCCCGCCTGCTGTCGCTGTCAGAGCAATTCAACTTGACCGCGTTTGTGACACTGGGAATTTTCGCTGGCATCCGGCCCGATGAACTCCGCAAACTGGATTGGTCGAAAGTGAAGCTCGCGGAGAAACTGGTGCGCCTCGATGCGCGCGTTACCAAGATCGGGCTGCGCCGAATAGTCGAACTTCCCGACGTAGCGTTGTCGTGGTTGCTGCCAGTCGCCAAAAAGAGTGGGCTAATTGTTGGTGCCAAATCATCCTTCAAGAAGCGGTGGAAGAAACTCCGCCGTGCTGCCGGTTACGGCGTGCCCAGCTCCGAAACGGACAAGGAAAAGGCTGCGGGCCTGAAACTGCGGGAGTGGGGCAACGATTCCATGCGGCACACAGCCGCTAGTTGCTGGTGTGCCCACAGCGGCGATTATCCCAAGACCGCCGCCATGTTGGGGCATAGCCTCGACGTGCTACATCGGCATTACCGAGGGCTTGTCACCCCCGCCGACGCCGAACGGTTTTTCGCGTTGCGACCGGACGCTGATGGCACTGAGAAAATCATCACCATGAACGTCGCTTGATTTGGTCCCTGGCACAGCCATCATACGGTAAATCTCGCGCGAAGCTCTTCGGCCTATTGGTTAAACTTGCGCGAATTGGATTTCTTGAGTGTAGCCAAGTTCTGGGGTTTCCAGCGGATAGCCGGTAATTGCGAAAGATGCGGGCATTTCATCGGTCGCCAGTCGGGGTCGCCCGCCACGAGACCAAGCAAGAACTGGCGTTGATCGGTGTCAGTGCGCTGGGCAGTTCCTTCTTCAGCCTGAGACGAACGCGGTGCAACTCCTCCAAGGTGATCGGTAAAAGCCACGTCAGTGTCCACAGATATCCGGGCATCGACGCTCTGACCGGCGATGCCCGCACTGCACTGGCTGACGCGAGACGCGGATTTGAAGCTGTCGGAGCAAGTGCCCTACCGGCTGCGGAGCCGGTAGCGAGCTACGGCGACCCATAGTACAACACGCAGAGCGCGTCGCGCAATACGACGACAATCGTATCGCATTTCAGTAATGCGCCTCTTTGTCAACTTTGCAACAATCGCCATCTGGTGAGCGATTGTTCTTGCAATCAGAAACGAGCTCTGTCATAGGAGCGCATTGTGGTTACGGGGTCGCGAGTAGTAGTTCTGGCTGGTTTCAGCCACGTCGCTGAAGTGGGTACGCCTGTGGGCGAGCAGGCGAGGAGAAGACACTTCGGTGCTAAAGAATCAGAAGCGGAATATCGCTAACGCAGATTGGTTTGGCAGGACTTGGCGCTCTTTGCCTTCCTCCATCCCTCCGAAGAGCAAGCCGCTGTGCAACCCTACTGCTAGCAGGATCCCAACTGTGCCAACCAATCACCGACCGAAATCCCCGGGATGCGCTCTCATTTGGGCGTTAATTGTCTTGGCCACCCAAACATTCGGGCAAAATCTGGCCACCAACACCAGTTTTGTTTCCACGCAACCACTCGCGCTCGACCCGGCCATCCAAGCATGGGCCGCATCCGTCCCTGCCGACATGCTTCAGGTCATCCAGAAGCAAGCCAACTCGCCGCCTTGGAACGACCCACCCGTCAGGACCCAGCGGATCCTCCAGCGCTGCGCCAGTCTCCAACAACTCCTCACCACCGGCGCGTCCGATGCCACCCTCAGCAACGCGCTCGCCGCCAGCCGGCTCCGCATCTCGTTGGTCATGGCCTTTGGCGAACACCTCTTCCGCAATAATGACTCCCATCATTCCGAGATGTTCTATGCCTCCGTGCTCCAAGATCACACGAACCGTGCCACCGTCGTAGAATTAAACCACTGCCATCTCTGGCTCGGCAGGTTTCACCAAGAGCGTGCCCTCCAGTTGCAGCACGAACAAGATCGCCCCGACCTCGCTAATCCCGAGTTCGAGGCCGCCGCATGGCATTATCTGAAGGCCACGACCATATCGCAGGACTGGGGGCGCGAGCTTGGCTGGTTGAAAGCCGCTGAGTGCTGTCGCGAACTCGGCCAAGTGGGAAGGGAGCAAGACTGCCTAATGGCGCTCCTGAACGAACCTGCCGCCAGCCTGCGCAGTCGCGATCTGGCGACCTATCTGCTGGCCAATAGCTACTACGCTCAAAAACGGTACGCTGATGCCGCCAAAGTTTATCAGCAACTCAATACGTTCTTGGCCCCGCAGTCCGACGGTCAACCTGAAGAATATCCGGGGCAAAAGGCCTACCTCGGCCTGGCTGCCACCGGGCTGAATTGGTGCGCCGCGCGCCAAGCCGAGCAAGCCGGCCCCAGCAAACCAAACAGCGGGGCGGCACGATGAAGCTCCTCACGATATTAGCCGCAGCCACAGTTTTGCTGGGCTCAACTGCCGCTTTTGCCTGGAACCCATGCAGTGTCGTCATCTTCGCCGATAAAACTGACGTTTGTGTCGGCCAGACGGTGAACGTCCAGACCGTCAGCTTCAACTGCGACGTGCCCGTAACCAACAGTTTTCCAGTCGTCTCGGACGTTCCGGGCACAGTCACTATTACCCAGCAATGCACCGCCTGTAATGGTGACCCGTCATCGTCGTTACTGGATATCTACTTTAGCGCGATTACGAATGTATCGCCGTCGACCGCGACAATGTGTTTGGGCAGTTCCATGGACTTCAGCGCCCTGGCGAGCCCCACCAACGTTTCATGTGAGCCGGTGTGGTCTGTCGATCCGGAGAACGCCGGCACCCTCACCGTTGATGGCCTTACGGCAACATTCACTCTCCTGAATGGGACGGCAGGCTCGACAGTGACACTGTACGCCTACTGTGGGATAACCACGAATTCTGCGCTCATCACCGTTACGACCAATAATCCACTGACCATCACGTCGCAGCCTGTTTCGCAAGTGGTGTGTACAGGGAACGTCGTGACCTTTTCGGTTTCGGCCACGGGAGACAGTCTCACCTACCAATGGCGGAACAGCGGCGTGGACCTCGTGGATGGCGGGAGCATTTCGGGAGCGACATCCTCCACGCTTACCATAAGCAATATTGGTCCGATGACCTCACTCTGTCAGCCGGTGCCTGCCACTTCGGGTGGGAGCACATTTAGCAACGTGATTGCAGGCGTAAGTTACTTCTACGATGCGTGGGGGTGCGCAACGTTCGATCTGGACGGAAACTACACTGATCCCAATGGACTCATATACACAAATCACTGCGCCGACTACACAGGCGGCCCCCAGACGGCAAACTCCGGGTTCTTGTGCCCAGGTCTGATCTCGTTCTCTCTCGTCGGCCAAATCAATGGCAGCTCGTGCTTCCAACTCGGCGAAAGCGGGGTATTTGTTCCGACAACGTCAGGCACGCTAATTCTATATTACAACGACGATATTTATGGCGACAATAGCGGCTCTTGGACTGCCTGTGTGAGCACGGTCGACGGTGAATATGACGTCGTGGTCTCCAGTAGTTGCGGGTATCAAATCTCGTCACAAGCGAGAATGTCTTTGAGCACTCTCTGTGACGGAATTCCGGATTGGTGGCGGGCACAATACTTCGGGGGAGATGGAACCATGACTAATAGCCAGTCGTGTGCTCTCTGCGATCCTGACGGCGACGGCGTCGACAATCTGCAGGAATTTGAAAATGGCACAGACCCGACCAATTATTACAACAATGTTCTGCCTGGATTGGCGATTGTCAGCGGGAACGGCCAAACGGGGTTGACCAACATGTTCCTGCCTGAAGCGCTGCTGGTGTCTGTAACGAACACGAACGGAGCTCCATTTACCAATGCACCAGTGACTTTCGCCGTAACCGTGGGGACGGGTCAGTTAGCGGGTTCTACCAACGCAACCACAGTAAGTTCGCTGTCGGTACACACCGACACAAACGGTAATGCGGCTGTCTATTTCCTGCTGCCGGGAACCTTTGATACAACAAATCAGATCACCGTTACGGCCACGAGCGATGCCGGCACAACTCAGGTCGTCTTTAATGCGATGACGTATTCCGCTTTGGACAGTGACGGCGACGGCATACCCGACTGGTGGGATAATCTATACGGGTTAAATCCGTACAGTGGCATCTCGCTGGGTGGTACGAATCTCAACCTCGTGGGCTGGTGGAAGCTGGACGAGGCGACTGGAACGAATGTCCTCAACTCCGCCCCCGGGGTGTCCGGCGGCAACGGTGGGGCCATCGACATCGATGCGACCAATGACCATGTCTCAGGCGTGTTCAGTAACGCTCTGTATTTCAATGGGACCAACGCCTATGTGCAGATCGTGGAAACGCCTGCGTTCACACCTCCGAGCAATGATTTCTCCGTCTCATTGTGGGTCAATCTCGCGCCGGCACCGAACCAAGAACCGCAGCCGTTGATAGCTCGGGGCGATTCTGACAGCCTTTCCTTCTCTGTTATTGCCAACAATCTCGCTTCTTATGGAACCGCACTCTACACGCTTCAATTCGACGTAAGCAATAACGGAGGTATTGACAACTCGCGCTCACTTCGCAGCGTGACGCCTCTCAAGCGCGGCCAATGGTATCAGGTGGGGCTGACCTACCACTTCGTGAGCGATGGCACGTCCATTTTGGACCTTTACATTGACGGACGGCTCGACAGTTCGAATTCAATCGCCCGCGGACCGCTGTACAACGCGTCTGACTCAGGTATTTACCTTGGGAGAAGGCCCAACGACACAGTGCCGGGCGGTCCCTATATGCAGGGAGCAGTGGACGATGTTCGCTATTATACCCGGGCGTTGAATCAGGATGAGATCACGGACTTGCACCAAGCATTTGAAGACCCCGATAATGATGGACTGGTGAATCTTCAGGAGTATCTGCACGGAACGGATCCGCACAATTTCTCCACGGCCGGCGACGGCATACCAGATGGATGGGCAGTCTACTACGGATTCAACCCCTTGGATCCGACCATCGCGGGCCAGGACCCTGATAGCGATGGCCTCACCAACTATCAGGAGTACCTAGCGGGTACCGATCCACTTTCGGTAGACACCGACCTCGATGGCATGCCGGACGCTTGGGAGATAGCTCATGGTTTGAACCCCACAAGTGGAATCAGTCTTGGCGGGACGAACGAGCAAATGGTCGGTTGGTGGAAGCTGGACGAGGCGACGGGAACGAATGTCCTTAACTCTGCGCCCGGGGTGGCCGGAACCAATATCCTGATCTCCGCGCCCGGGGCGATCTTGGGTAACGGTGTGGCTATTGGCATCGATGCGACCAACGACCATGTGTCCGGCGTGTTCAGCAACGCGTTGCAGTTCAACGGAACCAACGCCTACGTGGTGATTCCTTATAGTCCCGCCTTTGTCACGACTAACGGCGATTTTTCAGTTTCGTTTTGGATGAACCGGGATGCAAGCGACAATTCGACTCAGCGTCTCTTCACTCGCGGGACTTACCCCAACTGGGCATTTTGGTTGGAAGCCGACCAGTACGACGCGAATGCGCCAGGTTCTCTCCTCTACGTCGTCACATTTGTTGTGGACTTGAACGGTAGTGGTGGTGAGTTTACAACCACCCGCCTTGTCGGAACCATTCCGATGCAAACAAGCGTCTGGTACCAGGTGGCTGCAAGTTATCACTATGTATCCAATGGCAGTTCAATAATGAACTTGTACATTAATGGGGTCCTTGCGGGATCGACTCAATCTGCGTTCGGGCCGCCCGTCGTGTCGGATAGGCCGATCACGTTTGGACTGAACGATATCTTTGGTGGTATCGGGAATCTATTCAAAGGTCGTCTGGATGACGTACGGTACAATACGTACTATCTGTCCGTGGACGAATTGGCCAATGCCTTCCAGGACCCGGACCACAACGGATTGACCAATCTGCAGGATTATCAGGATGGCGCTGATCCTCACAACCCGGATATCAATGGCGACGGCATCCCGGATGGAGTCGGGCTACAGATCGGAATCAGTCCCACCAATACGGACGACAGCGCGGACGGGATCTCAAACGCGGCATCGATCGCGCTTGGCCTGAACCCGTTGCTCCCGGAGTGGCAATCTCCACCATATAACCCGAGCGATCACACGCCGCCGACCATAACATTGAATCAACCAATCAACGCTACTTTGGTCCCATGAAAAGTGTATTCGCGAATCATTCAAGCTGGAAACGAACCATGGCCGGGATCCTGGTCGTGGTAGAGTTCATTGCTTCAATGCCCGCCTTTGCGCTAGCAACTACGGAGGTTCCGTCAGCTACGTCCAAGGCGAAGATCATGGTCAACCGGTCGCTCCCAATCGTTCGCCCACCATCACTGACTCCGTCGTTTTCCGACCCGCCAACCGATGCGGAGGTATTCTCGTACCGGTTTCTTGAAGACTCTCTAGTGCCGATGCTCGGGACGACCAGTGCCGAGGAGAATCGCGCGTTGGTGAAAGCGCTGCTCGCCTATCGACAGAGAAGCGACCCGGACGATTTCTCAGAAATCTTGAGCTTCTTACAGGGGCATCCGGATTCCGCATGGCGAGTTTCGCTTCTGGCGAATCTTGGTTATGCGTATCGGCGGGCTGGGTATTTTTCCAAGGCACTCACGGCATGGCAAGAGGCATGGCAATTGGGGCGGAACGTGTCCGAACCACGAGCGCGAGTTGTCGTGGATCGTGTTGCCGGGGAGATCGCTGAATTGAACGCTTGGGTGGGCCGTTATGAAACCCTCGGACCGTACTTACAGTCGTTACAGGATCGTGAACTCGCCGCTCCGTCGTTGGCCAAAGTCTCCAATGCCCGCGAGAGCCTGTGGATGATGCTTCATGAGCCAGAGCAATCTTTCAAGTGTGGCCCGTACGCCCTCGGGAACATCTACGCCGCACGTCATCCAGGTCAGCCCGTTCACCCGAAAATCAGCGAGGCTGTCTCGACAGATCGGGGAACGTCCTTGGCGCAAATGCGCTTATTGGCTGAACAGACAGGACTCGATCTACAGGTTGCCAAGCGCTCCTCCGGCGCGCCTGTTCTGGTGCCAGCGCTCGTCCATTGGAAGCTGGGGCATTTCGGTGCTCTAATAAAAGAGCAGAACGGACGTTATCTGTTGCAGGATCCCACTTTCGACGGCAATTACGGTCGTGAACAATGGATTAGTGCCAAGGTGCTGGATGAAGAGGCAAGCGAGTATTTTCTCGTGCCGTCGGGCCCGTTGCCATCGGGGTGGCGAAGTGTGCCAGATGCCGAGGCTCAACTCGTTTGGGGCCGCGGTGTCACAACCATGAACGATCAAGATGACACCACGCCTTGCGATCAAAAGGTCGGTGGAGACGAATGTGATTCCTGCGCGGGAATGGCGCGGTATTCTGTTCATGCCATGTTGGTCAGCCTCAACATTACCGACACTCCCCTCCGTTACAAGCCCCCTCGGGGTCCGGCAATCAATTTTACGGTCACATATAACCAGAAGGAAGCGGACCAGCCATCGCCATTCGGTTTTTCGAATATGGGATATAACTGGACTCACAACTGGCTGGGCTACGTCGAGGATTTCCCCAACAGCGCAAGTTCAAACGCGAATCTCTATGTGCGCGGCGGCGGTATGATTCGCTATGGAAGCTTCAATACCAACACGCAGAGCTATGCCCAGGAAATCCGCAGCGGGGCCGTCCTCGTAATGGTGTCCACCAACGCGTATGAACGACGTTTCCCGAATGGGTCGAAGGAAGTGTACGCCACGCCAGACACCGGCGTGTCTCCTCGGAGGATCTTTCTGACCCAGGTGGTGGATCTCGCCACCAATACGGTCACCTTGACTTATGATTCGCTGTTTCGTCTCACAGCAATCCAGGATGCCATCGGGCAGGTCACAACGCTGTCATACGAGATGACAAACGATGTGCTCAAGCTTACGAAGGTGACGGACCCGTTCGGGCGCACAGCCTCCTTCTGTTACAATGCCACGTGCGACACCAATGGATTGGTCAATCCTCTGGCGCAGATCACGGATCAGCTCGGCTTGACCTCGCAGTTCTCCTACAGCAACAGCTTCATCAACGCGATGACCACGCCTTACGGAACCACCAGCTTCTTGTATGGCGAAACGGATCCGAGCAACCAGGGAGCCAGCGACTACAGCCGGTATTTGGAGGTAACTGATCCTTTGGGTATGCAAGAGATGACAGAATTTGTAAACGCCACGCCGGTTACGTGCATCAGTGATCCAGACAATTGCATGATTCCTACCAACACGGTGCCCACTGGATTCAGCGGTGGAAACCAATACATGAATCACCGCAACACCTTTTTCTGGGACAAGAAAGCGATGGAAGAGTACCCTCTGGACGTCAGTAAAGCGCGCCAGATTCATTGGTTGCACGATTTTCCCTCCGGTAGTGCCCTTGTGACATCTGGTTATGTTGAATGCGAGAAGAATGCCCTGGAGAATGCAGTCTGGTATCTGTACTGGAATCAGACTGACTTAGTGTCCATCAACAGCAACATGCTCGCCCGCCCGGCGCAGGTGGCCCGTGTCCTTGATGATGGAACCACCCAATTGTATCAGTATCAATACAACGCTGCGGGCAACGTCACGAACGCTACCGACCCACTTGGACGGCAGACCGTCTACCTGTACGACACCAACAATAACATCGATTTATTGCAGACGCAGCAAGCGGAGATAAGTGGCAGCACAACCAACTTCGCAACGCTCTCCCAGTTCACGTACAACTCGCAGCATCTGCCGACGAGCGCCACCGATGCGTCGGGTCAAACGGGGACTTTTACCTACAACCAGTACGGCCAATTGACCTCCGTTACCAACCCGCTGGGCCAGTCAGCGACCATGTTCTACGATGGAGATGGCTACCTGACAAACGTCGTGGGGGCCGTTCCCGGCGCAACCACCAGTCTGGGCTATGCCCGCGATGGCGGCGGTCACGTTCTCTTTGGTCGTCCGACATCCATCACCGATTCCGAGGGCTACTCCATCAACCTCGCTTATGACGCGATGGATCGGGTCACGAATGTCACCTATCCCGACGGCACCACGTACCAGACCCTGTACAACAATCTTGACCCCGTCGCAACGAAGGATCGCTTGGGGCGCTGGACACGATCGTCGTACGACGCAGATCGGCGGTTGGTAGCCGTCACCGATGCGTTGGGTCATTTCACTCAATACCAGTATTGTGCGTGCGGTGCCTTGGAGAATCTTATCGACCAGTTGGGGCACATCACCACGTGGACACACGATCTGCAGGGGCGACTCGTGAGCAAGCAATACGATGATGGCAGTCTGGTACAATATGCCTACGAGAACACAACCAGTCGTCTCACGTCCATGACGGATGCCCAAGGCCAGACGACACAATATGCGTACAACCACGACAATACGCTCCAGCAAATCAGCTATTCCAACACTGTAGTTTCGACTCCGTCGGTCAGCTACACCTACGACACCAACTACGATCGGGTCGTGACCATGGTCGACACCAACGGCACGACGACGTACACCTACAATCCGACAACTAACACCGTTCTCGGCGCGGGCAGATTGGCGAGCGCGGCAATCCCGCTCTTGAATGCCACCGCCACCATCACATATGGGTACGATCAGATGGGGCGAGTTATCAGCCGCGCCATAGATTCTGTTACGAATAGATGCACCTATGACAATTTGGGTCGGGTCGTCATTGTCAACAACGCGCTGGGCGTGTTCACCAACACCTACGTGGACACCACGGCTCGGCTCGCCGCGATGACCTATCCCAACGGGCAGATCATGACCAACACGTACCTGGGTAATCTTGGTGATGAACGGCTGGGCGAGACGTGGAACCAGGATGGATCAGGAAATACACTGTCGAAGTTCGACTACGCGTATGACGCCGTGGGGCAGATCAAAACATGGACACAGCAGTCCGGCGTCACTTCCACGAATGTGTACGCGTTCACCTACGATCGTGTGAATCAGTTGATCGGTGCTGCGCTTCAAGACGCCAATAGCGGCACATTGCTTACGCAGTATTTCTACGCGTACGACGACGCCGGCAACCGTACGAGCGAGCAGATTGCCGGGGCATTGACCGGCGCGACGGCCAATGACCTCAACCAAATCACCGCACTCGGCGGCGGCGGGCAATTGCGGTTCGAGGGCAGTGTGAACAAGACTTCGCTGGTGACTGTTGCCGGGAGCCTGGCCAGTATGACGGTCACGAATCTGGCCGGCAGCAACACGCTGTTTGACAGTGCGGTCAATGTGTCTGTCGGGACAAATATGTTGCCAGTGATCGCGGCGGACTTTGACGGCAATTCGCAGACAAATACATACCAAGTTATTGTCTCCAATCAGACGGCTCGCACACTGCTCTACGATTCCAACGGCAACCTGACGAACATTACGAGTGGCTCAGCGTGTACGAATTACCAGTGGGACGCGGCCAATCGATTGGTGGGAATCGTAGTGGGAACAGGGTCGAGTCCCACGTCGACCGTGTTCGGTTATGACGGGCTCTCCCACCGTGTCCGCATCACCGAGATCGCGGGGACTACCACGAACAGCGACAGGCAATTCGTGTGGTGCGGCACAGAATTGTGCGAGGAACGCGATATGACCGGTACGAACGTCACTCGCCGGTTCTTTGGAGAGGGCGAGCAGATTGGCGGGACGAACTATTTCTTTACCCGGGACCACCTGGGTAGCATCCGGGAACTGACTGACACCAATGCCGTTATTCGCGCCCGGTACGGCTACGATCCATACGGGAGACGTTCTGCCAATCAAATAGCGGTAAATCCCGTCGAAGCCGACTTCGGGTTCACTGGCCATTACTTTCATGCGCCAAGCGGGTTGCACTTGACCCTATACCGAGCGTACAGCGCGGATCTGGGGAGATGGAATAGTAGAGATCCAGTTGCGGAAGCGGGGGGAATTAATCTCTACGCATATGTCGCGAACGTGCCGGTTAGTGGATTTGACCCACTGGGAGAACAGGGGGTTGCAACCGCCGCGTCGTCCGGAATTCCGGAAGCGGAGCTTGGAGAAACCTCGTTAGTCTCCCAGGGTGAAGTAGACGCGGCGATGGCCGCCCTCGAAGAAGTTGGGGGCATCAGCCTTGGAGCCGCAGTCGCTGCCGGCGCTGTTGGAGGTGCGGTTGGATTTGCGAGCGGCAGATTGGCAGATGACCTAACGGGCGGAAGCCTTTCGGGAGGAATTGCGAAGGCTCTCCGTCCGTTAACGGACGCGCTTTATGGAGCGAATGACGACGGATCGTCTGTATCTTCAGCGAACTGCCCAGATCAGTTCCCAGATAAGAAAAAGTGTGATAAGGCTATTAAGATTCTCGAGCAATACGCGCGGCTGTCTCGGAAGTTCAATATCAATATCGGATCAGACCGGATCAGCCTGTTGAACCAGCTGCGTGATTCAGGGCAGATCACATCCTATGATCTACCCGGCACCTTAGGTCAGGAGATCGACAGTGAATTTCAAGGTTTATCACTAAACGAGATCAAGAGGAGATGCGGAAGAAAGTGAGCTTATATCCAGAACTGGACGGCCTGTCATTGGCTGCTCTCATCGATCATTTTGAGTCTGAAACCGCCGACGCGATTACCACTGAGAGCCTATATTACAGTGAGGTTGCACTGAAGATTACACAGTATGGTGAGCCTGGTGTTCGGTTTCTCTTTAATGAAATTGAAAAGGCGAACAACATTAGATTGCGTGCGATTCTAGGTGCGCTTGGGTGGACGAAGACGCTCCCCGTTGATCCTGGTCCTTTGTTCGCGAAGTATTTTACACATTCAGATCCGATGATTGTGGCCGAAGCAATCGATGCGCTCCGCCATCAAGGGGAATGCTCAGTTCTTCCTGCTGCTAAGCAACTCTGTTCCCACGGATCGCCGTATGTCGTAGGGGCTGCTCTGCGTTATGTTACTTCATGCGATGCCGAGGGTGCTTTGCCGATGCTTCTGAATTCTTTAGCGTCCAGCCACCCCGTGGTGCGGCAGAACGCTGTTGACTTACTTGATGAAATACAAGCTAGGGATGCTTTGCCGCATCTTCGACGAATGCTGAACGACGCAGATCCTGATGTACGCGAAGCCGTAAACTCTGCAATCCGAAACTTTGGAAACGAACCTACCGAGTAGCAACACGCTGTTCGATGCCTCAGCCCAAGTGAGCTCCGGCGTGAACACCATTCAGGTGATCGCGACGGATTATAGTTTCAATGCTCGGACGAACAACTACCAGGTCGCGGTGGCCAGTCAGACGGCGCGCGCCCTGACGTATGATCTCGATGGGAATCTTACCAACGTCACGGATGGCACGGCGAGTACCAACTACCAATGGGATGCGGCGAACCGGCTGGTGGGAATTGTGGTTGGGTCTGGCTCCAGCACCACGTCGACCGTGTTCGATTACGACGGGCTCTCCCGCCGTGTCCGCATCACCGAAATTGCGGGGGCTACCACCAATAGCGACAGGCAATTCGTGTGGAGCGGAAGTGATTTGTGTGAAGAGCGTGATATCACGGGCACGAACGTTACCAAACGCTTCTTTCCACAGGGCGAGCAGATTTCTGGGACAAATTATTTCTTTGCTCGGGATCATTTGCGTAGCATTAGGGAAATGACGGACAATATGGGTGCAGTTCGGGCGCGGTACAGTTATGATCCTTGGGGCCGACGAGCCAAGGTCAGTGGAGATCTAGATGCTGACTTTGGATTTACAGGGTCTTATTATCATGCGCCAAGTGGATTACATTTAGTGTTGTATCGGGCATATAGCACAGAGCTGGGGCGGTGGTTAAGCAGAGATCCAATGCAGGAAGGCGCAGGGCTAAATATGTACCGTTATGTCGCCAATAATACACCCAACCGATACGACACGCTGGGTCTTGACCCTATTGAAGACGCCGAGCAAATAGTAGAGCGACTGGAGGAAGACTTGCTGGAGCTTGACGAAGACATTGCCCTGCTCCAAGAGAAGCTGGCGAACTCGTGTAGCCTCGATGAATACACCATGTGGGACGAGCAACTTACAAGCGTAGAAAACATAAGAGATCTCGTGAGTCAACAATTGGAGAACGCACAGAGTAATTTAGCGGCAATAACTGCTGCGGCGGTAACTGCGGGCGGAGGCATCAGCGGTCTGACAGGAGGCGCTATCGGCATCACCGGCGCTGGATCGACTTTGCCGATAGTCGCAGTAGGCGCGCTAGTGACGGGGGCCGGAGTAGTCGGAGCTGCTATTGGGTATGGCGTTGGGCAAATCCCTACTGGAGGCGGAAACAACGTGAGTGACCTTGTGGGTGGAGGATTGTACAGAGCAATCTTTGGTTCTAATTGAAACAAACCGGGCCGTATTGGTGATAATACCGATGAGATCGTTATGGGATTGAGATACTGGTTGTTCTTATACAAATTCGGGTGGGTTAGGAGAATATTGCCGGGCAGAATAACCGCTAGAGTGATTCGTGAATGCAAACAGACGCCCCCCGAGCTGTGGTTCCGATATTTTCAATCTCAGATGGCACTATCAAGGAGTGCCGGCTTCAGTAAACACTTGATAGAAATCTTAATAGCGTTTCCGGATGAGATTGTGGAGAAAGATGAGAGGTTGAGGCATTACTTCATCAGGAGTGAACTCAACTCAACCAGTGTAAAACAAGGGCTTGCGGCCTGCAAGTATGCCCTTGACACCTGTCTTTCACGGCTGGATTAGAAGCGCGCTAGATAAGTGATCGTAGTGTACATGGTGACCAGGGGTCCTCGGTCCAATATGCCAGCTGATAGCAGGCCAGATGTTGCCTTCAACAAGTAATACCATCTGAGAAGTAGCCGCTTGGTTCTGACAAGACGGCACAGAGGCCGGTAGGCTTTCGCTTGCCATCCGAACGCTTCAGCACTTGAGCCACCCGCATCGAGTGCTAGACCATTAACCTCGGGAATCCGGCCGCTGTCACCGACAAGGCTGCAAATAAGCGAGAAGCGCGACTGCTTCCGTGTATATCGGTGTTGTTTATGGGCCGAACTTGAGCCCTCCTCAACTGCGTATTGCTGTGGATCCATGCTCGCAGCACGGTCAAGCTTTGGCAATCGTCGTGATGATGATCGATGCGACGAAGGGTCTGCCGTGATCGAGATCGGCATAGCATTTGGATAGGACATGGACCGTGGCGAGGTTGTTTTCGCGGAGTAGATCGGCCAGCCGACCGAGACGCCAGCCCAAGATCACCACGTCAACGGTGAAATAGGCAAGCGCAAGTGGTTGCGGCGGCGCGGTCTTGTCCGCGTCGGCGTGCGGGGTGGGTTCCAAGGTGTTACCAACTAAATTGCCATCGTCGATTTGGCTGAACTGGCATCGTATCGCTCTTGCCGAAACACTGCATTGCCGTCGGATTTCTTGTCCGAATTGCCGCGCTTGGGTCGTAGTCATACGACGGTCCTAGCGGAGCCGAATGATTGATGACGCTAGAAGTGTGCGATGAAAGCTTAGGGGCGAAGTCGTTCGGCGGCGGCGCTGGGGTCAAGGAGGATCGGAAGCCACGACCCGAAGTATCCTTGATGCCAGTGCCGCCGCCATATAATCGCCCGCGTTTTCATCGCGTCGTCAGGGGGCGAATGAGCCGCAAAATCGCCGGCCACGGTACGGCCTGTGCGTGGCCTGGTCGTGGACTTGCCGTTCGATTGGCGCGGACCGGATGAGATCACAGGCTGGTTGCGGATATGGACGCTGTGAGGGCATGCACGGGACTCGGCGGTGGACTATCGAGGACAATCAGCAGTCACGGGTTGAACACGACCAGGGACTGTTTGTGGAAAGTTCGTGGTAATTGGTCGGCACGTCTGTGGAACACTTAAGGTCGTGACATGGTCGCAGTGTGGCCCGTCCGCGTTCACGACATGTTCACGGCAAGGTAATCAGCGAGGACATCCGCCAAAGCCTACTCGTAAAGTCTGCGGAAATTCCGCGTACACAGCGCGGATGCCGTGTGCAAAAGATGGCCTTGTGGACACAAGGGGTACAGCGTCCAGTCTCTAACCCAACCGCATAAGTTGGGCATCCCGGTGCGCTTCCCATGCACACTGAATCAAGCAGCAAGTGCGGGGAATGGCAGAATCCAGTGGGTTGCTTGTTCAGTAGACAGCGTGTAGCCCATGCTGGTTGTCTCCGTGGCTTGTGCGTGGAGTGTGCACAGCGATTACGTAACGCATGGTGCCGCCATGATGACAAAAGCGTTGGCAGCAGTCATGGTCGGAGAGCACACTGAGCGACCGACCCGAATCGGAAAGCGGAACGGAGTTGTACCGCGTTGTCGTGTACGCGGGGAGACGGAAGAGAAGCGACGATGAGGGGCGGGTGTTGAGTGTGCCAATTGACCGAGACCGTCGCTTGGGCTGGCCTGCATTCGGGTCTGCTCCGCGTTTGGCAGACTCGAAGAAAGCAGGCCAGTTCAAGCGCGGGCCTGGCACTGTTGTCCCGTCCTGCGGTATCCAGGGTCAATTATTGGCGTTCGTCAGCCGTGCATTCTCGGCGGCAATGCCACGCTTGGCCAGTCTACTTTGTTCGCCGCTGCGAACAGTGTGATCGGTGCTTCGGGCTATGCTCGCGAATATGAGACCCGTTAACATAGTTGGCGTAATGAGCCGGCCACCGTCGTTATCTTGTGTAGGAACTACACGCGCGGTCTATTTCTTTCAGGCACACTGCCCACTGTGAATATCGGCGTCCAGCCAGAAAGGTCAGCGCTGGTTCGCGTGGTTCCCGCCGCTGCAATCACGAGTGGGCGTCAACCGAAGCGCAGTCTCCTGAGCGCCTTCAAAACCTGTCCAGCACAAAATGAAGAATTTTCTGCAAACAAAGCTAGAGGTGGAAATCCGGAGATACTTCCTGCAAAACCAGACCTTGGCGCAGTCCCAAATCTCGATTTCACCCGTGCTACTGTCGCGCACGCGATTCAGAAAGAGCAATGGCCTGTGAAGACATTGAACAGTGACAAAACCAGACGCGGCCGATTGAACGCCAGTCGAATTCCATTCCTAGTGTAGTCGGGTGCTCATGCTTACTACCAAAGCACAATATCGACTGGGTGACGCCAAGGAGTACTTCTCGGAACACTTGAGCGTCGGTGATTACTACAGCGAAGGCCAACAGGTCTTGGGGCAGTGGTACGGTGAAGGAGCCGAGAAACTCGGGCTGTCGGGTGTCACACGGCAAGACGACTTCGTTCGTCTTTGTGAGAATCTTGATCCACAGACCGGGGACAAGCTGACGCCCCGCCAAAACACGATGCGCCTGGATATCGGCCCGGATGGCCGGCCTCGTCAAAACTCGAATCGGCGTGTGTTCTACGATTTCACGTTCTCGCCGGCCAAGTCGGTGTCCATCGCCGCCTTGGTAGGTCATGACCCGCGCATTGTCGAGGCGCACGAACAAGCTGTCGGGGTGGCATTGAATCAGTTGCAAGCCTTCGCTGCCACTCGCGTCCGCAAGAAGGGCCAATGCACGGACCGAACTACGGGTGACATCGTCGCGGCGGTGTTCCGTCACGACACCTCGCGGGCTCTCGATCCGCAACTGCATACGCACTGCATTGTCTTCAATGCCACGTACGATCGAGTCGAGGCCCGCTGGAAGGCGCTGCAAAACCACGACATGCTGATGGCGCAGAAGTTTGTCGAGAACGTCTATTACCATGAGTTGTCCCGCGCGTTGCGGCAATTCGGCTATGGTATCGAGAATCAACGGAGAGGGGATTTTGAAATCAAGGGCGTGTCGCCGTCGCTGATTGAGAAGTTCTCCAAGCGGCATCAAGAGATTGACCAGAAGACCCGAGAATTGCTGGAACGCCAACCAGAGAAGGCCAATGGTAACATCGCGGTTATCCGCGACCACATCGCCCACAAGGAACGGGCTCGCAAGACAAAGGGCATCACCTTGCCCGAATTGCGAACCAATTGGGACCGACAATTGACTGCGGATGAAAGGGCGTCGCTCGGACGGCTAGCCACCGAGCAACCATCCGTCGCGGCATCCAGCGAGGCGATGGCAGAACGGGCCGTCTTGTGGGCTGAGGAGCATCTGTTTGAACGCCGTTCGGTGGTACTGGAACACGAACTGTGGCGGCACGCGTTGGAGCACGTGCGAGGGCAGAATGTGGATTTGGTTGAGATTCAGGCTGCGACGCGCCGGCGCGGCTACGTGCGGTACAAACAACACCCTGGCCGGGTCACGACCCAGGAAGTGCTGCAACAAGAATGGGAGATTGTGTCCATGGCGCGGGACGGCATTCGTCGATGTGCGCCACTGTGCTCTGGATACTCCATCCAGAACGCCAGCTTGGATTCCGAGCAACGCCAAGCCGTTGAACGCATTTTGCAGTCGCGTAACCTTGTCACTCTGTTTCGCGGTGGGGCCGGCACCGGCAAGAGTTACACGTTGCGGGAAGTGGACGGCGCTCTGCGTCAAGCCGGACATGCAGTGATAGTCGTCGCCCCGCAGCGCCAACAGGTCATGGAATTGGAACGCGACGGCCTTCTAGGCGTGCAAACCGTCAGCGCGTTTCTCGCTCGCGGTGCCATGCCTCGCGGGGGCCTACTGCTGGTCGATGAAGCCGGACAAATTGGCGGCCGGCAGATGCACCAACTCTTGAGCTTGGCGCAAGCTAACGATGGCCGGGTGGTTCTCTCCGGCGACACTCGCCAACACGGTGCGGTGGAAGCCTCCGATGCGCTGCGGGCCATCGAGAAGTATTCGACGTTACAGGCTATCGAACTGACCACGATTCGGCGTCAAGACCCAGCTCGGGGGAAGACCGAGGGCGAACGCTCGCAGATTGCCCAATACAGGCGGGCCGTGCAAGAGGCATCAGAAGGCAACCTCGACGCATCGTTTCGTCGTCTGGATCAACAAGGGGCGATCGTGGTCTGTTCGCCCCAAGAACAAGCGGAGCGCCTTGCCCAGCAGTATCTGGCCTTGGCCGGGCAGCGTCAGTCGGTCGTGGTGGTTTCGCAAACTTGGTCGGAGATTCATCGGGTCAATGAGAAGGTGCGCGGTGCGTTGAGATCCCGTGGACTTCTCGGGTCTGAGGATAGGGTGGTGGTGGCCTTGGAAGCAGTCGATCTGACCGACGCCCAGAAGCGAGACCGACGATTCTACAAAGACGATACAGTCTTGGTGCTGAACCGGAACGCCGGCGGATATCAGAAGGGCCAGACCTGTCGGCTGTTGGCCATTAGTGACAGAGGGTGGATTCTGGAAGGTTCGGACAAGGTCCGTACGGTGCCGTTCCGGTTTGCGGATCGGCTCACCGTGTGCCAACCCACGGAGCTTGCATTGGCAGCCGGTGATCGTTTGCAATTGAAGGCCAACGCTCGCACGCGGTCCGGCCAGCACCTCGCCAACGGCGAACTGGTCACTGTGAAGTCCGTCGGCGCTGACGGACGAATCAGACTGAACGACGGGCGTGTCTTGGATAGAGCCTATCGGCTATTTGTGCGCGGGTTCGCCATCACGTCCTATGCGTCGCAAGGTAAGACGGTTGATCAAGTCTTGTTCTCTGATTCTGCCATCCAAGCAGCGACCAACCAGCAGCAGTGGTATGTGACCATTTCCCGTGGACGGAAAGGCATTACCATCTTCACCAGCGACAAGGCGCAACTGCGCGAGAATATCCTGCGGTCTGGTGACCGGACGTTGGCGATCGATCTGGCAAAGGACAGCTATTTGCGAAGGATCGGTATGCCTCGCTGGTTAATGGCGCGCTGCCGCCACAACCTCTCGTATGCTGAGGGAGTCCGGCAAGCCAGGCTCGACGTACATACCAAGCTACGCGAATGCGCTCTCAGACAAACTCAGGGGATCAAGGTCTGATGATCAAATACAGTCAGAACGAGAATCGCCGAAGTCAGCCTTGCTGGAACCGGGACTACCAGACGCAGGCCCTGCGGTTGGAATTGGCGGATGGCAGTTCGTATGTGTTTCCCTATACTCGTCTCGCGTTTGTACGATTCGAGCCCGGAAACGAGCACGACACGGTTCGGCTTCGCTCGGACACTCACGAAATGCAAATCGTCGGAGAAAACCTGCGTCCGGTGGAATTGGCGCTGCAGAAGTTCGCTGTGGATTGGGTGAAAGGCTCGGTCGAGCGCTATGACATCGAACCAAGCGACGACTCCGTTCACATCACCAGTATCACCGTCAGCGAACTAGAAGGGTGAACATGACCAGCGCAGACGCATGAATGGCACGGCGACAATTGGTAACAAGGGTACGGCGGCACCGCCACCACGTTTGTATCTGCGCCCGGACGAGGCTGCGCGCGCCATCGGTGTTTCTCGACGCACTCTGTCGGCGTGGCAGTCCGCCCGCGTTATCAGCTTTCGCCGTATTGGTCGCACAGTGCTGTTTTCCGTTGCAGACATTCAAACGGCGATTGACCGCTTCCGAATCGCGGCCGTCGGCGACTTGAGTCCTTGCCGCCAGCAAGTCGGTCCCAGCGCGGTCGTCGCTCCGGCCCCGACCATTAGCAGTAAGCTACCAATACGTAAACGCCAGATGCAGCGCATAGCACTGGTACCGGCCGTGAAGTAGCCAAGCTGCCCAACGTATAGCTTGATGACACCAGCGCTTGCGGCACGTCCACCAGAGTCGCCACACTGCCGGCATAGCCTTGCAGCAGGCCGCCGGCGAAATGATCCCCACCAGGTGAGGCCCGTTTTCACCGAACTATGGACGATAGAGCAACGGTTCATGTGACCGTTGCTCCATTGACTCCTAGGGTGTCGTTAGGTAAAACAGCCTGCTTATGGTTGGCATTGGTTGGCATTTTCTCTGCCAAAACGTGCGAATTGATGCAAGTAAGCGCAAATGTGAAAAAGTGCATATATCTCTTTATTTATAAGGGTTGTGAGCGTTTCTGAAGAAAATCCACGAAGGCTCAAAATGGCATAATTTCGGTTCCGAAGACCGATGCTCTATCCAGTTGAGCTACGGGCGCACAAGTACTTATGCAAATTCGCTTGACTTAGTGCGTAAGTATGCGTAACTTTGCAGCCAAGAACTAGAGGGTGCCCAAATGAAGTCACGCACAAACAAACGCAAGCGGTCATCATGGCCACGTATTCATATCCGAAAGATGCCGAGCGGTCAAACCGTTTGGGTCATCGACACTCGGGTTGCTGGCGATCGCATCTTTCGACGCTTCCCAACCGCACAAAAGGCCGAGGACTTTGCCACGGGCTTACGGGGACAACGACAGAGGGAGGGCGAAGCGGCTTTCAGTGTTCCCACCGCGCTCCGCGTCCAAGCAGTCGAGAGCGCGAAGATGCTTGAACCCTACGGTGCGACGATCCGCGAGGCGTGCCAGTGGTACACCGAGCATGTCTTGAAGTACCGCAACGCCCCGACCGTGGCCGAGATCGTCGAGAAGTTGATTGCCGATGCCGTAGCCGCTGCTCGTCGAGAGAAAACGACAACCGACTTACGCTATCGACTCGGCGCGTTCGCCAAGAGCTTTGGGACCCGTAAGCTGTCAGACATTACCTTGAACGAATTACAGGCATGGTCCAACGACTCAACCCTATCTGCCCGGTCCCGACGACACATGCTCACAAAATTGTCCCAACTCTTTCGCTACGCCGAGAAACGAGGCTGGTGCGAAAGGAACATCGCAACCTACGTCGCCCGACCCGACGTACCAGACGGTGAGCCGGGATTTCTCAGTGTCGAGCAATGCGCTCGGCTCTTGGAGATGGCGCCCGAGTACGATTTGCTATCCTATGTTGTGCTTTCTTTGTTCGCAGGCATCCGTGTTGCCGAGTTGCGGCGACTGGCGTGGGACAAAGTGAAACTGACCGAGGGCATTGTCATCATCGATGGCGCGGTCGCCAAGACGAAATCCCGTCGCATTGTGGACTTGAACGACACAGCACGTGCATGGTTGGCAATTTGCGGAAGGCGTACCGGCTCGGTTGTTGACCCGGTGAACTTCCGCAAGCGCAATGACGCCTTGCTCCGGGCCGCCCGCTTCGGCAAACCCGGCACCGAAACGAAAAAAGAAAAAGCGGCAGGCGTGAAGCTGGAACCATGGCCTGACAACGCTTTGCGGCACACTGCGGCCACCTATATGTATGCTCTTACTCAAGATGCCGTGCGTGTGGCCGCGATGCTTGGGCATTCGCCTGACGTGTTGCATCGCCATTATCGCGGTCTGGCCTCGAAAGGGGACGCCGAACGGTTCTTTGCGTTGCGCCCCTGCGCCGCCGGTACAATCCTGCCGATGAAGCCAGCAGCCAATGCATAGGCGAAGGCGAGGCGAAGCGCACTGTGACGCCAGTTACCCGACAATGGCGAGGGAAAGCAGCAAGGGGTACTCAATTCGGAAATCTTCTATTGCATTTCATGCCGTGAAATGATTTATTTCACGGCATGGACAACATCAAACCTCGGTGGTTTCAACGGAATCTCCAAGCGGCGCTCCGGGTGTTGCCCGTCAGTGTGCTTACTGGCGCGCGGCAGACTGGTAAGACCACGCTGACGCAGATGATTGATCCAGCGCGGGCGTATTTCACCCTCGACGATGTGGGCGTGCTCGATCAGGCCGAGCGCAATCCGGACACATTGCTCTCCACTCGTCCCGTAATCCTAGACGAGGTCCAGCGGGCGCCCCAACTCTTGCTGGCAGTCAAACGCGCCGTGGACGCGCGTCGCCATGCTGGTGACTTTATTCTGACCGGCTCTGCCAACCTGCTCTTGATGAAACACGTGGCAGACACTTTGGCCGGTCGCGCGATCTATTTGGAATTGCCGCCGTTCTGTCCCGCCGAGTGGCAGGGGCGGAAGGACGGCCTAGCACCTTTGGATCGCTTGTTTGCTGCGGACTTCGATTGGCGAGACTGGCCGGATGTGCCTAGCGACTGGCCAACGTGGTTGCTCCGCGGCGGATTCCCGCCCGCGCTGCAAATTGACTCCGACTCCGATCGAGGCTTGTGGTTTGCCGCGTACATTCAGACCTACTTGGAACGCGATTTACGCGACTTGAGCGCAGTCTCCAGCCTGCCGGACTTTCAGCGCATTATGGTCCTGGCCGCGCAACGAACAGGCAAGCTGCTCAATCAAGCCGATCTGGCTCGCGATGCCGCGCTCAGTCATCCAACCGCTCATCGCTACCTGAACCTGCTCGAAACCGGCTGTTTGATCACTCGCGTGAGGCCGCTCGCGACGAATTTGTCGGGAGCTCTCGTCAAGGCTCCCAAGTTACTCTGGGCGGATTGCGGACTTGCCGCCTCGCTCGCAGGAATCAAATCCTCAACGGATCTCAGCCAGCGCATGGATGCCGGCTTCTGGCTGGAGCAAACCCTGTTTCAAACGTTGCAGACATGGCGGGCATTGGAACCGCAGCGTCGCAAGCTGCATTTCTGGCGTGACCGTGCGGGGCACAAAGTGGATTTCATTCTAGAGCAGGACGGCAAGCTGGTCGCCTTGGAGATTAAAGCAGGCAGCCAGGTAACCGCCACTGATTGCAACGGGATTCGTGCGTTTCGTGATTCCATAAAGCGCAAGGCGTCGCTGGTGCGCGGCGCGGTGTTGCACGCCGGCAAGGCGCGTCCCCTGGATGGCGACGACATCGCACTGCCTTGGGGTTGGATGGTTCCCAGGGTGCGCTAGTTTGCGAAGCGCGCAAGGTGCTGCTTCGTTCACTCTCATTGAAATGCCGCGTGTAGTTAAAGCCATGCTTGAACTATGCTGCCAGAACCAAGCAGAGGACTTACTGAATCCAGAGCCAAGTCGGCGCTTCTTTGTCCAACACCCAGCAGTGCGAATTCAAGCGTGACTTCCTAAGCGCCATTCCTCATGGCGAAGCGAGCTGCGGTCACAGGTGGAAGCGTAAGGGGAACAGGGACGCTCTGACCTTGACGGCGCGAGCGAAGCCATACAATTGAGGCGCAAGACACGCCACCAGTTATGTTTTTCGCGGATAGCGTCGCTAAAGCGTCTTTGACAACTCAGAAGCCAACTTGGGGAAACTCGGATAGCCGGTCCCCCAAGCCGATGATGCCGCGAATGTGGCCCCACCCCATATGAAAGGGCGGTCGGTGCCGGCGAACGGAGAGGCGGGCGGAACAGACGTAGGTTCATTGCTCCAGCACGTCGGGAACGGCACGGACCGCAGATGAACCAACACCGTCGCGGCGCGTGCGGTGGTCGCGTAACGAATGAGCGGAGCCGACCACGGGCACGGGCCAGCGCGGGGATCTCTGTGTTGGGCATGAGCGCGCATGGATAGCATTTCGACGGGGTACGTTTCTTGGTATAACCGTTCGCCACAGCATCGATCTGCCGGTGCTCCTTGCTGCGCGCCGGGTAGAACCTCCACGAATTCCGAATTCCCGAGACCGCATGATCAGGACAAAGGAATTATGTCAGGCTTTGCGGACAAATGCCGCGCGTCGGCCAGCGGACAAACCAATTCTGAGCCTTTGCGTTCAGTCCGAGACGGCCTCCGTATAGCCATCTTTGTCCAAGCCCGCCGCTCAACACCTTCGCTGGCAATCGGGGCAGATGCCGAATAATTCCATCTGGTGAGTGACTTCCGTGTAGCCGCGTTGCTTGACGAGCCGCTCCAAGGCATCGGCCACGCAAAGGTCCACAGTCTCGACCTTCTGGCATTTGCGGCAGATGATGTGGTGATGGTGGTGGTCGCCGTGATTGAACTCATAGCGCACCACACCTTTGCCAAAATCGCAGCGCCGCACCAACCCCGCTTCCTCCAACACCGGCATGGAACGATAGACCGTCACTAGGTCACAGCCACTCTTCTTCACGAGCCTGTGAATTTCTTCCATGGAAAACGGGCCGTGATCCGCGATAAGCGCGCCAAGAATCAACCGACGCGGCTCGGTGATTCGCAATTGCCTAGCACGAAGCACCGCGATGGCGTGGGTCAATTCTCGTTTGTGTGAGGCTCGGGCTGATCGAGGCATGTGTTCATTCTAAGTGACCAGCGCTTCGCGCGCAACAATGACGGCGCAAATCCTTGCAAGAGTTCGAAGGATTGAAACACGTCGCCGATGTTGGACGCCCGAACACGATCACACGCCGGTTTGCGATATGACCTGCGCAAGCCACGTAGTGCCAACACGGCTTGGTTTGTTGAATCACGCACATGCCTTCCGTTCGGTTCTTGAAAGTCGGATGAGGTACTGAACGACCCACGCCATCCCGTAAACGAATCCCAACAACACCACATCGGTCGGGCCGACGGGCAAATCCCATTGATAGGCCAGCCAGAACCCGATAAATGCAGTCGCCCCGCCCAACAGCGAGGCGAAGATGGTGAACTGGCGCATGTTGCGGGCGAAGAGGTGCGCGGTTAGCGGCGGAATCAGCAGGAAGCCAAATGCAATCAGCGGGCCGACGCTGAGCACCGCCATCGAAACCGTCAGCCCGATAAGCAAGTACAGCAACACGTCCCAGAATAGCACGCGCTTCCGCAATGTGGTCGCCATGTCGCGGTCGAACGAGACAAACAGTAATTCTTTGTGAACCAGACCGAGCACCAAGAGCACAACTGCCAGTGCGGCGGCTGTGAGTGTGAGATCAAAGTTGGAAATCGTAATGACGTCACCCTTCAGCAAATCAAGCCAGCCAATCTCGGCGTAGCGATTCTTCGATAGCAACAAGATGCTCGACGCGGCGGCGACGACGTAGGCCGTGCCCAGCCGCCCCTCCGCCATGCCGCGCCCGCGTCGCTCCAGAAACGCCAGGATGAGGATGGCAACCAACGAGAAGATGAGTGAGCCCAGAAACGCTAGCACGTGCTCGCTTTGCGCGGCGTGCTGCGGCTGGACCGCGCCGAGCCACAGCGGCACGGACAGCGCCACCGCCACGCCCGTCGAGGAAATCTGCGGCAACGCCACTCCCATGAATACCAATCGTCGTAGGACGAGAAACACACCGACCAGCGGACAGGCAAGTCCGATGAGCACACTGGTGTAGACGGAATTACGCAGTAAGAAATCGGGCGAGAGAATCTGGTGTAGCGCGTCCATATTAGCTCATCTCCATTTCAAGAATCTCCGCCATCCGTTCCAGCGTGAGCAACTCCGCCACGGTGCCGTGCAAGACCTTGCCGTCGTGCAGCCAGATAATCTGTCGCGCGTGTTTTCGAACAAGCGGCAGGTCGTGTGTGACCAGCAGGACCGTCAACTTCCGTTCCTCATGGATCTCCGTGATAAACTCCAGCAGCGAATGCGTCGCCGCCGCGTCGACGCCAGCGGTGGGCTCATCCAATACCAGCACGTTTGCCTTGGTGGCCAAGGCCCGCGCGATCAGCACGCGCTGTTTTTGACCACCGGAAAGCTCATTGAATCGCCGGCGTGCGAATTCTCCCGCACCCGTTGCCTTCAGACATTCGTGAGTGAAGTCTCGTTCCCGCTGCGGGACTCGACGGCCGGGGCCGACGCGTTCATAAACCCCCATGAGCGCCACGTCAAATCCCGTCAATGGATAGAGTGGATCAAATTGAATTGTTTGAGGGACGTACCCAAAAATCACCGGGGCATCAATTCGCATGCGTCCCGCAATCGGCGGCAGTAGCCCCAGCAACGTCTTCAACAGCGTGGATTTGCCCGAACCGTTTGCGCCAAGGAGCGCGGTGAAACTGGCGCCGGCAATGGACAGCGAAATGCCGGAGAGCACCGGCTGGTTGTTGTAGCCGATCGTCAGATTGTCGAAAGTGATCAAAGCTCCAGTCATGTTGCGTTTGGGCCGGGCCTGCCCCGAACCTGATCGGAGCAGGCCCGCTTCCCGTGTGTTCATTTCTTTACGGCGGCGACCATAGTCTTGATGATGTAGTCCATCATTTCAATGTAGGTATCTGTACCCGGCACGCCGCCCGGCATGATCGGTAGTTTCACCAGCGTCGCCCCTGTTTGCTCCGCGATGAGTCTCGGCACTTTCTCCGGGAACTGCGGTTCCCGAACCACGATCGGCACATGCTCGGCCTTCATCGCAGTGACGAGTTCTTCAATGTGGCGCGGGGTGGGATCGATGCCGGGTTTGAGTTCGATCGTGCCGAAATACTTCAGGCCGAAACGTTCGGCGAAGTACGGCCAGTGTTCGTGGTACGAAACGAACGCCGCGCCCTTGATCGGCGCGACCTCCGCTTTCCACTCGGCGATTTTGGCGTCGAGCTTGGCGAGGTAGGCATCGCGATTGCGTTTGAACTCAGCTTCGTGTTCCGGCGCAAACGCCACAAGTGCATCGCAGATTTCCCGGACCGCCGTCTCGGCCAGCACGGGATCGAGCGTGTAATGCGGATTACCATACGGGTGTACGTCACCCTCGGAATGGTCCGTCGACTTGGGCACGTCCGCGGGTGTGATCCCTTTGGCGCAATCCACGTAGCCAATGTTTCCATTCTGAATCTTCGGATTCTTGCAGGCCTCCAACAACGCCGGCAGAAACGCGTGCTCGCAGTCGAAGCCCACCAGCACAATGAGATCCGCCCGATTCATCACCGGAACAAAGCTCGGCTTCATCGGCACGCCATGGGTATCCTCGATGCCGGTCGCCAGACTGCGAACCTCCACGAGATCACCACCGACCTCGCGGGTAAAGTCCGCCAGGTCAGTGAGCGTCGTGACGACGCGGATTTTCGCCTGCGCCGCGGACGCGATCAGACTGGCCATCAACAATAAACGGAATAGTTTCATGATTGTTCTCTCCTTTCTTCAGTTAGCGTTGTTGCCAGCCGTGCGAGTGAGCGCCGATAATCCACGCCCATTGCATGTACACAGCATCGTCGATCTTTAGGCCGGACGCCGCGTCGGGCTGGGTGTGCGTATATTGCAGGCGCAATTGATTCCAGTGGCTGAGCGCCCAGGTGACGTAGGGCGAGTAGGCGTACGTGACATCGTGTTCATTGGCGGCGTTCTGGACGTAGTCGAACAGAAAACCAGCCGACCATTGCCGGTGAAACTTCCACGTCAGGTACGAGTACATTCCGAATGAACCGACGGACCTACTGAACTCGTCGCCGTCGCCGGGCGTGCCATCGGGATCTGCGAGATACCGGTTGTCGCTGTACAGCAATTCCGTTCCCCAAGTGAGACTGCGGAATTGATTATCGCGTAGCGGTATGTAGCGCAACTGGAAGTCCAAACCGCCGAGGCGACGTTCGTGTTCCGTCATCGGCACTCCGCCGGGACCCGTTTGCGCATCGATACCCCCGCGGTCGTTGGTGCGGGGGTTGAACAAGCCCGATACACCCGTCTCGACCTGCCAATCCGGTGTCAGGTCAAAGTATGTCGAGAGCCGGCTCCAGAAGTTCAACTCATCAATGCTGCGGAATCCACCCGGATCGCTCGGGGGGGAATCGCCGCCGAACGAATCGCCGACGCCCACGGTCCAACTGACGTATTGCTCGACCGGTAACAGCCAGTTGAGCTGCAAGCCGTCCGAGCGCGACTCGCCGCCGATGTATTGATCGATAGCAAGCGGGCGATTGACAAACGGCAACTCGTGATCGTGAATGTACTCCAGTTTTCCGAACTCGCCGAAGAACCGCCCGGCCTTCAGTTCGAGATTCCACGGCAACGAAGTCGTCTGCAACGCCGCTTCCTCAATGCCGAATGTGGATTCGCCCGTAGCCGCATCCGCGGAAGCGTTAGCGACCACATACCCCTTCGCAAACGGATCCACCGACGCCGCCACGTTCAACTCGACCGACCGCTCGTTCACATCGAATCCGCCGGGCCGGTCGCTGCCGGTCTCGCTGTTATTTCGGGACCGGTACGAAAATATCGTCTCTCCGACGAACCCAATGGACGGGTTGAACTCGCTCATCAAGGTCTTCTTCTGAGCCTCGACCACCTTGTCCACTTTTTCATCCACTTCCTTCAACTGCTCCGGTGTCACGGTCCCGGCGGGCGCCGTAACGGATGCGGGCGGCGCGGATGTTTTGGTTGCTTCCAACTCCTGGATCTTCTGCTGTAACTGCTGCATCTGCTGTTGCATCTGCTGCATTTGTTGTTTCAACGCGTCGAGGGCGCTATCCATCCCGTCGGCGCGAGCGGCACACGGCGTCAAAAGCGCCATCGCCAGCACGACTCCGCAAAGACATCTCTTCACGTAAGTATTCTCCTGAGAATTAGGTTATCCCGGCCGACAGTTAGGGCCGGAAGTTGAATTCAGATAACGGCGACTATGAGATTATGCCGAAGCGGTAGGGGGAGCGCGGCTCAGGGAAAAGGAAAACGACGGAGCGGCGTACGAGGTGAAATCGAATACTTCCAGTGGCCTTTCCAAGACAGGGCCAACGACTAGCGGGACGGCACAGGGGACATCTGTGACGGCATTGATCTGCCACTCACAGGCGGCGCAATCCTTGTGCTCTTGGAAGGGGCACCGGTCGTGTTCATGGTGGTGAACGACCCCGAAGTATTGCGTCACGCTCCAGAAAACCCCGCAGACCACGGCGGTTATCAGGCGCGATTTCATCAGGCGAGAGCCAATCCGTCCACGGAAAATGATGGATGTACTGTTGTGCTGAGTGCGATCGGGGGTGGCCAAACAACCGTACGCGCCGCTCTGTGCGATCAGTTTCGATCTCGCCTCACAAGAATGTAGTTCGCTATGAATCAGCTTCTCCTACCAGCCTCGCGCAGAAATGAGGCTTCAAAGGGGCGTGGACAACAGCCCCCAAACGGGGTGAGCAAGACTCTCACTAGCAATTTCAATCTCACGATGCAACACAATTTCTGATTATTGCATATCATCTGCATTATGTTAGCCGAGGCTGGGCGAACACTGACACCGGTCGAAGATGGTGGCTGAAAGTCTGCGCACGGCGGCCGCGAAGACGAAAGCGGCATTAAATAGGGGTAACCAGATCGGATGAGGAAAGACAATGGGCTGGCAGTCGCGGCATTTGACGGATTTGGTGGCGCTGGGAAGAAACACTCCACAAACCTGTGGCGCACAGTCGAAAGCGACTAGCGGTGTCCACAGATATGCGATTCTCAGGAGAGTGACGATTCACGGCGTCGATCTGTAGTCAATGGCGGATATATAAATGCAAATTACTTGCATTATGGAGCGGCTACGGGCATTCTCTGGTTCCGTTATGACCACGAAAGATTTATCAACGGTGCCGGTGACGGTCCTCACCGGTTTTCTTGGATCAGGCAAAACAACTTTATTAAACCGCATCTTGACGGAGCATCACGGCAAACGAATTGCCGTGATCGAAAATGAGTTCGGGGAAGTCGGCATCGACCATGAGCTGGTCGTCAACGCCGACGAAGAGGTGTTCGAGATGAACAACGGCTGCATCTGCTGCACCGTCCGCGGTGATCTGATCCGCATCCTCGGCAACCTGATGAAGCGCCGGGATCGGTTTGATTACATCCTCATTGAGACCACCGGGTTGGCGGATCCAGGGCCGGTCGCGCAAACATTCTTTGTGGACGATGAGATGAAGGACAAGCTGCGGCTCGACGGCATCGTGACGTTGGTGGATGCCAAACACATCTGGCAGCACCTGAATACGAGCAAGGAAGCGCAGGAACAGATCGCGTTTGCCGACGTGGTGTTGCTTAACAAGACCGATCTGGTTCCGCCAGCGGAACTCGACAAGCTGGAAACCCAGATTCGGAGCATGAACGCGGCAGCGCGTATTCATCGAACACAAAACGCGGCGGTAGACCTCAATCAAGTTCTCGATGTTCACGGTTTCAACCTCAGTCGCGCCTTGGAGGTGGACCCGAAGTTCATGGAGCCGGAATATCCTTTTGAATGGTCGGGCGTTTATCGGCTCGATGCCAGTCACTACGAGCTTACCCTCCAGCCTGGACCCGATCCCTCCATGAGCATCGTATTGCTGCCTCTCTCGGAGCCGACCGCATTGGCCCGTGAGGCGGCGCAGATGGACGCCGTGCTGCTGTTTTCCGACGACGATGCGCCGGTGCCCAGCGGCAATGTGATCCAACCCGGCAAGCGGCTGTTGACGTTGCCGTTGGGTGCGGATGGTGCGCGCTTCAGCGTCGAGATCAAGGAGCCGGGTGCGTTCGCGTTGTTCACCCAGCATCAGCCGTCGGAGTTTCAGATGGAACTGCGGCTGAAGGGTCGTGTGCTCGCCCCCAGCCACGGGCATGTGTACAAACCCGATCACGTGCATGACAACGCGGTCACTTCTGTGGGCATCACGACCCCGGGCGATTTGGATGTGGAGAAGCTCAACAAATGGTTGAGCAAATTGCTGCGTGAGAAGGGGGCAGACATCTTCCGGATGAAAGGTGTGCTGAGCATGAAAGGCAGTCCTAACCGGTTTGTCTTTCAGGGAGTCCACATGTTGTTCGACGGAAAGCAAGATCGGGCTTGGGGGACGGAATCGCGCCACAACGCACTCATCTTTATCGGCCGTAATCTCGATCGCGCTGAATTGAATAAGGGTTTTCAGTCATGCCTGAGCTAGCGAGGCCGGTGGCGGCGGCGCGGTTAAAACCGCGCTGGGAGGCGCAACTCGGTGATTGTGTCAGTGCGCTCGCAGGCTCGCCCGATGGCCGGCAATTGGCCGCGGCCGGGTTGGACGGGCCGATTCAATTATTGGAAGCCGGCACCGGCCGGGTCATCGCCACCTTGGCCGGGCACGCGCAGGGGACGCTGGCAATCGCCTGGCGTCCAGACGGAACGATTTTGGCCAGTGGCGGACAGGACGGAATGGTCCGTTGGTGGGACGCCTGCACGGGGCAGCAATTGGCGGCAGAAAAGGGCGGCTCCAGTTGGGTGGAGCATGTGCAATGGCAGGCCAGTGGCAGGCTGCTGGCCACTGCCGCCGGGAAATCACTACGATTTTGGGACACACCGGGGAAATTGTCGCGTGAGTGCGCGGATCACGCCAGCACAATCGCGGGTCTGGCGTGGCGACCGGATGGCGGGATGCGCTTGATCACGGCGGCGTATGGCGGCGCGACATTGTGGAATCCCGAACGCGCCGACCCGGTGCGGCGGCTGCCGTGGAAAGGGTCGAGCCTGTCGCTCGCCTGGTCGCCCGATGGGAAATATCTGGCCGCCGGCCAACAGGATGGCTGTGTGCATTTGTGGATCACGAAGAGCGGCGAAGACCTGGAGATGACCGGGTTTCCGACGAAAGTGCGGGCGTTAGCGTGGGACGCCACTTCGCGGTGGTTGGCGACGGACGGCAGCGCGACCGTCTGTCTGTGGGATTGCTCCGGCAAGGGGCCGTCTGGGCGTAGGCCAGTCCAATTGGAAGGGCATCAGGACTTGGTGAGCGCGCTGGCATTTCAACCGGCCGGGAATTTGCTCGCCAGTGGTGGCGCAGATGGCCGGGTGTTTGTCTGGCGGCCAGTCAACGGGGAGCAACCACTCGGCCTGTTGGAGACCGGCGCACCGGTTGCGCATCTCGCGTGGCTGCCGGGGCAGTCATTGGCGGTTGGAACGGAAGACGGCCGAGTTGTGTTTGTCTGAGACTTTTGCGGGGTGTCGTACCGCTGGCCACGGATCATAAACGCAAATTGTTTGCATAATAACGGCTCGCGTGCTAATCTGGCCGGATGAAATCGATCCTGCGTATTGCTGGCATCTTGTTGTCTTCGCTCGCCATCAGCCAGGCGGCGACACTCAAAGTCACCTCCTTTTCGACGATCACGACCGATCTCGCCAAGAATATTGGGGGGACTAACGTTGATCTCATTCCCATCGTTAAACCGGGAGTTGACCCCCACGAGTTTGAACCTTCGCCGAGCGACGTCAAGGAGGTCAGTGAATCGGATTTGGTGCTGCTGACGGGCAAGGGAATTGAGGGCTATTTGACCAAACTTCAGGAAAGCGCCCCCAAAGCCACGTTTGTTGATTGCGGCAAGGCGTTTCCCTCCTTGCGCATGGTGGACGACGGCAAGGAGATTGAAGATCCCCACTGGTGGCACAGCATCGCCAATGTCGAGAAAGCGACGGAGGTGATCAAGAATGCCCTGATTAAGGCTGATCCGGACCACGCGAAAGAGTACGAAACGAATGCGGCAACTTATCTGGGCAAGCTGGCCGACCTGGATACCTGGGCCAAGGAAAAGATTGCGACCTTGCCTCGCGACAGACGCAAACTCGTCACCTCGCATGATGCGTTTCAATACTTCGCCCGTGATTTTGGCTTCAAGATTTATTCCATCGAGGGCGTCAGCACAGAAGACGAGCCATCCTCGAAAAAAGTGGCTGACCTGATTCAGACCATCAAGGACCAGGGGGTGAAAGCGGTCTTTTTCGAGAATATTGAAAACCCCAAAGTCATTGCCGCCATCACGCGCGAAACTGGCGCAAAGATTGGCGGCGAATTGTACGCCGATGGCTTGGGCGACAAGGAAGCCACAACCTACATCGATATGATGAAACACAATGTGACGACTATTGTAGAGAGTTTGCAGTAATTTCATGCGCGGGAATCCCTGGATCAGAATCATGTTGGTCGCGTTTGGTGTAATCCTGATGGGGTTGCCAGTCTGGCGGCTGACGCATGCGGATAGTTCGCCTGAACGCACCATCCAGCAGGCAACCGCTGCGTCAAAAACTCTCAGGGTGACGGCGGTCTTTGCCCAGGCTCCTAAATCCTTCGACCTCACGAACTTGGGAAAATCGATTGTTTCAGGAGAAGGCCCGACTACTGAGTTTACCGCTGCTTGGCCGGTTAGCCTGCCCAAGGAAGGAACGGATTTGTTGCTCAAAGTGAATTGGCCCGCCGATACGCCACGTACTGCGGTGGAAATCAAAGTCGAGTCCTCCAGTGATGTGCTGGCTGACCAAACGTTCTGGGGAACGCGAACACTGACCGAACTGGTCACCGTTCTTCCGACCAAACCCTAATCCAACGTGTCCAGTCATCATCTCCTTGTCAAAGATTTGACCGTCAGCTACGACCGGATTCCGGCCATCCATCATCTCAATTTGGATTTGGTTTGTGGTCACTGCATTGGTCTGCTGGGCCCCAACGGCGCCGGCAAGACTACCCTGATTAAGGCGCTCACGGGTCTTGTTCCGATTGAAACTGGTTCCGTTGAAATCGAAGGGCACCACGCAAAAAATCGGGTCGGTCAAATCGCCTATTTACCACAACGGGGTCTGATCGACTGGGACTTTCCCATCACGGTCCGGGGCATGGTCGAAATGGGGCGTTTCGCCACGTTGGGGGCCTGGGGGTTATTCTCTGACCGAGACCAGACCATTGTGGAGGAGGCGTTGCGGGTGAGCCGTCTGGAACGTTTGGCGGACCGCCAAATCAGCGCTCTCAGCGGCGGACAACAGCAACGAGCGTTTTTGGCCCGCGCTTATGCCCAGCAGGCCGAGTTTTACCTCCTTGATGAACCATTTACCGGTCTCGACACCAATGCCCAAACCGACTTCCACGCTATCCTGCAGACGATGGTGACACAAGGGAAGTTGGTCCTTGTATCGCACCACGACCTGAAATCGGTGCCCAACCTTTTCGATCAAGTCATCTTACTCAACGGAGAACTGGTGGCTTTTGGCTCCTTGGAAGCGGCATTTAACCTGCAAAACATCGACCGCGCCTACGCGACTCAAATCGTGACGAGCGCTCATTAAATGCATTGGCTTCTCGAACCGTTTCATTTTGAGTTTATGCAAAAGGCCCTCTTGGGCTGTCTACTCATTGGATTCACCAATGGGTACCTGAGTGGCTTCATTGTTTTGCGGCGGCATGCACTGCTGGCTGATGCGTTGTCCCATTCCCTCCTGCCCGGGGTTGCGACCGGCGTTCTGATCTGGGGATTGCAACCCATGGGCCTCTTCGTCGGGGCACTCGTTGCCGCGCTGCTGGTCGTGGTCGGCGGCAAAATGATTTCCCGCAGTTCACGCATCAAGGATGATACCTCGATTGGCGCACTCTATGTCATCGCCTTCGCCGTTGGCATCATTCTACTCAAATATTCGCCTGTCCGAGTGGACTTGAGTCATTTCCTGTTTGGCAATGTCCTTGGCCTTTCCAACATGGATCTCTGTCTGACGTATGCCCTGAGTTCGATCATTCTCTTGATCTTGGCGATTGTGCAACGTCAACTGCTGCTTGTCCTGTTCGATCCTGCCGTGGCGCTTTCGTTGGGAATCCGTGTCGCCTGGTTCGATTACCTGCTCATCGCGCTAATGGTTGTCGCCATGATTTCATCGCTGCAGGCCGTCGGCATCGTTCTTTCACTCGGCTTGCTCATCCTGCCCGCCGCCACGATCTATCTCCTCTCGGATTCATTCGCGGTCATGGTCTGGGGGGGGGCTGCGCTGGGTGTCGGGGGAGCTGTTGCCGGGCTGATGCTTTCCTACTGGGCTGATTTGCCCTCTGGCCCGGCAATTGTACTGGTTCTCGGTTTGGGCTTCGTTTTAGCCTATCTGTTTGGCCCTCGATACGGAGTTATTCCGAAGCTGCTCCGACCTCGCCACTTGCACGAAGAATCAATGAAGCGGTGGAAGGATCACGACCATGTGTAAACGGGTGCTCGCTCATCTTGCGGTCACGAACGATGACTCTCAAGAGATTGAACAACCGCATGCTTGCGGCTGTCAAAAATGGTTTATCGACATGCTCAACTGGATCGTGCAAAACTATGCCGTGGATTTACTCCGAGAACAGATTCATCGGTCGAGTGTTGAATGATGCCAATCCCTCCTTCCCAACCGCCACAGCCCGAGGATAATCTAGGTCGGGTCAGGCACTTGGCGTCCGCGTCCCAATGGCTGCTGGGAGGATTCTGCGCGGCGACGATTGCCGCGATCATTTTGGCCGTCCAATTGAAAACCGGGCTGTTCTGGGGGGCTGTTAGCTTCCTTGGCTGGGGAATGATCGTCAGCCTGATTCACTTTTTATACTTCCGGTTTGAACTGGTTGAGTTGCGCGACATGGGCGCCTCCCAAACGCCGGTAAAAAACGTTTGGTCCGAAGTATCGCGCGACCAGAAGCCAACCGACGCAACAGACGAAGGTCCACGGATCGAGCGCCAGTCTTTGTTCCATTGGTTTCAACGCCGAGGAGAAATCATTTGCCTTGTCGTCGGCGTACTCCTGCTAATCGGCCCCATTCAAGCAGCGTTGCTCACGAGAACTCTGTTGTCTGTCGATTCCGCTTCCCTGCTTCGGCTCGGGAGCATTTTGTTTCTGGGGATCAGCTTTGCCCTGTATTTTTTGGGCCGATACGGATCACAGATTGAGTTACATCAGGGCACGCCGAAGCTCAATGCGCCTTTGCATCTGGCCCGGCTTGGCTTTTGGATCTGCTTGATCATCGCGGCCTGTTTGTTCGCATTCTTGTATATGGGTCACGATTTTGGGCTGTGGCTCGGGCCAGTGATCGGATTGCTGACATCATTGCTCGTGGTTGATGCCGGGGTCCGAGCGGGCATGGCAGCCTTTCAGCCCCGCTCCGCAGGACAAGAGGTCCCACCACTGGGCGGTGGCTTGGTCTTGGATGCGTTTTTTAGACGCGGAAGCCCGTGGGATGCGCTTGTGCATCATGTTGAAACATCCTTTGGCGTGAAAGTGGGCGAAAGCTGGGTGTCCGAATTCCTGCGCGGGACAATCGAACCGATCATCCTGTTGGGCATCATTCTTGTCTGGTTATCCACGTGTTTTACCGCCGTGCCGACGCAAAGCCGAGGGGTGCGTGTGCGATGGGGGCGCTATCTTGCGCCGGCACTGGAACCCGGGTTGTACGTGACATGGCCATGGCCGGCGGAAATGATTGAAATCGTCCCCACCGAACGGGTCGGACAAATCGCGTTGGGGTTCGAGCATGACTTGGGGGGGCCAGCGTTATGGACGGAGACTCATTATGAAGGCGAGCAGAATCTGCTAGTCGGCAATGGTGAGGAAATGCTCTCGATCAGCGTGCCGATCTATTACCGGATCAAGGACGCGCTCGCGTATCTAAAAACCACGACGGATGCGCAACAGGCATTGACGAGTTTGGCGTACCGTCAACTCTTGGCGGTCACAGAGGCGCGGGACAGTTTTCGCGTGATGACCGTCGAACGCCAGGCGATTAGCCAGGCCCTGAAGCAGTCGCTGCAACAAGAAGTGGACCATATGCATCTCGGATTGGAGATTGTGTTCGTAGGGTTGAAAGACATCCATCCGCCCGTGGCGGTCGCCCCGGCGTTTCAGGATGTGATCAGCGCCGAGGAAGAAAAGGTGGCGGACCTTCATAACGCCGACACCTATCATTTCCAAACGATGGCTCAGGCCGGGCAGCAGGCCAACCGCCTGCGCACCGAGGCGGATGCAATGTTCAAGCAGCGCACCGCGCTGGCCGAGGGTGAATCCGCCCGGTTCTTGATACTGGCCACTGCGGACGCTGCGAATACGAACCTGTTTCGCCTGCGGCTGCGATTGGAAACGCTGGAACGAGCGCTGGACAAACCACAGAAGGTGGTGCTCACCGGTGGTGCCGCCACCAATGGGCAATTCTATCTCGACCTGCGAGGCTTGGGAGGACTGCCGCTGCCATAATCATTCGGCTATTTATGAAAACGCAAATCATCATTCGCGGTCTCATTGGCGCATTGGTCGGCGCACTGTTGCTATTTGTCATGCTGACGTTCCAGGTCCGCCAAAACGAACGCATCGTGCTCACCCGTTTCGGCAGGCCGGTGCGGGTGCTCGTCGAGCCGGGGCTATATGGCAAATGGCCCTGGCCGATCGAGACCGTCAACCGCTTCGACGCGCGTCTCGATTTCTACGATGCCCGCATCTCCGAAGCGCTCACGCGCGACAAGCGCAACGTCATCATTCCCGTGTATGTCGCCTGGCGCATTGACGATCCGCTCAAGTTCCTCCAGTCACTCGGCAGCGCGGACAACGCGCGGAGCAAGCTCGACGGTCTGGTCACCAGCGCCCGCAACACCGTGCTTGGCGGCTACAATTTCAGCCAGCTCGTCTCCACCAATCGCGACGAAGTCAAAATCCCAGAGATTGAGCACACGATCACCGACCTCGTGGCCCAGCAGGCGAAGCAATCCTTTGGGGTCGCCGTAGAACAGGTCGGCATCAAGCGGCTGACGCTGCCGGAAGCCAACACCCAGTTTGTCTTCGAGCGGATGCGGGCGGAACGGGCGCAGTTCGCCGCGCAATACCGGGCCGAGGGACAACAACAGGCCGACGAAGTCCGTGCGAAAACGGATGCCGACAAGGTGGTGATCCTTGCCGACGCCAGCAAGTACAGCGAAGAAACCCGCGGCAAAGCGGAGGCTGAAGCAGCGCACATCTATACCGCAGCGCACGAAAAAGATCCCTCTCTGTACAAATTTCTCCGGGAGTTGGATGCCCTGAAACAAATCACCGCCACCAACACAACGGTTGTCCTGGACACCACGACGCCGCCGTTCGATTTGCTGCGTCCTGCGCTCAAGGGCGAATGAAATGACTGACCGCCATCCAGAGCAAGACATCGGATTCGGTGCCGCGGCCGTGCTGCAGGCAATGAAATCCAGCGTGAAGCTCCTGCGCTGGGGGCTGCTGCTACTGACGGTGATTTATCTCGTTTCGGGTGTGACCGTCGTCGGGCCAAACGAGACCGCGTTTGTCTTGCGCTTTGGCAAACTGCAACCCGGCCTGCACTCATCGGGCCTGCTGTTGGCGTTGCCGCAGCCCATTGATGAAGTGGTTAAGGTTCCCACGCGCAGCGTTCAGGAAATCCAACTGGATGCCTGGGAATCCCCCTCGTCAGCCGAAGGCTACATCAGTCCCACACTGGATCCCGTCCGCGACGGTTACACCTTGACCGGCGATGCCAACATCATTCGGGCACGATTCTCGGTACGCTACCAGGTGGCCGACCCTGTCGCGTATATGCTGACCGCAAAAAACCAATCGGCATTGCTCGAAGCGGTTTTGTACCAAGCTGCCACCGCCGTCATTGCGCAGATGAAGGTGGACGACGTGCTCGCCTCCGGGTTGGAAGCGCTGCGGGCGCAAGCGATGCGCGGGGCGCAGGCGCAGCTTGACCAACTAGGGCTGGGCGTGCAGTTGCTGGCGTTCGAAGTGCGCGAGATCATTCCCGCGCACCAGGTGTTGTCGGCCTTTGAAGACGTTGTGAGCGCCCAGGTGGAGTCGCGCACCCTCATCGAAAAGGCCGACAGTTATCGCGCTTCCGAGTTGCCTGGTGTCAACGCCGCCGCCTACCGCCTCAAACAGGAAGCGAACGCCTACGCGCAGGATTTGGTGGCCAGAGCGACTGGCGAGGCGGCGGCTTTCGAGGCGATCGACCAGCAGTACCGGATCGCGCCGGAATTGATGCGCACCCGCTTGTATGCCGACGCGATGGAGACGATCCTGCATCACATGCAATCCACCACAATTTTCCAGCCGTCAGGCGGCAGTCTCAAACTGTTTCTGCAACCCAGTTACGGTTCGCAGTTGCCTCCCACGCCGCAAATTATCCGGGACCAAGAATGACAACCGAGGCACACCCACACACTCATGAGCATGAGCACGATCATGATCACGGCCATGCTCACCCACACGTTCACAATCACGACCACGATCACCATGATCATGGACATCCTCACGAGCACACGCATCTTGCCGACGCCGGTTGCTGTCATCATGGTGATGATAGCAATCTACGCTTCCGTCTCAGCCTGGTGTTGTTGGGCGCGTTGTGCCTCGTTATTGACGGCCTGATCCGTCTGTTTCGGCCCGACCAGCACGACGTCGCTACCGTTTGGGCAATGATCGGCACGGCGATTGTCGCGGTGCCCGTTCTCTGGGATTCCATCACCGGGCTGAAATCTGAAGGTTTTGCGGCGACGAAATTTTACATGGATCAGTTTATCACACTGGCGGTGGTCGCCTGTTTCGCCATCGGCCAGTATGTCACCGGGGGCGTGGTTGCTATCATCCTCGTCATCGGCCAAGTACTGGAAGAGCGCACCATGCTTGGCGCTCGCGAAGCGCTGGATCAACTCGCCACGCTTGCCAAGGTCCGTGCCCGCCGACTCCGTAACAACGTCGAGGAAGAAATCGACTCCGACCAACTCGAGCACGGCGACCGCGTGCGCGTGCGTCCGGGCGATACCATTCCCGCGGACGGTCGCGTCATCAGCGGCCATTCCACCATCAATCAGGCAACAATCACAGGTGAGTCCATCCCCGTTGAGGCGGAAGCCGGCGACGAGGTGTTTGCGGGCACGTCCAATCTCACGGGTTCCATCGAAATTGAGGTCGTCAAAACCGGTGAGGAGACGGTGTTGGGACACGTGCGTCACATCGTGGAGGAAGCACAAACCTCACGGGCGCCGATCATGCGGCTGACGGAAGAGTATGCCCGCTACTACACGCCGTTGATCCTCATTATTAGCGGCTTCGTACTTTTCTTCACACGCGACGCCACGCGTGCCATCTCGGTGATCATTGTCAGCATCCCATGTGCTTTCATTTTGGCCAGTCCGGCGGCGATGATCGCCGCGCTGGCGTGCTCGTCGCGACTCGGCATCCTGATCAAAAGCGTGCGTTTTCTCGAACAGGCGGCGTCCATTGATACTGTCGTCTTCGACAAAACCGGCACGTTGACCACGGGACAATTGTCAGTGGAACGCATCCAACCCGTCGGCGTGTTGAGCGAACAGGAGTTACTCGTGATTGCGGCCAGTGCAGAAAGTCAGTCCTCTCATCCGGTGGCTCGCGCCCTCGTGACCGAGACGCAAACCCGCAAATTGGCGTTGCTCGAAGTCACCTCTGTTCAAGAGGCGCACGGCCATGGCGTGTCGGCTCAACTCGACGGACGCCGAGTGCTTCTGGGCCGCGCTTCATGGCTGGTGGCACAAGGCGTGTCCATCAATCAGGACTCGCACGAGGCGCATAACTTGAGCGTCCTGCATCTCGCCGTGAACGGCGAACTCGCCGGCGCGATTTACCTCAGCGACAGCGTTCGCGCTGAAGCGGGCAGCATGGCCGCGTACCTCGGTCGCCTTGGCATCAAACGCCTCATCATGCTCACGGGTGATCGCAAGAACGTTGCCGAAGCGGTTGCGGCCAACCTGGGAATCCGTGAAGTCCACGCCGAGTGTTTGCCGCACCATAAACTCGAAGTCGTCAAGGAGCTGAAGGAGCAAGACCACCGCGTTTTGGTAATCGGTGACGGCGTCAACGACGCCCCCGCGCTTGCCGCCGGTGATTTGAGCGTCGCGATGGGCGCGCTCGGCAGTGATGTGGCTATCCAGACCGCCGATGCAGCCTTGATGACTGATGACATTGGCCGGCTGCCAGTGCTGCTGGCCTTGTCGCGGCGCACGTTGCAGATTATCCACATGAACCTCTTGGCCGGGTTTCTGTTCGTCATGGTGGCGATTGTTGCCAGCAGTCTGGGTTGGGTTAGCCCGATCGTCGCGGCGTTCATCCACGAGTTCGGCGCTTTCTTCGTTTTGCTGAACAGCGCCCGGTTGTTGCGATTTGAAGAAGAAATCCCCGCATGAGAGCGGCCGCCCTCGGGGCGATTTGTGTTGTCGTCTTGCTATGTTCGACGGTGTTTGGCGATTCACATACCCTCAGATCGCATCAACTTGAAGACCGGTCATACGTTATGGTCGGCGACCTCGCCAGTTACTATCACCTTGGCCACGGAACTCGCGACGATGGGAAACGGATCGAGTACCGGACGGATGCAACCCACTTGGTTCTGGAAGCCGACAGCAGTGAGATTCAACTGGATGGAGTGGGGCATTGGCTGAGCACGCCGGTGCTGTTTGCCCGTGGCGAGTTCTGGGTGACACCGTTGGACATCCTGAAAACGATTGATCCGGTTTTACGCCGCGGGAGAGCGCCGGCGGTGCCGAGCACGTGCATTGTTGTCATTGATCCCGGACATGGCGGACGCGATGAGGGCACGCACGGCGCGCACAGTCGCGAAAAGGACATGACGCTCGATCTGGCCAAGCAGGTAGAGCGTGACCTGGAGGCGGTCGACGGCCTCCGGGTGTTGATGACGCGTACCAGCGATGTCACTGTTGCCTTGGAAGAGCGAGTGGAATTTTGCCGGTCGGAACACGCGGATCTCTACGTGAGCCTGCACTTCAACGCCGGAGGAACGGCGGATGGCATCGAGACGTATTGTGTCCCACCGGCCGGAGCGTCGACGACCGCGCACGCTTCCATCGAGGGCGACGCGGAAACCGCCAACGCCAACACAGCCGTGACGAACAACCGCTTTGACGAGCAGAATGTCTGGCTGGCGCACTGCGTCCAGAAATCCCTGTTGCAAGCGACCCATGCCAACGACCGCGGTGTCCGACGCGCCCGGTTCTATGTGCTGCGGTACGCAACCTGCCCGGCCATTCTGGTTGAGGGCGGATTTCTCAGTAATCGCGCTGAAGAAGGAAAGATTCTTACACCAGAGTATCGCGCGGTTCTGGCCCGGGCTATCGCCGATGGAATCGCGGCGTATGCCGGCAAGTCCGCCGGGGAGGACCGCCCGTGATTAGCGGGTTTCTGCAACTCGACGCGTTCTGGCATTACGGTTTCTTGGAACGCGCGCTGGTAGCCGGTTTCTTGATGAGCGTAGCATGCGGAATCCTGTCGCCCTTTGTCGTGCTGCGACGGCTGTCATCTTCCGCCGATGGACTGGCGCACGCGTCAACTGGCGGATTGGCGATGGGTTTGGTGCTGTTTGAAACCGGCCCGACACCGGGGTTGGCCAGTTACACCGCCAGTTTCGTGTTCACCTGCGGAGTCGGGCTGGCCATCGCCTATTTCTCATCCGAAGAACGTCTCCATGCCGACACGGCTGTGGGCGCGTGTTTCATCGCCTCCTTTGCGTTGGGAATCCTGATGCTCTCCTGGCGTCAAATCTATACGGCCAATCTGGAGGGTTTTTTGTTCGGCAGCATTCTAGCCGTAAACGTGCTGGAATGCCGGCTGTTACTGGGGTTGGCCGTGCTGATCGCAGTGGGCTGCGGCTGTTGTTGGCGCTGGCTGGGCGCGTGGACGTTCGACGAAGAACTCGCGCAGGCCTCTGGCGTTCCGACCGGGTGGCCGCGGTATGGTTTGCTGGCACTCGTGGCCGCCACGGTGGTGCTGTCGATCAAGGTGGTGGGCGCGTTGCTCGTCACGGCCATGCTGATTCTCCCCGGCGCGGTCGGGACGCTTTCCGCGCGCAGCCTAGTGATGATTCTGTTGCTCTCGATTGTGGTCGCCGTCGCGGCGACGGTGGCCGGGATGGTGGTATCCAACATGTCGAACGTTCCTCCAGGACCCGGCATCGTGCTGAGCGCATTCCTCCTGTTTGTCGCGGTGTTCTTCCTCCAAAAATTCCGCATGCGTCACGGTCATGCGAGGGATGAACGACGTTAAGCAGGGTTTGAGTGTCTGTGTTTGCACGACGATACAGGCGTTGACCCGACCTCGCAGGGCCTGTTCAAAGACGTAAATCACGGTTCTGTACGAAACCTGCCAGTTTGCTGAGATGCTGAAAAGATGGGCAGCATCATGAGGGTATCATCAGCATAGAGCAACCGTCCAAAGCGGGGAAGCGGTTGGGGGATAGCACGTCCTGCGCATGGCTTACTTGTGGACTTGCCGTTCCGTTAGCACGGATCGGATGAGATCGCAGGTTGTTCGCTGAGATGGACCGTGCGCGGACATTGCACGGAGTCGGCTCGGACTATCGAAGAAGGCCGGTCGTTCAGAGATCGAACTGACTGTGGACTGTTCGTGGAAAGTTTGTGGTAGTGGATTGACACATCTGTGGACTGCTTAAGACTGTAACCTGGTCGCAGAGTGGTCCGACTGCGCTCACGAGATGTTCACGGCAAGGTCAACGACGCGGACATCCGCCGAATCCACCTCAGAAATTCTGCGGAAATCCCGCGTACCATGCGCGGATACTGTGCGCAAAAAAGCACCTTGTGAACTCAAGGGGTAGAGCGTCCGATCTGTAACCCAACCGCATAGGAGGGGAGACCCCGTGCAGGTTTGTGCACAGCGAGTGGAGTTTCTATGACTCGCAAATCGCGGATCGAATGCGTTGCCGGTACGGCGGCAGAAACCCGACCATTGCGTAAGACGTGCGTTACCGGGTGCGTAACGTATGCGTGCACCATCCGTGAGGTTTCCCTGGCCTGTGCGTGACGTTTCGTGGTTTCATGTATAGCAAGTCTGCGTACAGATCGTGGAAACAAATTGGACACAGACTGGAAAGATCGTGGACACAGGCTGATTCAAGTCAGGTCAGAAGGTGGTACGACCGTGGACAGAATTGGGTCAGCCATGGTCACGTCGGAAGCACACTGAGCGCACGATCCGAATCGGAGAGCGGAACAGAGTCGTACTGCGTTGTCGTCTACGCAGGGAGACGGCAGAGCAGCGGCGATGAGGAGCGGGTGTTGAGTGTGCCGATTGACTGCGACCGTCACTTGGGCTGGCCTGTATTCGGGTCTGCTCCGCGTTTGTCAGACACGAAGAAAGCAGGCCAGTTCAAGCGTGGGTGAGGACTCTTGTCCCATCTTGCGGTATCAAGGGTTTAATAACTGGCCTTCGTCAGTCGTGGATCTCGGCGGGAATGCCACGCTTGGCCAGTCTACTTTGTTCGCCACCGCGAACACTGTGAGCGCTGCTTCGGGCTATGCTCGCGACTATGAGACCCATTTGCATAGTTGGCGTTATGAGCCCGCGACAGTCGTTAGCTTGTGTAGCAACTACACGTGCGATCTGTTTCTTTCGGGCACACTGCCCATCGTGAACATGGGCATTCAGCAGGGAAAGGGCAAGATTGACACATGTGGTTCCTGCCACTGTTCGGCGTCAGGCCCGATCTCCTGGAGGGTCTTCGAAAGCTGTCCAGCACAAAATGAAGAATTTTGCGCAAGCAAAGCTAACCGAAGAAATTCACAGCTACACTTGGCAACATGCGACTGTGGTGGACTCCGAAATGTCGATGTCACCCGTGTTAGTCTCGCGTGCGCGATTCATGAAAGAGCAATGGCCTGTGAAGACATTGAACAGTGAACAAACCGCGTGTGGCCGGCTTAACACGAGCCGCCCTCCGTCTCGACTCTAGTCGCTTACCCATGCTTACTACCAAGGCACAATACCGACTTGGTGACGCCAAGGAGTACTTCTCGGAGCACCTGAGCGTTGGTGACTACTACGCCGAAGGTCAGCAGGTCTTGGGGCAGTGGTATGGCCAGGGAGCCGGGAAACTGGGTCTGTCGGGTGTCACACGGCAGGACGATTTCGTCCGTCTCTGTGAGAACCTTCATCCGAAGACCGGGGAGAAGTTGACACTGCGCCAGAATACCACGCGTTCGGAGATTGGCCCGGATGGTCGGCCTCGTCAGAACACGAATCGGCGCGTATTCTACGATTTCACGTTTTCGCCAGCCAAGTCGGTATCCATCGCTGCCTTGGTGGGCCATGACCCGCGCATTGCCGAAGCGCACGAACAAGCCGTCGCGGCAGCACTCGGCCAGTTGCAAGCCTTCGCCGCGACGCGCGTCCGCAAGAGGGGTCAATGCACGGATCGAACGACAGGGAACATCGTGACCGCCGTATTCCGTCACGACACATCGCGTGCTCTTGATCCGCAGTTGCACACGCACTGTATCATCTTCAACGCGACATTCGATTCGGTCGAGGCGCGTTGGAAGGCGCTCCAGAATCACGACATGCTGTCCGCGCAGAAGTTCATCGAGAACGTCTATTACCACGAGTTGTCCCGGCGTCTGCGCCAATTCGGCTACGGCATCGAGAACCAACGTCGCGGGGATTTTGAGATCAAGGGGGTGTCGCCGGCGTTGATTGAGAAGTTCTCGAAACGGCACCAAGAGATTGACCGGAAGACCCGGGAGTTGCTGGAGCGTGAACCAGAGAAAGCCACCGGCAACGTCGCCGTCATCCGCGACCATGTCGCCCACAAGGAACGGGCTCGCAAGATCAAGGGCATCACCCTGCCGGAATTGCGAGCCAGTTGGGACGGACAACTGACCGCCGAGGAGAAAGCGTCGCTGGGCCGATTGGCCACTGAGCCAGCGGCGCCCATCGCACCGAGCGAATCGCTGGCGGAACGGGCTGTCGCGTGGGCTGAGGAGCATCTGTTTGAACGCCGTTCGGTGGTGCTGGAACACGAACTGTGGCGGCATGCGCTGGAACATGTACGCGGGCAGAACGTGGAGTTGACTGAAATTCAGGCCGCGACGGGCCTGCGCGGCTACGTCCGCTACAAACGCCATCCGGGCCGGATCACAACGAGGGGAGTGATTGACCGCGAATGGGAGATTGTGTGCTTGGCACGGGACGGCATTCGTCGATGTGCGCCACTGTGCTGTGGACACTCGATCCAGAATGCTAGCTTGGATTCCGAGCAACGCCAGGCCGTCGAACGCATCCTGCAGTCGCGCAACTTCGTCACCTTGTTTCGCGGCGGGGCTGGCACTGGCAAGAGCTACGCGTTACGGCAAGTGTACGGCGCTTTACGACAAGCCGGGTCTACGGTCATCGCGGTCGCTCCGCAGCGCCAACAGGTCATGGACTTGGAACGCGACGGCTTCCAAGGTGCGCAAACAGTGAGTGGGTTTCTCACTCGCGGCTCGCTGCCGCGCGGTGGGGTGCTGCTGGTTGACGAGGCCGGGCAAATCGGCGGTCGGCAGATGCATGAGCTACTGAGCCTTGCGCAAGGCAACGAGGGGCGAGTGATTCTCTCCGGCGACACTCGCCAACACGGTGCGGTGGAAGCCTCGGATGCGTTGCGGGCCATTGAAAAGTATTCCACCTTGCAGGCTATCGAACTGACCACGATTCGACGCCAAGACCCGGCTCGCGGAAAGACATCGGGTGAACGGGAGCGGATTAGCCAATACAAGCAAGCTGTGCAAGAAGCCTCAGAAGGCAATCTCGCCGCGTCATTTCGTCGTCTGGATCGTCAAGGGGAGATCGTAGTTTGCCCACCGCACGAGCAAGCCGAGCGTCTTGCCGAGCGATATGTGACTTTGGCGGGACAGCGCCAGTCCGTCGTGGTCGTGTCTCAAACCTGGTCGGAGATTCAACGGGTCAATGAGCAGGTGCGGTCCACGCTCAAATCGCGCGGTCTCTTGGGTGTCGAAGATCGAAGCGTGACCGCGCTGGAAACGGTTGATTTGACCGACGCCCAGAAGCGAGACCGTCGGTTCTACAAAGATGATACGGTCTTGGTGCTGAACCGGAATGCTGGCGGATTTCAGAAAGGTCAGACGTTTCGGCTGTTGGCCATCAGCGAAAGAGGCTGGATTCTGGAGGGTTCAGACAAGATTCGCACGGTTCCGTTTCGGTTCGCGGATCGGCTCACCGTCTGTCAACCTGCGGAACTCGCTCTCGCTGCCGGTGACCGCCTGCAATTAAAAACCAACGATCGCACGCGTAAGGGGCAGCGCCTTGCCAATGGTGAACTGGTTACCGTGGAACACGTCGGGGCTGACGGACGAATCAGACTGACCGATGGACGAATCGTCGAGAAGAACTATCGGCATTTCGTGCGCGGCTTTGCCATTACGTCGTATGCGTCGCAAGGGAAAACAGTCGATCACGTGTTGTTCTCCGATTCCGCTGTCCAAGCAGCGACCAACCAGCAGCAATGGTATGTGACCATTTCTCGTGGGCGTAAAGGCATTACCATCTTCACCAGCGACAAGGCGCAACTGCGTGAGAATATCCTGCAGTCTGGTGACCGAACCTTGGCAATCGATCTGGCGAACGACAGTTACCTGCGCAGGCTGGGCATTCCTCGGTGGTTAAAGGCGCGCTGCCGGCGCAACCGGTCTTATGCTGAGGGCTTTCGGCAAGCCAGGCTCAACGCTCATGGCAAGCTGCGACAACGGGCTCTCAGACAAACTCAAGGAATCAAGGTGGGATGATCAAGTCCAGTCAGCCCGAGAATCGCCGAAGTCAGCCATGCTGGAGCCGGGACTATCAGACGCAGGCTCTGCGGGTGGAATTAGCTGATGGAAGCTCGTACGTGTTCCCATACGCTCGTCTCGCGTTTGTACGATTCGAGCCCGGAAACGAGCACGACATGGTTCGGCTTCGCTCGGATACTCACGAAATCCAAATCGCCGGAGAGAACCTTCGTCCAGTGGAATTGGCACTGCAGAAATTCTCCGTGGATTGGGTGAAGGGTTTGGCCGAGCGCTACGACATCGAACCTAGCGACGATTCCGTTCGCATTACCAGCATCACCGTCAGCGAGCTATTGATTTTTGCATAATATAGTGACAACTGGACTCAAAACAGCTCCGCCTGTTTCCAGAAGGATTGAACCAGGGTTGGGCGACGGCGCATCCGGGCCAAGGCGCGGCGAGCGGCATGGGTGAGTTGGCCGTAGTCCTTG